>JBBRML010000189.1:0-1509 GCA_038230855.1 Fimbriimonadales bacterium | reverse complement strand
AGCTCGTCTTCCCACTTCGACTTCGTGCCCACCATGGTCAGCCCTCCAAAGCCGACCATCCATGAATCATTGAAAATCTGATTCGGGAATCCAGTTTCGCCAATCAATCGCCAAATTCTGCCAAAGTAGTGCTAGTGGATAGAATCTAACACTTGGTGCCCGCGTCTGACGGCTCGGATGATTTTGTCAGGATCAGCGGTCCAGGTGAAGGGCTTAGGCTTGGTGTTGTGCTCGATAACGAAGCGATTAATGGCGGCTTGTAGGTCGACGACCGAGACGAAGACGCCGCGCTTCAATCGCCGCCTGGTGAGTTTGGCGAAGAAGCCTTCGACGGCGTTGAGCCACGAACACGATGTCGGCGTGAAGTGGAAGGTGAAGCGCTCGTGTCGGTCGAGCCATCGGCGCACCTTGGGATGTTTGTGGGCGGCGTAGTTGTCGAGAACCACATGCACGGCTTTGCCTCTCGGGACCTCGGCTTCGATGGCGTTGAGGAAGCGAATGAACTCCTGATGGCGGTGGCGCTGCATATTGCGGCCGATCACGGTCCCGTCGAGTACGTTTAACGCGGCAAACAACGTCGTGGTGCCGTGGCGCTTGTAGTCATGGGTCATCGTTCCAGCGCGTCCCTTCTTCAAAGGAAGGCCAGGTTGAGTGCGATCCAGCGCCTGAATCTGGCTCTTTTCATCCATCGACAGAACGATGGCGTGCGCCGGCGGGTCGACATAGAGGCCCACCACATCGCGCAGCTTGTCCACGAATTTCGGATCGTTCGAAAGCTTGAACTGGCGAACCCGATGCGGCTGGAGCCCATGGGCGCGCCAGATCCGCTGCACCGAACTGACGCTGACGCCAATCGCCTCCGCCATCATGGCGCCGGTCCAGTGAGTGGATTCGACTGGAGGATCCGTCAGCGTCAAGGCAATGACGCGTTCAGCGACATCTGCCCCGAGCGACTCGATGCGCGAGGGACGCGTCTTGTCGCGCAGAAGCCCCTCAAAGCCTTCTTCCATGAAGCGCTCTTGCCAGCGCCAGACGCACGTTTTTGACTTGCCCGTCTGTCGCATGATCTCGTTAGTGCCCACCCCGTCGGCGGTGAGCAGCACGATTTCAGCGCGCCAAACCTGCTTTTGTGCAGCGTTGCGGTCCGCCACCAACGTCTGAAGTCGCCGTTGATCGGACCGCGAAACAGTGATCGATATTCCCTTGCGCATGCCCCAGATTCGCACGCGATGGTCTCAAACGGAATCCCAAAAGGACTCAAATGTCAGATTTCATCCACTAGCCTGTACGTATCAGAATATCTGGCCAATAAACCCAATGGAGAAACGCAATGGCTGACCTCGTAGTGCTTTATAAAATGCCAAAGGACCCCGCAGCCTTCGACAAATACTATTTCGAAACCCATGTCCCGATCGCCAAGAAGATTCCAGGCTTGCGGAAGTACAGGGTCAGCAAAGGTCCCATTGCGACGCCGGGCGGGCCTTCCAGCCTGCATCTGATCGCGACGCT
>JBBRML010000188.1:0-1542 GCA_038230855.1 Fimbriimonadales bacterium | reverse complement strand
ATATCAATGGCGTAAAGAAGGAGAGTCGCATCTATTTAGACCCGAAACGATTCACACGTTGCAAAAGGCGGTGCGTAGCGGAAGATATGACGCTAACAAGCAATATGCATCCCAAGTTAATGAGCAAGGTCAAAAGCACTATACCCTACGCGGACTGCTGAAATTTAAGCAGCGCGAATCGATCCCGATCGAGGAGGTGGAATCCATTGAGTCCATCACCAAACGGTTCAAAACGGGTGCGATGAGCTACGGGTCGATTTCTCAAGAAGCCCACGAATCCTTAGCGATCGCCATGAACCGCATTGGCGGCAAGTCCAACACAGGCGAAGGTGGTGAAGATCCCGATCGCTATACCTGGACGAACGATCAGGGCGACTCGAAGAACAGTGCCATTAAGCAAGTCGCATCCGGTCGCTTTGGAGTCACTAGTCTCTATCTGTCTCAAGCGCGAGACCTGCAAATCAAGATGGCACAGGGCGCGAAACCGGGCGAAGGCGGACAGCTTCCGGGCAAAAAAGTCTATCCCTGGATTGCCAAAGTCCGTCACTCGACTCCCGGAGTCGGGCTGATTTCGCCGCCGCCGCATCATGATATTTACTCGATCGAAGACCTCGCCGAGTTGATTCACGATTTGAAAAACGCCAACCGAGCCGCACGAGTTAGCGTCAAGCTCGTGTCAGAAGTGGGAGTGGGCACGATCGCTGCCGGAGTTGCCAAAGCTCACGCCGATGTGGTGCTGATTTCCGGCTTTGACGGAGGCACGGGCGCATCCCCGCAAACCTCGATCAAACACGCTGGCTTACCGTGGGAACTCGGACTCGCAGAAACTCACCAAACGCTGGTTCTCAATAACCTTCGTAGCCGCATCGTCGTCGAAACGGATGGACAGATGAAAACCGGGCGAGATGTCGTGATTGCTGCTCTGCTCGGCGCTGAGGAATTTGGATTCGCGACGGCTCCTCTAGTGACTCTGGGTTGCATCATGATGCGCGTGTGTCACCTCAACACCTGTCCGGTTGGAGTCGCGACCCAAGATCCACTTCTGCGAAAGAACTTCACAGGCGACCCGGCTCATACGGTTAACTTCATGACCTTCATCGCGCAAGAAGTTCGTGAACTGATGGCAAAACTCGGCTTTCGCACGATCGACGAAATGGTCGGACGCACCGACGTTCTCGAACCCAAGCAAGCCGTCGAACACTGGAAGGCAAAAGGACTCGATTTCTCGAAAATCCTTTATCAGCCAGAAGTCGGCGACGATGTGGGTCGCTATTGTCAGATTCCTCAAGACCACGGACTCGACAAATCCCTTGACATCACGACGCTGCTGGATTTGTGTAAAGGAGCGATCGAGACGGGCGAATCTGTCTCAGCTACGCTGCCTATCCAGAATGTGAACCGCGCAGTCGGCACCATTTTGGGTAACGAAATCACTAAACGCCACTGGCATGGCTTACCCGAAGACACCATTCAGCTCCACTTCCAGGGCAGTGCGGGTCAGAGTTTTGGCGCATTCGTCCCCAAAGGTGTAACCCTCAAGCT
>JBBRML010000187.1:0-1733 GCA_038230855.1 Fimbriimonadales bacterium | reverse complement strand
TGTCGACTTTAACGACGACGAATAACCTCGGGCGTTACTCAGCACTCGCCAACTCTAATTACCTTGTCAACAAATATTGTCAAGTCTTAGACCGCGCCACTCGCTCCGCCACGCGTTGCGGCTAACTTCGCGGGGCTACTCTTTTTGACAGGTCAGGGCTGAATGACTGATTTTGCGATCCGTATTGGCGCCCCGAGTCCTATTCCATGGCGGAGTTATCCGCGGAGCGTTGTTAGAACCGTTGGCACCATCTCAGTTGCCGAACAAAATGCATGTGAAGGTTCGATCTGTCCAAAAGTTAACAACTAAGTAGACCCGCAGTTGGAATTAAGCTGGTGGTTGATTTTGGTTAGACTCTGTGTCGAGAAGGGGGTTCTCGCGACACGGAGGTCACGATGGCACGTAGGAAGCTTTCGAGTAAGCAATGGGATGCGTTGGACGAATTCCGATCGTCGGCTCGCGATGCGAAGGTCTTTCGCAATGCAACGATCATCCTGCTGTCGGCGGCAGGCAATTCCAAGACGGTGATTGCTCACGATCTGGGCTGTTCTCCGGCTACGGTTGACAATGTGCGGCGGCGATATCGTCAGCGTGGATTGGCGGGGCTCGTGCCGCAAGCCTCGCCTGGTCGACCCTCGCGGGCTACCGTCGAATACCGAACAGCTTTGCGCCAAGCCGTCGAGACACCGCCGCAATCGTTGGGTTACGGCTTCAGCGTGTGGTCGCTGGCACGATTGTCGCAACACCTGAAACGGACGACGGGCGTCACACTGAGCGACGACCAACTCGGTCGCGTCATGCGTGACGAAGGCTTTTCGTATCAGCGTCCCAAGCACACGATGAAGGGCAAACGAGACGAGGTGGCCTACGAGCGGGCTCGCCGCCAGCTCAAACGACTCAAAAAAAGGCCCTCCAACCGCACGCTGACGAAGTGCTGATCTTCCAGGACGAGGTCGAGATTCACCGCCATCCAGCCTTAGCACGGCAATGGGCGCGCGTCGGCCAGCAGCCTGAGGTCCCGGCGCCGGGACAGAACCAAAAGAAAGTGGTGTACGGCGGCGTCGACTATCGGACGGGCAAACTGACTTACACCCTGGCCGACACCAAATGCGGAGCGGAGTTCTTAGCCTTCCTGATCGTGCTGACGCGAACCTACGCCGGACGTCGGCTCCGCTTGGTTTGCGACAATGGGCGCTTTCACACGACACAAGCCGTGCAGGCCTGGCTGGCAGACCATCGTGATCAGATGGAAGTGTTCTGGTTACCACCGTACAGTCCGAGTCTGAACCTGATTGAACGCCTGTGGGGGCACTTGAAACGCACGGTCTTGGCCAATGTCCTCTACACCACTCTGGACGATCTCGTCCACGCCTTCCGAACCGGAGTGCGACGCATGACCGGCAATCGAGAACAAATGGGATTTATGTTCGACCACGATGACGTTACCGGTAAAATCCACACCAAAAACCGAAAACGCGCAGCCTAATTCATTCTGCGGGTCTACTTAGCAGTAGTCGCAGTGCTTCCATCGTTACTCCGCTTTGTGATTGAGGGCTATCGTTTGATGGGCTTCGAGCTCCGCCGATTCCTGGACCTTGGTTAGTTCGAGCAGTCGGCAGAAGCAGGCGTCGCGACGGCGATGATCGCCGATGCGATCGAAGACCTTGATCATGAAGTGCAGGCAGTTGGCGCAACCGACCGTGGCGGGGCAGAGTTCGCAAAACAGCTCGTAC
>JBBRML010000186.1:0-1767 GCA_038230855.1 Fimbriimonadales bacterium | reverse complement strand
ATTCGAAGTCGAATCGATTTCGAACGGAGGAGGCAAGTGTTTCCGGCGAGGTTCCAGGGATTCTTTAGGGAGGGTCCGTGTCGGCGTGATCCGGTGGACGCCGGCGACAGTTCCGGGAAGGGGACCAACCTTCACTGGTGACGCCGTAAAACACAGGCAGCGCGGCGGTGATCACCAGCGGGCGAGCGTCGCCGCTTTGTCGACCGCCACGCGCCGAGCGATGGCTGCTATCAGGCGGGAATTGACTTCACGCCGAAGATCTACGCCGACGTGATTCAAACGCATGACCGACATCTGGAGCGCAAGTTGCTGGGCCCGACGGCATGCCATGCCAGCCCTGGACGCGCGGTCTGCTCACCGATTTGCCTATAGTCGCGACGCGGATCAAGCACGTCGGCAAGGAGGGCAACGAGCTCGACGAGCATGAGGCGGGCGTGATCGATGACGCGGAGCGGACGCTCGAGTATCACGATTCGGAGTTTGATGATCTCGTGCGAAAGCTGCGCACGATTCCGACGAAGCGAATCGCCGAGGCAACGGGGTACAACGAGCGAACCGTGCGGCGGCTCAAGCGCGGTGAATTCAATCCATCGCCAGAACGATTGCGCACACTGCGCGATCTTATTGGCGACCTATGACCAATAGCTAGAGCGTGTTATGAACTTTTCGGAAGGTTAGAGCGACGCGAGACCGATGATTCGCAGCTTGTTGGCGTTAATCGCCGCACATCGATGGCCGATCGGAGCACGTTCGAAGGTCAATGACCCACGGGCCTCGCTCTCCGCTCAAAAGAATCGATCTGTTCGCACGATGCTCCTCACAACATGGGGCTTCTTCGGCGAAAGTCCATAACACGCTCTAACGATTTGGAATGAGCCTCTAATGCTCAACATTGGTTCGACACTCATAATCCGTGGACCAGTTTTCGGGGGACAGGTCAAAATCCACATCTATGTCCTAACGTCTAAATGGTGGAAAACCAGTCAGCATCGATGTTCACTTCTTCCACCTGTCGGGTGCTCACACCTAAGCCTCTATCCTTGAGGATGGTGCAGAGGGTTTCGCCATCAATGAGGTCAAGCACGGGTGCGCCGTCTCTTGTGGCTTCTCGCTTGGCGTCGGGGGTGAAGCTGCCAGTCGTAATGAATAGGCCCTTATCCGTTCGGCCCATCATCGCTCCGCGAAAGTTGCGGATGTCACCGGCCCCCACACTGCCCCTGTACCTCTTGCATTGGAAGAAGACATGAAAACTCAAAAGAGCGATGCGCAGAACCCCTATGCCGTCTATACCGCCGTCGCCGGTTTTACCTGTGACCTGGACCTGAGTGAACCCTGACTCTCGTAAGACGCGCTGGCCGAGCTTCTCAAATTTGTCCGGAGGCATGGACTGGATAACGACGAGCAACTTATCTCGCCATTCCTCAAAGTTCGTGCTCGCAAAGGCCTTGGCAGACTCAGCAGGCGGGGTGACAATCGCTGATTCGGGATCGTCCCCAGTTTTATCAGTCGAGAACTGGCGCTTGTTTCGCGCAGAGATGATCCGAGCACGTGCGGGAATCGCAGCCATGTCTGACTCATTCAAGCTCTGTCCGTATTCCGTGATGCTCCACACGCTCCTCGCGCTATTTTCCAGTGCGCCAACCACCTTGAGATAAGACCGTGCCCAAGCCATACGGTAGCGAATTTGGGTGGTCGGGCCCTCGCCCTGTAAGACCGCCTGCTGCTCCTCTGAAAAGCCCGCGATATCGATAGCTCGGTCTTCGATTT
>JBBRML010000185.1:0-1909 GCA_038230855.1 Fimbriimonadales bacterium | reverse complement strand
TCGTAGGTCCTCGTACCTCGCGCGTTTGTCACAACGGAAATAATCCGACCGCAATCCACGAATACTTCCGGATCTCCGGAATAGCTCACGTTCACCAATCCAGAACTCTGGTCAAGATTGTTTATGACGAAAAACGATTGACCGACCTTTGGAACGACAGACTTCCAGATCTCCGCTCGAGGTTTGCCAATCGTCATCGGCGCGACCGGAGCGCTGGCGATCAGCGGTTGATTGTAGTGTAGACTTCCTGAGAGGCATGCCGTGGAGCAAATGCACATTCCGAGAAAAGCGATCCGAACAATATTCATGACAGTTCCTCAAGAATGCGTGCGACGACGAGCAAGTCAGCGGTACGCCACCTGCCGGAAATGACCAGGCGATGATGCCGATCTTAGACGCAACTTTGTTCGGCCGCCAGAGTGGCCTAAATGCGTCGAAGCCTGAACTCCGAATGTGAGGCCGGTGCCACCGCGAGAGCCCTAACCATGTAATACCGCGGGCGGAGCTGTCAGCTCGATAAGCGAAGCGTGCCGCATATCAAGCGCAGTTCTCGTCGGCACTTCCGATGCGACCATTTCGCGCCAGTATCGCGCGTCACATGAACCGCCCTTGCGTGCCGAGCAGCGGCTATCCACCCTTGATCGACTAGGGCTTTCCGGCCGCCGCTCCTACGAGGAACGCAATGACCAAGAAATCGGCTCCTGCAGAACTGCTTCGCGCATATGGATCCCCCTCGAAACAGTTCTTCGTTTCCATGATTACAAAGGACATAACGCTCGAAGATTGCATTCTAGACTTGCTCGATAACTCAATTGACGGCGCGCAACGTTCAGCAGGCAAGATCAAATCGCTCAAGAGTTTCTGGGCCCATATCACGCTAGACGACAAGAAATTCTCCCTGGAGGACAATTGCGGCGGCATTTCGATACCAGTTGCGCAAAACTACGCATTTCATTTCGGTCGACCCGAGAAGAGCCCCCAGCAGGCACTATCTCACGGAATCGGTCTTTACGGCATCGGCATGAAGCGTGCGGTTTTTAAACTGGGCGATCATGTTGCGGTGAGGTCGCGGACACTCACGGATGAATTCATCGTCGATTTTAGCGTAGGGGCATGGGCGGCCGTAAGAGAAAACTGGGATTTCCCACTAAAACGCCTTAGTACTCGGGCCCATGTTGGCACGAGTGTGACGGTCTCGCGACTGAACGAAGGAGTCGGCGATACCCTTGGCTCCACATCATTTCAATACAACATGGAGAGAACAATCGCGCGGGACTACGCGCGATTCTTACAACGAGGATTCGTTATTAAGGTCAATGGCAGAGTTGTAACAGCTCGTTCACTGTTTCTTTTGATGAACAAGCTGATCATGCCCGCGAGGAAGAGGTTTTCAGTTCCGGTCGGCGCAAAGAAGGTGTCAGTTGACATCATCGCGGGAATGATGCGTGTCCCTCCGACGTCTTCCGATGATACCGCAAACGAGCGGTATCCAATCGAAGACTGGGGTTGGTACGTCTCGTGCAATGATCGCGTCGTGTTGGCTGCTGACAAGACCACGAGAACAGGTTGGAAGACCGTGGGTGTCCCCGCCTGGCATTCACAATACAGCGGTTTCATCGGCTGGGCGAGCATCGATGCCACCGACCCCGCGCTACTTCCATGGAGTACGACAAAGCGCGAAATGGACGCGACAAGTCCCGTCTATCGCGAAACGTTGGCTTTTATGAGCGAGTTTGCAAAGCAGTTTACTCAATACACGAATCAGCGGAAGCGACGTCTCGACGAGATGCTGAAAGCTGAAAAGGGACTGACGCGCATTTCGCTCGACAAAGTTCCGTCTAATTCTGCATTCACTTTCCCGATGCCCGGCCCAGCTCCAAGAAAAGTTCAAACTATCAAATATCAGGTA
>JBBRML010000184.1:0-1938 GCA_038230855.1 Fimbriimonadales bacterium | reverse complement strand
TCATAGACCCATAAACGTGATTCTCAAACGGGTCAGGAGCTGATTCAATCTCCCGAAGCAGGAGGTTTGGATGGCTCGTTTTGATCTGACGGATTTCGAATGGTCGGTGATCGCGCCGTTGTTGCCGAACAAGCCGCGCGGGGTTGCCCGTGTCGACGACCGACGGGTTTTGAACGGCATATTCTGGCGGCTTCGCACCGGCGCGCCGTGGGCCGACATCCCGGACCGTTATGGCCCTCACACGACCTGCGTGAACCGCTTCAATCGGTGGCGCAAGGCGGGAGTATGGGATCGCATTCTGGACGCCGTTTCAAAGGCTTATGACGGCGATATCCAGATGATCGACTCCTCGTCCGTCCGTGTTCACCAGCACGCTGCAAACGGTAAAAAAAAGCGACGCGATCCCGTTGCATGGGCCGCTCGCGCGGCGGGCTGACGACCAAAATCCACGCCCTCGTCGATACTTACGGCTTGCCCATCCTGCTCAAGCTCACCGAAGGCCAGGCCCACGACGGGCGCAGCGCTCAAGACATGCTGGGCACGGTCCATCGCGGCAACGTCCTGCTCGCTGACCGGGCCTACGATTCCAATGCCCTGCACCAGACCCTCGCTGCGCGCGGCGCCACGGCCAACGTCAAACCCATGCCACAGAGGCTCGAGCCACCGCCCTTCGACGCTTGGCTATACCGTCAACGCAACCTGGTCGAACGCTTCTTCAATAAACTCAAGCACTTCCGAGCCATCGCAACACGCTACGACAAGCGCGACGACAACTTCCTCGCATCCGTCAAACTCGCCTCAATCCGAATATGGATGCGATTTAATGAGTCTGTGACCTAGTGTCACTAATGCGCTTGTTCCAACTCGTTAAACAGGTGCATTTCTTGCTTCAATATAAATACACCAGTCACGGGTAAAGCAAATGAGGAGGTCAGGTGATTGCAATATGTAGGGCGCTAGATCCGACTCCTGAACAGGCTGCCGCACTAGAAATTAGGTACGAAGGGCTCGGCCGATACATGGTTACGGTGGGAAAGAAATACGTTGTACTTGGCATCTCGTTCCCCAAGGGCGCCTTCCTCTTGGGCAATGATGTCGCCTTGGCGATTTCTGAGAACAACCAATATATCGTCGATGTACCACTTGTATTGTTCGATGTTCTCGATAGTCGTGTTTCTGCCAAATGGGTATTTGGCAGAAACAGGTGGGGAGTTAGCTTCGCACCCCCATCTTTTTTCATAGAAAATTACAGAGAAGACTTAATCGATCGGAATCCATCGATCATGAAAGATTTCCGGCGCGTATATGCCGACCTTCGCGTGGAAAGCGGGCTTGACGCGATGAGTTGACCGCGCCGTCAAGGCGCAGTTCGAATTCTACGTCCATGTCCGCCTCGCCCTCGAAGCCGGCCTGTCGCCCGAGGTCGTCGAAGCCGTGCGCACGCGCGAGACGCCACTCTTCACGCGCGAACTCGAGCGCGTCTGATCTGAGCCCCTGAAACTTCTCCATTTTTGGGTAGAATTCGTCTTCGATAGGAGAAGGCGGATGAAGAAGGCTCGGTTTACGGAAGAGCAGATCATCGGGCTCCTGCGGGAGCATGAAGCGGGTGCGGCGACAGCTGATGTCTGCCGCAAGCACGGGATCAGCAGCGCGACGTTCTACAAGTGGAAGGCGAAGTACGGTGGCCTCGATGTGTCGGAGGCCAAGCGGCTGCGCTCGCTGGAGGACGAGAACCGGCGGCTGAAGAAGCTGCTGGCGGAGACGATGCTGGACAATGCCATGCTGAAGGACATCGCATCAAAAAATGTATGACCTGCCCCGCCCGGGCAAGGGTTCGTTGTCGCTCCGACGATGGCAGTCCGCCTAAATGTATCCGGCCTCTCGCGAGTGGACTGCTGTTGCAGCCAGGCCATGATGAGATCCGCGCGCTTCGTTCTC
>JBBRML010000183.1:0-2029 GCA_038230855.1 Fimbriimonadales bacterium | reverse complement strand
TCGGGCACGTCCGTCAATCAAGGGCTCTGAATGCAACGGTTGAGAGTCCTCAACCGGTCGGTCCCGTCGGTTCAGCCGGTAGTGGAGACCCGCAAATCTTGAGTCGGCCAATGGGGGTTTGAAGCGATCAGGAAGGTCGTCGTGCATCTTCGGTTTGATATCGAATTGTCGTACTTGTTCATATCCGGCAACCCCAACGGAACGGGGCCTTTGCTGGCGTTTCGTGAACGCATCCTGCTTCGCTCGCTTCGGGGGCACAGGGAATTTGGGACACGCGGAATCTGGGGGAACAATGTCGCCAAGTTGTAGAAATTCGACTGCTAGGTCGTCATCGCCGGTTGGACTTGTGCACGACCCGGGCACGAGAGCGGTCGCTTCTGAAGGGATGTTCCCATGCATCCGAGCGCAAGCCGCAGGGCTGATCGAACGCGTATCGCGCAAGGCTACAAATCCAATGCGGCACGCAGTTTCTCAAAGCTCGCCACTTCCATGCCAAACCTTTCAAACACGCCTTGTGCCGCCATGAGGAGCATCACAGCGCCCCCGCGAACCATCGCCTCAGACATCGGTGAAGAATCACTTTCAGGTACGACGGCGATGGAACCGGAATCGTCGTCGACACGAAGATACTGATCGAGAACCCAAAGGTTGGAGTGCGCGCCATGATTGGACAGAAGGCGGTAGACAAGTTCGTACATCGTGCCACCAGTTTCCGAAAATTCGCCGCGTTCCTCTAGGAGGATTTCGAGCCTCTTCCCAATTTCTTCGAAGTTGAGCTTCGCTGTCTTGACATTGTCGTGTCGCTTGATGATTTCCGACATGTCAATTGAAAGCGGCTGTCGAGGTGCGCTGTGTCCCATCTTTGCGGCCCGCATTGCGATTCTCGTGTCGGCCCTATTGAGCCCAGAAGATTGGGCGCTTAGTACCCGCTTGTAGGCACCGGCGAGGGTCTCAAGAGCTTCGGCCCGTCCGTATGTGAGATACATCGTGATCATGATCGCTTCGACCTGTGCTCGTGCTATGAGGCGAGCAACAAGTTCATCGCCGTGTTCGATTTCTGCCAAGAGTCTTTCAAGCAACATCGCACCGTGAGCCAACGCGGCGAGAGCGTACGCGACATCGTGACTCGCGACGGCACCGCCATCTATCGTCACAGATAGCGCCGTGGTTCGCACTTCCCGGATCGTCGTGCGCACCGCCTTCGCTATGGGTGTCGGGATCTTCATCGCATTTTGGTTTGTCGTTGCTGCCTCAAGACGACCACCTGCTCGTCACATACTTCGCATTCTCGTTGGCGTCGAGTTGCTTTGTGCCGTTGCCGACTCTGATGAAGAATGCAGTCTATTTGATGTGTTGATTGTTCTTGTCGACGAGGGTCACAGTGGCATCGACGGGGAACCCGCTGGGTCGGACATGGACTCGGCACAGATCGTTGCCGTCGATGGTGTGGAACTGGACGGTGAGGTTGCTCGCTGCGACTGCTCCCATCGAGGCCATGATGATGTTGATCAGATGGAGTTGAAAGAGGTCGCGATTGTCTTTGCCATTTTTGGCCAGCGTGGCGTAGTCATTCCCGAGTCCGTGAACTCCGCCATTGTCGTTCACGCCTATGGATTCGCGATCGGGCGCATCGAGAGCTCTCGCCCATAACCTCATGCGTAGTCTTGCGCCTATGCCGCGACATCTGGCACGATTTCTGCGGTGACCGACGACTTCAACGCGACCGGTGGTCCTGGCCGAGTGCCACCGCTCGCGCCAGCTGCGTTCCCAGGGAATCCGGACCGGACGATCAGGCTTGATTCGCTGCCGTATGGCAAGACGATCTCAAACGGCGTTTTTAATGCTTCCGAGATTGAATGGATGCAGGAAGAGATCCGCCGCATTTGCAACGATCCGAACATCTGGGTTGCGGCGTTGATGGCTCATCTCGAATGCCATCGTCAATTGACCTTGGGTATCGGGAAAATCGCGCGTGGTTCCGTCGGTGCTTTCGGCGTTCGTCGAGGGTTTCCGCTTCGCGGAGCTTTCG
>JBBRML010000182.1:0-2168 GCA_038230855.1 Fimbriimonadales bacterium | reverse complement strand
TGAGGGTTCGACTCCCTCCGACCCCACACGAATAAAAACTGTCACACGTGGTCGTTGCTCGCGTAATACTCGCGAGCACTCAATGCTATTCTCCAGTAGCTCAGTTGGTAGAGCGTCTGCCTGTTAAGCAGAATGTCGAAGGTTCGAGTCCTTCCTGGGGAGCTTTCGGTCCGCCGGTTCAAGTTGCAGGTGAAGCTTCGATTTCTGCCGAACCGATTCACCTGGTCAGATGCCCGAATGGAAAAGGGGGCGGGCTGTAAACCCGTCGGCTTTCGCCTATGTAGGTTCGATTCCTACTCTGACCACTCTTCCGGGGTGGCGTAATGGCAACGCGCCTGGCTTTGACCCAGGAGACGCCGGTCCGATTCCGGCCCCCGGGGTTGCCGCCTGGATACGCCAATCGGCCGAGCGGTTCGCCTTAAAAGCGAGCGAATGTGGGTTCGAGTCCCACTCCAGGCAGTATCAGGAATCAGGGGTCAGTGGTCAGGCGTCAGAAAATTCAACCTCGGCGCGGTACGCCAATTGGCAGAGCGGCCAGGCTCAAACCTTGGTAAGTGTGGGTTCGAATCCCGCCCGCGCTACTGATTCCTGACTCCTGATTCCTGACCCCTGACCCGGTCGAGTACGCAAATTTGGCAAAGCGGCCATCTTGAGAGGGTGGTGATTGTTTGTGGGTTCGACTCCCACCTCGACCACTGGCGCATCTTTTTTCGAGAGGAAACTACCGTGCGTAGCGATATGGCCAAAGTGATCGTCGAACGCCCGCGCTACGGTTCGGGGATGCGCGGGCACCGAAAAGGTTACCGGCGCCAGATGCAGCGAATTGCTGCCGACGAACAGCCAAAGCGTGAACGCACCGGGAAGACCGACAAGTCGTTCAATGAACATCTGGCTCCCTTGCGGCGATACCTTTTCAAGCAAGTCGGTCGGCCGTGGAGCAAAGTGTTTGCCGAGATTTGCGCGAATCTGAGCCGCGATTCGGTGGTGCAAGATCATGTGCGCGATCACGTGTTCGACTACGTCGCCGTCCAGGTCGTCGAGATCGACGGCGTGCTTTGTGAATCGACGAAGTGGGGCCCGTTTGTTCCGCTCACGGGATCGTGGCGCTATCCTCGCCTGTATGTGTGTCCGCGGACAGGTCTGCTCAAGCGCGGCCGGCAACCCTCACGGGGCCGGCGCTTTGGCGAGATGCCACAATTGCCGACGCTGCACGTTCCCGTCGATTTCGAAACCTCCTTTATCCGCCATAAAAATGTTTGGCAGCGCGTTCGACTTACCCGCTACTCCAAGTTCCCGCCAACGGACTCTGTCGGGT
The DNA here is from genome assembly GCA_038230855.1 of Fimbriimonadales bacterium. Taxonomy (GTDB): domain Bacteria; phylum Armatimonadota; class Fimbriimonadia; order Fimbriimonadales; family Fimbriimonadaceae; genus Fimbriimonas. The sequence continues at coordinate 853 of JBBRML010000182.1, read as the reverse complement.
TACCGGTCAATCCGCATGATTCGCTTCACCGTGCCGCGCTGAGCCGGACCGATGCCGTTCGATTTTATGGCAGGGCGGTATACGCCGCGGCATCGCGACCGGCGACGCACGGCGAGATCCGCAAATACTGCGAGCCTTTACGAGCGCCCAATCGGGTTTGAGTTTGCGGGCGACCGCCGTCAACATTCCCGCTCGTTAAAATTGTAGTTTTTCCATTTAACGAGGGAATGTTCTACGGGGTGTCCCGACTACGAATATCACTTCGCTCGCACCCAGCTCGTGCTCTTCACGCTCGGCCCGCCGACATCAAAGACGTGCATGCCTCCTGTTGATCTGGTCATGCGCGGTGACGACCGTGGCACAGGCAGATTGCGGACGCGGCCGGCACCCGCAACGTCATAGTTTCATTGCCCTCACTGGTGTGTCGCAAAGGCGCGACCGCACGCTCGGGTGTGCTCCTCGCTTCCAATGAAAGAGCTTAGTTCCCCTTCTTCTTCTTGATGGTGGTTTCGGCGAAGGAGACGAGTGTCGTCGTTGTTTCAGCGACGAGCTTGGCGCCGTCCTTGGTGGTGCGGGTGTGGGAGACGATGCCACCGGGAACGGTGGCGGAGATGCAGAGCTTGGCATCAACGGTGCCGCCTTCAACCGTTTGAGAGCCGGAACGGACCTTGCATGCGATCTCCTTGTCGCCCACCTTGATCATCTCGTCGGCACCTTCCTTGGCGTTCCATTCGGCGAGGAAGGCTTGCAGGTTGGCCTTCTTCACCTTGGCGGGGAAGGTGAGCCTCGTGGGGGCCGATTCGATGGTGCTGAGAAAGTCTTCCTCGACGACGGTGGTGACGACGACGACTTT
>JBBRML010000181.1:0-2228 GCA_038230855.1 Fimbriimonadales bacterium | reverse complement strand
GTAATCATGGTCGAAGTTCAGATCGAAGAGATGTTTAGGTCGGACCGAAACCGATCGAGAGATTACCAAACGAGCCGTGGTCGTCGATGCAGAGGTCGAAGAAAACGAGCAAGAGACCACTCACAGAAGTGAATGGAGACGTGTGCTCAAAAAAGATTTGACAGGGCCGACACTGTTAGAGATGTCCGGTTAGCGCGTTTACCAGGACTTGAGAATTACTTCCGGGTTGCCCGTGACTCGGGAACAATCGCGACGTGGAGGGCGGCTGCCTGCGCCCACCGGCCTTTTTGCGGGAATCCCTGTCAACCCAGCCAAGCTCTTCCGCCCTATTACCGGGTAATCGAGTCTCCCCCGCCGGGAACAACACGTCCCGCCCCATGTGTGCAACGCGATTAGGATTAGAATGAGGCGACCAGAAGGAGCTTTATGGCCAAGTACCGACCGAAGCGAAGTCCCGCGCGCCCATATGACGTCCTTTTCCAGATGGTAATCGGCAAGTGGATCAGTCAGGCGGTCGGCACCGTCGTCGAAATCGGCGTCCCTGACCAGCTCGCGAAGGGAGCGCGCCGGTGCAGTGACATCGCCCGTGAGGCCGAAGTCTCGGAAGACGGTCTCTATCGGCTGCTGAGGGCGCTCGCGAGCGTCGGGCTGTTTGCTGAAACCGCGAATCGCCGGTTCAAGCTGACGCCAATGGGACAACTGCTTCGACGCGATCACCCTGAAAGCGTTGCCGGCTACGCGCACTTTACCGCTCACGACAGCACCTGGCGCCCCTGGGGACGCCTCGCCTACAGCGTGAAGTCCGGCCTACCCGCCTTCGATGACGTATTCGGCGTACCCATCTTCGAGTATCTCGCAAAAAATCCAGACGTCGCCTCGGTCTTCGATGAAGCGATGACCTCAATCAGCAACATAGAGGCCGGCGTGACGTGCGATGCCTACGATTTCAAGGGGGTCGAGACGCTGATGGACGTAGCCGGCGGACACGGTCTTCTGTTGGCCACGGTCCTGCGCCGCGATAAAACGATGCGAGGCGTGCTCTTCGATCTTCCACATGTTGTCGCTGGAGCGACCGCGACGTTCACACGTGCCGGCATCATGGGCAGAGTGCGAATTGAAAGCGGCGACTTCTTCAAAGAGCTGCCGTCGGGCGCCGACGCAATCATCATGAAACATATCATCCACGACTGGGACGACGATTCGGCGACGCGGATCCTCCAGACGTGCCACCGCGCGCTCGGGCCGCGGGGCAAGGTGCTGATCGTGGCCCCGGTCGTACCTCCTGGCAACGTGCCGCATTACGGCAAGCTCCTCGATCTGGAAATGCTGGTGCTTACGCCGCGGGGCCGCGAGCGGACAAAGATCGAATTTAAAAGGCTGCTGCGCAGCGCGGGATTTCGGCTGTCGCGCGTCGTCCCAACCAAGAGTCCGTTGTCAATCGTCGAAGCCGTCAAGGTTTGATGCTCGGGAACGAATCAACTCAGCATGCAACAGTTGCGGCCTCAATCACTCCCGACTGACGCCGTAGTGGATAGTAATGCGTTTAGCTTTACTGAGTCCGCCGGCGTGTGTTCTTGAGGTTTTGATACAGCCTCTTAAGAACGCAGGACCGACCATCGTAAAAAAGGTGCGCCAATAGCACATGGTTTTGACACGTCAAGCTTGGCGCTCTTGGGCTACGTCTTCGGGTAGGAACTTGAGAGCGACGAAGACGTCGAGGCGCGTGTCCTCGGCCTTGTCGACGATGCCCATCCCGCCGCCACCCAGCTTTTCGACGATGCGGTAGTGCAAGATGGTTTCGCCAATCATCAGGTCGACATCATAACGTGCGCCTGAAGGCGAGGCAACGCTCTTAATTCCACGCTGACGATTCCGGGTGGATTGTCGGCCAACCGGAAGGAATAACCGCGCTAAGTTACGAGTACCCCGTTACACCTCCAGCGTGTTTTTCTCGTTGTTTCCCCGTTGTTTTAGATGTGTCCATAGTGTCACCTTTCACCGAAATCATTTTCAATCGTAAAATCGTCTCTATTTCGCAACGGATCTGTTTATTCCGGGATCTCGGCAACATCAGTTTGCAGCCCCGTCCGTAGAATCGCCATTCCTCCCAACCCAATGACCCCGCAAATAAGGAAGCCTGTTCTCAGCCCCCACCATTGCGATAGAACACCAATGAGCAGTGGTCCAAGCATATCCCCAAGTTCCTTGAACGATCCTGCAGCCCCAAG
>JBBRML010000180.1:0-2281 GCA_038230855.1 Fimbriimonadales bacterium | reverse complement strand
CTGCTCAAGCGAGTAGTGCCGTGCTCGGATGTATTCACCGGAATACTTGAGACCCGTCTTGCGGTAGCCGAGAGTGCCGACCCAGCCCAGTTTGTACTGAGTGCCAGCCAGCAGATCGCCGTACGGCTTGTACCGCGCGGTAGACACGACGTTACAGTTCTGGTCAACCTTTGCCGTCACGGAGCCGAGAGCGTCGGTCAAATAGTCCAGATAAACGCCATCCGTCGATTCGCTGATGATCTCTCCGTTAACCGTGTAATAGTTCGTGACCGACATCGAATTAACCCGTGCGCCTTCGCAAATCCTCGCCACGACCCTAGTCGAATCGGGAGGTCCGCAGTCCGCCGTGCATCACCAGTATAGAGGAAATTTCCCAATTAGCAAAACTAAATGCGAATGGCCGCTCGGCGGTTCTAGAAACGGAGGGTCAGGTTTGCGATCTGCCAAAAGATGTGATAGGATTTCGAAATGGACGACTCCCCAGAGCCGCCACCGCAACTCACTGTCGTGAGGGGCGGTCTCCAGCCGTTCGCGGTTGGATTGCGTGCAGTACGGCTATCCACTACGGATGAGGAGGCGGTTCAAAAAATCTTGGCAATGCCTGATGACACCGTCTTTGGTGTATACACGATTGGCGTGGACAACGAAATGATCGCGAATCGGCGCATGAACAAATGGGAGTATATGGACCATTTTGGCTTGCAGTATGAGCGGCCGCCGTATATCGCCGGAGACAAACCGCCCATCGCTCATCCTTCGGAGAAATTCGCGCAAATTCGAGAAGTTCTCTACAATGGGCCTGAAGATCATGATTCCGACTTGCATCTGTTGCCATGATGACAACTGGTACTTAGAACCAGTCATCCTTTCGGCCCAGGAATTAGGGCCGGTGTACTTGTACGTAAGCAAGTTGAGCTGGACCGGGCGGCCAGGCGAATGGCAACGTTGCGCCGAGATCGGGGAGCGGCTTGGGGCGATCGTGCGAACCGGCGACTGGGCCGATGAAACGACCCACCGACGTCACGCCTATAGCGAATTGAAGTCGGAAGGCAACACGAACCTCGTGACCGTCGATGGCGACGAAGTCCTCGGCAAACAGTTGAAAGCCTCGCTGAAGACGGTAGCGGCGTCGGGCCTTGCGCAGCGCGTTTACGCCACGATGAACACCTACTGGCGCGATGCAGAGCATATCATCCAGCCTCGCGAGCGCCTGATGCCGCTCGTCATGCTAGACCTTCGTGAGGTCGAGCATGAATATATCCGCGACTTCAAAGGCGGCAAACCGCTTACATTGACGGAGGAGCACGGCTTGCTCCACCACATCAGCTACGGACTGCCGGATCAGCGGATAAGAAAAAAGATTAACTCCTGGAGTCACAAGCACGAAGTGGGGGCCGGATGGTTCAGCGAGAAGTGGCTGGCCTGGCACCCAACGATGACGAATCTGCATCCGACTCATCCGGAAGCTTATGGCCGCGCGGAGCGCGTACCACTGCACGAGGATCTAATCCCGTACGCAGAGTGGCTTGCCGTCCCGGTTCAAACGGTTGAGGTGCCGCCCAACTGGCCGTCCATCTCGGTCGTCATCCCGCTTTACGGTGGCAAGGCAGAACTCAAGAACTGCCTAGATTCACTGGAGCGATGCGCAGACTTAGTAACGGAAACCATCATTGTCGACGACTGCTCGCCAGATGACGCCGCGAGCATTGCAAGCAGCTATTCGAACACAAGAGTAATCACAAACGCGAAGAACCTTGGGTTTGCCGGAAGCTGCAACGCCGGGCTTGCACTTGCAAGCGGATCAGTCGTCATCTTTGCGAACTCGGATGTCGTTGTGCCAAGAGTTGCCTTGATACGACTCATCGAGACGCTCATGTCGTCTGGCTCAGTTGCGATGGCCGGACCCCTGACCAACGCCTGCGGGCACTTCCAGTGGATCAATCCGGCCTACGACACTCGCGGGCCTCTCGATACTCTCGACCTGTTCTCGCTCGACATTGCCCTTACCCAAGACCAAGCTGTAGAGACCGACATGCTTGTAGGCTTCTTCCTCGCGGCAAGAAAGAGTGTGCTAGACGAGGTCGGTGGGTTCGATACCGCCTTCGGGACCGGCATGTTTGAGGATAACGACTTGTGCTACCGCATGCGGCGCAAAGGATACAAACTTCTCATCTCGCCCGCGTCGTATGTTCACCACGAAGGCAACCGCTCGCTCGAACGACTCGTAGACCATCCATCGCTGCTGCTGACGAAAAACAGTCAAGTGTTCCACCGCAAATGG
>JBBRML010000179.1:0-2357 GCA_038230855.1 Fimbriimonadales bacterium | reverse complement strand
TCGGTCATCATCGACGAGGGTTTCGGCTGTTTGGATCGCTTTGGTCGCCAGGAGATGATCCAAGAGATGCAGAACCTCCGAGACAAGATGCGCTGTATCTTGCTCGTCTCGCATCAAGACGAGTTTGCCGATGCCTTTAGCGACGGCTACCACTTCGAGCTGGAAAACGGTGCCACGCGCGTCAGACGGATGCAGAAGTGACGAGAGCTGCTTTTCGTAGCGGCATTCGCCAGAATGCCGCCGCTCTTGTGTAGGACGGGACTATTCGGAGCGGAATTCTGGCGAATTCTGCTACCAAATGGTGGGTCCGTCCACCTGGGAGATTCAAGCAATGTTCGACTCGGTGAAAAACTGGTTGCTCCCAAAGAAAAGCCGAGCCGTCGACGATGAGGAACTGCGTCAGAGCCTCGAAAAGGTCCGCGAGCATCTTCCGAAACCCCTATTCTGGCTGTTCGGTAAGACGCAAAGCGGCAAGACTTCGATCATCAAATATCTGACCGGAGCCGATCAGGCCGAGATTGGCAAAGGCTTCGAACCTTGCACGAAGTTTTCACGGCAATATCAATTCCCGACGCCCGAGGCTCCGTTAATCCGCTTCTTGGACACGCGCGGGCTGGATGAGCCGGGCTATGATCCAACCGAAGATTTGCATCGCTTCAACGACGAAGCCCACGTCGTCATCGTCACCGTCAAGCTGATGGATCATGCCCAGGCACATGTCATCGAGAACGTCCGCCGATTGCGGCGGGCCCAGCCGCGACGACCGGTTGTGCTGGCGCTGACCTGTCTTCACGAGGCTTATCCACAACGGCAACATTCCGAGCCATATCCGTTCACGACGGATGGCGAGCCGATCCCGACCGAACCGCCGCTGCCCGAAGATCTACTGAGAAGCCTCGCCGAGCAGAAGCACCAGTTCGCCGGCCAGTTCGATCATTGGGTAGCCCTCGATTTGACCCCTCCCGAAGAGGGATTCGCCGAGCCGAATTATGGCGGTTCACACCTTCGAGCCGCGCTACTAGAATCGCTTCCTTCCGCTTTAGGCCAAACGCTGATAAGCTTGCATGAAGTTACCAAGGACTTACAAGATCTCTTTTCGCGTCGAGCATTGCCTCACATCATGGCTTACTCCCAAATGGCGGCCGCAGCAGGTGCAGTGCCGTTGCCGATCGTCGACGCCGTTCTGATTTCCGGCGTGCAATCGCGGATGGTTTATCATCTGGCTCAACTTTATGGGCAGCCGTTGACCGGCGCGCGTTTCCGCGAGATCGCGTCGGCGATGGGCCTTGGCTTGATTGCGCGGCAAGCGGCCCGAGGGATGCTCAAATTCATTCCCGGTCTCGGAACGGTTCTTGGATCCGTTGCAGCTGGGGCGATGGCGGGAGCCTCGACCTTTGCGCTCGGCAAAGCGTTTTGCTACTACTACCGCTCGGTCCACGCGGGCCACGTTCCACAGGCGGAAGACCTGAAACGCTACTACAAGGAGCAGCTGGAACTGGCCGAAAAGGCTTGGTCGCATCTGATGGGAGGCAGCGGTACTCCTGCAGATAAGAGCCCTCCCAGCTGAGCTAAAATCGTGGGAGTTCTGACGCCTGTTCTAGTTATTCGTGCCCTTCGGTCATTACACTTGAAAGCTCCCGATGATTTTTCAGCGCAAGGGCTACTCCAAATTTCATTTGCTGGATAAAATGGTGTAGTTTACTCTTCAGTCAACCGGACTAACACAATTTTCCGCACCTCACGAGGATTCGCACGTGGCCCTGAGCAACCTCGACCGCGACCTCTTGAAGCGCTGTCTGGCCCATCAAGCGGGTTCATGGAACGAATTCGTCGATCGGTTTTTAGGGTTGATCTATCACGTCATCTCTCACACCGCCCATCAACGCAGCACGCCCCTCCAGCCGGAGGATGTCGAAGATTTGGCCGCCGAGGTGATGGTGCAAATCATCGCGGGTGATTACGCGCTCTTGCGACAGTTCCGCGGCCAATGCAATCTCGCGACGTATTTGACCGTGGTCGCTCGACGCATTTGCGTTCACGAGCTGGCTCGTAAACACTCCATTCACGAGTTTCAACCAGCCGACGATGGCGGACTCAACGCAATCGCCGCGCGCCGCTCCAAGCGCCATAGCGAGAGCGAGGATCGCGAAGATGTCGAAAAGATGCTGGCAAAGCTCGCCCGCCGCGAACGCGATGTGGTGCGCTTAGCTCTACTCGAGGGCCGATCCTACGAAGAAGTCAGCACTGAGTTGAACATCCCGGTCAACAGTATCGGCGCGATTCTGTCGCGAGCCAAAAAGCGGCTGCGTGCCGGTAAGCCGGAAGCGAAGGGTGAGAAGCAGCCAAAGGGGACGAGC
>JBBRML010000178.1:0-2376 GCA_038230855.1 Fimbriimonadales bacterium | reverse complement strand
GTCGGAGGAGCTGCCGCATGGCCATTCGCAGCGTCGGCGCAACAGCCGCGAAAGCAGCATCGGCTCGCCTTTGTTCATTCGGGAATTCCCGCGAAAGAGCTCACAAAGGCTGCCGGGCCGTTCTGGGTGCGGCGGTTCTTTGAGACGCTGGAGAAGTTGGGGCACGCCGAGGGCGGCAACCTCGTCGTCGAACGGTATTCGGCCGAGGGGCGTTCCGACCGGTTTGCCGCGCTCGCCGCCGAGATCGCGACCAGCAAACCCGATGTCGTCGTTTCGAATCTGAATGCGCTCATCAAGACGTTGCTTGCGACAAGCGACACACTACCGGTCGTCGGACTTACCAGCGACCCGATCCTGGGCGGCCTGATTGCCAGTCTGGCACGGCCGGGAGGTAACCTCACGGGGGTCAGCGTCGAGGCCGGGCCTGAAATCATCGAGAAGCGGCTTCAAATCATGAAAGAATCGATGCCCTTTGTTGCAAAGGTCGCTTACCTGCTAGCGAACAGCCGCCCAAACGTCATCGATAGCGAGCCGTTCCTAGCGGCAATGCGGCAGTTGGAGCTCGCACTGACCGTGAGGTTTCACGCCCAAGTCGACGAGGCGCAAATCCGCCGCAGCTTTGCCGAAGTCGCGGAAGCACGGTCGGACGCGATCCTCCTCGACGGTAGCGGCAGTTTCCTGGCGTTCCGCGCCTTGATCGTGGAACTGGCCGAAAAGAATCGCATTCCGGTGCTCTATCCTTACCGCGACTACGTCGAGCAGGGTGGGCTGATGGCATTCGCGCCCGATCTCGGTGAACTCGCCGAGCGCATGGCCAGCGACGTGAATCAGATATTCAACGGGGCCAAGCCGGGTGAGATTCCCTTCTATCAACCCAGCAAATTCCAGCTGCTCATCAACCTGAGGACGGCCAAGGCTCTTGGCCTGACCATCCCTCCGACCCTGCTTGCCCGCGCTGACGAGGTGATCGAATAAAGAAGCGGCTTCCGGCTCTTGCATTTTTCGGACATGCCGACCTTGCCCCAGAATGTCCGCTGTTGAGAGTAGAGCAGAAGTGCCCGAGGCGCGGGTCGAAGTCAGTTTTTGACCCAAAGCAGTCGTCAAGCGGCAATGTCAATTGCTTGTATTCGACTTATGCGCCCGGAGTCAGGATAGCAGCGATGACAAAGGCTCGCGCGGTTTTCGTATGAGTTTGAACCATGTGCCTCGTGTTAACGACCAAGAGCCAATCATGTTCGACGATCTGATGACCCTCCTGGTTATTCTGTCTTTCGGCTTTCCCGCCATGCCATGGTTTTTTGGCGCGCGATGGGGGGCGAGAGGAGTTTGGCTCAGTACAGGATTTGCCGTAGTCATCCTGCTATGTTGTTTTCCAATATTGTTTTGGGTTGCATGCGGTGCCTGTGGGCAGGGCGCGATAGCCATCTTTTTGCTGGGACCGATCTGGATTGCTTCGGCATTGTTTACGGTCGCTTCAGCTGCGTTCGCTCACTTCAAATTCGCGAGCTAATTTCCGCAATACCGCGAAGGCGCTGGGGGTAGTACAGCGCCATGTCCGAAGTTGGGGGTAGACCGGAAGTGACTGGCAGAGAGCCAAACCGTCGCGATTGACCCGAAACAGACATCAAGCAGATCAGGATGGAACCGGTGCCTCTTATAGTTTGAAAGCTGTCATTTCAGTATGGTGGCCGAACGACTTCATCTCGACGACCACATATTCGCTTTGAGGGAGGACTGATGATACTTGGCAGAACGGACGGCATTTGGCTGAATGAGCCGAAACACTGGAGTGAGAACGGCAACAGCCTCGAAATGGTCACGGACAGTGCCACTGATTTCTGGCGCGAAACTCATTACGGCTTTGTCCGCGACAACGGACATTTTCTCGGCTTTCAGGCACCGGAAGCGTTCACCGCCGAAGTGCGCGTGCAAGGTGACTTCCGAGCGCTCTACGATCAAGCCGGCATCATGGTGCGTGTAGACACGGAGCGATGGCTCAAAGCAGGGATCGAATTTGCGGATGGGCGCGCGATGATTTCAAGCGTGTTGACCGATGGGCGATCAGATTGGGCGACTGCACCTTACGAGCATGACGCACGAGACTTCCGGTTGCGAGTAACGGTTGCACAAGGCGTGATCCGTTTGCAGGCATCGAACGATGGCAAGCTCTGGCCTCTCATGCGGCTTGCGCCATTTACCAAAAGCTCCTCCTACCTTGTTGGGCCGATGGGCTGCACGCCCGAACGGGCAGGTTTGCGAGTGATTTTTTCGGAGTTTTGTCTGACCCCGCCACTCGGCAAGGGTGCCGTCGCGGAGTTGGTAGGAATTGAGGTTGGCGTAGTCTCCGGGGTGATCAACCTCGAATCATCCGGCGTT
>JBBRML010000177.1:0-2381 GCA_038230855.1 Fimbriimonadales bacterium | reverse complement strand
TCGGGCTCCGGTGCGAGACCGGGGACAGGGCCGATCAGGTCCACGCCCCGAACCGCAGCCGTTTCGATATTCGCGTCGCCGGTGTAGAGCGTGTCGGCCAGCATCTCGCCGGGGAGCCTGTCGGCCTTTTCCAGTTGATCGAAGATTGGCACAACCGCATCGGCGTCGGGCTCACAAGCGGTCTGCGGCAACACTCCTGTGATCAGTTGCACATGATTATCGCCAACGCATGTATCGGTGATCTGAACCTGGTAGCCTTGCCCTTTGTGACCGTCGAAAGTCGCATCGGGATCGGACGGGTTCCGCACGCAATCGCCGCCGGGCTTAGCCTTGACGACGATCTTGCCATCGCTCAGTTCGCACTGTTGATCAAAGATTGTGATCAAAACTTTATATGACGAGCGTTTGATGAGATCAGCGCGGGCGCGAGCTTCGGAGTCTTTGACGGCAGGGGTCGAGAGCTTGATCCAACTGGTAGCGATTGCGGAAGTCATCGGGCAAGGCGGCGTAAGCGTTGGAGTCGTGCCGTTTGACTTGCGTCAGGAACCGCTTGATCGCCAAAGCCATGAGCTTGGTGCGGCCGAATGTAGCCATGTTGCTGAAAACATGTGTTGAGTCGAGGCGTTGCCGGGAGACGTCCAGATCGAGGGCTTTGACGAGTTCGGTGGTGACGTTCTCGAAGACTTGCGTGCCGAGGTCGTCGTCGCGAAAGTGCTTCTGATAGCGTTCGACGGTGCGGCTGCAGACGTCGACCCCCGGCTCAAGATTCAAGGCATACTGGACGTCGGATCGGAAGATGTAAGCTTCGACGGCCTCGCTCGCGGTCCAGCCGAAGAAGTCGGTGAGCAAGGTAAGCCCGGCCATAGAATAGAGTTCTTTGGTGGGAGCGCCCATGGAGTCGCTGAAGTTCTTGGCGAGGTTTCCGACGGGCATAACGTGAAGCAGGACATGCCGAAAGAGACCTTGCCAACCGTCGCCGATGATGCGTCTTCCGACGGTCGAAATCACACCGTCGAAGGGGTCGAAGAGTCGGTTTTGTCGAGGATCAACGGTATGGATCATATCGGGCGCAACTCCTTGTCCAGGTTCTTTTTAAGTATACAGGCTCACGTCTGGATTTCAAGGAGAAACAGGCGATAACTTGAGATTATTTCATGAGTTAGGACGAAATCCACTGTTGAGAGACTTCTGTCGGGAACGTCTGTCTTCCGACGACCGGGGATTTCGAGCGACACGGTGATTCTCCATCGTCACAACCCGCAGCCGCGGTGTCATGGCGCGAGCATTCCGAATTTCTGCGAAGCGAGGCAAAGACGACGGAAGAATCTCCGGCCTATGGGATGGATGCTCCGAAAGTCCCGAGAGCGGGACAAGAATTCCTCCGATTTTTTTCAATTGACCGAATTGACCCGCAATCATTGCGGATTCTTGAGTTGCGTTCCTACGATTTGCGTAGGCACGACACCCAGTGATTCAAGGCTTCGCGTATGAACATTCTCAAATCGCTACGATTTCGTTGGCTCATGCCCGCATCATGCGTGATATGCCACCAAAGTCCGCGGATCAATTCTGATGCTGCCAATTTCAGAGAACCCAACCGCAGGTGGCAGACAGAAAGTGGGTAAAGGTCGAATGGTCCGGCCGAGCCCCGCTGGAGTCGAATACTTGCATCAGCACATCGGCAGCTTCTTCCCAACGTCCCAACCTGTAGAGCGCGACACCCAGTGTGTTGTGAACAGCAGCCGCGCGAGGTGATCGCGCGACAGCTAGACGAGCTAAGGCCAACGCCAGACCGGCTCGGCCTCTCTCCTTCGGATCGGTCAGCCATGCCCATGCGAGCCTGTTGGCTTCCGACGGCCCGAGCATTTCCGCGAACTGAGTCCGATCCGCTTGAGCGCCGACCGTATCGCCGAATTTTTCTCGCCGCGACGCTCTGCGATCGTAAAGCCAGGGAGACATCGGCTGTTCGCGAATCAACACCTCCAGATCCGCGAGTGACTCGCGGTCTCGACCGAGTTGCGATAGAGAATCGCATCGATCCAGTCGTGCGAAGTAAACCCAGGGATGATCGACCAGAACCGCGTCGAATTCGGCGATGGCCTCCTCAAATCTGCCGAGTCTCATGAGGCAGCGACCAAGTCGCCACCTTGCTTCGAACCAGGAAGGCGCTATCGTGATGGCCCGGCGAAACGCTTGCTGCGCGCCGTCGTGGTCATGAAGACCATTGGCCAGCACGATCCCTCGTTCGTAGTGAACTTCGGCGTGACCGGGATGCTCGATGGCCGCGAGATCGAATGCGGTACGAGCAGCGTTCCACCTTCGACCCAAGGCGTGGGAAAGACCGAGACGGTAAGACGAAAGCGACTGTTGCTCAGATCGGA
>JBBRML010000176.1:0-2439 GCA_038230855.1 Fimbriimonadales bacterium | reverse complement strand
ATCTGGCGATCAGGACAACCCACTCGTGCCATAGCATTGTCGAATGCGAGTTGTTGGTCGGGACCTGATCCGCGGAGGGCATTATGGCCAGCGGTCATGTGAACCGCATTAAAAGGCCGAACACATGGCTGCACCGACCAAGCTTGCTACGTGAAGAAAGTCCTTGCCAATCCGGAGCCGTCCACACATGGCACGAAACCGACATGCCGGGTGGTCGCGTCATGTCTGTTGCTGGGGGAAGACCGGAAATGATCGACGCATCGTCACACCGACGCGGGCCGCTGCCGCATCGGTGTGCTTGGGACTGCGCGAGGAGCGCCTTTTTGTTTTGTGTATTCGGGGCGTGCACCTGTAAGCAAACGGAATCCGGAAAGGCGCCGATTGTGTTTGATCGCACGTCTAAGGGCCAGTTCAGGATTTTGAAATTAAGCCTTCAGGAAACCCGCCGCCAGGGCGTTGATGACGGCCGAAACTGACGTGTCCGCGGTGTTCTTCCGTTTGCGCTTGGCATAGTTGCGCAACAGCACCGCCGGATCATCGCCGATTCGTTCCGCCACGACGTGAACCGGGACATTCTTGTCCAGCATCAGAGTGGCGTGCGTGCCCCTCAAATGGTGGAATTTGAAGTCGGCAAAATCGAGCCGCTTGGCTCTCCTGGCAAACTCCTTGCTGAAATTGCGCGGGTTGCGTGGCGTGGTGAAATCGGGAAGGGCAGGGAAGATCAGCGCGTCGTCGGGCAGCCGGACCAATGACAGGTCAACGTCGACGCCATCAGGGATGCCGGCGCAAAGTCGCTGGTGCAATTCCACGTTCCCTAATCAGTATCGCGTTCGTGCCGTCATCCAGCGCGATCGTCCGCAGTCCCCGCTCGGTCTTCGGTGGTTTGAACCGCATTCCGAATTTCTTGGTAACCTCTAAAGCGCGCTCGACACGGAGTGTTTTCTTTTCCGGGTCGTGATCGGTCCAGCGGAATGCGAGCAATTCGTTCCGACGTGCACCGGTCGCCGCATCCACCGCTACCGGAGCGTACATTGTTGCGGAGGGCTTGAACCCGGCGACCAACTTGGCCAAATCAGGCTCATCGAGGGCCACGCCGTGGTCGCTTTCGCCAGCTGACGGGACTTGTTCAGCTCGATTCATCGGGTTGACCTTCAATATGCCCTTGCGTTCGGCGGTCGAGAGACACGAATTGAAAGTGACGTGCACATGGTGCAGCGTCATCGGCGCCATTTTCGTTTCCAGTGCATTATACAGTCGGTCGATCTCAGTGGCGGCGACCTTCTGCAATGGGCGGCCGCCGAGCGTCGGTTTGACGTGTACGCGCAGCAATTCCTCGTATCTCTCAAGCGTGCGCTGACCGACCTTCTTCTTTTTGCGGCCGGGAGCACCGGCATCAATCCATTGGTCGATCCATTGACCAACCGTCATCTTGCTCGGCTCGATATAGGTGCCGCTGTTGGTTTCGTGTAGCAACCGCACGCGCTCCGCCTGCGCTTCTTTCTTGGTGCCCTTGAACGAATGCCACTTCTGCCGGCGCTTTCCCGTGGCCGGGTCACGACCATCTTCAAGGATGATTGACCAGCGATCGGAGCCCTTGGGACGGTTGATGATGCTGCCACCTAATTTCATTAGGAAATCTCCTCAATCAAATCAGCGATTTTGCGAAGCGTGTTCGGGAGGATCACGACTTGAAACATTAGACCCTCCATTCTGACGGCTTTGCCGAGAAACGTGGTTTGCGACGCTCCGTCGTAATTGACGTCTATCAATCCGCCATTTATGGCGATCCGAATTTGTCTCACGCGCTCGGCCAGTGCTTTGTCCGACAGAATTACGGCGAGTGCGTCAACGAAGGTCGCGGCACCTGTCAATCGGCAAGTGCCCGGCGCAGTTGCTCGTGCAATACCCTTCGCGAACGGTCCGTCTGCACCGGTACAGGTGCCGATCAAGAATTGAGCAAGCGTCTTCGGCGTCGCCGGCACGCCTCTTCCGGGACCCTTGCCTGGCTTCGAATCCAATAGGCCCGCAGCGACTAAGGCCCGTTGCCGCGTGCGAAGCGTGTCCGGGGGTTCGCCAAGGATATCACTGAGGACAGGAAGGGTAGCGTTGAGCGATTTGGTCATGAGTCCATAGGGTAGATGAAAAGTATGGCTGATGCAAGCCGTATTGACACGCCCCGCGATTTCGTTGTATGGTTTGTATCAGCCATACTACTGAAAGGACCGATTGCTATGAATGAAGAGTTAAGAAAACTACTTTCCAGTCCTACGGCCTCGGTGCCCGAGGTTGGTAGGATCGTTTACGGCCTGTGCCGCAATGCCAGTTACGCTGCGGCCAGGAAAGGCGACATCCCGACCGTCCGAGTCGGCGGCGGCCTTTTCGTCCCAACAGCGGCGCTACGGAAGCAACTCGGGCTTGAGGCCGCATGACCGCGACACT
>JBBRML010000175.1:0-2456 GCA_038230855.1 Fimbriimonadales bacterium | reverse complement strand
GGGGAATGTTTGCAGGCGGGCGCCCTCTCGAACAGTGAAGTCGCGAACATCCCCATTTGGCTCGGCGAGCCTGTTCTCGCCACCTGGAACACCCTGATCGCCGGCCTTGAGAACTTTGGCCGGCTCGTCGAGAGGACTGCCGGTGTGCCCCGCGTAAACTCTCGCACCTGGGTTCAGCCAATGGTTCGACACTTGCCCGGAGTGGTCAGCCTCGCGCGGATCCGGAAGATCCGTGATCGCGTCACGGACGGTTCTCCATGGCATGTCAGCAGGTGAGACAAGCCAATCGCGGATGCGATCGAGCCGACTTAGTAGACGCGAAGTTGGCGCAGGGCGGTGCTTGGTAGCGATCTTGTGGCGATCCCAATATTCACCTGTAATCCACTGGCTCCGAAGAAGAGAGTCAAAGGAGTGAGTCGGGAGCGGAAATGACCAATCACCTTCTAGGTCGCCGCGGAACCCGACGATAAAGACGCGCTCCCGTCTTTGTGGAACGCCATAGTCGGTGGCATTCAAGCAACGAAAGTCAAGGTTGTAGAACAAGCCATGTCGCTTGCCCTTTTGATGGTAAGACTTAAGGCGGGCGAGATGATTCTCCCACGCCTCCTCAGGCTCACGGACCATTTCGGGGTAGCGTAGTAGAAGCAGAATGTACTCGAAGGTGGAATTAAACGACGGTCGAAGGATTCCCTTTACATTCTCAATCAAAATAGCGCGCGGTCTAAGAATCCTCGCAGCCTCGGCGACGGCGGGAAACATATTCCTTCGGTCCGAAAGTCCACCGTGTTTGCCACCTAAGGAAAATGGCTGGCATGGTGGCCCTCCCGCGAGCAAGTCGATTTCGCCACGAATCTTACTGAAGTCGAACTCGCGTACGTCGCCTTCGTGAAGCACCCATTGGTCAACAGGATCGATGCCCCGCCTTTGATTTTCGCGTATGGAGTCACAGCAATCCCGGTCCCATTCAAGAACAGCATCATGAGAGAACCCAGCCCCGGCTACGCCAAGTGCAAGACCGCCAGCGCCGGCAAATAGTTCGATTGCCCTCAAAGCCGAGTGCCTCCCAAAAAGGACTGGATTCTCGTGGCCAACTGAGCGCTTTCGCGTAGTTCACATTCCCAAACAATCATGTAGTTCCAGCCTAATTCAGCAAGGCGGTCTTGGTTCAACCTGTCTCGGGTACGATTGCCGTCAAGTTTTCGCTTCCAGAATCGAATACGCGACTTCGGCATGCGGCATAGTACGCACCCTTCGTGGCGGTGCCAAAAACAGCCGTGTACGAATATGACCTTGCGACGACTTCGGAAAACGAGATCCGGGCGACCGGGCAGGTCACTGAGATGAATCCTATATCGGAAGCCGAGTGCGTGAACGACGCGACGAACGAACATTTCGGGCTTCGTATTCTTGTTGCGGATACATCTCATGCGCGCGCTGCGCTGATAGGGTGTGAGTGTATCCATCCGCTAACAAATTCCGAAGTTGTATCGTTGCTGAGCTCACATCGCACTGGACAAGTCCCGCAGTATAGGCCCGAATGCAGCTGTGTGTCAACCACTGCGAAAGTGCGAATGCGTTCGACGACCAGGAAGTCCATGGTGCCGCGATCGCTCGTCCGCGATGAAAAACGGACGCCGGCGGAATCAAGTTCGTTTCCCTAACGTTGTCACACGCTGTCGCCACTCGTTCTCGTTGCACCTCGCATCCAACAGGATTATATGTAGACTATCGTCGCGAGAACGCTATGCGGTCAGTAACCTCTCCCTGGTATCTGCGAGTTCACAGTGATTACACTGCTTCAACTAATCAGAAACATCGGACAATTTGACTCCGCGAGCGGTGCTGCATGTCCCCTCTCACGGCTGACGCTGATCTACGCAGAGAACGGACGCGGAAAAACAACACTCGCTGCGATTTTTCGATCGCTTGGGACAGGCGATTCCTTGGTGATTGCCGAGCGCGCACGTTTCGCAGCAGCCAATGCTCCGCACGTGGTACTAAATTGCAACACCGGCGTTGCAACCGCAGTGTTCCAGAACAACGTTTGGAGTCGAACTTTAGACAACTTAGTAGTTTTCGATGACTTGTTTGTCGACCAGAACATTTACTCTGGCCTAGCAGTTGAGTCGGGGCATCGGCAGAACCTACACGAATTAATCCTCGGTGCCCAAGGAGTAGCTCTTAACCAACGTCACCAAGAGCTCGTTGCCGACATTGAGGCTCATAATACGGCGTTAAGAAATAAAGCCGGCGCGATCCCTGTTGCAGAGCGCGGTGCTTTTTCAGTAGATGACTTCTGTGCGCTACAAGGACGAGATGAGGAAGCGTCCCACTGATTGTTGAAAATTGAAGAGCGTCCCGTGCCGATGAAGAAAGGTATGGGAGCGATGAAAATGGAAAGTGACGAGATAGTGGAAGAGGTTGGCAGGATGGGGCCGCAGGCAGCGGGAGACACG
>JBBRML010000174.1:0-2530 GCA_038230855.1 Fimbriimonadales bacterium | reverse complement strand
GGACTGCCGTTGTCGGATTTAAAGACCAGGGGTGGACCGAACTGGCGGAACTGCATGTCCAGGGCGCTGATGACGACGTCGGTGTTGGCATGGGCGACGGGCAGGCCTCCCCTGTCCGGACAACTTTAAAACCATTCTCTCTTTGTCTATTTCGACCGTCTGTTTAACAGCCGTTTAACAACTTGAGATCGGGACACTTTCCGCCCGACAGTCAGGCAGCTGAAACTTGCATTGCGCCAGAGCATGTCCACAATGTAGAGCCGTTGCCAATAAAAGACTTATGATATTTACCGACTGCCCTCGCCAGAACGAGTAAGCGGCCTTAAAATCCTCATTCGTGCCTTTGAGATAGAGCGAAAGGATTTTTGCAATGGCGGAAATGACACCTACACAAGGACGATATCTCGCCTACATTCACGCATATACGACTGGTTTTGGCTTGCCGCCGGCGGAGTCGGAAATTGCCGAGGCGATGGGCGTCTCGCCGCCGTCGGTGAACCAAATGATGAAGACGCTCGAAAGCAAAGGGCTCATTCGGCGACAATCGGGCGTTGCGCGTTCGATTGAGGTTCTGGTCGCACACGATGCTATTCCAAAATGGAAAGGCAAACGCATCACCCGCACGGTCAGGGAGTGGACTCTTACCCGTCCAGCAGTGGATCGCCTCAAGGAGGCAAGCGACGGCAACGCTAACGTCTATCGTTTCAAGATTATCTTGCAAGGCACTGATCCGGTGATCTGGCGACGGATCGAGACAAAAGACGTAACGCTTGAGAAGCTGCACGAGTTGATTCAAACCGCGATGGGTTGGACGAATTCACACCTGCATCAGTTTGAGATCGCGGGTATCCGATACGCCGATCCGCGATGCATCGGTGACTCCGATGACTTTGGGGCGCTCGACTATAGTGGAATTCGAATCGGCGACCTGGTTTTCAAGCACGGCTCCAAACTGCGAATGGCCTACGAATACGACTTTGGAGACGGTTGGCAACACCAGATTATTCTTGAAAAAGTGAGAGAATCCGAGCTGGAAGCCAAATACCCACGCTGCGTTGATGGAGCGCGAGCTTGTCCCCCGGAAGATGTTGGCGGCGTTTGGGGGTTTGCTGACTATGTCGAAGCGATCACGAATCCGAATCATAGCGAGCACGGCGAACTCCTGAAGTGGAACGGCCGGTTTGACCCCGCTCAATTTGACGCGGCAAAAGCCACTCGGCGAATGAAAAAAGGACTGCCAACGTGGTAACGAAAAGAACTAGAAATTCTCGCAAACTCGCTAATAGCGGCCGTTTTCCGGCGATCGAAAAGGAACTTCACAAGCGGACCAAGGCGGAGCTGGTCGCGATGATCCTGACGATCGCCAAGGAACACTCCGTTGTCGCACGAGAATTGGAAGACCGGCTGTCTATCAAAAAGCCGGTGAAGTTACTCGTCGCCGACGTATCGTCCGCCATCGATCGTGCGACCGATTTTGATGAACGCATGTTAAACCGCAACTTCGATGTGGATTGGCAAGCCTATGCCGATGTCCAGAAGGGACTCTCGGGGCTTGTCGAATTGGGCCATCTTGCGGACGCGAAATCGCTTGCGCTCAAGTTGATGAAAGATGGTAGTTATCAAGTCGAATGCAGCGACGAAGGATTGATGATCGATGAGATCAGGACGTGTCTGATGCCGGTGATTCGTGCAGTCAAGGCCGGTGACATTGATGGAGCGGTTAAGTGGGCCGGCGACATGCTGACTGCCGACCGTGTTGGGTCTATTTGCGACAAGGAACTGAAAGAATTAAGGAGGTGGGCGTGAGTGAGTACTAATCATTTGATCTTCGTTCCTCAGACTGCGAGGCATTTATCAATCAGCTACCGAAGATTCGTCAGTTGCTCGATTTTCCGCAGCACCTCAATGATGCGTTCGAGTAGTGACCGGACAGTAGTGTGTTTTTAAATGTGCTACGACCGCGAGCGCCGGTCCATCTGCCACGAGCGGCTTGTTTAGCAGTTCCGAATTGTCCCGCTGGTGTTGCATTAATTCGCTCCTCTAAAGTACTGTTATAAGCGTTATACACCCAAACCGGCTGCGCGGTCGATCCCGCCTCGCGGACGAAGTACGTATGCTCGCCCTCGACGCGGAAATTATACACCTCGACGCCTTGAACCTCCGGCGTCCTTCGATAAGCCACCACCGTCGACGCCTGGCCATCCGGTTCCTGCAGCTGGTTACCAATCTTGAGGTGACGGGCGTCGATCCAGCCCTCATCGATGACATAGAAGGGATGCTCATCCGTCGTTGCAAGCGTCTGGCCCTGGCCATCGGACGATGCGATCGACAGGTGCTTCAAATGCCGGGCGGTCCGGACAAATGTCTCTTCGATCCGCCTGAGCACCAGTCCTATATCTTGATTTCCTTGTCTGCACAGCCTATGAAACTCACTCACGGAAGTCAGTCCCTCGTGACGAGGCGGGGGAAAAGATTCAGAAGGGTAGCATCCAGAAAGAGGCAAGAATCGAGAAATAGCGACTAACGTTTC
>JBBRML010000173.1:0-2544 GCA_038230855.1 Fimbriimonadales bacterium | reverse complement strand
GTACACTCAGATTGCCATGTCGGCATTCGACCACAACGAATATCTGGCGGACCTGTTCCTTTCCCGGCGCGAGTTACTCGGGCGGATGGGGAACGGGTTTGCTGCGCTGGGGTTGATGGGGCTGCTGGGTTCCGAGCGAGCCTTTGCCGGAGTTCAAGACTCGAACCCGATGGCTCCAAGAAAGCCCCAATTCAAAGCAAAGGCGAAGCGGGTCATCTTTCTCTTCATGAACGGCGGGCCCTCGCAAGTGGACACCTTCGACCCGAAACCAGCGCTACAGAAGTATGCGGGCAAGGCGATTCCGCTACAGTTGCCGACTGAGCGCAAGACGGGTGCCGCGCTACCTTCGCCATTTGGGTTCAAGAAGTACGGCCGGTCGGGAATCGAAATCAGCGACATCTTTCCGAACGTCGCCAAGCATGCCGACGACCTGTGCGTGATCCGATCGATGCACGCGGACATCCCGAACCACGAGCCTTCGTTGATGCTCATGAATTGCGGCGACGCCCGCATGGTGCGTCCCTCCATGGGTTCGTGGGTCCTATACGGGCTGGGGACTGAGAACCAGGACTTACCTGGCTACATCGCAATGTGCCCAGGTGGGTATCCAATTCAAGAAACCCAGAACTGGCAGTCGGGCTTTCTGCCCGGCGTGCTCTCCGGAACGTACATCGACCCGAATCAGACCGACCTAGACAAGATCGTCGAGAACATCCGAAATCGATATACCCTGCCGACCGAGCAGCGAGCCCAGCTCGACCTTGTCCAGCAGTTGAACAAGAAGCACTTGGAAAAGCGAGATGCCGACCCCGCGCTCGAAGCGCGCGTTCAGTCGTTCGAGTTGGCGTATCGCATGCAGACCGAGGCGACCGACGCGTTCGACGTGAACAAGGAGTCACAGGCGACGCGCGAGATGTACGGACCAGGCAACTTCGCTCGCCAATGCCTCATGGCGAGGCGATTGGCAGAGCGAGGCGTTCGGTTTATCCAGTGCTACCACGGCGCGGGTCAGCCTTGGGACAGCCACGACGACATCAAGACGGACCACGGCAAGCTGGCGTTGGAATCCGACCAGGCAATCGGAGCCCTACTTACTGACCTGAAGCAACGAGGAATGCTCGAGGAAACCCTCGTCATCTGGGGCGGCGAATTCGGCCGAACCCCAACCGTCGAGATGCCCACGCCTGGCGCCAATCTAGGCAAGATGAACGGTCGAGACCACAATCACTACGGTTTCACCTATTGGATGGCGGGCGGAGGCGTGAAAGCGGGCACCGTCTACGGCTCAACTGACGAATTCGGCTTCCGAGCCGAGGAAAACCCGGTCCACGTGCACGACTTGCACGCGACGATCCTCCACCTGCTTGGATTCGATCACACGAAGCTGACCTACCGTCATGCGGGCCGAGACTTCCGTCTTACCGACGTTTACGGCAACGTCGTTCACGACCTCATCGCGTAATCTTGTCCCGCGCCAGAACGTCGGCGGGCCCTTTTCTTAATGTTGTAATTACGATTAAATTACGTTAGGTGGTCATGATGCTTCCGAATCGCGGAGTTTGCTGGTGCGCGCAAATGCACTGGCCATTTTGCGAAAAGGAGGATCATGAAAAAACTTCTCGGACTCGCACTCCTATGCGGCGCTTCCATTGCCACTGCAACTGTCACCAACAGCGTGTTTGTCGACAATAACCATCAAGACTACAAGGTTGACCAGCCCGCCACCGCCGGATACACTAACGCCTACCTTACGGCCCTTGGCTACGCAGGGGGTCTCGAGCTTGCCGCTGACGATTACGCCTACGACATCGCTGCCACCCTGGGGAACGGAACTTACGCGGTGGGTTCTCGCGTGGACGCCTCCTTCGTAGCGAAGGTGACTGCCTATGACCCGACACTTGCCCTCGGCGTTTCTATTCCGATCCACATGGTGTCGGTCCTCAACGTGGATTACGTTGGCAAGTCGGGATCAGCTGCCGGCATCAACGTCTCGCAAGGATATGCCGCGCTCGAGAATCTCATTGGATCCGGCGGCCCGGCAAACCTGGCCGAAGGTTTCACCAATCGCAATAACTTCGAGGCTCACGATTCATCTACGGGAGACGTGACGGTACTCAATGGTCACCAATTCGATTGGGTTATGCATCTGACGGTGACCGCGTCTTCCTTTGGAGTCACCACCGGTGCGCACGCCGACACATCCGGGTCAGGCCTGAGTTCGCCTGATATAAACGTGATCTTCACGGGTGTTCCCGAACTCCCTTCCTTCGCCCCTATTGCTTTGGGCCTGGTGGCATTCGCACGACGCCAGCGGAAGAAAAGCAACTGATCGGCTTGGGCAAGAGGAATTGGGTTACCGACTCCTCTCGCCCTTGCGCTTTTTACTTCCAGACTTTTATCAGAACGGTGCCGTGAGCCGGCACTTCAGTGGTGTATCCGTCCTTATGCGAACCCACATCCTTCATCTTCCAAAGGTCACGGACCTTTGCCTTGTCCAGACTCGCATCCAAGTCCTTCCAGTGCGCCGTTACCTTCGCCTTCTGC
>JBBRML010000172.1:0-2625 GCA_038230855.1 Fimbriimonadales bacterium | reverse complement strand
CGACCGGACCCTTGCGATGGCCGGTTTCCCGCATTATCAACTGGAAGTCTACTTGCACAAGCTGCTCAAGGAAGGACAACGGGTTGCCATTTGCGAGCCAGTGGAGGAGTCGCTTGCCCGTGGACCGATTCGGCGGGAGGTCACTCGCGTCGTGACGCCTGGCACGGATGACGGCAACTCCAAGGCAGGCGATGAACGCAAGGCCAAGGAGGACGCACCGGTTTCCCAGGCGCGCACAATTCGGCAACCACGCCACTTTGTGCTCAAACAGTTCGAAGCATGGCTGAACGAAGCTGGCCTGGCCTTCGTTGCAATCGAAGATGTCCGACGCACGACCCCTGCGGTTGCGCCGTATGTCGGCGTCCTTGATTTCATCGTCATGCGCAGGGACGAAAAACTTCTCGTCACCGTACGGCCGCACCTTCTGGTCAAGCACCTCAAGGCCATCCGCGAACTGCAAGACCTGTTCGGCCCCGATTACAAACCCACACGCATGTGGCCCAGCGAAGGCCCAGACGGTTGGAACTGGCACGACTACGCCGTTGACGTGTCGGCAACCAAAACCGCTGCCGACAGGGAACGCAAACCACGGCGAAATCGCTCACGCGACAACAAGCCTCAATGACCCCTTACTGACCTTTTAGATGAAAGGAGAACGCATGGACCCACAGGTTGCCTGGGAACAGTTGCTTGCTGCCTACGCGGCCGGTGACTGGGACATTTTGGAGGAACCAGCCACCGATCTCATTGCGTGGCTCGATCGCGGCGGCTTCCCGCCGACGATCATCCGTCAACCTGACCTCGATCCCGATTGGAACCGCGTGCTCGCCCGCGCCGGGTGCGCCCACGCATTGAGCGTCTTGAATGACGAATGACGCGTGGAGCAGTTGGCATTTCCACCATGATCGTTCGTGAAAAGCCGCGGACATGGCCAACACCTGGATTCACAGCCAGCGTCAGGGCCACCGACCAACGGCAGCGAGGACGGTGAGGGAGAGGAGGACATTCCCTATCACAGCCGAATGAACTCTCAAGACCAAGCCGGGCCGACCAACAAGGAATGGTCGCACGCCCGGCGGTCTTTGGGCTTTCAGTATCCCTTGTGCAGGGACCACGGTTTTCAGAGAGGTTCAGGCATCCACCTTCTCCGTCGAGGGTCCTTTCCTTTTACGTCCGTTGCCGCCAACCAAGCCTTTGGTGGAGTCGATTTTCGTCTCACGCGTTGAATGGCTTATTTTCCGATTTTCACGATCTACCTTCAGGAAACATCCGAGACTTTTGCGTCAAATCCACCTTCTGGTCAGCACTGTTCGGGTGTACAATACCGTGTGTCCTCAGAAAAAGCTTGTTGAGTGGCGGGGCGCCAAATGGAATATTTCAAGAATCACTATCAACACATGAGCCACGCAATCGCCGGCGAAGGCGAAACAGGCCTCCGGAAAGCCCAACTTGGGGGCATCTACGCCATTGCTTCGCATTTCACTGTGGCACGAGATCCCGCACTGGTGGTCATGCCCACCGGAACCGGGAAGACGGCGGTCTTGATGCTTGTGCCCTACTTTCGGCATTCAAAAAGAGTCCTGGTGATTACGCCGAGCAAGCTGGTCCGCAACCAAGTCGCTCTTGAATATGCCGCCCTGTCGATCCTGAAGCAGACAAATGTTTTTCCGTCATCGATGCAAGGCCCCAAGGTTCACGAATTGAAGAAGCGAATTTCCAAGGCAGAGGACTGGGAGGAACTTCGACAATTCGACGTGATCATTTCTACGCCCAATGGCGTCAGCCCTGAATACGAGGGCATTCCGAATCCTCCTGCCGATCTATTCGACCTGCTCTTGATCGACGAGGCCCATCATTCGCCGGCTCGAACCTGGAAGAAGATCCTTGACTGTTTTCCAGATGCAGACAAAGTGCTCTTTACCGCAACGCCGTATCGGCACGACAGTCGAGAAATCAAAGGCAAGTTCGTTTACAACTATCCCGTGAAGGCCGCGTTTGAGGAAAAGGTGTTCGGAAAGGTCCGATTCTGTCCGGTCGAGGCGAAAGCCGGCGAGTCTGCGGACGTGGCGATTGCCAAAGCAACGGAATCCGTGTTTCAGGAAGACAAGGCGGCCGGCCTAAATCACCGCGTGATGGTTCGCACGTCGCAAATAAAGCGGGCAGAAGAACTCGCCACTATTTACGAAAAGGCCACATCTCTCCGCCTTCAAATGGTAAATAGCAATCACACCTACAAGAACGTCCAGCGAACCATTGCGAAACTTCGAAGCGGCGAATTGGACGGCGTGATCTGCGTTGACATGATGAGCGAAGGATTTGATTTCCCATGGCTCAAGATCGCGGCGGTCCACGCGCCGCACAAATCGCTTGCGATAACGCTTCAATTCATCGGCCGATTTTCCCGAACAAATGCTCCCGATATCGGAGAAGCGAAGTTTCTCGCCGTGCCGCAGGAAATACGAGGAGAGGTGCAAGCACTCTACATCGAAGGTGCCGTTTGGCAGGATATTATCCTGAATCTCCAGCACGGCAAGATAGAAGAGGAGAGGGAAGTCAGGGAAGCGATCGAGACTTTCGCTGAGCCGATCATGGCCGACACTACGACGAATGATCTTTCCTTATATT
>JBBRML010000171.1:0-2629 GCA_038230855.1 Fimbriimonadales bacterium | reverse complement strand
CGTCGCCTCGGCTTTGGGTATCCGTACCAGGCGCGACCCCGGCATGGCTGTGCGAACATACCACACGGGTCCTGAATGAACCCGCAAGATAGGATCTTTCTACTTTGGCGGCATTAGGAACTTTCTATTTTGGCCCGACAGCTACTTTCTACGATCTACCGGGCAATTCCCATTCCGTCACCGTGGATACGAGCGCCAGTAACGCGCCGCCTGGGTCGCGCCAAAACGACTGAAAGGAGGTCCCCGTGAAGTTCACACTAGAACTTGATTCCTGGACGGCGAGAATCGTCGTACTGCTAGCAATCTGCTCCTTCCGAGAATCCGATGATACAAGCCACGCCCCGCCTTGTTGCGGGGCGTGATTCTTGTTCGCTGCACGACCACGCCCTTGGCCAACAGGTATTAAGCTGGAGAGTTCGTTCCAAGAAAACCGCCTAACGCGTCAAATACCGGCCAGAAGGGAAATGGCGCCAACGCAAATTTCGCACCGCGCTTTCGAGCTGAAGACTCGGGGTGGCGATGAACCGGCAAAAGTAACGAACGACATGGGAGATTGAAAATGGCCGTCTCAGAGTTTCACGCAGAAGTACAGCAAACCGCTGACGATCCGAGAGTCCATGTTACGATACTCGCTCCAGAAGAGATTAGGGCGTTACCCCGGCCGGAGGCGGAGCAGCACCTCTCGATCTTGTTGCATCAGCTGCGTGTTCGCCCCGAAATGATTGTCTACGGCTTTGGCACGTTTGGCTCCTACGTCGATCCAATACCCCGCGAGCAACTTCTCGGGCACAATACTTTCGTCGAGGTGAACCTCCCATACACTCTCCATCTGCCGGTCCACAGGGCATTTCGGGTCAGGTGTCAGCAAGTAGGCGCCCCGGTGACCGTACAAATGCGGAAAATTTGGACTGACCTCGCCGCCGGATCAAATGACGTGGAAGCCTACGCTGAAGTTCAACCGCTCTACTACGGACCGGCAAGACCCCTCACACCGACCATTCCGCAAGCCCCGGCACTCGGTCCCTGGCCGCATTTTACCGGCACAAATGTCGAAATCTACAAGGATACTCACGGGGTTTTTCGCTATACCCAAGTCCGGGTGCTCTTTGATTCAGTTCATCTCGGAATTGATGGACCCGATGGGACGGCGGCCGTCCAGAATGCTCGTTCGGTCGCCGTCACCCAAGCGACGGAGATTGCCTCGCAAGTGATCAATTACCTGCTCGACGTGTACAGGAGCGTGACTGGGGAGACGCATGTCGAGCGCCTCGCGAAGATGCTGGTGACCCGCGTCTACTTTGCGCATGCCAACCTCGTATACGAGAGCGTAGGCATCGAAAGCGGTCTGGGCTCGGCCGTCGTAAACCGGTCTCGCAGCGAAATCGAGCAAGTTGCGGGAATGCTCGCCACTGGCGCCCGACCCGAGAGACACACTCTCCTTCTACAGAGTGCACATTCAGCACTTGATCGAGGCCAAAACCTCCTCGCAGTCGTAGTTGCCTTCCAGGCGCAGGAGATCATCATCGAGCAAAGGCTCCGAACAGGCTATGCTTACCAAGGCGTTGCGGATGCTGAAGTGACCGCAAAGCTCAAAACCAATCACAGGACGAAGGACCGGCTGACGACTCTTTCCCGCGAGGTCTTCGTCGGACGCTCAATTGCGGACGACACAGTGTTTTGGGATTCGTGGCTTAGGGACTGCAACCAGAAAAGAAACGTCGTCGTACATCGTGGCGACGAGATCGGCCATGAGGAAGCGACGCGGCTTCTCAACCTCTGCGAGGAGTGCGTGACGAGGTTCACGGCTCTTTGAGATCGAACTCTGGAGAAGCGGAACAACTCTGCGGCACGCGCAATCATCCCTGCCGCCGCAAGCTAGTCGCGTAGTCGAATCGCGACCGCGAAACGAATAGAGACGCCGCCGATCTTTACCGGCTCCGCACGGCCTAGCTGACGCCGGGACTACAAATTCGTTCTGCCAAGGACTTGTGAGTAATTCATGACGTTTCGGCAGGCCGCGATCCCCACAGTTGATGGTTATTCCCCACCGTTCTTCCTACGGTATCGCCCTTCCTGAATCAGTCGCTGGGTATGGAATCCCTCGGATAATAAGCAAAGTGGCGACGGACGGACGCGATATAGTACCAGTGCCCGCGCGAGGAGCCAAACGGTTTACAACGGCACTATAATCGAGTGCTAACCCTCAATATGGAATCGCGGCCATTTCTTCCGCCGATAACGTTTCCGATCAGCAGGACCGCCAGTAGCCCTGACTCGCGAAAAGCTTATCTGCTCTGGCAGCGACAACGGCTTTCGCGTTCCCAACGCACTTGAAGATTGAGATCGGATCTCCAAGCTATAGGCAATTGGCTTGCTAGCCGATACCGCGCCTGAGTCTACTCGTGCTGAAGGTAAAAGCGCTCGATCATATCGATGATGAGGTCGGAGGGGTCTTCGCCGCGCTCCTTGATGAAAAGCATCTCGATGATGAGTTCGCTCGTCACAACTGGCCCACTTTGATCGTCTGAAGTGGCCCACCTGAACAGACCGGGATGGCAGTATGAACCGGGATGGACAGGAGACAGAAAGTGGAACTATTCGAAGAGATCCGGCGAGGGTACGCGGCCGG
>JBBRML010000170.1:0-2722 GCA_038230855.1 Fimbriimonadales bacterium | reverse complement strand
CACTCGCGTTACGGCCCGCACGCTCGCTGAATCGCTAAATCGATCCTTTTCCGCTCGGGGCTTCGACCTGGAAGTCGCCCGACAAGCCGCCCGAACTGCTACCGGCTAGAATGACCAAGCTGCCGGGTGGGATTCGCACCCACTGAAAACCAGCGCCTTTGCACGGCGCACACCACAGAGACACAGAAGCACAGAGAAAATACGAAAGGCAGAGAAAGACCAGATAGGGTGAATGCAACACTTGAGCCCTCTCCCAAACTCTTTATCTTCTCTGTGCTTCTGTGCCTCTGTGGTTAAGAATTGTTGATATTGGCCCCTTGGCTTAACTTGATGCGTATGGGGTTCGGAGTACCTCACCCCTGGGCGTGCGCAAGAAAACAGCCCGCGGTGGGAATGAGGAGGTCGTTGGACACTTCCTCATTCTCACCGCGGGCCCGTTTGTTTCGCAACCATCGCTGGCTGCCTAACGTGACTGCTTCAATTCGCGCCGGCGATGTCGCTGACCAGCTTGACGATCGTGTCATGCGTCAACGCGAAGGGCACGGCTTCGCGTTTGTCGGCGCCGGTGCGGTCGCCGGCATAACGCCGCAGGCTCGCCGAAGTGCGGTCCGTCCGCGCGAGCAGCAGTTCGTAGTAGAACGTCTTGCCGTCCTGCGTCGTCGGCGTCTCGCTGCGAAGCACGGCTTTGCCCAGTGCCTTGTCCGCTTCGAGCAAAACCAGCGGTTCCAGGAGCCCGGTGGCGCGATCGGCGATGCGCGTGGCCCAGGCCTGCACCTCCTCCTTGATCGGACCATTTCGCTCCAGCGTCAACTCGTTGAGCGCGCAACTCAAGCTATCGTTTTTGTCGGCGGCCAAGGTGATGTCCCACCCGCCCGCGTGAACATGGAATCCGCCCGGTTCCGGCTTATTTAGTTGCTGGCGGAGCGTTTTTTCGAGGGTCATCGGCCTCTCCTAAATTTTTCTGTGTCGCGTTGGTTCCGTCATGGCTGATTAATACTGGCCTGTTGTCCACTATGGTTTGCAAGTGGACCGGTCGGCTCCAAAGCGCCTGGACGTTGGCCAAGGTATCAACGGCCCGATCCATGCGCAACTCTATCCCATTATACTCGTGCCGCAGCAGCAATTCGCCGCGGTTTTTGTAGTTTCCGTCAAACACGTAGATAAACGGCCTGCCGTGGTTCGTCAAGCTGAACAAAAGTCGGGACTTCACCTTCTGAAATTCCCGCGACTCGATCACGTAATTGTCCTGTTGCTCGCTATGGGCAAACGAAAACAGCTTGTGCTCCTGGCAAAATTCCGGCGTCAGGAACGTATCGATAAAGGTAATATCGTTATGAATCTTGCGAACCTCGAAGATTTTCTTGCGTCCGAGCCCCAAATTCAGGTTCCAGGAGCGTTTTTTGTCGAGATCGTCGCATTCCTCCCACTCCTTGCCGAACTGCCCGGTATTCCAGCGCCGTTCGATGTCGCGCAAGAGCTCGATGCCGAGCTTGTACGGATTTACCCGCCCGCGCGACATCGCCATGGTGCCGGAATGGTGGTCGGCATAATCGATGCACTCCCACCCTTCGAGGGCGCGCTCGGTCATGATGGTGCTATGCCAGAAACTGGCCCAACCTTCGTTGATGATCTTCGTCTGTCCTTGCGGTGCGAAGTAATACGCCTCGTCGCGCACGATCGAAAGCACGTCGCGCTGCCAGGCTTTTAGCGGGGCGTATTGGATCAGGAACAGCAGCACATCGCGCTCCGGCTGTTCGGGGAAGGAGCGGTCAATCGCTTGCTGCTTCTTTTTGTTCTCTTCCTCCTCGGCTTTCAGCGCTTCGGGCGGATTGATGTAGTCGGACATGTAGTCCTTGCTCTTGTAGCGCGTCAGACCGTCGCCTGCCTCCTCGACGGCTTCCTTGAAATCGAACCGCGTCGATTCATCGTGCCGTTTGATGGCAGTGGAGTGCATGTCGATCAGATCATCCACCGACATGCAGCGGTCGAGAAAGCTTTCGACTTCGCTCTCGCCGTACTTCTCCGCGTAATGCCGGACGCGCACGCCGTGATTGGCCATATCGTCCATCATCTTGCGGCTAGTGTGCGCGAAGTAGGCGTTGTTCTTGAAGAAGTCGCAATGGCCATAGACGTG
Source organism: Fimbriimonadales bacterium (assembly GCA_038230855.1). Classification (GTDB taxonomy): domain Bacteria; phylum Armatimonadota; class Fimbriimonadia; order Fimbriimonadales; family Fimbriimonadaceae; genus Fimbriimonas. The sequence continues at coordinate 588 of JBBRML010000170.1, read as the reverse complement.
GGCCATCACCAGCTTTTGATCGACCGTGTGATTGCAACGCATGAGGTAGGCGTAGCACGGGTCGTTGTTGATGACCATTTCGTAGATCTTCGACAGACCATACTCGTAGCCCTTTTTAAGTTCCTCGTACGACATGCCGAAGGACCAGTGCGGATAGCGCGTGGGAAAACCGCCGTAGGAAGCGATCTCATTGAGATCGTCGGCCTCGACGACCTCGAAGATGGTCTCGTAGAAATCGAGCCCGAACTGGCGCGCATGGGCTTCGATCTCGAGCTTGAGCGCGGCGAGGTCGGGGGGGAGTCGGGTATCGTAGGGGACGGTCATAGCGTTAACCAATTCTTCGTTTAGCGCCCGCGCGGCGCCGGAGTTGTGGAATTCACCAACCCCAACGCCGCGCGGGCGCTAAACGAATTCGGAATTATTTGCCTGTGCCCAAAAACTCCTTGATGCTCCCCAGGATCGCGTCACGGTCGGGGATGCGGCTTGCCACCACGTTATCCTTCTTCTCCAACAGCTCCGTGATGTACTCGTAGAACTCGCCCGAGCCATAGGGGCTTTCGACTTGGCCATACCCGAACAGGTTAAGCT
>JBBRML010000169.1:0-2736 GCA_038230855.1 Fimbriimonadales bacterium | reverse complement strand
ACGTCGCCATGTAGATCAGGTCTCGGTTGACACCGAGTGCGCTCGCAATGGCCGAATCTTGCATAGTTCCACGCACGATCAATCCCGCCGTCGTGAAGCGGGCGATCGCCCAGGTGATGGCCACCATTGCGAAGGAGACGGCCATCAGCACGAAGTTGTAGCTTGAGAAATTCATGCCGCCAAAGCTAACGTTTCCGAACTGCGTCGGAATGCTCCACGCCTGCGGACCGAATAGCGTCGTGACGAGCCCCACCAGGAAGAGCGAGAGACCCCAGGTTGCCAATAGCGTGTCGACGATCCGGCCGTAGAGGTGACGGATTAAAACGCGCTCGACGATCACTCCGAACACGCCGACGGCGACCGCTGCCGCGACATAAGCCAGCCAGAGCGGTACCCCGGACCGGACGCAAAAGACGCAGGCATACCCCCCTAACATCATGAACTCGCCATGAGCCAAGTTGATGACCTTCATCATGCCAAAGATGACGGCCAGCCCTAGGCTGACCATCATGAGGAGTGCAATCGAGTAAATTATCAGATAAACCGCGGTTGCGACCATCGTCGACCGAATCCCATAGCCTCTGCGTCCATTGTCGATTAGTTTCCGAAAGTCGGTTTTCACAAATTCGAGGAGCTTGACGCGACCTCGAAGATCGCGCCGTACTTCTGACTTTTTGGACCGTTAGAGCTTGGGTTCGTATTGTTTTGTGTCGTTCGGGTTCTTACTGAGGTCGCAGACCGCTTGCGTATCGCTAGGCGGACGCTGCGAGAATGACTTGATCAGGTTGAAGCTGCCTTCACGATTACCTTCGACGATGTGCACGTCCATCACAGTATGGTTCGTCTTTCCGTCGATCGTGTAGAGACCTCCGGCACCTGTGAACGACACGCCGTCAAGCGCCTTAATCACGTCATCTGGCGCGGCGCTGTTTGCTTTCTTCACGGCCGCCGCCCAGAGCATCATGCCGCGATAACCGTATTCGCCATATTCGCCCACATAATCGGTTTCTTTTGAAAATGCCTTAAAGTTCTTGACGAAGGATGCAGCTTGCTCCGTTGGAAGCGTGTCGAAAAAGGAAGTTGCGACGAGGATGCCCTCATTCTCGTCAGGGGTTAGCGTGGCGTTCTCGCGGCCGACTCCGTAGGTTGTCGAGGCGAGCGGAAGCTTCTTCTTGCCGATCGTCGCCTCATATTGCCGGTAGAAGCCCATATGAGCGTCTCCGACCAACGCTGACCAGACGATGTCCGGCTTAGCGGCCTGGATGCGGCTGATAACCGGAGCAAAATTGGTGACGTCAAGCGGGAAGAATTCGACCGCGACGTCTTCGCCGCCATTCTCCCGGATATATTTCTGCATCCACTTGCTGGTGATTTGGCCGTAGTTGTAATCGGCGGCTAGAATATAACCCTTCTTCAGACCCTTTTGTTTTACGGCGTGCTCGACGAGCGGCTGTACTTGTTGGCCGGGCACCAGCCCACAGCACACGTGACGTCGGTCGCAAACGCCACCTTCGTAGAGAGAATTGTAAAAATATAGACCCTTGAAGCGCTGCACAATCGGTCGGATCACTTCGCGCGACGAACTCGTGACGCCACTCATGATAACATTGGCCTTGTCGCGCACCAGCGCCTGGGTAGCGTATTGCGAATCGAACTGATTGTTGGATTGAGAATCGTAGAAAATAAGCTCGACCGGTCGGCCGGCTAAGCCGCCCGCTTTATTCAGCTCGTCGACCGCCATGGCCGTCGCCTTGATCTGTTTTAGGCAATAGATATTGAGGCCGCCGGTGGCGTCGAGAATGTTTGCAACCTTGATCGGCTCTGACGCCGCCAAGCCCGCCCCGGTCAAAATTGATGTGCCGCTCGCGAAAGCGAGAGCACCGCTGGCCGTCCGAAAAAACCCACGCCTCGAAAGTGTCATCGTCTCCTGCTCCCGTTTTCGCATTGGTGCCGGTTGGCTGGAATATGCCCAGCCCTGGCCAATATATTACTAAATGCTCAAGGGGAGCTAGGGTCAAGTCACACCTCCGCGGCGCACGAATTAGATCATCGGAGAAACTAACCCCAAGCGATGCGGTCTGGATCTGGTCAGGGGTTGCGCGCCTTCTCCCCGAGGTGATCGATCTCCAGCTTTGACGGAAACGTATGCGGATTTGTATGATATGAACAAAGAGAGGAGCGCATAAGGCGCGTCAGTTGATCCGATAAGGCTGAAATGAGTTCGAGGGCAGGAGAAGGAGTAAAGCACCTGCACGGGAAACCGATTTTCGAGTTCAACGCTGGTGCTGGCCCCTCCTCGGTTCATGCGAGAAGAGCGTTGTGCTTTGAGAGCCATCTAGGGCAGCGCAATGGTTCTCGACCTTGAGCGGCACGAAACCGATGCTCCCCCGTGGTCAACGTTATCAGCACGTCTTTGCCAACTTTCGCTATTTGGTGCCTACGCGCGTTACAATGTCGCGGTAGATGCTTATCGTCTCGCGATTTTTGCGAGTTCAACTTGACGGTTCGCATCCGACACGTGAAAAAGGGAAACGCGCTTCCGATGACGACGGCAAGAACGTCTGACGCGAACTCGCGGATCGGTGAAGATCGAGCACAATAGACAGGACTAACTAGCACTACTTTGGCACTTTAGGCTTGGGGCTATCCGCAAGGAACATCTCACAGTGAGGACATTGTCGGGGTGGAGGTCGTGCGAACAGGTCGAGGATCGCTTGCCTGATGGCCGGCATGCTT
>JBBRML010000168.1:0-2798 GCA_038230855.1 Fimbriimonadales bacterium | reverse complement strand
ATGAATCGGGCGACTAGCTAGCAAGTGAGGGAATGCGGTTTACCCAGTTCCTGGTTGAGCCGGCTTGCACGCCTTCACGAACGGCACTGACGACAGGGCAATACTCGATCCGAAACGGCCTGTCACTGATTGCGATCGAAGGTAGCCCCTATACACTTCCCGCTCGCGCTTTCACCATGGGTGAGTTATTTAAGAGCGTCGGGCGGATCGGCAAGGCGACAAGATGATGGAGGGAGACTTCCACGTCGGCCAAATCGTAGACACCCTAAAGGAACTGGGTGTTGAAAATAACACCATCATTGTGTTCGCTTCAGACAACGGCCCATACGGTGAGGCCGCGCGCGAATTCGGCAATCAAGGGACACCGGATATGGGAAGTTCCGGCCCGTTCCGCGGCGAGTTAGGCGCGAAGTGACCGAGGGCTCGATACGGACCGCAGCAATCATCCGCTGGCCCGGGCAGATCAAGCCCAATACCACCTCCTACGCTATGTTTTCGATCATGGATTTCTTGCCGACCTTTTCCCGCATTGTGAATGGCAAAATGCCGACCGACCGTCAAATCGATGGCGTGGATCAAATCGACGACCTACTCGGAAACAGCGCAACGGGGCATCGCGAGAGCCTTTTGAGTTTTATCGGTGGCGAACTGGTTGCCGCACGTTGGAAGCAGTGGCGTATCTACTTCACCGACATTCATCCAACCGGCGGCGGCCCACAGCGGGTGCCGGGGATTTTCTCAACCAGCGCAGCGATGGCAGGTTACCCCAAGGTCTACAACATCGAGATGGATCCGCATGAGGATCTAGTCGTCGGGGGTTGTTTGGCTGGGTATCGGGACCTGCGCTCAAAACGGTCGAGGAGTACTTGGCTACGGTCTTATTGGCAGCCTCACGCGCGCTAAGGGCAACAAGTAAGGTTAACGCAACCACCCGATGCTGTTTTGGCGCGACCCCTCTCGTTGGCGAGCTGCCCCGTAGCAACGGGCAGACCACGGCCTGGCCATCAGCGCCCTCGCGCCCGCGTAAGGTCGAGAAAAAGGGTTAACGCGGGGTATGCGGACGCCGAATTAGGAAACCAGTTAGGGATCATGAACCGGCTAAGTAAAGTTCAAACAACATGCTGTGGATAGTTGCGAAAGAGGCTGCTGAAAACTGGTCGGGCCACAAGGATTCCCGGCAGGGTGCCGCGCTCGCCTACTACTCCGTCTTCTCGATTGGCCCTCTAATAGTCATCGCCATTGCGATTGCAGGGTTCGTTTTCGGGCGTGAAGCCGTTACCGGACAGGTGGCGTTATCCATCAAGGACATGCTTGGCGATACCGGTGCAAAAGCTGTTCAAGCGATGCTCGTCGATGCCAGTCGGCCTAAAGAGGGTCTTCTCGCAACATCCTTGGGGATCGGTGCGCTTTTATTTGCTGCGATTGGCGTCGTCGTGCAGCTAAAGGATGCTTTAAATATTGTCTGGGAGATTGAAGAAACATCGGGAAATGGGCTATGGTACTACATTCGAAGCTACGTACTATCGTTCGCCGGGGTACTATCGATTGGCTTCCTGCTTCTGGTCTCGTTACTTGTAACGACCGCGCTTGCAGCGATGGGCAAATATGCCGCGCCCTACATCCAAGAGTGGGTTTTCCATCTAATAAATATTCTGGTTTCCTTTTGCGTCATCACGCTGCTTTTCGCGATGATGTTCAAGTGGCTCCCCGACGCAACCATTGATTGGTACGACGTGTGGCTTGGAGCCATCATCACGGCGGCGCTTTTTGAAATCGGCAAATCGGCCATCATCGCATATTATTTTGATGGGCGCAGAGGTCACTCACGCATTCGCCAAGCACAAGGGCTCGATCAAGAAGCGCGAACAGTCTGATCGGAGCTTTCCGGACCATCCTGGTGGTGTTCGCGAAGATAAACCGGTTGATTTGTGACCCCAGACCAGTTTCGACAGCTTGCCGCCTCTGTCATCGATCACGCTTGGCAATAATGGCGTAAGTCCCGAACCCTGGTGAGCGCAGAGCCCTTGTGGGAGGCAATATGGTCGGTCTTGGCGCTCTTTATCTCATATTGGGGAACGTCCGAGCTCGCATGATGGGTATAGCCCTTGTGGTCAATGTTATGGGTGTGCACCCGGATGACCGTGCCGCTGACGCGCCCGGCCTCGGAATTCCAGCTTACGCGATCACCGATCTTGAAGGTTTTGGTCATGACGGCTCGGTTCAACCAAAACAAACTTCCGCACCCGCTTGGCGAAGCCTTCGTTCTCATTGCTGTCGGTCACAGCGCTTGCCTGCGCCTTCACCTCGTCGTTTGAGTTTCCCATGGCGATGGAAAAGCCGCTCTTGCGAAACATGAGAACATCATTCGTCACGTCGCCGATCGTGGCGATCGGTTCGGGCGGAATGCCAAGACGCTTTGACAGAGTTGCTACGACTGCCCCTTGTTGGCTTCCGGATGGGTCACGTCGAGATAGTATGGCTGCGAGCGCGCTGCGCTCGCCTTATCCCCCAAGGTGTTCAGCGCCAGTTCACGCAGACGGCGACCTGGCCGAGATCGTCGGAGACGCCAACGCTCTTCACCGCGTGGGCCAAGTACGCGTCCGTAAACGACGCCACGACCTTGGCGTCGAACTTTACGGTCCAGGTCTCGCGCGCCACATGCGGCACGTCCGGGTCGCGGATCAACCACTCATCTTGCGTATAGACCCACGCGTCCAGTCCGCGGTCGAGGATCAGCTTCACGGCCTGCGTGGCCGTCGCGGGGTCGAGCATTGTTAGCACGTGCTGGAAGCGGCACT
>JBBRML010000167.1:0-3023 GCA_038230855.1 Fimbriimonadales bacterium | reverse complement strand
TCTCCCGGTCACCATCGCAAGGTTCGGGCGCAACCAGCACCGGCACAAAGCCGCCGCCATCGCCGTCCAGGACGAGCTTGCCTTCACGCGCCAACCGCCGCCAACTGAACAACTGACCGTTCGATAGCCCATAGCGGCGCGCCGTCGCCGACACGTTGCGCGGAGCCGAAAAACTCTCGGCGATAATCCGTTGCTTCTCTTCCCCCGACCAACGTCGCCGCGACCCCGTCGTGATCACCTCGAGCCGCGATACCTTCGACATAGTCGTTTGGTCAGTCATACGACTATCTCGTCATCGCCTTTGCTCTATCGCAAGGCGGCCTTCACCGGAGGGGTACCTGCGCGTTGCGCGATGAACCGGATGTGAATGGTCAGCGCCGGTCATATTGCCGCTCGCCGATGTGCCGGCGGATACCAGCATTCGCGCGCAAAACGACACGAGCGCCGGCTGGATTGTCAGGACACCTCAAAGCCTACGCTGAACAAGGTTTTCTTGATCCTGCTTAATCACCTCGACCGACGGTCTGTCCCAGCCAAACCTCGTGACAACGTAGAGGATAGTCTCAAGAGCGCAATCGTTTGGCGTTCGAAGCAATTCGTCGCGGGCAAAAATCCGACTGAACTCAATGTCGTTTAACTTGCTCGTATAATCATCGAAAAGCAGGCGCGTCGGATCTGACAACCACAGTTTCCGCCCCTTCGCATTGTGCAACGATATCGACACCCGAGCTCCCTCTTCATAAGTGCCAGAAGCAGTAAGCCGAGAAAGAAACTGGAAAACCTCAGTAAGTTGATACGTAACTCCGCCCAATAGATTGAGAACCTCCATAGGCCTCACAGGACTTCTGAAACGAACCAATTCTCGTTTTTCGAGCTCGTCGTCTTCCAACCAGTCTTCGTGCACTGCAAAGAAATTGATAAACTGGCTGCTTTGATACATCCGCCAGAGTTCGATTAGGCCATTCCAATCGGTCCAGCCCTCATAATAATTTTTCCCGACGTCCACTCCCTGCGACGCGTTCTTGTACCGAGGAATGTGGGGATAGTCCCAGCCGCGCAGGGATACAGAATTTTTCTCTACTGCTTCCCGACACTCAACGAGCGTCTTGAACCTTAAAGCGTCTGAAAGTGGCTCAAAATTGATGCGCCAGTATCCGCGCGATCTAATTTTATCCAGCGTCTCCTTGTTCATAACCCTTCGCGCTCAGCTGCTAGATTTTCTCTCAGCTGCCTCTCCGAATCCGGTTGAACCGAAGTGAGCCCCCGTCTGCTCAGCCACTGCATCATCCTTACCGCGGCCGTTGTAACTATTTCGCGCATATCCAATGCATTCGAGACAGCCGCACTTTGGGGTCGACCACTCCGATTGCGATAGTAGACCACTCCCGCTCTAACTTCCCGACCGTCCCGGCGACAAATCACTGGTTGTTCAACGAAAGGAAAAACTTCAATCGCAACATACTCACGTCCAGCGCGATCGACTGGGAACGTGACGTTAAAGTCGACGTGAGGTTCGGCATAGCCCGCCATTTGATCCTTCATTATGTCGATGTTGTAGGTTGCCTTGTGACCCGCTTCTATTCCTTGGCGCTCAAACGCGTCAGTCACCCCTATTACGATGCATCCACCGTCTTGAACGTTTGACATCGCAAGAACATCCTTTGCCATTGTCTCAGCGTTCCATGCGCATGAGACCTTTACGTCGAGCGATTGGGTCTCCACGCCTCCTTGAAGTCTTGCTTCAAGATCGTCTGTGTTCATGTGTTTTGCCGTGCAGCCAACTGGAAGTACCTTGCACCTTTGTAATGCAATCATAGTGTTGCGAAATCGAATTTGAGCAAACGAACCGATATTTGTCCCTGGCAGGTGTCGGCGTAAGCTTCTCAAATTCATTGTTTTTCTCCACGGAAGCATTGCTTAAAATTCGAAACATTCACCGATTTTCTTGGCCCCTACTTGTGGAAAAACCTTGAAAAGTACTTGTTCTACCCACCCGAATCGGAACAAATCGGGCACGTTCAATCGCGTTGTCGCGGGCTGGGTCTACGGATGCCGGTGCCGGGTCGCGCGGACGACACGAGGGTAATTCCCGCGTGTTGGGGATCGTTGCGGCGCAAGACGAAGGTCTCGCGTCGTGCTCCCAGAGACGCCGACCCTTGGTTGGGAGCCTGGATGCCGACGCTACGCTACGGGTAACCGTACATCTATCGGCGAATAGGTTTTCTTATACCGCCAGGGCGTCGGGCGACGCTGCGGTGCGGCTTGACTTTGCCAAAAACCTCGTAAGGTCGAGGCTGGAGAGACGCATATGCATCGCTGCAAAAACGCCCGGTTCGGGCAATCATGATCGTTGCGCTTGGCACAGTGATCGCGGCCTCAATCGCGTTGTCGCGGGCTGGGTCTACGGATGCCGGTGCCGCGTAGCGCGGACGACACGAGGGTAATTCCCGCGTGTTGGGGATCGTTGCGGCGCAAGACGAAGGTCTCGCGTCGTGCTCCCAGAGACGCCGACAGCTGAGGGTCGGGATAGCGTGGCAGAGATGAACCCAACTCGAATCTCGAATATACTGTTTGACTGTGCAACAAGCCGCTCAACTCTCGATGCCGCTTGGCGCAAGATTCGTTCTCAATTGGAAAATTCCAACGACGGCAAAGTGCGAAGTGACACCGCACTATTCGCGGTGAATGTCCAGAAAAGCATAGTACGCCTTCAGCGCTCGCTTCGATCGGGAACATTCGCGTTCCGTCCGCAAAGGGGCTACCTCAAAAAGCGGGCATCGAAACCCGGGGACGCTCCCAAGGAACCAAGGCCGATCGTCATAGCGCCTGCTGAAAGCCGCATTGTACAGCGCGCCATATTAGATGTTTGTCAGTCGTCCGACCTGCAGATTCCGACGAAGTCGCCCAGCTGTACCGATGTGATGGCGCCCGGGATTCCGGGATGATGGCGCCCACGATTCCGATTTGATCCCGCCCGGGTGCGAGGCAGGTCTGGCTGGTGGATTTCTGACACTTGTTGTGCG
>JBBRML010000166.1:0-3039 GCA_038230855.1 Fimbriimonadales bacterium | reverse complement strand
TTGGGGCGAAGCGCGGGTGCGGTGGCTCGATTGCGCGGCTTCGAATCTTTGAACGACCTGTTTCGCACATTGTTATTGCATGTGGGGTGTGGATGGTCACTGCGGGAGACCGCGGTACAAGCGAAGTTGGCGGGGATTGCTAATGTTTCTGATGTGACGTTGTTGAACCGGCTACGGCAGTCCGAAGACTGGTTGCGGCAACTGTGTCAGCAACTGTGGAAAGACAACGGTGTGAGTCTGGAGCTGGCGCTCAGGGGGCAGCCAGTACGATTGGTGGACGCCACGGTAGTAAGAGAGCCGGGAAGGACTGGCGGCCAATGGCGGATTCACTACAGCATTCGGTTGCCATCTTTGGAGTGCGATCATTTCGAACTCACGCCGGTGCAGGGCAAGAATACCGGAGAGCGGATGGGTAGATTCACTCTGCACGCTGGCGAATTGGTGTTGGCTGACACCGGTTACAGCAACCCTCCCAGCGTGGCGGCGGTAGTGGGACAAGGAGCGGATCTATGCGTGCGATTGAAGCGATGGTCTTTGCCGTTGCTGGATGATAAAGGGCGTCCGTTTCCCCTTTTGAAGAAGATTCAAAAGTTGCGCAAGGCCGGGGAAACAGCGGAATGGGCAGTATCGGTGCAGGCAGGGGATCAACGGATAGCGGGACGCCTTTGCGGTATTCGCAAGAGTGAGGCTGCGGCCCAACGGGCACAGCGCAAACTTACACTCAGGCAACAGGCTGGCAAGGGCAAAGTGACGCCGGAGAAGCAAGAGTACGCCCGCTATGTGCTGGTGTTCACGACGCTGCCCAAGGGCCGCGCTACCGTTCAGCAAGTCCTGGAGTGCTATCGACTCCGGTGGCAGATCGAGTTGACGTTCAAGCGCCTCAAATCGATTGTTCAGCTGGGGCATGTGCCAAACACGATGATCAAAGCAGCCGTGCTTGGCTGTATGGCAAGCTATTCGTGGCGTTGTTGAGTCAGAAACTGGCGCGGGTCGGGAGCGCCATTTCCCCCTGGGGTTACTACTTACCAGCGCAAGCCTCCGATACGCCGCCGGTGGCGTAAGTTTCAGTTCGCATCTCATCGAGTGATCGAGTCGATCACACCCGCCGTGGGCCTCGCTACCACGATCGCCCGTTGGAACGAGATCGCCGTAGCACTCGGAGAACGAAATCGTAAACGAAAGCCGCAGTTGTCCAAGGTGGGAGTGCGGTCATGATGTCCGTCGTCGTGCAATCAACCACGTTGACCACGATTGCTTACGACGCCGACCGCCAGCTCCCTCAGATTGAGTTTCGCGATCAAGCTATATACCAATACTCCGACGTTCCCGCCGACGTATACCAAGGGTTAATCGGTGCTTCCTCGAAGGGCCGTTACTTCAATCGATCCATCCCAAGCCGGTTCGTATACGATCAAGTCAAGCCAGCCTCCTTATCTTAGCGCTTATGGGGCTTCAACCCTCCCAGACTGGGACAGTGAAAACGTATCGAGCGGAAGCAGGGGGACCACGACGCTCGCACCTCCATCGGCCTCAACGGCCCTGTCGTCGATCGTAGGCGAGCCGTTAGCGGGTTCTGGATTTGAGACGCAATCGATTCAGAGAGGCTTTGCGCCAACATTGCTCAACGCAGCGGACGCAGCCACGACATCAGCTTCTGCTGCGCCGTCCCCATCCAGCGTCCACACCGCCTCTGGCGGTGACGCGGCTATCGGTGCCGATTCGGTGGAAGGGTCCGCTCCATCCGGCCTCGCCGGTCCGGGCGGCTCCTCGGTCGTGTCCGATGTCACCTCCGTTGGAAGCGCCGGTCCCGCCAATCCGCAACCGCCCGCTACAGGGAGACAAAGGAGCACTCTCAATCGCGCCGCGGATCAGGTGAGGGGAATGCGGCGTCGGCTTGGACAGCTACCCTCGGATGCCGCTCCGCAGGCCGCACCGCCGAGGATTCCAATCGAGCACGAGGAGTAATAGGAGGCAACTCATGAACCTTGCTCTCAAACACGAAGTGCGTAGTTCCAAAGCTCCCGATCCACACAACCCATACCTGGCCGTTCGTCGTGAATGGGACGAACGGTACGGAGATCTCATAACGCGCGCGAAGAACTGGCGCATCATGGCCGTGTTCTGTTCAACCATCGCTCTCGTCGCGACGACAGGAATCGTGTGGTTGTCGGCGCGCTCGCACGTCGTTCCGTTCGTCGTTCTCGTGGACAACCTCGGTCGGCCGGTGGCGTCGGGCGTCGCCGACCAGACGTCTTTGAACGATGACCGGCTGAAGCGATCGAACATCTTCAACTGGATCGAAAATCTGCGGACGGTCACCACTGACGGCGTTTCGCAGCGAAAAGCGATTGATCGCGTGTATGCGCAGATTGCGAGTGCCAGCGAAGCCCAGACGATCGTCAGCGAATACTATCGCGGCCGATCTACCCTTTAAGCGCGCCGAGACCGAAACTGTATCCGTCGAAGTGAAGTCCGTTTTGCCCACGAGCGACCGGACGTACGAGGTCGAATGGGTCGAAACGGCTCGTGATCTTTACGGAACCGTGAAAGCGCCGGATCGCTGGAAAGGATACTTCGCGGTCGCACTCAATCCGCCCAAGGACGAGCGCCAGGCGCGCATCAACCCTCTCGGTGTTTATGTCACGAACGCGAGCTGGGCCAAGGTTTTCTGAAAGGAAGTTGCGAAGGAGGAACGAAATGCAATCACCACAAATCGTCATCATATTCATCGTGAGTTTTCTCTCGACCCTGTCAGCACAATCCAAGGCTCCGACCGCTCAGCCTCCAAGCGGATTGAAGCGGGTGCCACCAGCGCAACCTTTACCGAAGAACGTGTCCCCACTCTTGCAGCAGTACGACTTTGGCGATCAACTACGCACATTGGAGAACCCGGTCGATCTTAGGACTTGTCAGGAAATTAGTAGAACAACTTGAAGTGAATTTGTTTTATACTTGTGGTCATGGCGAACCACAAGAACATCCAGCGGCGGTTCCGTTCTCTGTCGGCTTTCCTGGACGAGCGGATGCGTCGTTTGGTGG
>JBBRML010000165.1:0-3180 GCA_038230855.1 Fimbriimonadales bacterium | reverse complement strand
CTGAGCGGTAAAATCCTTTGCCCCGACCGTCCAATGAACTGTGGTCAGACCTTGCGACTCAATCTCTGCAATGACATCGTCATCGAAGTCCATACCCGGCGGCCGAAGTAGCGTTGATTTACGACCCGTCGCCCTTTCAATCGACTTTTCGCACTTGGCGATCTGCTCATGGACCTGATCAGCCGAAAGCGTAGTCAGTCTCAAATGATCGTAGGTGTGGTTGCCGACTTCATGGCCCTCCAGAATCATGCGTTTGATGAGCCCCGGGTACTTGTCAACTTGCTTTCCGACGACGAAGAAGGCCGCCTTTACATTCTTTGCCTTAAGCGTGTCGAGAATGCCGGCAATAGTCGGATGCGGTCCGTCGTCAATCGTCAATAGCACTTGCTTCAGGTCGTGACGACCACCCTTGAGCATGTGCTTCGACGGGCTGTACAGATCAATTCCGGTTTTGCGTTCCGCCCAATATCTAGGGTTGATCGCATTTCGCAGCCCGTTAGTTTCGAGCCGCAAAAACCACATGCCGCCCCCAAAACCGGCGAGAGCGAGAACTGCAATCGCTAGTTTTGCGGGCGGCTTCATTCGTGGTGATTACTTCTTGACTTGATTGCCGTAGCGTCGCATAAATTTCTCAACGCGACCTGCGGTATCCACGAGCTTCTTTTGACCCGTGTAAAAAGGGTGGCTGAACGAACTTATTTCGACGTTTACGATCGAGTACTCCACACCATCAATCACTCGTGTCTGATTGGTTTTGGTTGTGGAAACTCCTGTCCACTCATGCTCGCCGTCAACGTACAGCACAGGATGGGATTTTGGGTGAATGGCGTCTTTCATGTTCTCTATTCTCGAACCTAGAAGTATATCCGATAGGGCTCTCGGCATTCAAGGTGTTTACATGTCCCGCGCGAGACCGGAGCACGCGGCGTTCGAGCCATTAAGTCTGCGCAGGTAGACTTCACCGGCAAAGCCTGTGTAGAACGCCGACGCAGCCGTTCCGCACGAGATTCTGCCATTTCACAGGAGAATATTAGCTTTATATATGAGCACTAAGCGCGTCTACCTCTTCCGAGAAGGCGACAGAAGCATGCGAGATTTGCTCGGTGGTAAGGGAGCAAACCTCGCCGAGATGACGAACATCGGATTGCCTGTCCCCCCTGGATTCACCATCACTACTGAAGTTTGCACCGAATACTATGACGGTGCCCGAACCCTGCCGGCGGGCTTGATGGTTGAAGTAGAAGCGGCGCTGCGGGACGTTGAGTCTGCCCTCAACAAGAAGTTCGGCGATCCCTCGAATCCGTTGCTTCTCTCGGTACGCTCCGGTGCGAAATTCTCGATGCCGGGCATGATGGACACCGTTCTAAACCTCGGCTTGAACGACGCCATTGTTGCCGAATACGTGAAAGTCTCGGATGAACGATTTGTCTACGATAGCTACCGTCGCTTCATCATGATGCTGTCTGACGTCGCGTTTTCGGATAAGTACGAGAACATCGGGAAGCACGACTTCGAGCACATTTTTGCAGAGCTGAAGAAGGAACTCGGAGTTAAGGAGGACCTAGAGGTAACCGGCAGCGGCCTTAAAGAGCTATGTAAGCGCTACAAAGCCCACGTGCTCGCGCAAACGGGACTCGAGTTTCCACAGGATCCAATCGAACAGATGAAAGCCGCGGTTGAAGCGGTTTTCCGGTCGTGGAACAACGAGCGCGCGATCATCTATCGGCGGCGAGAGAAGATTCCTGACGAAATCGGAACCGCGGTCAGCGTTCAAAGCATGGTCTTCGGAAATCAAGGCGACGACTGCGGTACTGGCGTCGCATTTACGCGTAACGCTTCGACAGGTGATCGCCACGTGTTCGGGGAATATCTGATGAACGCGCAAGGCGAAGACGTTGTCGCGGGCATTCGCACTCCTCTCCCAATCTCAGAATTACAAACACAGAGCCCCGAAATCTACAAGACATTCAATGATGTTTGCGATCGCCTCGAACTGCATTACAAGGACATGCAGGACATTGAGTTCACAATCGAGCACGGCAAGCTCTTTATCTTGCAATGCCGGTCGGGCAAGCGTACGGGTCCCGCCGCGGTTAAGATCGCGGTTGATCAAGTCAACGAAGGATTGATTACGAAGGAGGAGGCAATTGGTCGAGTCGACCCTGAACTTCTCAATCACTGCTTGCTTCCCGTCATTGCTCCAGGCACCAAGTACGATATCTTGGCCAAAGGACTGCCCGCAGGGCCGGGAGCGGCAACCGGAATCGCAATCTTTGACGCAAACCGAGCAGCGGAGCTCGGCAAGGGCGGACTCGGACAGCGAGTAATTCTTGTCCGGGCAGAAACGTCACCTGACGACCTAAAGGGCATGCTTGCCGCTCAAGGCGTTCTAACCGAGAAGGGCGGAATGACAAGTCACGCAGCGCTTGTAGCTCGCGGATTCGGCATTCCTACCGTGGCGGGCTGCTCAGACATCAGCGTCGACGCGCACAAGCGCGAGTTCAAAGCTGGGTCAACGATTATTCGGGAAGGCGATTTGATTTCTCTGAATGGCACGTTGGGTGAAGTTATTCAAGGCGGCGTGGCCGTGGAAGAGCCGAAGCTTACGGGCGAATTCGGAATCTTCTTGGGCTGGGCAGACGAGATTCGAACGTTAGGAGTTCGCACAAATGCGGACACACCAGAAGACACCACGCTTGCAATAAAGTTCGGAGCGGAGGGGATCGGTCTGTGCCGAACGGAGCACATGTTCTTTGAAGGCGATCGCAGACCGGTGGTACAAGCTATGATCCTTGCCGAGGATGATACAGCCCGACAAGCCGCCCTCGACGAGCTACTTGTATTCCAGCGAGAAGATTTCGCCGGTATCTTCCGCGCACTTGGAGGTCTGCCCGCAACAATTCGGCTCATCGATCCCCCGCTGCACGAGTTCCTGCCGAGTTTGGAGAATCTGATCTCTGAAGTCGCGGTCCTGCACGCAGCCGGTAAATCGGACGCGGACAAAGAGAAACTGCTTCGCACGGTTGAATCGATGCACGAAATCAATCCGATGATGGGACTTCGCGGCTGTCGCCTGTCGATCGTTTTCCCGCAAATCGTTGAAATGCAAACCCGAGCGATACTCGAGGGCGCGGCGAAGGTAATTAAAGAAGGCGGCAAAGCGAAGCCTGAAATCATGAT
>JBBRML010000164.1:0-3266 GCA_038230855.1 Fimbriimonadales bacterium | reverse complement strand
GCCGCGAACTCTCCCTGGCGTTTACCACTCCGCTCAAACTGTCCAATAAGGTTTCCCCAAATCTCCCGCGTTCGTCTCGGCATAAGCCCAGCTTCACGCGTCCCGCACCTCCCCGCCACGCGCCCTTCGCCGTACGGTTACGGTGCACCCGATCAGAAGTGGGTAACGGATATCACTTTCGTTTGGACCAAGCAGGGCTGGCTCTATCTCGCGGTCATTCTCGACCTATTTTCACGGCGCGTCGTCGGATGGGCGACGAGCACAAACGTCGACCGTCACCTGGCCTTGGCCGCGCTCGACATGGCCCTCTCCAAGAGGCGACCACCTGCGGGACTGGTTCACCATTCGGACCGTGGAAGCACCTATGCTGCTCACGATTATCGGAAGGCTCTGACGGCAAGAGGCCTCAAATGCAGCATGAGCCGCAAAGGAGACTGCTGGGACAATGCCGTCGCTGAGAGCTTTTTTGCGACGCTGAAACGCGAGATGGAAAACGCCGACAACCTCATCAGCCAGACCGTGGCCGACCGATCAGTGCGCGAATATATCGACGGCTTCTACAATATCCAGCGCCGCCATTCGGCAATCGACTACAACAGCCCTATCGAGTTCGAGCTGCTACATTCCATCAAGAGCCAAGCCGCTTAACAAAACCGTCCACCGAAACGGGTCAACTCCACATCCCCGGAAGAAATTGGCCCCTTAACCGATCACGGATGAAGGGTTTTTCGGTCAACAGAGAATCTTCGCAGCTTGCAAGAAGAGCGGCCAACGAGATTCTGCATCGCTGGTAATCAATAATGAGTCTCCCGCTCGCTCCAGGGTCCAACGTGGATTGTCGGCCGAAATGTTTACTAAGACGTCCCAGACAAGCTCCGGTGGCATAGCGGCAAGACGCGTTGCCTTTTGCAAATCGAATTGCTCGACGAATGCAAGGAAGTCACCGGCTTTGGAAAGGCTTCTAAGATACCTCCTCATGTCCTTGTTCACGCGACCTGAAGACTTGGGCCATTTTTCGCCGCGACCGGCCATTTGCAGCGTTTCGGGCAGGTGGATGCGGTGATACATCTCAAGATGTAGTTGCAAAAATGCAGAGGGTAGTTGCCGGGTGTTGGAAAAGTACGTTGCAAGGCTAGTAAACGGGGATTCCCACCCTCCTTCACCGGCAAGGCAAGCCTGGTCAAGCGACGGTTCGCCCTGGCGCCATCCGACCGCAAGTCGGAACAGGCGCAACACTTCCCCTATTGCCGGCATGGCATCACACGTCGGCATCTGTTCTTCGGACAGTGTTCCGGTAAGAGCGGTATAGTTAAGGTCCGCCTTGAACGGGCCGTCGAGTCGTCGAGCCCATCCTCCGTCAAACTCTTTGCCGTGAAATATGAGCTCGAACTGACTCCCGTTGAGCAACGATCTTGGTGCTTGGAGTCGTAGAACTAAAGCCGACTTGGTCGGCTGAATCTCGGCCAATTTATCCACGAGCCAGCCTTCGTTCACTCTCTCGGGAGGGAAACGTTCACTAGAGCTGTGAATCGCGTCGCTCACTATAGCCGCATCAACTACAGCGCTGTCGATCCGGCGCCAAGTTGCGATGAACGCGGCGATCTCTAGGTCCGCCGGTGCACAAAGACATATCGTTAGAAACGCGCTCATGTCATGCCTCAGTAGCGACGTATATTGACTATTTGCCCCGCGATTCTAGCGGGCTCACCAGTCACGTGTTCAACCAACTGCGTTCCGCTCACAAGATACTCTCCGGGACGAATTGATGCGCCTTTGGGAACAGCAATCTCCAGGCGACCAATTTGAGTACCGGGAGTCGATTTCGCGAGTATGCCTGCCACCGTATTTTTTATTTGTAGAAAAGCCTTGGACACGTCCGATCCCTCACTACCCGAAATGGCACCCTTGGCTTCAGTGACGTTGATCTTTCGGCCGACCTGCGAAACTACGTCCGCGGTCTTACCTTGGATATTGTACTTGGCCGCAACTTCGTCAGCCTTAGCCACAATGCGCTCACCGCGGTCCACAATGGACTTCGTGACTTTGTCTTGAAAGACGCGGTCGACGGTCTCGCTGATCGAACGGCCGATTTTCTCAAGCGCTTGAGCAGAGCGACCGGCATTGGCTTCGACGATTCGCTCAGCGCTGTGTTCGAGTTGCTGCACCACCGGTTTTGCAAGTGTCTCGAGCTCGTTTTCCGCAACTTGCCGTGTGGCTCTCGCAAAATCGTCGATGGGCCCGGGGAGATCGAGAGGTGATCCGCCTGGAGGATGGGGATCGATGGCACCGACAACAAATGTTGCTACGGCAATTGCCTTCGTTGGGTTCCGCAACGCCAACCCGACCGCAGCAGGGACAGCGATAACCGCCAAAATAGCCAGGCCTAGGACGGCACCGCCCGCGCGCGCGTTTCGTGTTGCCGTGACACTCTCTGGTGTCGCAGTGCCGGCGACAAGCGCCAGATTTTCACGCTCCATAGCCAGCGTCATGCCAGTTTCCTGACGTCCGTCAGGGTCAATGAAGCGGACTGGATTGTTTCTCATGCCTTCATAAGGGGAGTGCGTCGGCACGCTCACTCCCAGCGGGTCTGGGCCCGTCCATCTCCCCAACCAACACGCGTAATAGCGAGCACCGTGATAGTAGAGCCCGGTTTCTTCGTCGCGCTCTTTGCTGGTGTAGGCGTAGCGCTTTGGGTTGGTACCCAGGAGGCTTTCCCCGGCTCGATAGGCGGTCGTGCCGTACGGGTGATACTCCTCGTAAGAAAGGGGGTTTGCATTTCCGTCGAGTTCAAGCATGGCGGAGCCGAGCTGGTTGTCGAGTTGGTAGCGTATCAACTGCGTTGGACCGTCGGTCACGTCGCCTATAGTCAGGATCTCTACCAGGGCGATTCGCTTTTGTTCGGCGGTGATTTGGAGCGTTCGGCGTTCTAACCGGATCCCTTTGGCTACAGTTCGCTCTCGGTAGACTTCGTAGGCGCCCAGATAAAAGCGCTCTTTGATCGTGTTGCCGTTGACTAGCGTCTTGCGGACGCGCTGGCCCGCGGCGTCGTATGTGAAGTAGGTGTCGCCTTTATTGTTGGTTGTGTGCGTCAGTTGGTTCCGATAATCCCAGTCGAGCGCCAGCAGGGATGCCGTCGGCGAATTCGGATTCGTCGTCATCGCTGTGATGTTGCCGGCGGAGTCATGTGTATATTGGACGTCCGGATTGGTCGCGCTGCCAAGCGACGTGCGGGTGAGCTTGTTCGAGACGCTATCGGTTGTGTACGT
>JBBRML010000163.1:0-3357 GCA_038230855.1 Fimbriimonadales bacterium | reverse complement strand
CCCCGATGGCCACTTCAACTTCCTCCACCCGTGGCCGGGTCAAACTCCTCCACTTGACGGAGTTGAGCTGATGTGAGTTTTGCGTATTCCGACGGTGACCACAGGGGTCGGTCAGGAGTGTTACTCGGATTCCTTCGCGGTGGCAAGTCGGTTGGATGCTTCTTTGAGTCGATAGCTTCTGCCGCGGAACTCGACGGGGATGCAACGATGCATCAGCCGATCGAGGATAGCAGTCGTGAGCGCGGCATCGCCCAGGCATTTGCTCCAGTCATCGATGAGTCGATTCGTGGTGATGAGGGAACTACGTCGCAACGAGTATCGTCGGTGCAAAATACTTTGCAGTTCATCAGCGCATTCGACGGCGATCTTGCGGCGCAGGAACAGGTCATCGAGCACAAGCAGGTCGGCGTCGATGAGCGGTTTCACGAGTTTTCTCTTGCGCAACGGTTCCGCAGTCGCCAACGCTAGACTGCTGAGCAACTCATCGGCTTCGACGTAGGCCACGTGTAGCCCGGCGCGCACCGCCGAGTACGCCACTGCCTTCGCCACGTGGCTCTTGCCGGTGCCGGCTTTGCCGACCAGGACGCCATTGTTGCCCTCAGCGATAAACTTCAGCGTGTTGAGCTCGAAGCACGTGCGCTTCGGGATCTGCGGATTGTAGGCCCAGTCGAACTCGGCGAGTGAGGCGCGTTCGGGCAGTCCGGACCGGTGGAAGCATTTATCTTGTAGACGGCTTTGGCGCCGGTCGATTTCGTCTTGCAGTAAATCCGAGATCACCTCGAGCGCGGATAGCTTGCAGCTCTGCGCCTCGAGCAGACGCGTATCGAGGGTGGCGAGTGCGCCGGATAATCTGAGCTGTTTTAAGATCTTCTTGATTTCTATGATGGACATCGGCATGGGTCGTCAGTCTCCTTCGGTGTGATAAAGGTTAGCGATGAGCGTTTTGTTCGAAGAAGCCGGCATACTCGGACGTCTCGCGGATCAACTCGTGCTGCTGCGTCAAGGGCGGCGGCGATTCGGCATCGAGTCGCGCGATGGCTTTGGCGAGCAATTGCTCCGCGATCGCCCGCACGGCCTTCGAGGAGCTGAGATGGCGGGCGATGGCGAGCGTTGCCGCCTGCTCGACGATCGAGACGGGAAAGCGCGGCACGAGCGCGACGATGCCCCACATGCTTTTCTGGGCTTCGCGGCCGCGTTTATCGAACAGACTCTGGCACAGGGCCTGGGTATTGGGACCGATTCTGTCCGCTTGGCGCAGGATCTGGCGCGTTTGACGAGAGGGGTTGAAGATACGCTCGGCGTCGGGCAACAGGACTTCGCCCTTTTTGTAGGCGAGCGTGTGACAGCGGATCAACTCCAAGGTGGCGATATCGCGGATTTCCAAGTCGCGTTCGAAGATGCGCACGATAACTTGGGCACCGATGCGCGCGGGCCGTGCCGCGTACCACGAGTCGTTCACTTGTACCGTGCGATCGTCCTGAACGGTGCGAGTTTCCTCCTTGAAGTAACGAAAGGGTTCGAGTGGCAACTGGGTCAAGAACGGCTTCTCTTCTTGGAACATCGCCTCCACCTGCCGCTTGGCCCGGCCGTGGACGCGCGTCGCAGCCCAGCGCTCCTCCCAGTCCATCAAGTGTTGGTTCTGGGCTTCGAGCGACTCGAACTTCTTGCCCTTGAGCGCGGTCGATTGGGTATGTTGGATCGCGTTCTCGACCGTACCCTTTCGATCGGGGTCGAGCACCCGCGCCGGGTCGGCAACACAGTGATGATGAGCGAGTACCGCGGCATACAGTCGGTTGATGGTCGGCTCGTAAATGTCCGGCGTAATCACGCCTTCCTTCAAGTTATCGAGGACACAATAATTGGTGCTGCCGCCGAAGTAGCGGAACGCCTGTTCATGCAGTCGCGCCCACGTCTCGCTGCTCGATTTCCAGACCACCTGACGAAACGATCGGCGCGAATAACGCAATGTCATCACGAACAGGCGCGGTTTGCGGTACTTGCCGGTGACCGGATGACGGGTCGGCGCGCCTTCGCCGTAATCGACCTGGCATTCCTCGGCCGGACCAAATTCGAGCCGGTCAAATTGCTCGGGTTCACTGCGTCGCAGTCCCCGGCAGAAGCGCTTGACGCTGTTGTAGCGCTGCGTAAAGCCGCGCTCATCTACCAGATCCTGGTAGATCGCCACGGCGTTGCGCCCGAGTCGCACCTGGGCCTCGATCCACTCCCGATGCGGCTCACATGCCGAACGAGCCAGTTTCGGCATCGAGGGAGGCACTATTTCCGCGGCAATAGCCGGTGGCCGGGGTGGGGGAATTTGAAAATCCGCCAGGTCCACGGAGCCGGTGGCCAGGGTGGAGGAATTTGACTCGGCAGCGACCGCCGCTGCGACCGTCGTGCTCGCATAACCGCGGATTGTCTTTCGATCAACTCCGGTTATTCGATGGATCTTACGTTGCGAGACGCCCTTCTGAATCAGCGTAATTAGAGTGTTTTGCAGATGCGGCTTCAAGACATTCACCTCGTACCCCCTTCGACCAAAGAGGGGGCGGATCATGTCCTGTCGTCACCGTCATGAATACCCGAGCATCACATCAGCGCTAGCTCGTCAAGTGGAGGAGTTTCAAGTGGCCAGAGGTGGAGGAGTTTGGGCGGCCACCGGGGCCGAATATCCTCTTTATAAACAATGCTCAGCTTTATGCTGCGGTTTGGACATCGAATAAGCAATTATAGCGGGATCAAGTGGCCAGGCGA
Organism: Fimbriimonadales bacterium; assembly: GCA_038230855.1. GTDB lineage: Bacteria > Armatimonadota > Fimbriimonadia > Fimbriimonadales > Fimbriimonadaceae > Fimbriimonas. The sequence continues at coordinate 606 of JBBRML010000163.1, read as the reverse complement.
TTTTGATTCAAAAAGGGTAAGTTCTGGTAGGATTTAAAATCCTCGTCGATTTGGAGGCTCAAAAATCATTCCCATTTTCGGTCTGGAATGGAGCTGTGAGGTACAAGGTATGCGTCACTTTAGCAAGACCCCCAACGTGACTTTCACGGGTGAATTCGGGTCCGAGAAAAGTGCCTTAGATGTGCTGACGCATATGTTCGAGAGAGAGCCACCTGCGCGAACGATATGGTTCGTTTCAACGCGGGAACATTCGGATCAGGCAAGAAAAAACCCGCGAGCCCGACTAAAAGAACGTCGTTGTGGCTTTTTAACCGGCATTGAGGAATTAAGGTTTGGGACACTTCAGCGAGACGCCCTGTAGTTTTCAAGGCTGAATTCGCACACGCGGAAAATAACGAAGATGCGCTCATGCAAGTGTTAGAGAGTGAATCCAGTTCGTGCCGGATAAGGCAAAATTGATAGGAACTCGAATGAGCACTCTCGATGACGCGGGGAAATTACCCGCCGGCGTGTTGTATCTGCGAGACATCCAGCCGCGATGGTTTGTGTTCTATCAACAAGATGAACAGCAGCGTGCTAAAGATTTTCCATACATGGACGCCCCTT
>JBBRML010000162.1:0-3402 GCA_038230855.1 Fimbriimonadales bacterium | reverse complement strand
GCGTCGAAGGTGAACCCGTCCAGGCTCTCGCAAAGCCACACGCGCACCACGTTCAAGTTCATGTTCTTCATGTCCTTTAGGTAGTTGTCCACGTGGGTGGAGTTGTAGCCATTACCCCAATCCGGGTGTAGCGGGTTGAGTCCGAAGTCGGTGCCGTAGCGCGTGTCCAACCAGGCAAGATTCGTCCCCATGATGTATTGAGTGCTACCGCGAACCTTTAGCTTTGCTGTCTGAGCCAACGCCAGTGTCGGCAAGATCGTACTGGCGATCAGTAGCCCAGCCCAAGCTGCCATTCGATAAGTCTTCATTGAGTCATCTCTCCTTCGCGCAAGTTTGCGCAGGCGACCGATGCCGCCCTTCATCAATGGTAGCAGGGGATTTGCAAAGGTAGGCGGCAGGTCCCGATTGCGTGCCAACATCCGGTAGATTTTCTTGTTGTGCCTGGCGCACCCTCTCCGTGTCAGATGTCCGATGCCAGGACATGGTATCCACTTCGGCCATGACATCGTATCCACCTCTTGGGGTGGATACGGGTGCCGTTTTTAAAGGTGAATTTGATGGATTCTCGTAGAATTCTGGTTCTTAACGTTCTGGCTGGGGATGACGCTTAGCGCGGCATGCCGGCTCGCACTATTGCAGTCGAAGGGCAGCGGAGACCCCGCCGAAGGGAAATGAGCGAATCGGGGCGAAGGGTTGGCGCCTTGAGGCGCAAACCCTGGTACGGCTGCCGCATAGCGTTCCGGTCCTGAAGGGACCGCCTCCAATGCCATTTGATCTCACGTTGGCCTCAATCGAACAGATCGAAACTACAAGCGCGACCTACGATTCCTTCCCATTCATCCGATGAGGGGGAAGGAAGGCGGGATGACTTTGCCCGCAAGGATGGGGTTACGAAGCGGAGACCCCCGCCGCAGGGAAATGAGCGAAGTCGAAGCGAAGCGTAGACCCCGCCGAAGCGAATCGGGGCTAATGGATGCCGACTGGTGGCTCAAACCCGAGCAGCCCGACGATCAATGCTTCCCAATTGCGCCAAAAGAATTCGAAAAATTTCCGCCCGAAACGTCTCGCGCGAGGGCGCCGTGTGCCGTCGTTCCTGGGCGAATTCGTTGCGACCGAAACGAAATTGAACACGATCACGCCCTGCGAATTTGAACGACCGATCACGCATCCGACTCTAACGAGAATACTTTTCGTCAAAGCCGTAACTATTGGCGTCTCACTCGCACTTGCTATCCAAATGCTGAGCCAAGAACTGTCTCGCGCAAACTTACGCCTCTGGCTAGTCCCCAGGGGTGCCAAACAGCGGATGGCCTAGCAAGTCTATGAAGTCGGACTACAATGGTATTTGAGCGCTCTCAGCCGCGTCGCGAAACGCGGGAGCGCTGCAAGTTGTAGGAGTACTGAAATGAAGGCTTCCAAGAGACGTTTGCTGTTGCCCGTAGTATCTGTCGCAGCTGTCGTCTGCGTCGGTGCTGGTGCGTACACGCGAAGCGCGTTTGATCGCCCGGGCGAATCCGCTCTTTCGCTCGTTCCCGCGGAAGCAACGGGTCTTCTGGTGATGGATTTCACGCCGGGAGTGCGCCAACTCGGCGCGTTCCGCCAAATCGCCGCGAGCGCGAAGTCCGCAAACGTCGGAAAGACCTTCGACGAAACCGTCACTTCGCTCGTGAACGACGACCTTTGGGTGCAGAAGCTGATTCCTTTCACCCGGCGAAGCCTTGTGATTGCGACCATGCCTGGGCCAGAAAAAATTGGCGGCAATGCGCGCGATTCGTGGTACGAACGCAATTTCTTAATCGTCCCGGTTTCAGACGTATCCTCGGTCCAGACTATCCTCGCGAAGCACTTGCACAAAAAGAACGGTTACTACGCGATTCCGAATTTCGGATCTGATCTCGCCCTGGGAATGGTGCAGAACAACATTGTCGTCGGCTCCAGCGCGAAGGTGATCGATTTGGTGCGCACGTGTGCTTGGGGCACCCATGCTTCGATCGTCGACCAGGCGGAATATCGGGTCGCCCGAAAGCAACTCGATTACGACGCCAATCTCATGGGGTTCGTGTCAACCTCGGTAGTTGGCCCACACGATCAAACTCCGGCAAGTCCATCCAAGGCTTGGCTGGCTGGTGGAATGGCGATTCGAGACGAAGGGATCTCGTTCTCGTTCAACTATCCAGTTGATAACAACGAGTGGCAAGCTTACAAGGCACTTTCAGCGATGGCTCCGATTCGCAACGATATCCTCACCCAGCTGCCTGCGGGCGCGTACGCCGTGACTGCGTTATCCCAACCCAGCGCGATCTGGAACAGCCTGAAGCTGGCCGCGAAAGGGAATGCAGAGTCCGAGCGCACCCTTCGTGAGTTTGCGACTTCTGCCGAGCGCGAACTCGGTCTCAATTTCGAACGCGAACTCATACCTGCCCTTGGAGGCACGTCCGTAGTTGCCGTCTACCCGTCATCCGAGAAACCGACGAAGGGTCTTGACATCCTAATCTACAGTGACGCCGCAAATGGCGCGGACCCGAGCAAGTTGATCGAAGCGGTGCGACGGTACACCGCCAGCCACGTCGTTCCTAAGACAAAACCCGAAGCCAGCTTCGAACCGATCGACATCGGGTCAGATCGCGGCTACCATCTTGCCTCCGGAGTGCGGGCAGACGCTGAGAAGCAGTTAGCCGAGGAACTACCCGAAGGCACCGCCCGAAAAGTCTTCAAGGGGAAAACCGTTGCCTACGCGATGGTCGGCGATACGTTGCTCATTTCCACCTCAGACGCTTTGCTCAAGCTGGCGGCGTCCACGTTGCATCATTCCAATGACAAAGCCATTAGTGTTGGGGCGATCGAATCTGCGCCCCGAATCGGCAAAGACGCCCCGCAGTTCGTGGCCGTCATTGATCCGGTCAGGGCTGGCAATGGCATCAGTCACACATATGACTGGCACCGGTCGCCGGACGGCTCTCGCTCAATCGAAGAAACGGCGGTTGCGAAGCTAGCGCGATTCCGTGCCCCGCTTTCGGTGGTTTTGCGAGCGGGCCCGACCGCCGCAAACGGCAAAATCTTTATTCCAATCGATTACGCATCCGTCGCCGAAGTCTTCAAGGACGATGCCAAGCAAAAGCCGAAGAAATCTCTGACCGTCAAATAGGGTGAGGTCAGTTTGAAGACGCTTTTCCTCGCCAAAATGAAGGTCAGGAATCGCAAACTAGAAATCGTAAGGGCCTAAAAAGCCTTCCCCATGATCCGTTAAGGGGGAAGGCAGGCGTGGAGTGCGCCGAAAATTGTGTACACCCTTTTTGCTCTCCAAAGGAGAAAATGAAATGGTGTCGAATCGTAAGTACAACCGTGCTTTCAAGATAGGTCTTTGCGAGTCTGTGGTTTCTGGTCAGAAGTCGAAGGCTCAAT
>JBBRML010000161.1:0-3486 GCA_038230855.1 Fimbriimonadales bacterium | reverse complement strand
GTTATTGTCGATCCGACCCCGGACCACATGACAGAGGCGGACGAGACCGTCACACTGACTCTCACCCCTGCGGCCGGGTACGGCGTCGGAACCTCCGGGGGCGCCACCGGGACCATCGCGAACGACGACATTCCACCCGACACGGTCATCACGGGCGGCCCGGCCGCAGTCACGACCAGTCGCTTGGCGACGTTCGCGTTCACCGGATCGACGATGCCGGCGGGCGGCCCGGCGACGTTCCAGGTGTCTCTGGACGGCGCGCCGTTCGCGACCGCCAAGAGCCCGAAGGCGTACACCAACCTCGCCGACGGGACGCACACGTTCCGGGTGCGCGCGGTTGACGCATTCGGGAACGCCGACCCGACGCCGGCGAGTTACACGTGGGCGGTCGATACGACGAAGCCAACCGTGGCAATCAGTGCCCCGTCCGCGACCCTTGCGAAGGCGGGTGACACGGTCACCTACACAGTCACTTACACGGACGCGCACCTCCAGGCGGTCACCCTCACCGCCGCTGGCGTCACGCTGAACAAGACGGGCACGGCTCGTGGAACGGTTCAGGTCACGGGAACGGGGAGCACCCGAACGGTGACGATCAGCAACATCACCGGGGACGGCACGCTGGGCATCACCATCAAGGCGAGCACAGGGATCGATCAGGTCGGTCTCAAGAACGTCGCCGCGAGCCCGAGTGCCAAGTTCGTCGTGGACGACAGTGCCCCCGTCGTCGCGATCGCGTCCCCGCTCAGCGCGACGGTCGGGGGAACTGCCAGCTTCACGGTAACGTACACGGACGCCAGCCTTGCCACGGCGAGCCTGACCGCCGCCCAGGTAACACTCATTACTTCTCCGGGGATGACGGGTGTTGTGACAGTCACCCAGATCGACGCCTCTCACTTCAAGGTGAGTGTGAGCAGCATCTCGACCACGGGAACGATGAGCATTTCCGTAGCCGGTGGAGTTGCACAGGATGCATTCGGACGCCTTTCGGTTGGGCCGATCGTTAGCAAATCTGTCAAAGTGAAGTGAACGTACCTTCCTCGTTCAAAAGACCTCGCGAAGCCATTGAGGCGGTTTCTCGTGGGATGACACGGGCGTTGAACTCACCCACTAGCGACTCTACGAGGCTGCTCGTCGTCGGCAAACCCTCTTTACCCTCTGCGACATCAAATACCCAAACACATAAATCAAAAATCAATTAATTCGCTGAATATCCAATCGAAAATCCATATACTAAAATTGGCGTTCGGGCGATATCAATGGCGAGACAGTCTCCACCTCCAATCCCAACCGAAAAGCATTCTCCAAATTCCAAGGGTTCGACCCTCGGAGGTGTCGGCGCTCTACCAGTTCCTCAAGCTGCACCAAATCACCAAGGAATCAAATGGTATCGCTAGAGGAGTCAACAGACCCAACAATCCTCTCCCGAGCCGAAACGACTATCGAGTCGCTTGAGCAGCAAGCCCGTGATCTTGCTCACTCAGTCGAAACCGTGCGTCAGCAGACCCTCGCGAAGTCGAATGAGCGAATAGATGCTCTGGAACAGAAAGCTCGCGATCTTGCACGCTTCGTTGAAACAACCCGTCAGCAGACCCTGCTCCAAGCGGATCGTAAGACCGAAGATCTGGAGCAGAAAGCACGCGATCTCGCAAGTTTCGTAGACACCTTGCGAAACCAAACCCGGTTGCAATCCGAGACGGAGATTGAAGCTCTGGGGCAGAAGGCTCGTGATCTGGCAGTATCCGTGGAAGCCGTGCGCCGAGAGACACGATTGCGATCCGAGACGGAAATCGCCGCACTCGGGCAACAAGCGCGGGATCTGGCAGCTTCTGTTGAAACCGTGCGGGAAGAGACCCTTCTCCAATCCGAAACGGAGATCGCCGCGCTCGGACAAAAGGCCAGGGATCTGGCGGTCTCCGTGGAATCGGTGCGAGAAAAAACTCTCCGTCAAGCGGCCACGGAAATCGCGGCTCTCGGGCAAAAGGCGCGGGACCTGGCCGCCACCGTCGAGACCGTGCGGGAAGAGACTCTCTTGCATTCGGACACGGAGATCAAAGGACTTAAACAGGACGCACGCAACCTCGCTTTGTCCGTGGAAATATCGCGGATCGAGACGCTCGTTGCATCTGATAAAGTGATCCGCAAACTCAACGCGGATCTTGAGCAGCGCGTCATCGAACGTACCGGCCAACTGGAGGCCGCGAACAAAGAACTCGAAGCATTTTCCTATTCAGTCTCACACGATTTGCGGGCACCACTTCGAGCGATCGATGGATTCTCTCGCATTCTGCTTGAGGATTATGCCGCTCACTTACCAGATGATGGTAAAAACTACTTGAAATTGGTCCGTGATAACACGCACCAGATGTCGCAGTTAGTCGATGACTTACTTGCTTTCTCTCGCCTGGGCCGACTCGGGCTGACAAAACAAACCGTCGAGACATCCAAACTCGTTCGTTCATGCCTGTCTGAGATGAGCAAAGACCAGGAAGGTCGGCAACTGGAGATCGTCATCGGCGAGCTGTCTTCGTGTCAGGCCGATCCGACACTGATCAAACAGGTGTGGTTAAATCTGCTCGCCAACGCTCTGAAATACACGGGAAAGCGGCAGGCTGCACGAATCGAAATCGGTTACCGAATACAACCACGCACGTTAGCCAACGGCCTTGCTTCCCACACATCCGGTTCTCACTTGGAAACGGTATATTTCGTCAAGGACAACGGCGCGGGCTTCGACATGAAGTATGTAGGCAAACTCTTCGGCGTGTTTCAGCGGCTCCATCGCGCGAGTGATTACGAAGGTACAGGCGTGGGTCTGGCCATCGTCCAGCGGATCGTGAACCGTCATGGCGGAAGGGTCTGGGCCGAGGGCAAAGTCAACGAGGGTGCTACTTTTTCATTTACTCTTGATGAGGAACGCACATGAACGAAAAGAGCATTGAAATCCTGCTGGTTGAGGACAATCCCAACGACGAGATACTCGCGCTCCATGCCTTCAAGAAACATAACCTCGCGAACAAAGTCCATGTGGTGCGCGACGGAGCGGAGGCGCTGGAGTACGTCTTTTGCACCGGTGCTTATGCAGATCGCCCATTCGAGAACCCCAAGGTTATCCTGCTCGACAAGAAGTTGCCGCTGGTGGACGGCATGGATGTGCTCCGCGAGATTCGAGCTGACCCGCGAACCCGCTTGGTTCCCGTTGTGATGCTCACGTCGTCGGCTGAAGACCGCGACATCATCGAGAGCTACCAACTGGGCGTAAACAGTTACATCGTCAAGCCCGTGAACTTCGAGCAGTTTAGTGAAACTGCTCGCCATCTTGGTTACTACTGGCTACTTGTCAATAAGCAGCCACCGGAGTGAATTCGTCGTGACAGTACTCTCTCGAGTAATCGTTCACACCCCGGACAGGAGTGACGGTGCGGGTTGGTTGGCGAGGTGAGCTTTGACAGAGTCAACCGTCCAAGCGAAGACGTCGCGTTTCTG
>JBBRML010000160.1:0-3561 GCA_038230855.1 Fimbriimonadales bacterium | reverse complement strand
TCAGCGAGAAGAAAAGTCCGATCCTCAAAATTGGAGTTCGATCAACTCGGAAATGTGGGTAATGACAAGCCGACACGGAGAGGGTACTTTAGGCCATCCCCCGTACACACACCCCTAACTCAGAGCGGAATCCAGATCGGCAACCAAATCCGAGGCGTCCTCGATTCCGATGCTCAAGCGAATCAGCGTCGGTGGAATGCCCTTCTCCAGGCGCTGCTCCGCCGACATCGTGGCGTGTGACATGAGCGGCGGATACCCAATGAGGGACTCAACTCCGCCTAAACTCTCGGCGAGCAAGAACACGTCGGTCCCCTCGCAAACCTTCCGCGCGAACTCGTAATCGCCGTCCACTTCGAACGCCATCATGCCGCCAAACCCGCGCATTTGGCGTCGCGCTGTGGCGTGGTCAGGGTGGCTCGGAAGACCCGGGTAGTGCACTGCCTTCACCCTCGGGTGCTTGTCCAGAAACTCCGCGACGATCTGCGCGTTCTCGCAATGCTGCTTCATGCGACACGCCAAGGTCTTCACGCCGCGAAGTGATAGCCAGCAGTCGAACGGAGACGGAACCGCGCCGATCGCTTTGTTCCACTCGTAAAGCCACTCCCCAATCTTTGGATCGTTCGTAATCGTCGCCCCGCCGATGACGTCGGAGTGCCCGGTGATGTACTTCGTCGTGCTGTGGAGAACGATATCAACCCCTAGGTCGAGCGGGTTCTGAAGGGCGGGTGACGCAAACGTGTTGTCGAAAACCGTGATGAGTCCGTGCTCTTTCGCCGCCGCGACCACCGCGGCGATATCCGAAACGCGCAGGTTGGGGTTGGTCGGCGTCTCGAAGATGAGCATCTTTGTGTTCTCGCGCACCCCTTCTCCGATAGTGCAAGGAGAGTGAGCATTGAACTCGCTGACCTCAATGCCCTGACGCGGCAGAATCTTCTCGCCCAAGCGGAAGGTGCCGCCATAAATATCGGTCGCGATGAGGAGGTGATCGCCCGCCTCAAGCAGCGAGAACGACGCGGTGATCGCCGCCATTCCGCTCGAAAACGCCGTGCAGAACGCCCCATTCTCCAGCGACGCGATCACCCGTTCAAGCGTGATGCGGTTCGGGTTCGTGCATCGTGTGTAGTCGATTTTGGGAACGTTGTCCAGCCCTGTCCACGCAAACGTCGCCGATTGATAAAGCGGTTGGATGACCGCACGGTGTTGGGAGTCGGGTTCTTGCCCCACTCGGATCGCTCGCGTCGCGAATTTCATTAGTTGCAATGATACGCAACTCACGCTGCGCCGATGCCGAAGAGTGCCTCAGAACCGAACGGAGTTCGTGGGGATCGCCCCGTCGCCAACGATTATTCGGGTTAAAACCCGAATAAGTCGCGGTGGTGTCGCAACTCGTCGCCGTGAATCGCCACCAAATCGAGCCGAAAGCCGCGATACGCGAGCGTGGAATCAATCTGAATTCCCGAATCCGGGAATCGGAGGCTGTTGAGTTGCTCAACAGCCTCCGCTTGGGCATGGATGCCCAAGTCGCGTAGCCCGGTTTTGAACCGCAGCGTTCAAATCGCTGGTTTCCACGCAAATCGACGATTTGCCTTGACGAACGAAGTTGGATGCGGAATTCGCCAACAGCCTCCTAGCAGAAGGATGTCCAGCGTCATGCAGCCTTGTTCTCATTCGTAAATTGTGCCCGCACGTTCCTGCACGATTTCGTTTCGTGCAACGATTCGTATATCGTGAACTAAGCTGCACCAAACGTTACAAACAAAGACCGAACCCTTTCATTTCAAGGCCTGAACGCCATAGTTGCAAAAATGTCACAAAACAATGCTCCAGATTATATTCAGGCGGCAGCCAAAGTCATTTGGGAAGATGCAACGCCGGTTCCCACGGTCGGTGGCAATAGTTGGCTCCTCAAGGTAACTCACCTTGGCGAGGCAGCAGCCGTAAAGGTGTTGCGCCGGACTGAGGATGCCAAGCTAGCTCGATTCAAGAAGGAAGTCGATGCTGGCTTGAGACTTTCTGGTTTGCCAAACGTCGCTCCAATTCTATGCTCAGGCAAGCTGCATTGGCTCAATGAAAGGTCGGGCAAAGTGGGAACTTCTCTATTCTTTGTCATGCCCTGGTTTACTTCAAATTTGAGAGAGTGCCTCCCAAACTTTCAGCGAGCTGACGGTGGACAATATGCTGTTCAAGTATTCCTCGAGATAGCGAAAACTGTTGCGAGTATCCACACGAGGCTCTATGCCCACCGAGACTTAAAACCAGACAATATTCTGGTTGATGAGCAGGGCAATACTTACATTGCAGATTTTGGACTCTGTCTTGATCTCGATCTAGAGTTGCATCAAAATCGCTTGACCAAGCCGGGAGAAATCGTGGGAGCACTTGCTTACCGAGGCCCCGAGTTTTTGAGAGGCCGCCTTGACGAGTCAGACCATACGCCCGGGGACGTTTTTTCTTTGGGACGCATTCTATGGGCAATTCTTTGTGGAGAAGAGCCTTACGGACTTACAGATCTGGAATTCGAAAATACCGTAATTGGTGACGAAGTCGATCGACTTCATCGGCCAGAATACATGCAGCGCATAATTCGGTCTGCCACGCAGGTCGATCCAATCAAGCGGGTTTCAATGGAGACTCTAATAGCTATGACAGAAGATTGGACTACGGATGCAGGGCAAAAGCCTTCAAGTCATATCGTTGCCGCACTGATTGAAAACCCTAGACATCAGTCATTTCTTGAGAGCATAAAGGTAGCGGCCCAAGTCGTTGCCGAAATGAGAGCTCTCCTGGTGCTCGTAGACGAAGAGCTAACCACACTCTATAAATCTGGAGGGTGGGATGTTATTGCCGAAGAGAGAAAGAGCAATCCGGTGCAAGTGGAACAGGCTCCATACTCTGCACACGACCATGAAGGTTCGTTTCTACATCGCGACTCTCCAACAGATGGGCGGCGTATCGCTTTCAACATGGGGGACATGCAGTTGTTTCCGATGCTTGTTCTCTCGATTTGTTTCAAATTCAATCCGAATCAGTTCGACAGTCAGCCCTGGGAAGTCATTGCAGTACACGTTCCAAAATGGCCCGAGGGTGAGGCAGAGGGAGCGACCGAGTTAAAAGTGTTTGGGACAGGTCAACTCGATTTATGTAATGGAGCTGCAGTAAACGAGCTCTCGAATTGCCTGAGAAATGCGTTCAGATGGCTTGATAATAGCCTACGAACGGGTAAAAGCTCGACGTAATCGTCACAAAATCCGCCAGTTCGACATCGAAGACAGCGGCTGCCCACTCTTTGCCCGCAAGCCCTTTCCTGCTATGAGTTTGAGAATCTTTCTGACTGGTTCCCCAAAATCTGACCAGCGTTGAGTTTTAGTTTTCCGTCTCCATTTAAGGAGACGCATCATGAGCACAGGAAAACGTTATACAGAGGACCAGATCATCAAGGTCCTCAAAGAGATCGAGTCGGGCGCCCCCATTGCCAGTGTTGCTCTCACTCATGGGATCACGGATCAGACGCTGTACCGGTGGCGAGAGCGGTACGGCGGAATGTCCAAGTCGGAACTGGCC
>JBBRML010000159.1:0-3651 GCA_038230855.1 Fimbriimonadales bacterium | reverse complement strand
GAATAGGTTCGGTTGCTTGCTAGGCTTCAGCGGGTCTTGCTTGTTCGCTTTTGCAGCGACCTCGGTGCGGCATCGTTCGAGCCATTGACGTACGCCGTCGACCGATTCGGTTGAGCCAATGATTCCCAGGTTGATTTGCTTTGGTGCCAATGGTGCGTCGAAGTCGAGTGGACCGTAGTCCATGACGCCGAAGCGGATGTCGATGTGCCGACCGGCTCCAAAGTCAAGCGGGGGTTCTTCAAGAAACGTGAGGTTCATATGAGCAGACTCTGTTGGCGATCGTCAATCGTGTGCTCCTGAAGAGCGGCATACTTTTCAGGATCCTCTCGCTTGATCCACGCGTCGTCATCTAATCCCGCGTCGAGGTGGAATTGTTGGAGGGCGGCAAAGTCCAGGAATTCCGGTCCGGTGTCGAACAAGCTACGAGCGGTCAGGATGTGTGCCCACATGACGACTTGGCCGTGTACAGCCTGGTTATTCTCTAGCCGCTTAATGCCTGAGAGGAGGTCCGGTGCGTAGCGCGACAATCGGTCGCCATCCCGTGTGAAGTGGTACGTTGGCGTGATTTGCAGAAACCAGGTTCCAGCGTACTGAACGAACCGACCCTCGAACGCCGAATGTCGATAGTAGGACATTTGAGTGTGGTCGGATTTCTTTGGGTATCCCTTGAAAACGCTTCGACTCGTCCTGTGCTCACGACTGGCGTATGCATAGTCGATGTTCGTAAGGTCCTGCGATGGGCGGAAGTAGTAATGTCCTGCCTCGCGTGAGAACTTCACGCCCTTGCGGAATAGCCTCTCTTTGAGGCATGAATTCAGGAGTTGCACGAACTGTCTCTGCCTAGCAGGATCGATGGTTTGTGCCCATTCATCGGTCCGATGTGCCTCAAGGGTTCCGGGGTCGGTCACCTCGGTCCAAGGACGAGAGCTGAGGTCGTGAAAAGACGTGAGTAGCTGACTGTGGAGTACCCACTCGCCGTGTACTGGCCGAGTGAGTTCGCGTAGGCGCGCGAACAGTTCGGCGGGAGTTCGATAGTCGGTCCGCGCTATGAAGTAGTGCTCGGGAAGAGGCCCGAGCCGGAGGAGGTTTGAGTAGATGATTTCTTGCTTTGGCTGGGTTGCTAGATAGAGCCCGCCATCGGCGCGCATCGCCAGCTTTTGCAAGGCGGACTTTGCGTCCGGGTCAAACCGGTTGGTTGTTTTATCGAATGTGATTTTGCCGATTTTTCGTCGCGTGAGGTCCTGAAAGTAGTCCTTGATCGAGACCCAATATGCTTCATTGGTGCTGGGCCGGGATCGGACTAGGATCACAGGAGCGTTGCCGCCCAGCCAGTAGTCCAGATCTTTGGCTGTGCACCGGAATTCAAAGTTTGTTGGCGTTTCAGCCTCGAACGGCTGCGCTGTCGCTTTGCTTTGCACTTGGATGATGCAATTCGTGACCTGTCCGGTTTCGAGTCGGATCTCAATGTATCCGTCAATGCCGGCTTCGAGTCCGGTGGGATGCCACAGAAAGCCCAAGTCCAGACAGAGCTTCTCGACCAGGTTGATACCCAGCTGCCCAACGATATCGTTCTGGGAGATTTGCTTCTTCGGCAGTTCATGGCTGAGATCTTGCGTGTCGGTCTCTAGTGGTGATGCTGCTTTCGATGGTGGTGGAGCCGCCTCAATGTGAAAGCGTCGGGGCGGCATAGCGATCAGAATTTCGTCTGGTGCGGCCTGAATGCGATAGTACTCTTGTAAGGCCGTGCGAAGGCGGCTTGCTGCTGTGCGGACTGTAACGCCCAGTTGCGTCTCCACTGCGTCCGCAATTCCAAAAACATCGGTGGCAATCTTGCGTTGCGTTAGCTGAGCATCGCGGCCGGCCATGGTTTCGCTCGCCAGGTATTCCAGCAGAGCGGTAAGCTTTTGTCGACGACGTAACAGCGTGCTTTTTGCGATAAGCGCAAGCTGGCGACGGTTTGCTGGTGTATCTCGTATCGGTCGCGATTCACTCATGATTTCACGGCTCCCGGTTTAATTTTTAGTCGAGATCGAGAACTCTGAGCTGTGGGAATTCTTTTCCCTTCTGCGAGAAGCGGTGTGGGCTTCGTCGGTCTCCGTGCATTTGTACGTTCCGCGAAAATCTCCTCTGCTGCGCGCCGAACACTCGTTGCCACGTCCAGCAGCGCGTCATCACGGCGATGCCAGGTTGTCACGGGTTTTGCGTCTCGCGGCACGGCGAGCAGCCGGCCTATGGGCGTGCCGGCCCAATCCACTGGTCTGAGAATGATAGGGATAATCCGTGCGTCTCCTTTGGCGTGACGTCGGAGCGCTAGTCGCATTTCTCGCCGGTAGCAGTAATCGGAGTTAATGAAGTCCGGGCTTATCAGCAGGAGCACCACGTCGGCTTGTGCCAAGCGCGCGTCGATAGCGCTGTCGACGTTGGCCCCTGGGCGGATTTTTCGATCATCCCAAGTTTCGATGAGTGCGCTTCGTCGCAGGGGCGAAAGGTGCTTGCTCAATTCCTCTCGGAGCCGCTCGTCGCGGTGGGCGTACGAGAGAAACACGCTTATGCGTGGTTCCCGCCGTCGACCTATCACAACGCGCTGCCCCATTTCGGTTGAAAACGAGATTCTCGGATGGGTTGTTCCCTACTAAAGAATGCCCCAAAAGGTTTCAGAATACAAGCCGGCAATGCAACTTTAAGTTGCATTATGGACGTCGCGCCTAGCTTGTTGTTTCTAAGTCATTTGTTTGTAGCGGCTTACGGTTTATGACGGACCTAGACTACTCACGCGGGATCGCCCCTCAAAAGTCAATGACACTATAGAAGCATCGACTGTACCAATTCTTCGGCGTGTGGAACTGACTGGGAGAAGGCTTCGAAGATTCTCTGGCGTGACCAATCGCGACGGCCCTAGGATGTAGTGGGGTGTGGCTTCCCAGAAAATCCGGCGGTCGTGGCTGACGAGGCCGAATGCCCGTACGCTGTCCGTACGGTATGATAATTACGAGAGGCCTCAATATGCAATCACGTTCAACGACGCGCGATGACAGGATCGAACTGCGTGCCTCGCGCGAGCAGAAGCGCATTCTCGCCGCTGCCGCTGCCTACGAACGTCTGGACTTGACCAGCTTCGTGATGCGGACTACTCTACCCGCCGCAGAAGAGATCGTCGCTCGCAACGAGCGGATCGCATTGACTGCTCGTGACAGCGTTCGGGTGCTGGATTTACTTGAGCACCCACCAAAACCGTCCGCCGCATTGCGCGCAGCCGCAAGAAGGCGGCCGAAGCGCGCGTGAGTGGAACAATAGAATGGCGCGAGGAGGCATTGACCAGGCAGCATGATCGCGCGAACTTCGATTGTGGTGTGCCTGCGTTGAATGATTACCTCCGACGTTATGCGCGGCAGAACCATGAGAGCGGGGGCGCCAAGACCTTCGTTGCAATTTCACCGCAGAAGCCGACCAGCATTCTCGGATATTACACAATCAGCCCTGGCGCGATTGCTTTTGCGAGGACTCCTGAAACGTTGACCAAAAAACTCGGCCGGTACGAAGTTCCGGTTTTCCGTCTGGCCCGCTTAGCCGTGTCCGTCACAGAGCAGCGTCAGGGACTCGGGGGAGATATGCTGCTTGCGGCCGGCGAGCGGGCCCTTGCAGTTGCCCAGG
>JBBRML010000158.1:0-3709 GCA_038230855.1 Fimbriimonadales bacterium | reverse complement strand
CCCTTCAGCTTGCCCTTGTACTTCGCGAGAGCAATTTCGCCGGCTTTGGTTGCGGTGATCTTGTGCTTGACCTGCTTTTGCAGACCAGCGACAGCGCCGCCGACCAGAGAGACGGCTAGCAGACAACCTAGTGCAATTTTCAACTTCATAATTCTCAGTCCTTCCGGCGCACAATGGATACCGCGCGACCGGCAACAAGATAAAACCCCGTTCTTAGTAAGGAAAGCGGCTGCCTTAGTAGTATTTAAGGAAGCAATCGACGATACACAAGCCCCGAATGACCCCTGATTTCTTTCAACGCTTCGCGAAATCCACTCTCAGCCACGTTCGCCGTGAATACCCGCACGGGCTCGCTCACGTTCTAGAGGGTCCTTCGGAAATCATCAGCCCGGCGAGGCTGCACCCGGCCTTCTTCGGCAGCTACGATTGGCACAGCTGCGTACACGGATGGTGGCAGCTACTCTGGCTCTCGCGTAAATTCGAGGTGATGCGCGCAGAGGTTTACGCCGCAGCGGACTCGTTGCTCACCGCCGAGACCCTGGGTGGTGAGCTCGAATACCTTCAACTCCATCCGTCGTTCGAGCGGCCATACGGGTGGGCTTGGCTGCTTGCTTTGCATCAAGAGACGCTGAAGCACGATCGACCATGGGGCGATGCACTCGAACCCCTGGCCGTCTTTGTCGAGCAGCGGTTCCGGGAGTACTTGGCTAAGCTAACCTATCCGGTCCGGGCGGGCACCCACGCAAACTCCGCCTTCGCGCTGATCCTCGCCCACGACTGGGCTTCGTCGAGGCGCAATGATTTTGTAAGGGTCATTTCGGAGTGGGCGATTGACCGGTTTCAGAATGAAGTCGCCGCTCCTCACCTTGAGCCGAGCGGTGAAGACTTTTTATCGCCAACATTGACCACCGCACATCTGATGTCAAAGCTGCTGCCTCCAGACGCGTTCTTGGCTTGGTTCGGCGGATACTTGCCAGGCGGACTAGATAATCTGCTCGAGCCGGTGCGAGTTTCCGATCGGTCCGATGGCAGGATCGGACACCTTGACGGCCTGAACCTCAGTAGGGCTTGGTCACTCCGCCACATTTCCAGAGTCCTACCGCAGCCAAATCCAACCTACGAGAACTCGTCAGACAGGCACTTGGCGGCAAGCCTCGCTCACGTCGCCGAAGGATATATGGCGGAGCATTGGCTCGCCACATTCGCCGTTCTCGCTATGACGACGTAGCGCTGCCGCGCCGCGCGCGCAAGACTCGCATCATGCGCAATGTATTCCAGCGACTTGGCGCATTTGTTCGCTCCATGTGAAAGTACTCGTCGCCCGCGATGCGAGCGTCAAGCAGCCATCGTCCGTCCGAGCCTTGACGTGCCGTCAGCATCTGAATTGGATCTTCGATCCGAGGGTCATGGATTTCAGCACAGTGTCGCAAGTAGTCCAACCCGCGCACCACGCGGTAGTGCCAGTGCGAAGGGTAGGTAAGACGCGTGAACGCTTCCTTCACGACTTCACCGCTCCGGTCCGACCGATACATGCGGTGCATAAGCATGAACTCAAGGGCCGGTGCTTCGAGGCGCCGGAAGCGGTCCGTCGGTAGAATTCCGGCCAGATTCGCCTCCCGCAAGCCTTCCAGCATGTTAAAAGTCGTGTGGAATGATGAGTGCTTGGTCTTTGGCAATCTGCGCGCGCGACAATTGAACCCGCCGTCTGAAAGGGGTAGCGACTCGATCAGGTTGATCAAGATTTGCAATCGAGCTTCGTCAAACCCAAAGTACGCGCCGATGCGGAGCAGCAAGCCGAGATGGCAGTGGTCGAGTTTGGTCAGTAAATATGTCTCGTCCCAGTCACGTTCGTTAAGCATTTTGTGGGCGGCCAGTTTCGTGCGCGGATGCTCCGCCGAGACGCCCAACTCGACGAGGTTGTGCAATGTCCACAGCCCGCTTCGCCAACCTCCGCTTAACCACGTGTCGTCGGGACTCAGGGCAGAGAGGAAGTCCGCCCCCCAGCCCGTTTCTGCCACCTGAAGTCGCTCAGCTTGCCACTCCACTTCGGGCGCTTCGAGCAAATCGCGCTTGGTCTGCCATCTTATCGCCGGGTCACCTTCGAGCAACCAATCGACGACGTTCATCTCGCTTTATTGCCTCCCGAAATCGTCATGGCGGGGCGCAGAACGAACTCCACCGGCGTTGGCTTGGGCCCGAGACGGATGGTTAGCGCGCCAGCATCTGAACTGTATGAAGCAACCGGCTTGTACCGCGCTTCTAGTTGGCTGCCCGGCTCAGTCGCCACGAGTCGCGCGGAAGGTGTCGCCGTGCTCGCCGGATCGATCACTGCGGTCACGGCGCCCGATTTGTAGTTGAACGATACCGACCGAAAAGTTCCCGCATCGAGCGTCAAGAAGAGCTTTGCTGAAGCGATGTACACGCGTTGCCGAAACGAATCTCGAGGTTCGACGGTCACCCAGTCACCGGTCTCGCGAACGTTGCCACCGAACGACTGCCAGCCGAAGTCCGGCATGTTGACGAGATATGTGCCCGTGTTCCACGCGTGTCCAAAGAAGTTCGGGCCGTAGTCGCCGGAGTACGCGTCCCATTTGAGCTGCGACGGAAATGAGTGGAATGCGGCGGACGCGAATCCTTCCTCGTCGATATTTGACAGCGCTCCCATGGTGCCGCCGTACCCGACGCGAAGCAAATACGTGTCCTCAGGATGCTCGCGATACTCACTAAGGAGCGGAATTGCGTTCAGCCCGGAGCCGTAGTGGTGAATTTGTCGCTCGATGCGGGAGAGTTTGCCACCGTAAAGGAAGTCCCAATAGCGTCGAGCGTTTCCGTTGTATCCCCAGTGCGGAATGGTCGGATCGTACGCAAGAATCGAGTTGAGCGAGACCTGCGCCTTGCTTTCAAATCCAAAGAACTTGCACCAAGCGTAGACCTCTTCCTGCCCCGTAGAATCCCAAGCCATCTCGCTACCGAACGGATATGCCTCTTTGCTCCAACGGTCCGCCCGCCCGCGCATACGCGATTCGATTGTCGCGGCCTTGTCAGACCAGCCCTCACGTCGCAGATCGGCAAGAAGCGCGACGAAGATATCGCCCTCCATCAGGCCGAGGCGCCAATATCCGACGCGATCTCTACCTCGGGCATCACGACTGGTAAGGAATTCTGTCGTGCTGTATGCCTGGTCGAGGTACCAAGCCCAGGGATGTGCGTGGACCATAGTCGGGTGATTGCGGGCTACTCGATACATTGCCCAGTAGGCCGCGACGACATGCGGGTAGTTGTAGCCTCTGCCAACGTCGTCCGTTGCTTTCTTGCTCCAGCTGGTCCAGCTGGTCCAATTGAATTTCTGATCGTATCGGTACGAGCGCAGGAGGGCAGGGTCATAGAAAAAGGTGCTCTTACGCACGCCGTACTTATCCTGCCCCGACTTAAATTGGAGGTTTCCCCAAAGCACTCCGTCGATGAACGACTCCAGCTTGGTTACCTCCTCTGGAACCGGTTGCCCGAACGACTTCATCATCGCGGCGACCCAGTTTCCCGAACCTCCTTCGTCGCCGAGGCCGGCGATCCAAACCCGGCTGTCCTGAGTCACTTGAGTATTCGTTTCTCGATCGAAGCTGATCGGAGCTGGCGCGCGACCGAAGGGGTCATTCTTATCATCAAACCATGCCTTCGTTGTCAGAAAATGGCCTAGATCACGCACTGCCTG
>JBBRML010000157.1:0-3714 GCA_038230855.1 Fimbriimonadales bacterium | reverse complement strand
GACCAGTTTCCGTTTGTCTTGATCGGCAACCCCGGCGACGCCCCTGTCGCAAGTGTAGACAATGACAACTACCACGCGGGTCGTGTCGCGGCACGCCATTTGGTCGATGCTGGATTCAAGCGAATCGGTTTTTTGGCGGGTCCGGAAGGCGTACTTGTTTGTGAAGACCGAATCAGCGGCTATCGCGACGTAATGGAAGAAGCAGGATTAGAACCGCTCCTTTGGTACAGCTCGTTCGGGTTTGACGCGGCATCTCGACGTGCCCACGAAATATTCACTACGGGTCAGCAACCGGGTGCGATGATCGTTCTAGACGACTTCATGGCCTTTGGCGTTATCACCGCCGCTCGCGCAAACCAAATCCAAGTTCCCGGCGACATGGCCATCATGGGCTTCAGCGATAGTAGATTTTGCGGACTCGTTGACGGCGGATTGACCTCAATCAGCCTGAACATCTCGTTGATGGTCGAGCATGCCGTGGACCTGCTGCTGGAAATAGTCAACGATCCATCTGGCGACAACCAACGGCGCGTCATCATTCCGTGTGAGTTGATGGTGCGGCGCTCGACCGCTCGTTTGAGAGGTGACATGTGATGCTCACCTTCCAATCGGTGGATCACACTTTCAAATTTGTAAGTCTTAAGGCAGTGAAGTCTGTTTTCATTGCGGGGACTTTCAATTCATGGAATTCAACCGCCACTCCCATGCACTTGGGAGCCGACGGTCGCACTTGGGACGTGAAGCTCTCGTTGCCGACAGGCAAAGTGCTTTATAAGTTCGTAATTGATGGCACGATTTGGACAACGGATCCCGCCGCCAAGCGAGAAGGTGACGGAAACGGCAACGAGAACTCAGTGTTCTACGCTCTTCCGGGTGACTACATCCGAGCCGCGAAGCGTGGTGACGGTGCCATAACTGCGAGCGCCTTGGGTCACGTGCAGGAATCGCCTTATTTGAATTTCGATCGCGGAAGTCTGACGATCAAAATTCGACTTCGACCGAACGATATTGCCTCTAAATTCGTGGTCGTAAATGGTCGCAGTTTCGCCATGACTGAGGTCACGGGAGACCAGGTATCCACCTATGCTGTCGCGGAGGTTCCTTGGGCGCGTCGCTCCAAGCTCTCCTATACATTCTGGCTATCTGACGGCGCGACGAGTCAATACTACGGCCCCGCGGGGCTCAGCGCAAAGGCTTCTTACTTCGAACTTTCGCCGGCTACGTTCATGCCGATTACCGTACCGACCTGGACGGAGGGCGCCGTGGTGTATTCAATTTTCCCGGATCGATTTGCAAACGGGGACAAGAAAAACGACCCGCCGAACGTAAAGCCTTGGGGTTCCGACCCAAATTGGAGGGACTTCAATGGTGGTGACATCGCCGGAGTTCGGGCGCACGTGCCGTACCTGAAGGGTCTCGGCATATCGGGGATCTACTTCTGCCCGATCTTCGAGTCTCCGGTCAATCACCGATACGAGACTACCGATTATCGAAAGATTGATCCCGCGTTCGGAACGAACAGCGAGTTAGCCCAGCTTACGAAGGAGCTGAAAAGTAGTGGTATTCGCACTGTCCTCGACGGTGTGTTCAACCATACGGCGACGCAGTTCTTCGCCTTCCAAGACGTGGTTCGAAACGGCGCAAATTCGCCATATACCGGATGGTATTGGTTCAAGTCATTTCCAGTGCGAGTTGGAGAAAATCCGAACTATGTGGCTTGGGACAACTTCCCTTCCCTCCCGAAATTCAACACGAACGCATCAGGCCCGAAGAAGTACGTGCTGGAGACGGCAAAGTATTGGAACGATCACATCGACCTCGCGGGCTGGCGCCTCGATGTGGCCCAGGAAGTCTCACAGGATTTCTGGCGGTCATTCCGAAAGCAGGTCAAGTCACTAAACCCCGAAGCGTGGATAGTTGGCGAGAATTGGGGCAATTCTCAGCAGTGGCTCAAGGGTGACCAGTGGGATTCAGTGATGAATTACCCATTTACTTTTAACGTCGTCGGCTTCCTCAAGCCGGGAAGCCAGGTGACGGCCCATCAGTTCGTCGGCAACTTATTCGCGAACTACAATTTGTACGCTCCTCAGGTCTCACGTAACCTCATGAACCTGCTTGGAAGTCACGACACCGCACGGATTCTGAATCAGCTTGACGGCAATACAGAGAGTCGTGACCTAGCAGCGGTGATACAAATGACCTGGCCCGGCACTCCGTGCATCTACTACGGGGACGAGCTCGGTATGAATGGCGGACGCGACCCCCAAAATCGTCGATGCATGGATTGGGAGCTGGACTCCCCCAAGAATCCAACGCTGGCGATGTACAAGAAGCTGATTACTGTTCGTAACGACACCGCAGAACTCAAGCACGGCGAGCCGGTGCTTTTGAGCGATAACGGCGCAGATGGGGCCTTTGCTTTCGGCAGAACTTTTGAAGGTCGCACTGCCGTCGTTGCCATGAATAGATCGAGTCGTCCGGTAACCGTGACCGTCTCAAGGTCAAAGCTAGGTCGTAACACAGGTCTCCTTCGGGTCGCCTACGGGGCGAATACATTCGCTAAGACCGCCACTACAATTTCAATCCGGCTCGAACCTATGAGAGCCACAATTCTAGTCCCCGATCGGGGATTGCAATCATCCATCTCGCTCTTTTCGAAAAAGAGAGCCACGTCAATTCCAGTTCCGGAGATCCAATGACAGTTCAACGAAGAAAGGGCTTTACGCTCATCGAACTCCTCGTCGTAATCGCGATTATCGCGATCCTCGCCGCGATCCTGTTCCCCGTTTTCGCTCAAGCGAAAGTGGCTGCTAAGAAAACTTCAGACCTTTCAAACCTGAAGCAGAACATTCTCGCCTCTCTCATGTATGCAAACGATGCAGATGATTATCTCCCCGTCACCGTGTGGCAGGAAGATTACGTATCGGCTGCGAAGACCCTGCCTTACACCAAGAACAAGCAGATCTTCACGAACAATTCAAGTACGGCAAAGCAAGGCGCCGTACAGAAGCAGAAGGCTGACAACGGCTTTGCTGGTGGCCCTCCCGGCTACATGTTGCCTCCGGACGACGGATGTGTCGGTCTCGGCATTTCCGCCGCAGGTGGCAAGAACTACTTCAACGATATCTATCCTCCGATGGACTACCGATTGAACCCGAACATCTACGGTTACCAGCACGCTCCGGCGGGTACGGCTTGCCGAGATACCGGTCGATACGGCTACTACGCTCCGGCACCTAACACGTCATCATCAGGTGGCGCTGGTTCTGGCGATGGCGGCGTTGAAGGCATTGGCGGTGGGTCGACCGTCTTCACAAGCCCAGCAAAGGTTGTCGTCTGGATCGACTTCCCGCCGGCTGGCGTGATCTGGCCGGGCGGCAACGGTGGCATCACCAATTTCTGGGGCTTGAAGACCGGATATTGGAATGGTGGATCGAACGCTAACCACATGGATGGCCATGCAAAGTACTACAAGATGCAGGTTCTGCTTCCTAACTTGACATCGGCTGGCGACTTCATCTACACCGACACCTGGTGCGGTGGTGAAGGTCAGACCTGCCCGTACGGCGGAGCTGGCGGAGCTGGTTGGTCCGGCGGCGCTCCACATGCGGAGCAAAACGGCAAGTCCTACAACTGGTGGGGAACGAACTGGGCGTCACCCGACAACCAGTAATTCACCGACGACGGAAAATCGGGACGGCTTCAGCCGTCCCG
>JBBRML010000156.1:0-3815 GCA_038230855.1 Fimbriimonadales bacterium | reverse complement strand
CTCGCTCCGAGCACGACATGCTCCTCGCCCTCCGGACCATCCATGTCGCCGCATCCGATGTAGCCGATGTCGTGGAGAAATGTTGCGCTCAACATTTCTGCACTTATGTGCAGTTGTGGCGAATGTGAAGTAGGAAGCAAAAGCCCCGTAAAAGCGGCTGCACGAGGCTTTCGGCTTCACATTTATAGCGGCCTACAGAGACTCCAGCCAATCGAGGATCGAACTATCCTGGCCCCAGGGAGTCCGTGAACGACGTGTAACGGGTGTGACCCGCGCGATTGCTTGTCGCTTCATCTCAAGGTCGACCTTCGCGTAACGGCTGGTTGTCGTCGGGCTCGCATGACCCAGCATGTGACTGATGGTTGATAGATCGACGCCGGACTTCAAAAGGGCGACAGCGGTGCTATGGCGCATGCTGTGCGGATGAAGTCGCTTCTTGCGCAGGTTCGGAGCCTTCTCGCCAGCTTGTGCCAGGCGATTGGCAAGGATGTAGCGAATACCGAAGCGGGTCAGTGGTTCGCCCCGGTGATTGACGAAGACGTGGCCATCGGAGCTCGGGTCAAGATTTCGCTGCCCAAAGAAGGACCGCAAGAGAGCAGCAGACTGCGGCCATAGCGGGCAATATCGTTCTTTGCGCCCCTTGCCGAACAGCCTCACTTGATATGGCTTACTTAACTGCAAATCCCGGGCGCGCAGATCCGCAATCTCCTGCACGCGCGCTCCGGTGTTGAACATTGTTGCCAGCAGTGCGTAGTCGCGGCTGCCCTGCAATGTCGTCCGGTCGATTGCCTTCAATACCAAGTCGATTTCCTCGTACTCGAGATAGTCAATGACCCGCTGGCGCGCACGCTTGAACGGAATGCCTAGAACACGTTGCGCAGGTTCGAGGTGCTCAGGATTCCGAGAGGCCACGAAGCGGAAGAAGGCGTGTATAGCTGAGAGTCGAACGTTTCGCGTGGACACGCCGTTGTGACGCTCCTGTTCGAGGTGTGCGAGAAACGCAAGAATGCGAGGCGGATCTAGGTCGGCCAAGTCGAGCCCCGTAACATGCTTCTTCGTTTGCTTTTCAATGAAGCGGAGGAGGAGCACGATGCTGTCGCGGTAGCTGTGGATGGTATTCGGACTGGAACCGCGTTGTCGCGGAAGGTAGTCGGTGAAGTAGTCGCGGACGACAGCGCCGAGAAGATTGGGGGATTGTTTCTTCATCTCAACCGCCCATTCGGCGCTGGTTCTGGAGCGACCAGTGGACCATAGTGTTCTGCAAACCGATTACTCATCGCAGTTCGAAGTGGTTCGATGAACTGCAGGTAGTAGTGCGTAGAAGCTGCTTGGCCGTGTCCGAGATATGTCGCAAGGAGTGGCAGCTTGGTCCCAACGTCCGCCCCCATGCGATACCAGCGTAAGAGGGCATTCACGGCGAAACTGTGACGGAAGTCGTGAATCCGAGGAAAACTGCCACGCGCGGTGACGACTTGGCATTGCCTGAATAGCTGACGGAGGGTGTATTTCAACCCACCGCCCGTATAGGGTCGTCCCCCTTGCCCAGCGTTCCAGATCAATGGTGTGTCTGGCGATGAGGAAAGCCCCTTCCGGGATCGAGCTTGAAAGTATCTGTCAATCTCCTGAGCGATGCTGCGATTGACCGGTAGCTGGCGGGACTTAAAGAATTTCGTCTCACGAATGAGCAACGTCGCATCTTGGCGGTTGTAGTCGCCAAGGGTGAGCTTCACGAGTTCTCCTCGTCTGATACCTGTGGTGAACAGAAGGACAATGGCGAGGCGCGTGACCTCCGGTCGAAGGGGCGATACGGTGGGCCGTTCCAAGTCCGCGGCCGCCTTGAGCAGTCGTGCAACATCCGTCTCAGAAAATATGTAGGGTATGAGCGGTTGATGACGCACTGGGAAAGCGTTTGGATCTGGAACGAAGCATCGGGGCTCGGTGCGTCGGCGATACAGGCAGAAGTTATAGATTGTAAACATCCTCCCGCGGCGGACACCAGACGCAACATGCTCGTGAGTTCCGCACCACGCTTGAAAGGCGCTCGCGTCCAGGTCCGAGTAATTTCCAGCCTGAAGGAAGCGGTCCATCGAGCGAAGCATATAGACTTGGCTTGAGAAACGCCGCCCCAAGGCCTGTTTGAGGTCTACGTATCGATTCAGGGCAGGAGCAAGTGAAGATGAAAATGCTGGTGGCCGTGCCATCATTGCGTCCCCTTGACCCGGCAGCTCGGAACCGTGAGCGCCACGTCTCGCAAATCGTCAGAGGCAAGACGGAGGTAAACCGATGTGCTTCGCGGTGAGAGATGCCCAAGTATGTCGCCAATCGTCTTGATCGGGGTTCCGCTCTTCAACAAGTGGACTGCTAACGAGTGGCGAAGGCAATGGGTGCCATGATTCGGAATATCCAGGCGACTATTGCGCACGACGGACTGAAGAACCTCCATAATCGCTGTGGGCTTCAGCAAGCCCAGGGGCGCACGCATTCTGAGGAATATCTGTCGATGCGGTGCGGGTGGCGGCGTTCGCTGGAGGTGCTTCACCAGGGCGGCCGAAACCTCATTGGTCAGAGGCAGTTCCAGCGGCGAGCGCGTCTTGCGTTGGTAAATCCGGAGGCGCCGTTGTCTCCAACTAAGGTCGTCAAGAGTGACAGCGACAACTTCGCTGGCGCGTAACCCATAGGTCGCGAGCATGAGAAGCATCGCATAGTTCCGGAGTCCCATTGCTGATTCCGTGTCGATTGACTTGAGAAGTTCCGTCACCGTGTCCCACGGAAGGGCGCGGGGTAGTTTCTCCATCTCATACAGTCGCGGCGAATCAATCTGTTCACCCAGTCCGAGCGGTACTTTGTGGTCGACTGCAAGAAATCGCAGCAACCCACGAACTACGGCAACGTCGTGTTGAAGAGTAGCCCTGGATACGCGTTTGCCGACGTGGCTGATGTAACTTTCGATGTGCGCGGCCTTAATTGAATGGAGTGGGACCTGCTGTGTCTCGAGTCGATCAAGGAAGCTTCGGGCCGTATTGCGGTGCCGCAATAAGGTGTTCGCCGAAAAGCCTCGGACCTCTCGTAGGAAGTTGACATATTCCTCGGTCAAAGCCGTTGAAGTCGTCGCCGATGCACTCGGCGCACTGGCTGCCAGGATTCCAGCCGCTGTCAGGTATCGTTCCAGCGAGCGCACAATGCGGGCGTTTTCTGAGCATGCCTTCGTGACGTCGCGCCAGCACGCGTGAAATGTCGCGTGCGTCAAATGTTCCATGGCGCCAACGTGTCGTTTGCCGAGTGCAGCATCGACATGTGGCAACATCCGTATCGCGCTTTCGCGCGACAAGTCCGTGTAGCCGTTGGCGATCAGCCAGTCGTCATAGGCGTCGGCGATCGGTCCCAACGTCGGCAATGCCAGAATCTTGGCATGGGCCTTGGGCAAAAGAGTCTGTAGCATCGAGTACCTCGGTGAGATTGAATTTGATCGCCGGATCGGCGACCTCTCGATACTATCGACCAAATGTGAAGCAAGAAGATTTGCGAGCCCGCTTTTACGGGGCTTTTGCTGTCTACTTCACATTCGCCACAACTGCACATAAGTGCAGAGCGAAGGCAAACCACAGGCGCGGATCCATGGGGAAGCCGAATAGCCGGTTCCACCCCCATGCGACAAAGAACGGGTGCAAAAGAAAGCAGTGCGCTCCGCCAATCACACTTTTCGTGCCCACCTTCATCGCCGGCCTCCCTTCGCGACATTATTTCGCGGTCAATTCCGGAGCAGTTGCTTCTGCGATTTCGACGTTCTCGTCAACGACGACTATCCGGCGGCGCTT
>JBBRML010000155.1:0-3835 GCA_038230855.1 Fimbriimonadales bacterium | reverse complement strand
TTCGGGGGAGTACGGTGCGGTTGAAGGCTATTGCTCTCGGGACGCCATCGTCAAGCGAGCGATTCATCGAATCGGGCGAGGTCGCACAAGCGTGTTGTCGGCCATGGTTGAGGGCGATTTGGGGCGCATCCAACCTAAGGCAATCTTCGAAGCATGTGAGCAAGGCGATGAACTCGCAATTGAAGTCTTCGAAGAAGTTGGGACTATGCTTGGCGTCGCCATCGGCAACTTTATCAATATTTTCGCGCCTGATGTTTTCGCGATAGGTGGTCAAATCGCATCTGCCGGCCACTGGATTTTAGAGCCAGCAATCAAGTCGGCGCGGAACATTGCCGTCGCCTCCCACTTCGCGTACTGCAAGATCGACATCGCCGCTCAGTTGGATGACGCCGGAATGCTCGGCGGTGCGGCACTGGCCCAGGAGGCACTTCGTTGGAGCTGAGCGCAATCAGCTTCGAGCGTGAGGAAATCGAAATCACGATGACCTTTTCACGCCGACTCTACAATTTTGTCTTTGAAATTGGGTTGGTGGAAGCCGAAGCGAAGCCCGAGACCCCCGCCAGCGACGAGGCTGCCGGGTAACCTTTAAGACTGGAATTTGCCCCTGCTGGGGCGTTGGAGCACCTAAACGGATGACCGAAGTGATCATGCCCAAGATGGGCGACGGAATGGAAGAAGGAACGCTTGTCGATTGGCTGAAGGGCGATGGAGACAAGGTGAAGTCGGGCGAGGTCATCGGAAATATCCAAACCGACAAAGCGACATTGGAACTCGAATCGCCGGGGTCGGGCACAATCACGGGCTTCTTATTGAAGGCAGGCGAGACAGTACCTGTCGGTAAACCGATCGCGCTCATCCTGAAGGATGGAGAGCGCGTACCGTCAGGATGGGGCACCGCACAGTACGATGCCGGAGCAACGGCGCCTTCTTCGGAGGCGCTTCAAAGCACATCTCCTCCTGCCTCTCCAGAACCTTTGCGGGCGACACTGGCCCCTGAGGTCGCCGCCGCGCCTTCAAGGAAAGATAGAGTCGTCGCAAGTCCCCTGGCTAAGCGAATTGCCGCGGAACGAGGCATCGATCTACAAAGCGTGGTTGGTACTGGGCCCGGCGGAAGAATCACGGAGAAGGATCTTCCCTCTAGCGTCGCTAGTAGCGTTCAAGCGCCCACACCAACCGCTATCGCGACCCAGAGCGCTCAGGTCCCTGCGTCCGGAAGTGACACCACGGTAGAGCTTTCGCGTCTGCGCCAGATCACTGCAAAAAGGACCCTTGAGTCAAAACAGCAAGTTCCCCACTTTTACGTCACGGTCGAGGTTGATATCGAATCTATTGTGGTGATGCGAGCACAGTTCGAGCGGGAAGGAAGCGGAAAAGTAAGCGTCAACGACTTCGTCGTGCGGGCGTGCACCCTAGCCCTGCAGGATATGCCCGAGGTGAACGCCGTGTACCAAGGCAAGACCGTTCAACAACTTTCTGCGGTTCATATAGGCATTGCCGCCGCAATCGACGAAGGATTAACCGTTCCCGTCATCAAGAACGCCCATGCTATGTCGCTGCGCCAAATTTCAGTGCGAGCTAAAGAATTGGTCAAGAAGGCCCGCGAAAACAAGCTCGGCATGGACGAGCTCACCGGCTCAACGTTTTCAATTTCTAATATGGGAATGCTTGATGTCGACAACTTCATTGCGATCATAAACCAGCCCAACGCCGCAATATTGGCGATCGCCTCCGCGCGAAAGAAGGCTGTTGTGACCGAGGATGATCAGATTGTTGTGCGGCACCGCATGAATATCACGGGCTCCTTCGACCATCGGGTAGTCGACGGCGCCGTTGGGGCAAAGTTTGTAAACGTTGTGCGTGCGTATCTCGAGAATCCGACTCGGCTACTCAGCTGACGCCAAACTCGCGTGTCAAAGCGGTAGAGCTGTTGACACGGAAGCGGCCTCGACTTCGGCGGCGGTGACTTCGCACCCTCGTGCGCTTGAGAGATAGATCCCTTCTGAGATGAGCATTGTATTTAGCGCGATTTGAGCGGTCGGAAGCAGGTCGACCTCGCCCCGCAATGCGGCTATCCAGTGAACTTGACTGTTCGCATAATGGTCCGCGAGCCCTTCGAGCTGGTTCCAACGATATCGAGCGCTCCCAAGATTTGCGGTGGCATTCATTTCGATGTCCGCGCACGTTTTGAAGAATCCGAACGGGTCGAGTCGTATACCACCGAGGTCACCAACGATCCATGAACCTCCAAAACCGTCCATGTGGATCGCCCAGGACTCGATGATGTCGAGGGTGCATTCGCCTTTCAACCTGACGAATCCCATTCCCAGTTCTTCGACGTCGTATGCGGATGATGTTTGGCGTGTAGGGTCGATCGGAGTTCGTTGATACGCCTTGCCGCTGATTCGCTCCACGTCTGGGTTGTCGAGCAAGTAGAGCATGCGGGAGATGTGGTAGACCCCCATGTCATAAAGTGCTCCGCCCGAGGAATTCCGCTTCTGAACGAATGTCGGCGTGCCATACCCGTCCACATAAGGGCGGCCGCGACGTCGGAATCCCGCTGAACGAGCGTGATACAGCGGGCCCAACTCACCCGCTTCAATCAGACGCTTTGCGGCAATTGTCTCGTCCGAATAGAGCGTGCTCAGTTGAATGTGCAGCTTGAGTTTTGTTTGCTTTGCAACTCGGAGCATT
The DNA here is from genome assembly GCA_038230855.1 of Fimbriimonadales bacterium. Lineage (GTDB taxonomy): Bacteria > Armatimonadota > Fimbriimonadia > Fimbriimonadales > Fimbriimonadaceae > Fimbriimonas. Next base: position 1,144 of record JBBRML010000155.1, on the reverse strand, counting down.
TCCGCGGCGTCGCTGTACGAGCCGGCCATCGGCTTATCGCAATAAACATTGAGACCACGATGCAGCGCCTTAATGGTTGCCGTCGCATGAAAGTTGTTGTGCAGACAGACGTCAACGGCGTCTAGGTCGTCCCGCTCAAACATGGCGTCAATCGACGTGTACACGTTTGGAATTCCGTACTGATCGGCGCTTCGCTGCGCCGCTGCTTCGTTTACGTCGACGCAAGCAACAATTTCTGCGTTCGCGATTTCCCCGTACGATTTCATGTGTTGCTGGGCAATTTGCCCGCATCCGATGATCCCGATTCGCGTTTTGCTCTGAGGCATGGTCCAACACGTTACCTCTGATGTCGCCCAAAATGGACGGTCGCGGAGCGAGGATTGAGAGGCACATTGCCCATTTTTTGTACATCTTCGTCAGCCCCGGAACTTTTCCCAGGGCGTACCGGTCAACCAACTAACAGAATTCGAATGAATATCGAATGAATCCCTCGGGAACCATTGGAATTTATTTCAGAATCTGTTATCATTGCACCCAAGATTGTTCGAGATTTATGTCTCAAACGTCTTTAGCCTAATCCAGGAGTTCCAAATACATGATTCGACGCGCATTTACGCTCATCGAGTTGCTCGTGGTCATCGCGATCATCGCGATTTTGGCCGCTATTCTTTTTCCGGTTTTTGCTCAGGCAAAGACCGCTGCGAAGAAAGCCGCTGACCTCTCGAACACGAAGCAGCTCAACACCGCCGCCCAGATTTACATGGCCGACGTTGACGACACTATGCCGATTTTCTTTGCCCGCATCACGGGTGGAGTTTGTCTGCCGAACGACCCTGCCAACTGTGGTTATCGATCGATGTGGCAGTTCCACATGTATCCGTACATGAAGAACTGGCAGATCTTTACTGCACCGGGCGATACGAAGGGTGCCACCACTCTGATTGACGCTTTCAACCTTAGCTACGGCTACAACTACGGGTACCTCAGCAGCCTTTGCGTGGCAGGTTCGTCCCTGAGCGCAGCCTACGGTTGCCCCGCCGCCGACCCAGGTTCACCCGCGTCGAGCAGCTGGTTCCAAGGAATTTCCAGCACGTCGGTCAACCGACCTGCAGAAATCGTAATGTTCGCTGACAACGGCGGCAAG
>JBBRML010000154.1:0-3954 GCA_038230855.1 Fimbriimonadales bacterium | reverse complement strand
GGCAACTTCCGGGACTGGTTTCCCCAAACCCACAAGCCCGACGGCTTGGGCTTTGAACTCTGCGGTGTATCGTTTTCTGGTCACTGATTTCATTGTCGCTTATTCCTCTATTTCGTGGTCCAGAATCTTCGCGCACCTCATTTGGGCTCGCAAAATATCATCGAACTTGATCCGCTTCCCTCGACTGAAAATGTGAAGGAGTTCACGGCCGAAATGCTCACACAGCTCGTGGATCAATCAAAGGCGGAGGCTCTCATTCAGACCAAGAAGCTGACTTCTACGAAGGCAACGTTTCCATTCACTGCGTCCGCTTTCGAGTTGATGTGTGACTACGCTTGTCAAGATCCGGCCAAATCAACTCCGCGCAATATTATCAAGACAATCAACGAGTGTGCCATCCAGGCATGGGATGAAAAGAAGCCGGTGATTGACGACGACGTGGTGAACAGCATCGCACCAATGGTCTTTGGATAGAGAACAATCGCATCGCGGAAGAATGAAGAAGTTCACCACGAAACCCCGTATTTTCTCGGGTACGCCGGCCGAGTTTGGAATGCACGGGCGCTCCGCAAAAAGCTGGGTCTTCCTCGGGCGTCTGGCTGAGGCTGGGCCGCTCACGGACGTCCGTTTTGACACGGCGCTCGCCCATGTTGTCGGCCTTTTTGGGAAACGTGGGTCCGGAAAATCTTACACGCTTGGTACGCTGCTCGAAGGACTCTGTACGAAGGAGCATAAGACCAGCATCGCTGAAAATCCGCGCACGCACGGAACACTGCTTTTCGACACGCTCGGCATTTTTCAATGGGTCGACATCGCGTTGAATGAAAAGAGTGGGAAAGAAGTCGTCCAGCAACAGCTCGCTTTTCGCCGCGGATGGGATATCAACTCTGAATCTCTCGACGTTGCGATTTGGATCCCGCAAGGTACACGCACCGCCACCTCGCCCGGCACGCACCACGAATTCACTGTCAACTGCTCAGACTTCGCAGCCGAGGATTGGGGCTACCTGCTCGGGCTGGACATCTACCAAGATCGCATGGGGCAGCTCCTCAACGATGCCTACGTGAAAGTTACGACAGAAGGTTGGCATGAGCGGGACACGCTTCACAAAGCCACGCTGGCTTACTCTCTCGAGTCGCTCATCCGCTGCATTGAGCGCGACACCGAACTTACCACAATCTACGCCTCCGAGACGCGCCGCGCGCTGCGCCAGCAGCTCGGTATTTACGAGCGAAACCCGGTTTTCGCCGACCATGGCACGCCGCTCACCGAGTTGTGCCGTCCGGGCCGCATGAGCGTCATTGTGATGAACAAGATGTCTGACGAACTGCGTCTCGTCGTGGTCTCCGCATTTCTGCGCAGGCTCATCGCCTTGCGTGTCCGCGCGTCAGAAGCGGAGAAATACCTCAAGATTGTCGCCTCGCTCACGACCGAGGAGACTGCGAAACTCAACGCCCTACTCGCCGACGCAATACCGCCGACGTGGGTCGCTATTGACGAAGCGCAAAATATCCTGCCTTCCGAGCGTGCCACTGCCGCGACCGATGTGGTCGTGAAATACGTTCGCGAGGGTCGCAACTACGGCCTCTCTTTTGTGATCGCGACGCAACAACCGACTTCTGTTGATCCGCGCATCCTCGCGCAGGTTGACACGCTCATCACGCACAAACTCACGGTTCAGAGCGACCTCGATTACGTTCGCAAGAACCTCAAATCAAATCTCCCCGAGGAGGTAAAATACGGGAATGCTACGCTTTGTCTTGATGACCTGCTCCGAAGCCTAGACGTCGGTCAGGCGCTCGTATCGAACACCGAGACGGACCGCGCATTTATTCTCGAAATTCGCCCCCGCGTTAGCGTCCACGGTGGTTTTTGAGCTATGCCAACAAAGATTCGCATTCTGAGTTCGGCAAACAAGACGATGCAACGTTCGGGTTTCCTAAAGCTCCTAGCGCACCAAGTCTCGCGCAACGAGACGAACAATCTTCAGTCGCTTGGTAAGCAGTTCATTGCCACCGTTACGAAGCGCGCGCGGGTGTCGCCGCCATACGATGAGTCACTTATCGAATACGTTCGCGTCCGCCTTTTTGACCGTGTCTATGCCGATCTTCGCAAGACCGTCCTCGGTGGCCAACCTGCTGCCTTAGAGCTTCAAGACCTTTACCTTTCCGATCCGCGGCTGCCATCCAGCACGGGTAAACTCGCGGAGAACAACTGGCGCTTCTATCCTTACCTCGCCACCGGCTTAGACCTAATTAAGCCAGGTACGTGGTCTGCCATGACACGTTCGCATACGCTGTTGGCCGTTACCCCCGTAGAAGAGTTGCACGCCTACGACGGCTACGACCGAGAGGCGACATCAAAGTTCAATCCGTTGTTCGTCACCCGCGAGCAGTCCGCTCTGCTTCTATACTGCTTTCTCGATAACGACGCCCTTGTTGTACAACCGCTCTTCGAGAAGCTCGTCAGCCTTCCTGGTGATGGCTTTGACGAACGTACCGCCGGCGAACTTGTTCCCGGGATCCTTCGCGCCGCGATCACCGGCTACCGCAACAGTCCTCTAAACGTCGAGGACCGCGAACGCCTCGCGCAGCTTCATAAAGTCGCAAATAACATCGAGCGACGAAAGGGCCTGCCCTACACCGGCGGTAATGCGCTCAGTGAAGCCATCCGGCCACGCATTGAGCCGTATTGTGATTTTGGTCTGTTCACAAAGCCGGATCGCCATCGCTTTTCCTATCGCGTTTCGCTCGGTATGCGTAAATTTGTGCAGGCGTGGAGTGATGCCAAAGACACCGACTCATTTCTTGAACAGTACTATTTCGTCACGTTGGCAGCGATCCACGGTATCGAGACGCGCCTGGCGTCCGATGATGAGGCGCGCCAAGCAATCGCTCGCGCTGGAGAAAAACTTAAGAGTTCACTTGGCTATACCCCGATCCGCGATTGCGCCCTACTCGCGGGGATTCGTTTACTCTTCGATTCTTGCTCAATCCTTGAAGTAAGTCGCACGGAGGAGGTCCTAAAGGAGTGGCAGAAAGAGGCACCTGATATTGTCCGTTTCACAATTGATCGGACGGGGGCGCTCGCCTATGTGAAGTTCCTCAAACCGGTGTCGACGCCGCCGTCAGCGACGACACCTGCCAAGGCATGAAAGGTGTCTTCGCTCATGCTTTCTAGCGGCTCACGACGAGGATTGCCGCGGCGAAGCGGCTCCCTCGGCTGCGGTGCTTTGGAGATGGCTTACACACGGGAGTTTTGCTTCTGGCGCTATCGGCTGCGTACGCGTAATCTCGGCATCCTTACCGACTCCTGCCCTATCCAAAGCGTATGGGGCCAGTCCCCCCCGCCGCCCCTTCAGCCGTGACCCGATGGCTGCCGATCCATTGCCGCCGCTTCCATCTCTCGAGCCGCTTGTGCTCGCAGCTCGCAGCGGCATCACGCAGGCAGTTGACGTCGCTATTGTCGGCCCGCCCGGCTGCGGGGCCACGACAACTGGCGAGCGGATCGTGCGGGACCTCGGCCGTCCCATCGCCACGATCGACTGTCGACACAGCATGTCACTCGACGAGCAGACTACTGCCATTCTCCTGCAGGCGCCCGCTTGCGCCGCAATTCTCATTGAACATGCCGCCGACCTCGCCGACGGGGATTTCTCACGGCTGACAGCACAGCTCGCACGCCTCGGTGAACGCACACACCTATGGACGGGCAGCCTCGACGCACGTCGCCTTCGGGAAACGCATGGTCTGCTTATCCACTCGCAACCCCGCACGCACCTGTGCTTTCCTGAGTTGAGCCGTGATGAGTTGCTTTGAGGTGCAACCGATTTCTGGACCATTTTGTTGTTTAGTTTGTTGAGTGGATCTGGGCTTCGAATTGGTTCGGGGTTTTGTATCCGATCGAAGAGTGTTTGCGGTGGGTGTTGTAATAGCCTTCGATGTATTCGAAGAT
>JBBRML010000153.1:0-4100 GCA_038230855.1 Fimbriimonadales bacterium | reverse complement strand
TAACCCGGCCCATGAAGCGAAACGACAGCTGCCCAGGCCTCGTGAGCTTTCCAAGCTCGTACTCGTCGGATTCCCACACCTCGCCTCTCGAATCCCGCTTAGCGGTTTCTAAGACAAGAGCGCGCTATTGCCAAACTTTCCAACCGCGCGCTCGGAGCCGATCCGTTCTAATAACGTGGCGATTGCCGAAGCGTGGTAGTCAGCTTGCTCTTGGGTCGCGCAGACATACAAGGCGAATCTTCTCTTGAGATGCAATCCTACAAACGTGCAGCCGAGTTCGGCGGTCGTCGATTTCGCTCCACCTCGCGGCCATACCTCGATTCTCGGGTCTGGTCTAACTCCTGGGGTGAGAGCGTCGAACCATTCCCACAATCTCAGATGCCGCTCTGCGAACGGGTGATTAACTACGTTTGGGAAACTACGGCTAAGCCATGTGAGGTAATTAAGGTCGAGTTGGTTCGTCGGTGCTAGCTGCTTCGGCTGCTTCGAGAAGGCGAATTGCTTTGTCTGTCGCGACCCCATGCAAGACAGCGAGATCGGCGGCATCTTGTTTTTGGAGCCACTCTGGGTTTCTAAAATGGATAGCTTGAACAGCAAGGGTTTTTTAATGTTTCCTGCAAGTAATCGCCGAGTAGATTTCCGAACGCTTCAAGTCTTTTGGCACGGATTTCCCCGGAATCAAGCTCTTCTCGCCACATCGACACGGTTTGGTTGGGGATTTTGTATTGCTCTGCAACTTCCATCACGCGCTGCCCTGCCATGAGTGCGGCTAGGACTTCGGCTTTTACTTCTGGGCTGTGCATTCTCTTAGCTCACGAGGAACGAACCTGGCGTTAGGTGCCGTCTTCATGGTTCGAATGCCTGATTGACTCGCAACATCGCTTCCAGCATAGTCACCAACATCTGAGGATCATTGCAAACCGCAAACTCCCAACGGCCAAGCCTTCCCCAGTTATTGACGGCACTGATCCAGCGCCGCGCCGCTTGGTGTTTCGCTTGCGTCTCGTCGTCTTGCATTCCTTTGACTTCAAGAACCAACGTGCTTCCGTTTCGTAAGCGAACCAGATAATCAGGCTCGTAGTGCTGCGGCACACCTTCATAGTCGTAAGGAATCAAGACAAATGGCCGCTCGTTCCGAACGTAAAACGGCGCAAGATCGTGACGCTGCTCCAAGAAGAATGCAGCGGTTTGCTCCCAACGGCTATCCAAGACGACCGCGTTCACGTGTGAGCGTTGGCAAGCATGCACCGGGCGCGTTGTCGTGAACTCAATATCTTCAGTCGAGCCGATCGGTTTGAAGCGATTCAAAAGCGGCATGAGCGGCGCTTCGCCTTGCGTGTCGTCAGGCTCTATGGCGTCGAGCATTCGCTCTTTGATTCGTTGCACGTATTTTTCTAAACCCAGTTCGCAACGGTGAGCGCCGCGCCAGAGCACCTTCGTTGCCACATACTGATGCACGATCCGAAGGACTTGCGGGAAAAGCTGGTGACGAGCAAAGCCCCGCATACGCGCCGATCCGCCTATTGGCGCTTGCGGTCCCTCCCCGACCAATGCTGCAACGATTTGCCGCGTAATCTCGAACTCTATTGCCTGCAAGTGAGTGGCGGCGTAATATTGCGAGCGGTTGTGCTCGACGAACTCCCCTATTCCGCCGCCGGAAGCAGTTCCTTCCGCATAGCCCGCCGCGACTTTGACGAATGTCGCAGTCGGTGTATTTTCTGGTTCGATAATCAGGCTTTCCATAGCAGGGACGTGCGCCCGAACAAGCGGCTTGCTGAGCGCGTAAACGTATCCCTCGACGTTCGGGTATCGAATCTCGAAGCCCGCCCGCTCCGGCAGAGCTTTCACATGATTGACCGGCTTATCAATCGGCGTCGAAGACGTTTTGCCCTTGTAGGGAATGACGGTGAAAGGGATTCCGTACACGTCCACGTACTCTTCTGGCAAGAGGCCGGATACCGGGTCGGGTGTGTAGTTCCGGCGTCTCAGCCCGCGTCCGACCACCTGCTCGCAAAGAAGTTGACTGCGGAACGCTCGCAGGCCAAGTATGTGCGTGACGTTATTGGCGTCCCAACCTTCGGTCAGCATCGCCACTGAAACGACGCATCTCACGTCTTGTCCAGCCTTCCCCGGTTTGCCAACCGTATTCACGACTTCGCGTAGCTCTCGCGCCGCCTTGTCCTTCGTCGCGCTTGGGTCTTCCGATTCGATTTTTTCGAGGCGCTTCGAGTCAATCGCTATCGTCCGAACGCGGCCCTTCTCGTTTTGAAACAGATGGGGGAACACCTTCCCGGTCCCGTAGACGATCCGTTTTTTTGGTTTCTTAGCCTTAGTCCCTCCCTCTGGCTCTTCTTCGTTTTCTTCGGCTTCGCCGGCTTCCGGTTCGGCGTCCTCGACCTCCGTTTGCCCTGATATGTTCTCGAAAAAAACCTGAGCTATGTTCGTGTTATCGCAAACCAGAATCATGACGGGAGGCGCTTTTTGCGCCAGTTCGCTCGCCTCTTGCACGGCGTTGAATGTCTTTTCGTACTCGCTCGCGAGTTGCTGCAACGCGTCATCGGCTTTGCGCCAAACAACCTCCGGCTTGGGCCTTCGGTTCGATAGCCGCTCCGACGCAGCCAGGTCATAAGTTATGTTCTTCCAAAGCCGGAAATACTTCGGATCGGGTCTTCCAGTCGTATCGAAAACCGGCAAACGCGGGATCTTGGTAATGCCGCTTTCTATCGCGTCAACCAGCCCGAAGTCGCTCACGATCCACGGGAAAGGCTCGCCTTCGGGATAGCCTGAACCGAGCAGGTAGAACGGCGTCGCAGATAGGTCTACACAAAGCCCAATCCCGCAAGCCTTGTTGATTCGGTCGAGACCGCGAATCCATATTGTTGCTTCCTCTCGCTCGCTAATCTCTTGAGCGGTAAGCGTCTCCCTAACCTCTTCCTTTATTGGCGCCGGACGATAGGCGTGGTGCCCTTCGTCATTCAGGACCATGACGGGCGCATAGTCGAAAAGTTCGTCGAGCCTGTTTCGCGCGAATGCTTCATCCGATTCCTTACCCTTTTGCACGACCGAATAACTCTTACCGCCCTCGGAGTGCTCTGATTCCGGCGCGAAGGCGTGCCAGTTCGTAACAAGCACCTTTCCCGACCGCAACAGATCCCGATAAAGTGAAGGGACAATATCGAACTCCGAATAGTAATCGCCGCGCGAAGTGTCGGTACGAAGCACTTGGAGGCGCTCTTTGATCGTCAGGTTCGGACAGCAAATGAGTGCCGCCTTCGGAAACCTGTCGTCGCTTGGGACGCGAGCGCGGTTGCAAAACGCCCAGGCTATGAGCAAGTTTGACTGAGAGCTTTGCGAGAAACGTGTACGCAGACGAGCCTGACAGGAGAACCCTTATCGGCGGTTCGGTCCGCAGAGCGGTCGCACCGTTCCTCATTAACAAATATTGGTCGTCGCTGGTTTGGATCTCGGGCAAGCCGCCCGACACGACCGAACCCCGGTCCATTTGTATCTGATCTATGCTGACCGCTACCGCCTGCTGGCGAACTATGAACAGCCCACTGACGCCTCCTTCAACGCCCACATACAACGAGCCGTCGGGTCCGATGGAAAAACCGCCGCGTGGATCGCCGTTGAAGTGGACCTGCCAAATCACGGAGTGATCGGGGGCAAGGCAATAGAAATCGCCGCTTCGATTTACAATATAGATGCGACCGTCACTCCCGACAGAAGCGGGCTCCATGCACTGCGCGCTTGTTGTAAACGACCATAATCGTTCTCCTGTTTGCGCTTCCTCCTACGATCACGGCTTGAGCCACGAAGTGGGGAGCCTGCCACGCCAACCGGAGGTGAAGTGGATCGAGAGTTTCCTCTGTCCATCCCGCGTGTTGCGAAGACCGTAGATATTCGGGCCAATCGGCGCCCGTCGCAGGCTTCGTCAGACTAAGAAGCGTAATCAGAACGCATCCAAGAAAACACGATTTCATAATTTTGTACTTCTGCACTTGCCTTATAGGTTGGATTTGGTCTGCCCCCATCGAGTAGTCCATTCAAAACTGCAGACTTCCTCCTGATGTTGACATAGCGGCCACTGCCGGAGGGCG
>JBBRML010000152.1:0-4140 GCA_038230855.1 Fimbriimonadales bacterium | reverse complement strand
GTACCTCGGTAGTGACGGCCGACGAGTTGTTCTGAGCGACGGCGTACCGTCGGATCTTCATCGATATTCCTCGGAGAGCAATTTGTCGATGAACACCACCGTGCTCGACGTCGGCCTCTGCATCCAGAAACTGATGGAGATCACCTGAACAGGAGTCGTCGCGACGGACTCGGACACGGCTGGAAACGTGACCGATTGCGAAGCTCCACCCAAAATGCTGGCCGTAAAAGTGCGTGAAGCCTGATCGATGGTCCAGTTGATGTCGATCACGTTGCCCGAGCTGTAGCCCGAGATCGGGCCGACGGAGGGAAGCGAGAAAGGGTCGCCGAGCCGGGTGCCGCTGAACCCACGAACGACGGTTGCGCTTCCAATCGACGGCGGCAGGAAATTTGTGAGTTCGACACCTCCGATGTAGTCAAGCGGGTGCCCGCCCTGAACCAGCCGCAGCCCGAAGCCTACGGTTCCGAGGCCAACGAGCCGAAGCTGAACGCTGCCGCGGATGTTCGCTACGGGGCTGGTGGTGAACGGCTCCGTGATGGCGATCAGGAATACCCTCCGGTCATCCGGCGACGCGGTGAACGCCGGCAGCGGAACGACGCGCACCGAACGCCCGCTAGCAGGGTCGTTGACAACAGTCGGTGTAAAAAACTGGGTTCTCCAAACCAGCGTGTCACTCGGGGGCGTGGGTGCCGGTGTCGAAGGTGGGAGCGCGCCGAGGGTGTCGGTGTCGAATCGGGCGTCCAGCCGGGGAATCACCGTCGTGCAACCGGTCAGCAGCAGAAGCACCGCCGCGCCCCATGCAAGACCAATAGCCCTGAGTGCGTCGGCGCGTGCCGCCGAAGGCAACCCGGCGAGTTCCGATTTGTTCTTGCGCTTGTTGATATTCATGCACTCCTCCTCGAACGCGAAACCGACGTGCGAAGTGCAACGTCGGGTTGATTCAAAGCTCTCTGGTCATGAACACGCTATACGGATCCTCGACATATTCCGCAAACGGTTCGCAATATTCAAAACCAAATCCGGCATACAGTTTTCGAGCGGGTTCGAAGGCTTCCATCGATCCCGTTTCCAGACTCACTCGGCGGTAGGAACGGCGCTTGGCTTCCTCGAGTATGTGACCGAGAAGTTTTTTTGCCACGCCCTTTCTGAGATGCGATGACGACGTACGCATCGATTTGATTTCCGCGTGCCGTGCATCCAATTGCTTGATTGCTCCACAACCCAGTAGTTGACCATCTTCCCAGGCGGTCCAGAACGTGATGTCCGGCTTGCGCAGGGCTTCGATATCCAGCGCATGCACACTCTCGGGCGGCGAGTGCTGCGCAACGGCCCGAAGATGCTCTTGCAGCAGTTCATGGATTTCGGTCCCGGACAAATCGTCTAGTTTGATTTGCATGGAAATGGATTCTGCCCGGCGGGTCATCGAGCCTTGCCTGCCGTTGTGGCTTCAGGGACTTCCACGAGTTTTCCCGTTGCGACGTCGTAGACATAACCGTAAATCGGGATGTCGCCCGGAACCAGAGGATGGTTTCGAATGCGCTTGACGTCGGCGACGACGCTTTTGGATTGTTCCTTGATCGTCAGCCAATCCACGAATTGACCTTCCGAGGAGCCGGACCCTGCGCCGCTATCGCGCCAGACCATGCCATCGAGGGTCGCCGTCTTCAGGCTGCTGGCAAGCAGATCACGCATGACCTCGTCGGTGAATAGTTCCATGCCGCAGTTGGTGTGATGGATCACGAACCATTCGCGCGTGCCCAGCAACTTGTACGAGATGACCAGCGATCGGATGGCATCGTCGCTGGCGCGGCCGCCGGCATTGCGGATGACGTGCGCGTCCCCCTCCGCCAGCCCGGCGTATTTGGACGGATCCAGTCGCGCATCCATGCAGGTGAGAATCGCGAACCCGCGGGCAGGCGGAAGGGCCAGCTTGCCCTTGTCCCCGAAGCTTTTTGCATAACCGGCATTCGCCGCCATGACTTCGTCGAGGATTTTGCTCATCGGGCTTCCTTCTTGAGAATCGCGTTACTGAACGGACGACGATTTGCGATATGCCAGGAAGAAACAGACGACAGCCACCACGTTGCAGAGCCAGGTAAAAACGCTGGTTACCGGATAGAGAGCGGAGCCGAAAAAGGGTGGAACAATGCCCGGCAATGACCAGATCAACATGCCGAGAAAAAAAATTCGCATCGCCGGAACGGTTATTGATGTCATTGCTGGTTCTCCCATGGAAATGTGTGTGGGCCAGTCTCAGAAGAACTAATTCAACAGAGCCGTCCGTAAGTCTGTCCGAATTTTCTGACCAGCGGATGCTGGCGGTTTTTACCTTCGCACGAAAGTTGGTGCAAAGCACGGTCTCCGGCAAGAGGAGCGATGACATGGCGTGTTCGGACTTTACCAAGTGAGCGCGAGTGGCAATTGCGGTTTGAGATTCACTGAGACCTCAACGAATCCTCTTTGGATGGGGAAGCATTGCGTTCTTCGGTCCTTCTCAGGATATTCGGGATGAGCGTCTCACTGAATCCCGCAGCTGCCGCGAATGCATACAGTGCAAACGACTCGTTGATTGAAGCTCCGGTAAACAGGGGTTGAAGTACGAGTTTCGCCCTGATCAGAAAATAAATAACAATTGCGCTCACAATCGCAATTGTGAGGCGAATAACTCCGTAGTAGCAGTTGACCCACCACCGCGTATCCGGGTCGATATCAAGCTTGCGAATGCCGATAGCGACCGAAAGAAATCCGCCTGCCGCGCCGCATGCGACAACCCGCACGAAGTCTCGCCATGGAGTTGGAGGCAGCGGCAAAAAGAATTCGAACACGAATGCAACCAAGGCAATGACAGCCAGAGTTCCCATGCACGCGAGCAGATACTGGAACTGTCCTTGCGCGCGACGCCGGGCAATCAGCCGCGCTTCCACGAAGGCGAGAACCTCGATTGCACGCTGATGGTCACCGGTCAACGCGTTGGCGATTGCTCGAGCGGTCTCCCTGTACAGGAAATCGTTCGGCGTGTGGAAGAAGCTCCAGCTACGAGTGGCCGATGAGCTTTCTTGATTCCCCTCCTCGGCTTGAGGCAACAGGGCGTTGATGCGGGATAGATCGGGACCAAGACGCATGTACCGTCCAGCCTGCTCGCGACTCGTGTCATCGTCGTCGCTGAAGTGAGGGCTGATACCCCTTGCATGCCGAAATATAACGAAGTCCTTCGTGCTCCAAAGTATGTCAATGACCTTGCGGCCCCGTTTGTCGACGCCGCCGACCCTGTAGTCGCCAACGTGCCTTGCCGGAACGCGCGAGGGCCTCTCTGCTGACGAGGGCATCTCAGGCGCGACAGCAGGACTGGCAGAGTCGGTGGTCATTTGTTTTCCACCTGACGCTATTGCACCCGGAAACGGAAGAAGTAGGGAACGTTGTTCGGCGCGGCCGCGACATCGAGGTTCTTGCGCACCGCCCACGGAACGATGGGCTGGTAGTACGGGACGAGCGGCAATTCTGCCGCGCTGATCAGCAGCGCCTCCCGGATCAGGCCGTCGCGTTTCTTCATGTCCGCTTCGATCTTGATTCGGTCGATCAGGTCGTCCATGCGCGCATTCGAGTAGCGTCCCCGGTTGCTGTCACCGTTGCCCGAATGCTCGCCGGTCGACGTGCGCAGCAGGCTTTGCAGCACGTACAGCGAATCGATGTGGTACTGCCCCACGCATAAACGAACATGCTGGAGTCGAACTTCTGGAGTTTCGGATAGAAGTTCGACGCTGCGACGAGATTCGGCGTGAGCTTGATTCCCACCTGCGCCAGCATCGGCGCGAAGGCCAATCGGACGTTCAATCTTCTGTGATCCTGGCATTCCCATCGCACACTCCCTTGGTTAGGTCAGAGTGTCAACCAAACCGATGCAAGCTCCATGTCCGCTCGATGGAAGGGTTGGGCGTCACGGCGAAGACGCTGCTACGCCTTTGCAGTCCGCTCCAGCAGCTCTTTGAGACTCGCCAAGTCTTTGCGATTGGCTCTGCGCATTGCCATCGCCATAAACGGCGCCACGAAGCGAGAAAAGCCGGACGGCGAGCCACGATTGCGAAGCCTCATGCGAGTACCACCTTGTTGAGTGGGCTCCCAACTGTAAGTAGTTTCCATTGG
>JBBRML010000151.1:0-4180 GCA_038230855.1 Fimbriimonadales bacterium | reverse complement strand
CTAGGTCGGTCTCCAGCATAGCCTCCAAGCCCGGCCGTAACTCATCAAAATCAACCACCTCTTGACTTTCGTGCGACCGGCCGACCGTGCCAATCAAGCGACTCATTCCCGATGTCCGAATCGGAAACAGCAGGCAAAAATCTTCGCCCCGACGGCACAATATGAACTCATGCTGAGCCCGGTGGTCACCCGAATCCACATCCGCCACAAAAAACCTCTCGCGATACGTGCCTCCCGCAAAGCCGATTCCAAGCCGTTCGCGCACCCTGCTGTGCGCGCCATCGCACCAGCACAGATATGAGCAATCAATAGCAATATCGCCAGATGCAGATCGTAGTTGGCAAGTCACCGTGTCGGCAACAACAGAAAAATCGAGGCACTCCGTGCACCACTCGACCTCCACCCCGTGCTTCCGCAACTCGGCAACCAACACCGCCTCGTGTTCATCCTGAGGGAAGCTCAGTACGTACGGAAAGGGGCTGAGACCTTGACCGAATGCGCCGAGAGGCACCGCCACCGTCGGGCCGCCAGGGATAATCAGGCGCGCCCCATCCATCCGAATCCCGCGTGCAACGATCGAATCCGCGAGGCCAATCTGCTGATAGTGTTCGAGCGTCCGAGCGTGAACCACCATCGCTCGCGATGCGGTTCCCGGCCCCGTCGCCCTATCAACGATCCGCACGGAAATGCCGTCAAGAGCGAGGTGGAGTGCAAGAACGAGGCCCGTCGGGCCTGCACCAACGATGAGAACATCAGTTCCGCTGCTCACAAGTTCAACCTCTTATCGCCACTTTACCGAATGCATCTGGACCGACCGTGCGCCAATTTTGCGCCTAGAGCGAGGGACCTCATGACTGCAACAGCAGTCGTATTGCGTCACTCACTCTCGTAAGAATTGACCGATCTTCACGGACGGCTACGGCGAATCCACACCGGCAGCTTGGGTCCAACTGAAGAGGCGAACGCATCGTAAAGAACTCAATGTTGCCCCAAATAGAGGGACCGCCGTCGCTATCCTCCGGACCAGTAAACACGAATCGACCGCCCGGCGTCTCTAAACTCGCGCGCCACTTGTTCAGTCGAGGAATTACGTCTCGGCAAGAATCCACGAATTGAAATTCGTGCCACATCCATCCATCCTGCTTCGAAATTTTCTCGATAGGGTGAAGATCTCGGACCTCTCTGAATGGGTCAGTTTGCCTGAACGCCAACAACAATCCGCCCGCAACGAGCATGCGAATACCGCACACGGCCACGCGTCGAATCTTCCGACGTTCCACGACCGAAGTATGCCCAACGCTCACGACTGAGAAGGCGTCAACCCACTCTTCGAAAACCAGGAATCCCAGAAACCAAGAAACCCTCCCCACCTGTGGCGGAGAGGGTTTCGGCGAAGCTCGCCGCTCTAGTGGCCGTCTCGGCTCAACACCAGGTCCTCTCGTAGCCTCAGCCCCAACTTCATACCGGGGGCCAGCTCAACGTCCGTCGCCGGTCGTTGCCGCGTTCGAGGATCCAAAATCTGCCCGAGCAGCGCATCGATGCGAAGATCACCGATTCTCTGCTTTCCGTGGAGCCCCACGATCACACCATTGCTGGATCCATAGCCCGAGTACATAACTCGGTCGTACTTCTCCGCCGTCTTGGCCATGTAGATGCCGTGATCCTCCCGAACCGACGTGCTCTTCAGATCAATGAGACGCGCATCAAGCGTGAGCCTTTGACCGTCAGGCATGATCAGTTGATCGAACTGAAGTTCGATCAGGCCGGGCGCCTCACCACGACGAGCGCGAACATAATTGACGCTACCGCTAAGTTGGGTGCCACTCGGTAAGCGATTGTAGTAGCCTCGCTCGTTCGTCACCGTTGCCGTGAATCGATCGCCAACTTGGGCGTCCCACGAAGTAATCCGGTTGTCCAGCGTAAACGGCAAAACCGTATCAGCGCGGATCACGCGGAATCGTTCACGCTCCGGCGGAAGAGTCGGTCGAGGCGGCTGAATTGGCAGTGGCGGCGTAACCGGGACTGGCGGAATGTCGTAGTCGGTGGTGCCGCGAGTGATGTCGACTTCCATGTCCGCTTCATTCCACTTGATATCTGCGCCAAGGGCCTCGGTGACAAATCGTAACGGAACCATCGTGCTGCCTCCGACCAAGGTCGCGGGCACGTCCAGGTGGACGATTCGGCCGTTAACGGTTGCATCTCGCTGGCCAACTGCGAGTGACATCTGCGTCTGACCACGCTGGGCATAAACGGTTTGCGTCGACGGCTCCCATTTAACCGTCGCTCCAAGTCGTTCGAAAATGCCTCTCAGCGGTACGAGTATCCGGTAATTGCTCATCACTGGACCTTGGTCTGCAAAATGCAATTCGGAACCGAAGACAACCACCCGAATCGAGCGGTTGTCCGTCTGGGCAAATGCGCTAAAGGCCGCGAACGCGGCGATCAAAGTAGAGATCATTTTCATGGTTGACACCTCGGATAATCCTCAACGTGTGAGTGCTTCCTTAATAGGAAGGATTTGCATTAAGCGATTGAGGTTCCGTGTTTGGGCCTCTCGGCAGAAGCTATCGCACAACACAAAAAGGGCTGAGTTCGTTCGCGAACTCAGCCCACGTAATCCATCCGGCTGTGCCAAAGGCTAAAACTTAAAGCCCGTCGATGCCGTCATCGGCACATTCTTTTGGAACGACAGATTGACCCCTAGGAAAGCCACACCAAACGCGAAACCACGCTTGCCACCGTTGCCGACCTGTAGACCAATACCCGGAATCACCGTCGTCATCAACCCAAATCGCAGTTCGCTCATCGTTGTCGCTTTGGTGACGTCGTAATAATCTCCGGCGAACCAAACGCCCTTCGCGAGCTGACTTGCAATACCAACCGTGTATTTGGTGCTGAATGGACTGATCTTCGTCGGACCAGCTATGTCCACCGGTAGCGTGGCGTCGAAGGACACTTTCGGCTTCACTAAATTCTCCACGACAAATCCGGCGTAATTCTTCTTCTCGGCGTCGAGGGGGAGCTGACCGCCGATGTCCAGGCCCAAACCGCTCTTGTTGAGCACGTTAGCGCCGCCCATTTCACTTCCTGGAGCTGCCGAACCGCCCGACGAGATTGCCGCGCCATCAACGAATTGGTGCGAGTAGTAGCCTTTCACAATCCTTGCGCGAGCGCCGAGGTTCACCCCGTAAGCGTCGAACTTGAACTTGTCCGCCATGGCAACATCGATACTGTAATAGCCAAACCCATAACCGTCAAGCTGGTCTGCTGCGTTGTACGATCCTCCGCCCGCATTGACATCGGCCATCAATCCGGCATTGGGAACGAGCTTCGTGAGAACTTCTCCCGAGCCCGCGATAAAAATTTGTCCAACATTGAGTTGCAAGCCCGCAAGGCCGCCGAGTTGCACTTCGCGCGCGCCGAACTGCTTAGCGAGGTTCGACAGATTGGAGCTGTCGAGGCCACCGTTGCTCACCGACTTGAGGTTGTCCTGAAGCTGCTTCAAGTTCACTCCGCTTAGCCGGTAACCAAACTGTGGCGATTCCGCCCCGAAGCCTCGTTTGGCAAAACTGTACAGCGCCGGGTTCAGGCGTCCATTGCCACCTACAGGCATCGCGATTCCTGCGCCGGCCATGCCGTAGTACAATCCGCCACCGAGCACACCGTCCGCGTTTGCCATGCTGATCACGCCTGCCGTCACGCCTGCGATGCCGAGAAACCTGAGAGCTTTCATCGAACGCATCTTATCACTGCGATTTGCGTACGTCAATACCTTAACGAATATTTATTGCGTTGATCAGGCGTTGAGCGCAACTCGAAACTGTTCGCGATATAGGCGCGCGTAAAGGCCGTCTTGCTCAAGCAAGTCGGCATGATTCCCAAGTTCGGTGATCACGCCCTTTTCCAGCACCACGATCTTATCGGCGTTGACGATTGTGCTCAGTCGGTGGGCGACAACAAAGCTTGTACGCCCCGCCATCAGGTTGTCGAGAGCGGTTTGAAGTAGTGACTCTGTCTGCGAATCAAGCGATGAAGTTGCCTCGTCGAGAATCAATATTCGCGGATCGGCTATCAACGCGCGGGCAATCGCCATTCGTTGCTTCTCACCGACCGAGAGTTTGATTCCGTCTTCGCCGATCTTAGTTTCGTAGCCCAACGGCAACGCGACGATTGAGTCATG
>JBBRML010000150.1:0-4385 GCA_038230855.1 Fimbriimonadales bacterium | reverse complement strand
GTACTGATGCCATTGCAAGGCAGGCTAAGCATCGAGCACATGTGTCAATTGGTAGCGGTGAGTCGCAGAGGTTTCTACCGGTCGTTGCGACAACGGGAACCGGCAGAGGTAGAGACGGAAGTGCAGTCATTGATTCAACAGATCGCTCTGGAACATCGTCGTCGCTACGGCTATCGGCGGATCACCGCAGAACTGCACCGACGAGGCGTGCAGGTGAACCGGCACGGATGATGCGGGACGATAATTTGCTGGCCATTCAACCGAAACGGTTCGTCGTCACTACGAATTCGAAACACAAGTTCGAGGTATACCTGAACTTAGCCGCTCGGATGAAGCTGAGTGGGATCAATCAGCTTTGGGTAGCGGACATCACCTACGTTCGCCTGAAAGGCGAGTTTGTCTACTTAGCGGTGATCCTCGATAGTTTCTCTCGCAAGGTTGTAGGGTGGGCTGTGGACCGAACGATGATGAGTAGCCACCTCACGGTGGCTGCGCTGGAGCGTGCTGTCGCAGATCGACAGCCGCGAGCAAGTTTGGTGCACCATTCGGATCGTGGGCTTCAATATGCGAGCCCGGAATATGTGGCGGCACTGGACAGGTACGGCATGGTTGCGAGCATGAGTCGACCGGCCAATCCGTATGACAACGCGAGTTGTGAGAGCTTCATGGAAACGCTGAAGCGGGAGGAAATCTATGCCAACAAGTACGATGACCTAGATCATTTGCAGGTGAACGTCGAAGAGTTCATCGAGCAGTATTACAATCGGCTACGTTTGCACTCGGCGTTGGGCTATCGATCTCCGGAAGAATTCGAGCAACAGGCTGCAGTTGCGAGTTCGGTCAATTCTCGGAGCGCAACGATAGAGTTTTTTGAGAACAAATATGAGAACAAGCAGGGGGATTCGACAGCATCTCCGGGGAAGGGGGCGACGTCGCCCCCTTCCCCGGACCCCTTAACCTACTAGGAGATGCAAGAACACTTTTAGAAAGCGGAAAGTGTGCCCAAAGTTTTTGTGACACTTTAGGGGGTCACCTCAATTCCAGGGTCCAACTGGGGTCCAAAACTTGGCCCTTTTGCGGCGATTTCGGGTGTCTCATTGCTATAAGGGCAACCGAATCAATGGGACTTAGAGTCTGATCGTCGACTCATAACCCGAAGGTCGTCAGTTCAAATCTGACCCCCGCAACCATTTTTAAAACCTGTCCAGCACAGGTTTACGCGACGAGTAACGGGCGAATTGGTGCCAGACTTTTATAGCCCAATTCGCCCAACTCAAATCCCAAACCAGCTCTCTCACACCATCCCCTCCGATAAGTCTCGTCGTACCGCAGTTGCGCCGCGTAGAGGTCGATTAAGTTTTGCGAATGGCCTAGCCACAGTTTGATGAGGTCGTCCGGCACTCCCGCCTTGCGGAGTACCGCAAAACGAAAGCGGCGGAAGGCGTGGTATCCGCCTTGTCTCCCCGCTCGCTGCAAAACATCCAGGACATTGCGCGAGTCCAGAAGCCGTCCAGCTCTCGTCGTGAATAAGTGCCCCTTTCTTCCTTTTATGTAGTGGCATAGAACTTGTGCCAGTGACTCCGGGACATCCACGAGTCGAATTGCGTTTGGAGTTTTCGGCGCTTGCTCACATCGGTGCCAGACGCTTCGCTTTACGTGCAGCACGTGGCAATCCGGGTCAAAATCCTCGGTGCGCAAGGCGAGGGCCTCTCCGATACGTAGACCTGTCCCTGCCACGAGCGCCACCAAAACGGCGTAGCGCTCGTTCACGTTTTTCAATAACGCGGATATTTCCGTTTCCGTGATCGTCGGACGATTTTGCTTTTCTTTGATGACCAAGGGCGGTTGGATAAATTCGTGGTTCCAAACACGTGGGTGGAGTTGGTCGCCTTCCTCGTCGACCGCGGACGCGACAACAAACTTGGCTACAGTAATCACGTTCACGATTGTTTTCGGTGCGAGCCTCGCTGCTGTCAGGATCTCAACGAATTGGCGGAGGGCACCGTTTCCCACTTCCGACACTAGCCTGTTGCCAAGGTTCGGGAGAATCCATCGATCGAGGCAATGCTGCCATCCATAGATCGTGGCGGGTTTCAGCGGCCTCCGTCTACGCGTAGAGAGAGACTCCATCCACCATTCGGCCTGCTGCCGAAATGTAGTACCGGGAACTGGAATCTGGTGAAACATGTGCTTGGAACTGACACCTGTTCGCTCGATGTATTCACGCAATCGCAGGCGCGCTACCCATTGTGTCGCGCACAGGCCGAGCGAAACCGTTTTACGCCTCCTCTCGCCACCCGGGGCGTCAATCCAAAAGCGGCCGTACGCCGACGATCGTGGATTCCACTTCCTGTGCTGACCAGCCTGGTACACGTTGCCCTGCTGTCCCGTTCTGTTTAACAAAGACGCCCTCTCAGTCTTGATGTTTGATGTTGAGGCCTCAGATATACTTTGCCGGGGCTTCGCATCCGATGTGTCGGCTTGCCGGAGAATCGTTCTTTGATTCTGCGCATGACGACGTCAGAGTAGTCTCGGGGAAAATGCGATTGGCCAACACGCTGAGGCGATACCGAAATACTAAATCATGATCCGGTGGGCCCGTTTACGACGCACACCTGATTTCGTGGCTAGTAGCGTCAGGCAGTTAGTTCCGAATTGCCGACCACCGGCCCAGAATCGTCGGCATCCTGTAATGGGCTGCGTCGGCTATAATTTGCGCGCGCGCATGGCCCTTGCAGTGCTGGTTGGTCATGCAATCGTCAAGCATTTATCTGGAGCAATCATGGGTCAAGATAGTTTCATTCCGGTTGCAACCAACGCCAGGTCGCGAAGCGACCTCATCAGCGCGGGTTCAGTCGTCAGCCGCTCAGGGTTGATGTAGACATAGCGCGCTCGCTGGAAGCGTTATCCCATGCCGCCTGGTCCGTTCCAAAGGACAAATACTACGAGGGGGGCGACAGGTATCGTTCCTTAAATCGTGTCAGGGCCGAGATTGTCGAGGGCCGTGTAAAGGTTTGGTTGAGCGAAGAGAGCACGCCCTATGTGCAGCTGAAAAAATACAACACGACAATCGGCGGCCAGCCGCGAGAGTACGCTCCGCTGCCCCCGGCGATCGCCGGTTCCATAGGCGTTCGCAAGATGATTGCTCACCACCTTTATTACCTACCGCTGTCGACGGTGGGTACGAAGTATTTGGTCAACGTTCATCTAATAAGATTCACGGCTGCGCCTGGCCGGCCGTGCGACACGAGTCCACCGGGCTTACATAAAGACGGGGAAAAGTACATCGCCACGCATCTAGTGGGCCGCTGCGGCGCTCAGGGCGGCGAAGTCATCATAACCGACAATGACAAGCAGGAAATGGATCGCTTCACGATGCGCGAATCGGGTGAGTGTTACGTCTTCGACGATGATCGCATCTGGCATATGTTGAAGCCAGTGGCCGTAATGGAAGGCAATCAGTACGCCTACCGTGACACGCTGGCATTCGATATGCTGCCAGAGGGCTGGGAACCTTTGAAGTGATCGGAGACGGAGGGACTCGAACCCGGGCACAGGTGTTAGCCCGTACAACGGTCTAGCAAATTCAGCTTGTCCTCTGCCGGTGTCAGATCACTTCCGGTTAGCCGACCATCTACCCGGAATCTTCAGCGTGAAATTAAGAGCGTTGCCCTCGCCTTCAGGCGCACACTATGATGTCGACCTGACGATTGGCGAAATCATCTCGAACTACCACATCGTCGAAAAGCTGGGTGGCGGCGGGATGGGCGCCTTCTATAAGGCCGAGGACACCCGCCTCGACCGCTTCGTCGCTATCGAGTTCCTACCCGAAGACGTAGTCCAAGATCGCCAAGCCTGACGTGTCAAAACCATGTGCTATTGGCGCACATTTTAGCGATTGCCGGTCCTGCGTTCTTACGAGGCTCTACAAAACCTCAGGGCACACGCGGTCGCAGTCAGTAAAGCTAAACGCATTACTAGCCACTACGGCGTCAGTCGGGAGTGATTGAGGCCGCAACTGCTGCATGCTGGGTTGATTCGTTCGCGAGCATCAAACCTTGACGGCCTCGACGATTGACAACGGACTCTTGGTTGGGACGACGCGCGACAGCCGGAATCCCGCGCTGCGCAGCAGCCTTGTAAATTCGATCTTTGTCCGCTCTCGGCCGCGCGGCGTGAGCACCAGCATTTCCAGATCGAGGAGCTTGCCGTAATGCTGCACGTTGCCAGGAGGTACGACCGGGTCCACGATCAGCACCTTGCCCCGCGGCCCGAGCGCGCGGTGGCAAGTCTGGAGGATCCGCGCCGCCGAGTCGTCGTCCCAGTCGTGGATGATATGTTTCATGATGATTGCGTCGGCGCCCGACGGCAGCTCTTTGAAGAAG
>JBBRML010000149.1:0-4386 GCA_038230855.1 Fimbriimonadales bacterium | reverse complement strand
GACGACCTCAAGGCGGAGCGAATTGAAGTGCTCGACGTCCAGGCGAAGACGTCTGTCGCGGACTACTTTATTGTCTGCACCGGGACCAGCGATCGCCACGTACAGTCGATTGCAGAGCGCGTCCAGGAAAAGATGGCGGAGTACAAAGTGAAACCGATTCGCTCGGACGGTGAGCGCACCGGATGGATGCTGCAGGACTTCGGCGACGTGATCTTGCACGTCATGCGAGAAGAGCAACGTCAGTTCTACGATATCGAATCACTTTGGAACGCTACTCAGCCTGACCCGAATTTGCGCTAATCATTGGTTACCGCAAGGGTGTCCGAAAGCTTTCTAAATGAATTTGTAAGGCTTCCCTAGCGACTTCTGCCACTTTTCTCGCTGGTCGGGTGTGAGTAACTCTAACGCCTTTTTCTCCGCCGAGGCACGATCCTTCCGCACCTGGATTCGCTCAGGCTCAAACGAATCGATAACGCGTTGGTGGCGAATCTCTGCCGCTTTTCGCGCGGCGGCGTCTTCACTCACCAATTCACCGGCGAGTAGTTCGCCGATGTTTGCGTCAATTTCTTCGAACTTAGCATCGACTGCGGCGAACAGCGCGGTCACTTCTTTCCGCACATCGTCAGACGCCCCAAGCTCCTTCGCGATTTCTGCGTCCGAAATGGCTCGCGGTCCAACTCGCTGACGAGTTAGCTCAGTGAGGCGGCGACTCTGGGCCGGCGTAAGCACAGACAAAAGCAGCGCACTCGACTGGTGTTCCTCTTGTATAACTGCCTTTGTGTCGATGACCTGAAGCACGTAGAGCGACCGTCGACGGCCATCCGCATGTGCAAGCTCACGCGAAAGCGTGGCGATCTGAACGTCAGTCATCGCCAATTCGTGCTGAATGTTTGGCGCACTTAGCAAGAACGAGGCCCGTTCCGCAACCGTGAGCACGCTGGAACTAGGAAGTTGCTGTGCGGCGCCGACGGCGGCAAGTGCAAAAAAACCGAGGCAGATTCGAAAGCGCATTCACCATAACAGACGCCTCAGAGCGCCGATTTGTTTGCCCGCTTAGGCAATTCGTCGAACCAGACGCGCGCGATCTCGCACGCGCTCCACGCCTGCCACGGGCATCCGCCAGGGTTGTGGGGGGCATCGCCATCGTATACTTCCGCGATGCCGCCAAGGCCGTACTCTGAAAGAGCAGGCTGGATCGCGCGAATCTGCTTGCGCACAGTTTTCGGGTCCTCCCGGTAGCGTAAACACGCCGTGAAGTACGATCCGAGCAACCACGGCCAAACTGTTCCCATGTGATATGCCGCATCACGATTCCGCATATCCCCTTCAAACCGTCCGCAATATCGTGGGTCGGATGCGGCAAGTGTCCTTAAACCGTACGGAGTAAGTAGCTCTTTGTCGACAACCTCTAGCGCCGCAAGACCAACCGGTCTCGGAAAATCCACGAACGGCAGGCTGAGAGCAATGACTTGATTGGGGCGAATCGATGAATCATCCGGGTCGAGAGTATCAAACAAACCCCCAGAACTAGCGCAAGGGAACCGAGCGTAAAGGCTTGCCTCACACAGCTGACGGAGTTCGTGATGCGAAAACTCAAGTGATAGCTGTTGGCAAATCCACTCTTGGCACTTGAGCAAGTTCAGCCACAGGGCGTTGATCTCAATTGGCTTACCATTTCGAGGCGTGATTGCGGTGCCATCAACCCTTGCATCCATCCAAGTCAGTTGAGTTTCGGGAGATCCCTGTGAAACGAGTCCATCGACGAGGTCCACGCGGATTTCGTAGCGAGTTCCGGCGACGTGCGCAACAATGATTTCGTCAAGGACCTTGTTGGCGAGTACCGCGAATGCCTCGTCCCAGCTTCTGCTAAGCGTAAAGTGGGCGGCATTTGCCCACCAGAGGGTCGCGTCGACAGTGTTGTATTCCGGCTCTTGGTCGGTCTCAGGAAATCGATTTGGCAACATGCCCTGGTCAAGATATCGAGCGAAGTCCGCAAGAACTTGACGGGCGTATCCGTGCTCCTGCGTAGCTGCCACGTAGCCGGGCAAGGCAATCATGGTGTCCCGACCCCAATCGCTAAACCACGGATACCCGGCGATCATCGATGTCCGATCCGCGGAATGCACCAAAAACAACGCCGCCGAATCCTTAATCTGGTCTCCCAAGTCAGGGTTCATGGCCTTTCCGGGCGAATAATCCGAAGGAACAAAGTCGCCTTGTCGGAAGCTCAGGTTCGCGGACTTCGAAGCCGAGAGCTCGTACTCAAGTTGGATCGGGCAAAAGCAATCGTCTGTGGTGGAAAGCCCGCGTTCCGCTTCTCGTTCGTGGAACTGACGGTAGTACCAATCCTCTACGTCGGTTACCTCTGCTTCAGGATGGCTTATCTCCAATTCAATTTCGCCTGATCGAACTCTCGTTTCGTCATGCGCAGTAACGATACATTCAGGGAATGAATCAGACCGAGCGAACGTTCCGTGATGATCGCGAAAAGCGATCAGCGGACGACATTTCAAACGTATTGGTGTCTCGGACGAAGTTTCGAAAGCGACCTTCGTATGATTTGTCCCTCGAACGACCTCAACCGTCTTAGTGATGGTGAAGCCAGCGACTTCGTACGTCCACCGGGCAACACTTGACAGCTCGAACGAATTCAGGTTCATGAAGCCGGATGGGTGTATCGCTCCAGGGTACACATTCGTGCTTAGCAGTGACTCGACGCCATCCGCTTCCACCGAAAAATCAAGGTTGCTCACGAGGAGCATGCGGGTCGCCGGCGGCCTAGTTGCGGCGATTAGGAGCCCGTGATACCGGCGAGTATTTGCTCCCGAGACCGTTCCCATTGCATAGCCGCCAATGTGGTTTGGAAGTATCCACTCCTTCTGCAATGCGAGCCGCGAATCGCGGCACTGATCGCGACTTATTCGGAAGCTCATGGCCGCCCGGGGGAGCTAATAGTCACCCCACTGCCAGACTGATTGTCGTTTCGATCTTTGAACAATGTGAACACGTCTTCCAAACGCATCTTAACACCGATGCGAAAGTCGTGGGTGAATCGATGGTAGATGAGGAATGGCTGGACGCACCCGGTGACCTGAGAAATTTTGAACTCTGGTTCGAACCACTTCAGGTCGCGGTCCCATCGCTCCATGATCGAGAAGTAAGTCCCTCCGAATTGCAAGTCCAAGCGACAGTCAAAACCGTTCTTCGAAAAAAGGCGGTCCGCAACGAACTGCGGGGTCCCTGTCTCCTTCGTGGCAAACCCATTTGCCGCGATCGCGATGTGTTCGTTGACGTTCGTCCTGAATCCGAGATTCAACATGAACCACTCGTACAGGCCCGTGCCGTAAAACCCGCCGTACTCTACGCGAGGCACAAGCCATAGTCCTTTCCTTATCTGCGGGTGCCCCGGCACGTATGTGGCTCGCAAAACTGATCGTCCGCGCGCACTTTCCCGCGCTTCGCGCGCTATTTCAAAGCGACTCGTTATGAGGAATGCGCCAGGCCCCGCCTTGCCTCCCCTTTCGTAAACAAGGTCGGCTAGTTTTGAAAAGACTTCGGTTGAAAGTCCGAGGTTCGTGGTTTCGTTCAGACTTGCTCCGATACTGACCGCGTTCCGCGGCTTTTGGAGGTAATCCATCTCCATTTTCGGGGTAGCCAAGTCGACGCGCTCAAAGTAGCCATAGCGAAAACGCTGGCCCATGTCCGTCTGTGTAGTGAGAACGGGCTGGTTGCTCGACGCAGGAATCAGTGATTTAGTTAGCGACACATTGTATGCGGGCGCAAACGAAGGATAGTAGGCGGCACCCACGTTCAACCTGGTCGAATTGCTGTATACGTACGCGTTGTTCCACTCCGCGCCAATGCCCGCACCACGCCTCCAACCAAGCAACGGAATGTTCTGACCACTCCCGTTTGGATCTAGGTTTACCGTCCGCTCCGGAATTGTGATGATGTGATGACCCAGCACGGTGATGCCGAGCGATTTCGCCACGGCTTCATCTCCGGTCCGCACAATGAACTCCTTTGCGCTGAGCGAATACAGTTGCGGCTTGTCCCAGCAACTCGACCCCCAGGCGTCCTTAAAGGACCATTCGCCAGGTTCAACGGCAACACTCTTTGCGTGAATTACTGCGCGTCCAATGCGAACTTGCGCTGCCAGCATTGAGCCGTGGCGTCCGTCTGCCTCGTACCTCCAGGTGACGGAATCAGCGTCCACGGAAAAAAGCGGGTCAAGGATTTGCACCGTTTCGGTGGCGGAAATCCGCAAGAATTCTCCGGAATCGATATCGACCTGGCCCGCCTTAATCACAGTCAAGCCGTACTGCACAATCACGCCCTTTCGAAGGTGATATGTGCGCTTGTCCGCGTCAATCGTCGCAGTTTTGG
>JBBRML010000148.1:0-4410 GCA_038230855.1 Fimbriimonadales bacterium | reverse complement strand
CGCTTCGTACATCACCGTCCATCTACCCGGCTAGAGCCGTGGAATACGGGCCTGCTATCGTTTGCAACGGCATCTTCCGTGATACTGTGATGTGAATTTCGGACCAGGATGCCATAGTCCGTATTGCCGACGCTGACGACAACCGTGCGGTCATTTAGACGGCATCACCCGATCAATCATCTCAAGCGGATCGCCCTTCGCGGAAATCACCGCAAGTCGTTTGTCCGCATCAAATAAACCGAATTGACCCATCGTATCCGCATCCCCAAATCCTATTGTGCGGGTTAGACTCGCACAAATTCAGGAAGAGGCGTTATTTTTCGAGCTGCCCTGAAGTCAGTTCAGGATCGATCACGCCCTTTTTGCATCGCTGGCACAACTCGGATGGGAACCCATGCGGTCGGTACGTCGCATTTATGCAACAACGGAAGTCGTTGACCCATTCGACTACCTGGTCCGCCCCTCCAGTCGGCTGTTGATCTCCGACCTCAGCACGGTAAAATCAATTGGTTTGGAAAACAGGTCCGCCGCCCCCTGTTCAATCGCCTTGCGTCGGGTTTCCGAGTCGCAATAGGCCGTAATCATGATAACCGGAACCTCGGGATGCAGCGCCTTAACCTTGGGTAGCATTTCCAACCCCGTCATGCCTGGCATGTTGACGTCGGACAGGATGAGCATCGGTGACTGCTCATTCGGAAGGGCGACTCGCGCCAGCGCATCTTTAGCCGAACTCGCAAACTCCAAGACGAAACGCTGTGCTCGCAACTCGCGCCGGAACTGCTGGCGAAACAGGGCTTCGACATCGGGTTCGTCATCTACGACGAGGATGCACGCACTCAATTTTGGTCTCCAGCGTTGACTTGGGCTACAGAGTTGCGCGGCAGCGTTATGATGAATTCGGTGAAGACGCCGGGTTCGGTCTCGACGTCTATCCTGCCACCGTGTTGTTTCACGATGATGTCGTGGCTCATGGAAAGCCCAAGCCCGGTGCCTTCACCCGCCGGTTTCGTCGTAAAGAACGGGTTGAACATCTTCTCCTTCACTTCGGGTGGGATACCAGTGCCGTTGTCGCGAATCCGGATTTCAACCCTGTTACCGAGGTTCCTGGTGGCGGCACTTAGGACGGGCTCAAAGGTCTCGTCTCCCGCCTCCGACTTACGCCGAGTGGCGGCATAGAATCCGTTGGAGATCAGGTTCAGCAGCGCCCGCGTGAGTTCCTGCGGATACAGTTCGACTGCGCCCGCGTCGGGGTCGAGATCGCGCCTTAGCGTGATATTAAAGCTCGACTTCTCGGATCGCGCCCCATGATAGGCGAGGTTTAGGCTCTCCTCGACTAAAGTGTTAATGTCGGCCGACCGGTGCTCGCCGGAGCCCTCACGCGAGTGCAGCAGCATGTTTTTGACAATGGAATCCGCTCGCTTGCCGTGCTGCACGACCTTTTCGAGGTTAGACTTCAGCATCTGCGTAAGTTCTGCCACGTCTCCGCGCATCTTCTGATCGAGCGGGGCCGGGGCCAGGGTCTCGTTCAATTCATCGACGAGTTCGGCGGACAACGACGAGAAATTATTGACGAAATTAAGCGGGTTCTTGATCTCGTGGGCGATCCCGGCGGTTAGTTGGCCGAGCGATGCCAGCTTCTCGGTCTGCACTAGGCGATCCTGGGCGGCGCGGAGATCGTCGAGGGATTGTGAAAGCTCTCTAGTGCGATCCTGCACCTCGCTGAGCAGTCCAACGTTGGAGATTGCAATCACAGCTTGATCTGCGAATGTTTGCAAGAGCTGTACATGATGGTCGGCGAACCGACCCGGCTGAGAACGGGTTACGACGATAACTCCGATGGGTATTCCACCGTTCACCAGAGGTACGTATAGCTGGCTGCGATAATTGCGCGCTCGCGCGATATCTCTGAGTCTAAAGTCTGGCGATAGTTCTGTGTCGATAACTTGTGATGGCACTCCGCTTGCTGCCATCGAGAATTGCGGGATGTCAGCCTTAGGCATCGGGAAATAACCTTTGAGGACTAAATCAGCCGATGGGCTCGTGGGCGTGAACGCAGCAAGATGAACCATGTCATCGACAAAACGGAAGACCGTGGTTGTTAAACCGCCGAGCAAAAGGTTGGAACTTTTGGCAATCTCATCGAACACCGGTTGCACGTCGTCAGGCGAGCTTGCGATGACCTTCAAAATGTCAGCCGTCGCCGTTAACCGCTCCAGCGCCTCCTTGGTCTCGTTGAACAGCCGGACGTTCTGGATTGCGATTACAGCCTGGTCCGCAAAGGTTTTCAAAAGATCAATTACGTTTTCTTCAAATGGCCCCGTCTCGCGTCGCACAATTCCGATAGCCCCAATTGCAACCCCTTCACTCAGCAAGGGAGCCGCGAGTAAGCTTTTCCAACCGCGCGCGCGCGCAAGTTCTTTGTTCCTTTGAGGCACGTCGGGGTCATGCTCGACGTCGTTCCAGAATGCTACTGCTCCAGTACGAATGGCCTTGTTATGAATGCCCGAAGATGACAGCGGTACTGGAAAGGACCTTCGTAGCACCTCATCACCGGCTTCACTCATGGTGGTAAACGCGGCGAGATGAAGCGTTTCGCCGATAAGTTTGGTAACAATCACCGATTGTGTTCCGGACAAACGCTTGGCGCTTTCAGCGATTGCATCAAACACTGGCTGGACGTCGTCCGGCGAACTGGCGATCACCTTCAGGATATCCGCCGTTGCTGTCTGCCGTTCCAGTGCTTCTTTCGTCTCGTTGAACAGCCGCGCATTCTCGATTGCGATTAGCGCCTGATCCACGAACGTGCGGACTAGCTCGATCTCGCGATCTGAAAACGGGCCGGGTTCGGGCCGCGAAAGTGCAAAAACACCCTCGACTTTGCCCTCTCTGACCATCGGCACAGCAAGCGCCGCACGGAAATCTCCTAACTTCGGGGCTTCCACGAACTCGTACTCAGGGTCCGCTAACACATCGGGTAGGTGCACCAGTTTCCCAGTGAGGAAAGCTCTTCCAACAAACTTTCCTCGATCTGGTCTGATCGGATGAGCTTTTAGAAATTCATGAAAGCTTTTTGATTGCCCGAAGTGGGCTTGGACCCGTATGACATCGCCATCTCGGAGCCAGACGTTACCCGTCGTTTTACAGAGCGCGGCTGCGGACTCGATGAGCGTTTGCAGAACGGCCTGCAGGTCAAACTTCGATGCGCTGATCACCTTGAGAACTTCGGCGGTCGCGGTTTGCTGCTGCAAGGCCTCGCTGAGATCGTGGGACTTCGATTGAACTTCCGTGAACAAGGCCACATTTGAGATGACGATAACTGCTTGATCGGCGAAGGTTTGCAACAAGGCGATCAACCTTTCAGAGAATTCGCCTGGCTCGTGCCGAGTTACAGCGATGACACCAATAACCTGTCCGCCTTGGAGCATTGGGACTGCAACTAAGGCGCGGTAGTCGGCGGCCTTCGCTGCCGCTATCAGTTGGTAATGCGGGTCAAGCTGGACATCGGCGATCTGCACCGGAGCCTTAGCCAAGATACACCTGCCGTTGATCGAGCTTTGGTCCGGTCGGCGCGGAAACGAGGAACGCATAACTCCTTCGGCTTGGGGCGAAACACCGTGGTAGCCTACTAGATGGAGAAATTCTCCGTCGAAACGTGTTGTCGCGCCAAGAAGTGCTCCACACAGGACGCGCGCACGCTCGGCAATGGCGTCGAAGACGGGCGTCGCATCGGTAGGCGATTGGCTGACCATGTGGAGAATTTCAGCCGTCGCAATCTGTTGTTCTCGCGCTTGCTTCAGCTCTTCGGTCAGATCGGAGATGGAACGACGCTTACGCAGCGTGGGCGCTGACGTGATAGAGCCCGTGGTCTTGGCGGCTTTGAGACCCTTTGTCGAACTTGCCTTGCGGGCTTTCGCCTTGCTTGTCTTGCCGCCCGTCTTTGGTGCCCGCGCCATATCGACTCCTAAAATCCGAAGGCCATCTTATCTGGCAAGCCCCTGGTTCTGGAAGGGGTCGGACTGGCCGGTCGAAGGTTGCTAACTGGTTGACCGATCACTGAGTGGGAAAGGTCAAAAGCTGACTTGGTACCTGGACTTGGGCACTACCGCATGGCCCGCGTTAACGGACATCCGTAGACGCGGGTCCATCCTCCACGTCGCCAGCGGCCAAGTCAGAGCTGAGCAAAACCTTGCTCCAAGCAGGTCATGGCGAGTAATTAACCAGCGTCCGAGACACAGTCTTAGTAGAGCGCCAGCGGCGTTGCCCGTTAAACTGGGATTCCCCGGATGACTCCCGAACTGGGGTGAGTATTGGCGTTTTACGGCCTTGCCACAAGACCGACGCGAGTTGCCGACGCATTACTGGCCGTTCGGGCAGCCCGGACGATGGTCGAGGGGCTGATCTGGCCATTTT
>JBBRML010000147.1:0-4578 GCA_038230855.1 Fimbriimonadales bacterium | reverse complement strand
GTCATCGCTGGCATATTGGCTGCCGCGATCAGAGTGCATTAGAAGTCCCGGTGGCGGGCGCCGACGCCAATACGCCATCTGCAACGCATTGCAGACCAGCTTGGCGCTCATCCGTTCGCTCATGGCCCAACCCACGATCCGGCGTGTGCCCAGATCCAAGATAGCGGCCAGGTAAAGCCATCCCTCCTCGGTGAGCAAGTAGGGATATCGGTTGTCCAGGCGCGATTCGGCGACCAGCCGGTGAAGCGTCGGTCCAGCAGATTCAATGCCACCGGTTTACGATGGTTCGAGTCCGTTGTGAGTCGATATCTTTTTCGATACACCGACCGCAGACTCTGCCGCAGGAGGCTTTTACGAACTCTCTCGGCACCAATACACATGCCCGACTGCTGCAGCCTGCGGGTGACTCGGATGCGTCCGTAGCCTTGCTTACCCTCGGCATGTATCACCGCCACTTGCGCATCCAAAGATCGATTAGCCAGATCCCGATCGCTGGGCCCACGCTCACGCCACTGCAGGAAGCCACTGCGCGATACGCCCAGCACCTTGCACAGTCGCGCAATCGGCTGCCAGCCCGCTTGTGCTTCGATCCAGGCGTACTTCACCGTGACTCTCTCGCAAAGTACGCCGCCGCTTTTTTTAGGATTTCGTTGTCCACTTTGGCCGAGGCCAGTTCGCGTCGCAGCCGATCTACTTCGGCCTCCAGCTCCTTAGCCGATCGCGGCGTTCCCGTCATGTGCTCGACCCGCCCAGCTTCCCGGCACGCTCCCGCCTTACCCAATTGAATAAACTCGAATCCGGTATCCCGAGCCTGCGACTCGCTTCGGACATGCCAACGCTCTGACCCAACTTGACCGCTTCGATCTTGAACTCATTCGTGTACCGGCGGCTCGGTACTCCTGCCTTCCTGTGACCCATATTCGCCTCCAGACATCATCAGATTATAAACTCCTGATGTATGTGGATTTGAGACAGGGTCAAAACTTTGGTGCAGCTGGCGGAGAGCTTTTAGCGCGCCTCTGACCCCCGTCGCGCTCGCTCTACGCGGTTCTGCCACACCCGCCCCCGCATGCTTATCTTGACCCCCGAATACCTAATACCGTCTACTTCACCCTTCGTCGCTGGCAGCAGTGGCTTGACCCACAGACCTCCGCTTATCCGAGCGTCAAGCGGTACCTCTTCTATCTGGTGCCGTTTGGACTCGTCAATTCGTCCAAAGGCGGAGACTGCTTGAACGGTGGAATCGAGCGTGAGATTGGGTTGCAAACCGGAGGCTGTGGGGGATAGTCTGAGACGACGGTCGATGCATCGGAGTAATCCGGCAGGTACCGAAGGTAGGAAAAACAATGCATATTGAAGTTAGCGCCCGCGGAGGAGAATCCGGTCTCGCGAGTAGTTTGGCGCTACTGGCGGCGGTGCCCTAGATGGATTACGGCATCGTGTTCGTTGGATTCGGCGCCAAATACGTCAAAGAGGCGAGTGAAGCAGCAAGCAGGTTCAGGGCCCACATGCCGGATGTCCCTATCGCTCTGGTCACTGACGAGGCTGGTTCATTTGGAACGTTTGACACAATTCGACAGGTTTCGGCAGCACAGCCCCACTTTCCAAGTCGCTATTGGGGTTTCTACAATAAGATTTTGGGTATCCAAGCGAGTCCCTACCGCCTTTCGCTATACGTTGACACGGATATTTTCTGTTGTCGTCCGGTCTATGACATTTTCGCGGCCGCTCAGCGATACGGATTAATAGCAGTCCATGCCCCGCGAAAAGTCTCCGATTTCGGCGTCCGCACGATAACTGACACGCCGCCGAGATTAATGCCCGAAATAAACACCGGCGTTCTCGCGTTTGATAGGCACGCGCTTCCAGCCGATTTTTGCGATGCTTGGTTAAAGCTATATAAAGAGCACGTACCGACGGACGAATCGAAGAATTTCGGTGACCAGTCGGTATTCCGCCATCTCCTGACGCGTCTAGAAATCAACCCATTCATCTTACCGGCAGAGTTTAATTTGAGAGTGGGCTTACCCGCCGTTCTCCACGGCGCCGTCCGATTGCTCCACGGGCGCCCGGCTGCAGGCTGTGATATCGTTGAGCGATTCGTCAATTACTCGACCGCACAGCGTATTTATATCCCAAGCACGGCCTTGATAATTATGGACGAGGCCACTGGCGAATGGGAACTGCGGAAATTCCCAGATGCGAGTCTGGTGCGGCGAATGCCTTATCGGGACTTCGCCAAAGTACTACTCGCAAGCTGATGCCAGTCAATAAAAGGGCGATATGAGTTCTATAAGGCACTCTCCGTTCTGCCGTTACTGGCATCATCGCCAGTCGCCCGTGAATAGCGTGAAACTCGGCATCGATCACGTGTTGTACCCCGTTGATCCCGACTGGGTGGCGGAATCATCGAGCAATATAGTTGTCCGGCCATCAGGCAAATGTGCGAATCAATTTGATAATTCTTTGCCGCGCTAGCTTTGTGTCAATACGCAAGTTGGTTTCTGGGGCGGCCGAGCCCATAATCGGCATCACGAAGGGCTAAGAAGGGCTAATCGGTACTACGACGCGGGAAACCCACGAAGCGACGACGAGGTAATGATGTCGACCTTACTTATACGCAACAATCGCGCCGATATTCTAAAGCTCTTTCCAAAACAGGGCGTGGCTGCAGAGATCGGCGTCGCCAAGGGCGATTTTTCTGTCGAAATACTGAAGTCGATGGAACCAAAGAAGCTCACCCTAATCGATCCTTGGGAGGAACAAGCAAAGGCCAATTATCGAACTGATTCCAGCAACGTGGTTCAGCCGGAATTCGATAGACGATACAACGATGTCTTAAATCGATTTGCGCAGGAACGCGCGAGCGGAGTAGTCGACATTAAGCGCGCCTATTCGACAATCTGCGCCGATGAGTTTCCTTACGAAACTTTCGATTTCGTATACATCGACGGAGACCATACGTACAACGCAGTTCTCTCCGACCTTCGGACGTACTTACCGCGACTCAAACGCGACGGCTTTCTCGCAGGGCACGATTTTTCCAACCATCTACTCGCCCAATACGCCAATTTTGGAGTAATCGAAGCGGTATGCGACTTCGTGCGCGAGAGCGCGGCACAAATTATCCTCATTACCGGAGGCACATTTCCGACATATGTCCTCGCTCGGCCCGACAACAGGGTGGCGGAGCACGTCGTGTCTCGCGCGGTGATCGAATTAGCACCAATGGTACTGGTTGACGACATTTCTGAATTGAAATTCTCCACACATGTCATCGGCGTCGGGCGGAACGGTCAACCGATAATACTGCCGCGGATCTCGCCAAAGCGTTGAATTGCCGGTCGGCGACGTATCAGCTGCAATTGCATGCATAGGCTACGAGCGAGTTATCTCACGTGAATTTTCCGCGTACACTCAACCGAGTGACAAACATCCCTGCCGCGAATAGCCGAAACGTCTGCTCTCGCGGGTCAATGCCCAATCCTAAGACTTCTTATTTCGAGCCTAATACAGCACATCACCCGACCCTGGAGTCAATGATCGTGCTCGTGCAAAACGCCAGCATGGAAACCTTCATCGGGAAGTTCCGCGAGACGGAAATTGAAGTGCGGGCGAAGCCAGCAAAGGTTGCTGAATCACAAAGGTTGACGGGCCCGGGATAAATCGGACCACCTGGAAGGTGAAGTTTGCGACAAAATCGGCTCCAGGAGGAAGGAGGTTTTGTCGTGAAGAGAAAGCGGTTTTCGGTCGAGCAGATCACCAGTATCTTGAAGCAGGCGGAGCTCGGGACCCCGATTTCCGAGCTGTGTCGGATTCATGGGGTTTCTGAACAGAGCTATTACCGTTGAAAATAGATCTACGGCGGTATGGAGCCCTCAGAGGCACGGGAGCTTAAGCAGCTGCGGGAAGAGAACCTCAAGCTCAAACGCCTGGTGGCGGACTTGTCGCTCGACAAGGCGATGCTTCAGGATGTTCTCCAAAAAAAACTCTGAAGCCCGTAAAGAAGCGCGAGATGGTGAACTACTTGATGAGCCGATACACCGTGGGCATGAGGCAGGCGTGCCGGTGTGTCCGGATGACGCGGTCCATGTATTACTATCGTAGCCGCATGGATCCACTGATCGCACTGCGCCAGCGCATGCGCGAGATCGCCCACGCACGGGTTCGGTTCGGGTATAGGCGTATTTTCATCTTGCTCCGACGTGAGGGATGGGATGTCGGCAAGGACCGGTTCTACCGCGTCTATGGCGAGGAACATCTAGGGTTGCGGCGCAAGCGGCCCTGGCGACACGTCACCGCAGTGCATCGCCTTGAGCGCCGGCCGGCGGCTCGCGCTAACGATGTCTGGGGAATGGATTTCGTCGCGGATCAGCTCGCCGACGGCCGGAAGATTCGAACGCTCACTATTGTTGATCTGTTCACACGTGAGTGCTTGTGACCTGCCGGCATTCTTCGGTCCATTCGTGACTTAGGAAATGGCCGTTTCTGGGTTGGTTGTTGCACTCAGTTGCTGTTTGAACTCTGCCGGTGTCAGTTGGTCGAGACTCGAGTGAGGTCGAACCTCGTTGAACTGAT
>JBBRML010000146.1:0-4619 GCA_038230855.1 Fimbriimonadales bacterium | reverse complement strand
CGGGAAGCTACTTGAGCAGGAGCTGGGAGGTCTCATCGGTGCCCGACGGAGTACTGTCGGGCGGGGCGGGGAAGGGAAACCGTAATCCCGTCATCTACGCCGATGAGAAGTCGGATATCTCTATAGTACCGAAGAAGTTGCCGAACAACGGGTGCTTCTGCCCGGCGGAGGCGATGGAGGGAAGGGGGATAGCCACAGGGAAGGCCGTTGATGCCCCCGCATGCCGGACACAGAGCCGGGTAAGTGCGTCGATGGGACTTGAAGGCCTACGCGAACGCGCCAAGCAACAGCGGCGTGAGAACATCAACATAGTCGCGTCATCACTTGCGGCAAGAGCCGTATGCGGTAATTCCGCACGTACGGATCTGTGCGGGGGGCGGCGGGTAACCGTCGTCCCTACCGCGACCCTCGGTTTATTTTCGTTATACGGGCGCAACACTGTAAAACTTGAATTTTATGACTGGTGCAAGTAAATGAGCAAAAGAATTGCTGTAGAAGAAAGCGGGACGTGGGTGGTCGGAAATAACCGTGTTCTGTCCCCTATTATTACTCACTTGAGAGTGAAAAAACTAAAGACAATTTGCACGAGCTGGCAGAGAGCGCAATGTTTGGTACAGAAATGAACATCTATGTTTGCGACCTATATCAACGCGAAACTGCGTACGCAATTCGCGTCGTGAAAAAGGAAGTAAGTTATAGACAGGTTTCAGTGCCCGAGGATCGTTGCTTCGTACTTGGATTTGGAACCTCCGTCAAAACGCTTGAAGGCGAAGTTTTTGTTGCTTACATCGCGCCGAAGAGGGAGAGCGCGTCTGCGGCCCCCGCATACCATGAGGGTTTGAGTCTGATACTCAATGATCGACTTTATAAACTGGACGGTGGGGACACAAGGATTAAGCTCGTATCGGGACTAAGTCATCGAGTTTTCACTATTTCGGAAAGTGGTAGTGCTGTCGTCTCAATTTCGTATCGTTGGCCACTTTATCGTGAAGGTATGGCGAGGCTGTTTGGTGAACCGTTTAATTTTGAATCTGCTGATATCTGCTTTCAGATAGTTCAAATGGCTCGGATATATGCGAGGAGCGCTGTCTCGTAATGCTCGGGGCCCATTCCCGTAGCATTGGTACCGTAGCAGACCGCCGCCCGCACCGGTATGGGCAACCCTAGAACAATAGGGGACAGACCATCATGTCACTCGGTTAAGCCCCTGACGCCCCGGGAGACGGTGGGCTGAACACTTCTGATGGTGGTAGGCTTTTGTTGCGAAACGAAAGTCACCATTGACAGGAGGTCAGCCCAAATGAAGGATAACAAAGTTGAGCGATTCCGGCAGAGCGCGGCGATGCTTCGGCGGCAATTTTTGCAAGGCGATGCCGGGATATTTGATCAGGCGCTTGGTGACCAAGAGGTGGCGGTGGTGATGAGCGAACTGGTGGCACCGTACCGCGAGCGAGTTTATCCGCCGCTGGACACGCTACGTTTATTCGTCGGTCAAGTCCTGTCGGTCGACCGCGCCTGCCAGGACGTGGTGGGTCGCCGCTTGTCCGAGCGTGTCGCGCAAGGCCAGTCGGCGAGCGCGCTCAATACGGGCTCGTACTGCGACGCGCGCCAACGATTGCCAACTGCCTTGCCCAAGACGCTGGGAGCGACGATTGGCGAGCGGCTGGAAGGGACGGTGCCCTCGCGCTGGCGATGGCAGGGTCGGTGCGTGAAACTCTTTGACGGCACCACAGTGTCGATGCCCGATACGCCGAGCAATCAGCAGGCCTATCCGCAAAGCCATGAACAGAAGCCGGGGTTGGGGTTTCCCATCGCCCGAATTGGCGCACTGATCGGCTTGGCCAGCGGCGCGATACTGGGCTATCAAGTGGTGGCCTGCGAAGGCAAGGGGACGGGGGAGCAAACGCTGTTGGGAAACTTGCTTGGCCAGCTCAATACCGGAGATGTGGTGCTGGCCGATGCGCTACTGGCGACCTGGTGGATCATTGAGGGTGCGCAACGTCGGGGTGCCGATGTGGTGATGGCCCAGCATGGCAAGCGGATCACCGACTTCACGCGCGGGAAGCGCCTCGGCAAGCATGACCACATCGTGCAATGGCCACGACCGCCCAAACCGAAGACCATGAGCGCGGAAGAGTACGCACGCTACCCGGAATTCATTACGATGCGCGAGGTCGATGTGAATGGTCGCATTCTGGTGACAACATTGCTTGATCGAAATTTCGTCTCATTGAGTGAGCTAGGCAGGCTCTACAAGATGCGCTGGAACATCGAGGTTGATTTCCGCACCATTAAGGCCACGCTGGCGATGGATGTACTGCGTTGCAAGTCGCAGCCGATGGTAGAGAAGGAAATCGCGGTTTATTTCCTGGCCTACAACTTGGTGCGCTGGGCGATGGCGAAGGCCGCATGGCTTGCGGACGTGTTGCCGCGCGCGCTGAGCTTTACCGGCGTTAAACGGCTGCTGAACGCATTCGCTGATCAACTTCGCCGAACACCGAGTGATCAAATTCGCAGCGTGGTCGCAACGGTGCTTGCTGGGATCGCCACACTAAAACTGCCACATCGACCCGACCGGGTGGAGCCGCGCGCAAAGAAACGACGACCCAAAAACCTTCCGCTGCTCACCGTGCCGCGTCAAGTCGCACGCGACCTCATTCTTGCTCAAAGAAAGCTTAACCGAGTGACATGAGGGACAGACCACGGTTGTTTTCAGGAGATAACAGTGGTATGTCCCCGATTGGTGCCCGAACCGATGAAGCCGGCATCAAGACGGCGTGGGAATATGACAGTAAAATTAAAGGGGCCGTGGTGGACTGGCACTTACTTAAGGAAAATCGCCTTAACTATCAGATGGTTGAATTTTGATGCGGTATGTTTTTTGTCGAGTCTGCATGCAAGCTGAGAGGGGGCAACTCAAAACAGCAACGTGCGTATTTCGCGCCATCGTGACCGGTGATTTCGCCGAAGCGTGACCGCTGTTTCACGAAAGCGTGACCGCGATTTCGCGCTGAACGTGACCGATGGGGAGGATGTTGCATGAATAGTTAAAGGTAGTCTCGACGCTTTTGAAAGCGGACGGGAATGCCACAGGAAAGACTATCCATGCGTAAGATCCGAGAAGTACTGCGATACCGATACAGCACCGGCCTGAGCCTCGATGCGATTGCCCGGGCACTCAAGCTATCCAAGGGTGTGGTCGCCAAATATGTGCGGCTGGCCAGTGCAGTCGGATTGACTTGGCCCATTCCCGACACGCTCGACGATGCCAGTCTGGAGAAACTGCTTTACCGACAGGCCGTGGCCCGCGAGCTAACCTTCGCCGAACCCGACTACGCAGTGGCTCATCAGGAACTGAAGAAGAAAGGCGTGACGCTGACGCTGCTCTGGGAAGAATACCGGCAAGCCGTCGGTGATCGTGGCTATCAATACACCGCATTTTGTACCCGTTACCGGGACTGGGCGGGCAAGCTCAAGCGCTCCATGCGCCAGGTTCACCGGGCCGGCGAGAAGTTGTTCTGCGATTACGCCGGCCCGACGGTACCGATTATCGATGCGCAAACGGGAGAGATCAGACCGGCGAGCGTCTTCGTCGCCGTCCTGGGCGCGTCGAGCTATACATTCGCCTGCGCCACACCGGGGCAAGGCCAGGTGGATTGGCTGACCGGAATCGGACGCGCACTCAAGTTCATCGGTGGCGTCACCGCCCTGATCGTTCCGGACAACCCACGGGCGCTGGTGTCTCTGGCTGATCGCTATGAGCCGGAACTGAACCGGGCCACCGCTGAATTCGCCCATCACTACGACGTCGTGATTCTGCCCGCCCGTCCGCGCAAGCCACAGGACAAAGCCAAGGTCGAATCCGGGGTACAGGTGGTGGAGCGCTGGATACTCGCCCGATTACGTCATCGGCGCTTCTTCACCGTGGCAGAACTTGATATGGCGATCGCCGAACTCCTGCCAGCGCTCAACAACCGTCCGTTCAAGAAACTTCCCGGTAGCCGACGGGAAGCCTTCGCCTTGCTCGATGCGCCATACCTACGGCCTCTGCCAGACGCCGCCTTCGTCTTTGCTGAATGGAAGAAGGCTACCGTCAATATCGATTACCACGTCGAATACGACAGCAACTACTACAGCGTGCCGTATGCGCTGATTCATCAAGCGGTTGAACTGCGGATTACACGCACTACGCTCGAAGTACTGGCCAAAGGCCGGC
The DNA here is from genome assembly GCA_038230855.1 of Fimbriimonadales bacterium. GTDB lineage: Bacteria > Armatimonadota > Fimbriimonadia > Fimbriimonadales > Fimbriimonadaceae > Fimbriimonas. The sequence continues at coordinate 403 of JBBRML010000146.1, read as the reverse complement.
GCGTGGCAAGCCATCTGCGGTCTGCGCGCAAGGGCCATTACACAACCCTCTCTGAACACATGCCAGCCGCCCATCGCGCACATGCCGAGTGGTCGCCCGGCAAGTTGCTGAGCTGGGCGGCTTCGGTCGGACCGTCCACCGCAGAACTGGTAAAGCGGCTGCTCATGGAGAAGAAGCACCCTGAACAAGGCTATCGATCATGCCTGGGATTGATGCGCCTGGCCCGCAATCACGGCCGGGAGCGGATGGAGTCTGCCTGCGCGAGCGCAAAAGGTTCCAGGCTCGAATTGATTCCCGTCGGTATCTCTCTTTAGAAAAGAGAAAACCACCCCCAACGCCCGCTGTCGCGGGCGTTCTTCCTTAGCCGCCGTTGTTGCCCTTATTGTCGGGCCGACTACTTCTT
>JBBRML010000145.1:0-4767 GCA_038230855.1 Fimbriimonadales bacterium | reverse complement strand
GTTGAAAGCAGCTTTCTGATATGGAATAATGCTTGTAGTTTTGCAGAATTGCAATTTCAAATCCCGCAAGGAGGCAGCTATGGTCAAGACCAAATCACCGGTCCTCCCGGAAAGTTCGGAAGCCCTCACGCAGTACCACCAACTCGTTCGCCTTCTCGCTGATCGAGTACGATCAGTCGCGACAGGGTATCAGACAGGAGCTTATCTGACAGGGCGACCAGGCTCTGGAAAGACTTACACCGTTCGCCGTGTGCTTGATGAATGCAAGGCGAGCTACATCTTCCTTAACGGGCGATTGAGCCCAGCGGCACTGTACGACGAAATCGAGAGTCGCCCCGATTCGCTATTGGTGATCGATGACGTGCCGTTGTTGTTCAACAACCTCCAGGCCACCCAGATTCTGATGGCGGCGGTCGGTGGTGACCCCGGGATTCCTCGGCGTGTGACGTACTCGACAAAAGGGCTTCGCCGGATCACGGAGTATAACGGCGGGATCATCGCGATCAGTAACCGCCCCCTTCGCCAGGATCCGGCTGGAATGGCCTTGGCGAGTCGGTTGGCGTCCTTGGAACATGAACCAACCGACGAAATGCTGATTGCGTTCATCGAGAGTGAGGCACGGAAGGGAGTGAAAGATGTACCCGCAAAGGAATGCCTGATGGTCTTTGAACATGTCGTCGAGGTGTGTCGTTCCGGGGATTACCGGATGGATCTCAGGTACTTTTTCAAGGGACTCGAGGATTACCGATGTTGGAAGTCAGAAACCTGTGAGACGGATTGGCGAGCCCTTGTCCGCTCATCTATGCGCCGCGTCCATGCCGATGAATTGCCATTAACGCCGGTGACCCGAGTTGGGACGAAGACCGCCGAGCATGAAATTGTTCGTGAATTGCACGGACAACAATTGGCGCGTGACGTCTTGGAGGTAGAGTGGCGAAAACGGACAGGCAAGGAGATGGACAGCTATTACCGGCGGAAGCGTGAACTTGGCCTTCGCTGATGATTTGGCATTCGTCAGGGAACCGATGTTTTCCATCAACGCCATTCGGGCAACGTCGTTCGTTTGACCAAGAGTTGAGAACCAGAGGTATCCAGATAGTACTCGCGTACTTCCGTGAGTGTTTCTGGGTGCTATTTTAGGGCACTGCTACAACTTTGCGAATCACGTTGCACAATGCCCGTGATCCACTCAGTGGTATGAAAAGCAGTCTCTTGCTGCTCTCAGGAGATCGGCATTTGGATCCTTCGACAGCGGGAACGCCAACGAGAAACTGAAGTTTGTGCCTCGCCCGCGTCTAGTTGCGAACGGATCGGACGACCCTTTTCTTCATTCAGAACATTAACGATCTCAGTACGAGCGCCCGACATCTCAGGTTGCTTTCAACCAATTTCGACTTCGGAAGTATCACGCATGTAACTTCGCACAGGTCGAGGACCATTTGGTTGAAGAAATTTCACCTGACTAAATTATTAACGTTTTTGCGTCATAATATATGTGTATAAGAGTTACCATTCACAAATCGTACCAGGAGATCTATGGCACCCGATTCACATCAAGTGAGTCGTAGCGAACAAGACCAGCAAGTCGTCAAACTTCTTGCCCGCATTCTTGCAACCTACTGGCTTAGTCAACAGCGACGAGTCGCTCAACCGTCACCAACAACCGACCAAAAACGAAAACCGAGTTGATCGTGGAGACCTAAAATCGGAATCAAGACTTCGTCTTCATTTGGAGTAATCTTGTGTCCGATCCCTGGCCTTCGCCCTTAACGAACCCTCTCTCATCTGGCGACAAAACAATCTCCGCCGTCTTGGAGTTCTGTCGCCGCCACCGCAAGTGGGCTGCCCAATTTACTGGCAGCGAAACGGTGTACTCCATTCCACTCTTGGCGATCGATTGTCTCGAGAAACCGATCTACAGGGGTGTGCATCCTCTCTTGGATGCCGCGACGGCTGAAGTCGAGCGTGCGTTCACGTCGTTGTGCAAGAAACATCTCATGGTCGGAATGCACGCCGGATTCCCAATTGCTTTCCCTTTACTGACGGAGGCAGTCGCTCCTTCCCAGAGTTCGTTTGAAGGGCTACCCTGGAGCCCCAGCGCGGCTCAACTCGCTGCAATCCGAGACATGACGAATCTGCTTGACGAAACCCGCAATCGCTTGCGAGGCGTAATTGGTTGGCTCCTTACCGAAAAATCATTTCTGGAGGAGGTTGAGAAAGTCACAAAGCAATACGCCCTGATCCCGAAGCCCCACCAACCGCTATTTCCATTGGGTCGGACTTACACTTCCCCCCAGCCTGCTGGATTCCTGGAGGCGCTTGTTCATCTCCTCGACCGTTGGGGGCTAACGTGCCTTCGTTCCTGGGATCTGCCAGAGCCGCAGGGGCCGGCTTTCCCAGATAGTTTGCCTCCAGATTCGGTGCCCGAGCCAAAGCACGGGGTGTACGTGTATATCCCAGCCCATTACCCGCTGCAAGGAGATGATGCACTTCAGAAACGGATCGCACAGTTCCAACGGGATGAGGTGACCAAGCAAGGCATTGACCCGAGCTTCGCCGGAATCAGTCACCATGAGACTTATGAGCGAATGTTCCGCGTGATCCACTTGGAATGCTCGATTCGCTCCCGCTTCAGTCATGAACCGCGGGGTATCGTCACGGGTATTGAAAATGCCGCTGCTACCGTACTCGGTCTCAGCGTTGCGAGAGTGCAGTTCCTCCGGCGGGTGATCGCCCAATGCCGGCGAGGAAATCGGGGAAAGGTTCGGTAAGTCCACGGTCGAGTTTCAAACCCTTCCCACGAAATGGGGGCGCACCTTTCCAAAATTGCGCCCAAGAACCCCTTCAGCAAACTCGAGAAGATCGGGCCATCCCAACAAGACGGTCTCCCTCTGGAGTTGTCATGGCCGATCGTAAGCTCAAGCTGACCGCCGACGAAATCACACGCCCGTTTACGGCGGAACTGACCGCCGAGTATCCGCCCATTTTGTCCCCGGAGCAACTCGCAGAGTTGCTTGGCCAAAGCGTCAAAACGATTTACGAGTGGATGGCAAAGGGTCGGCTCGACGGAGCTTACCGCAAACGGGGCAAGCACGCGCTGTTCTGGCGAGCCCGTGCCCTCGACATCATATTCAATGGAAAGGAATGGTCCTAATGTCGGACGAACCGAACCGCATTCGCATCGGGGAACGCCTCACCATTTTCCCCCGCGGCGGAAAGAAAATCTGGTGCGCCGACTTCTGGCAAGACGGTATGCACCGCAAGGTGTCCTTGAAAACTAGCAATCGAAAGGTTGCGATCGAGCGGGCGACGAAACTGGCTGCCGAGTTGACCGGCGGAACCTACCACCAACCGCCCAAACCGATCAACCTCAAGGAAGTCGTTGAGAGCTACTTGAGCTACCAGAAGACAGAGGACCGCGCGCGGAGGACCTTGGTGAAGTACCGGGGTACGTTCAAGCTATTCCTCGCATACTTGGAGCGTCATCGCATCACTCAGTTGGGGCAGGTGACGGCGGGACACTTCGACCGCTACCGCGCCATGCGGAAGGAGACCCGCCGTCCAAAAACGATTTACAACGAGAGTGTAATTATCAAGCAACTTTTCAAATGGTCCCAGAGCCGGAAGCTCCTCATGGAGAACCCACTTCTTGGGATCAAATTGAACAAGCCGCCCACGGAACCGAAGGAGGGGCCAACTCTGAGCCAGTTGAACCAGATTCTGACCAGCGCGGAGGAACCGCTTCGCAGTCACCTTGCAGTGCTCGCGTTCACCGGCATGCGGGCAGGAGAACTGCAGCGTCTCCGCCCCGAGGATATCGACTTGATCGGCGGGTGGGTACATGTCCGGTCCCGCCTGGGCGCGGAGACGAAGACGCGGGAATCGCGGAAGGTGCCGATCCACCCGCGGCTGCGTGTCGTCCTGGAGGGACTGCCGACGACTCGCCGGTCGTGGTTGTTCACCGCCGCGCCGAGCAAGAAGTTCCCTGCCGGTGGCAATCACCTGAGCACGAAGCGGATGAACGAACAGTTCACTCGCTTAGTCAAGCGATTGGAAATGCCGGCAGGCCGAGACACGGGGTTCGTGATCCACAGCCTGCGGCACTTCTTTGAAACGTTCACCGTGAACGAGGCAATCCCGCAGCGTGTGATCGATGCGTGGCTCGGGCACCGGTCCGACAAAAGCATGGCGGCGATTTATTACAAATTGAGCGACGCTGATTCGCAGTCGTTCATGTTGAAGGTTCCATTTGCAACGCCGGGAGAGACCACCGAAAGTCCGAAGGAGGCCGTGTCATGACGACCTCCGACTCGAAAGGGCATGGCGACAACGATCACCATACTCGACGCGCCTGCGACTTCATCTTCAGCGTGGGAGTCTACATTCCCCACGCCGATCTTCCAGTCGTACTTGATCGCCTTCAACGAGATCTCCAGCGGCAGACATCTGCCGAATGAGAGTGATGAGCGAAACTGACCCCGACCGAAAGGCGGTCGGGGTCGGGGATATTCCCTGGGCTCGGGAACACCCACGGCATTACCTGAAGAGCCCGGAGCATGCGAACGTCGGGGAAGCCCGACAAGGAGACTGTCCGATGAATGGATTCGCGATCAGCCTGTTGATGCTACTTGTGGCCGATGCTGGGTGGGTTCCGCCCCTGGACAAAACCGGGACAAGCGGGTTGCGATTCGAGACGGCCGTGTCGCAAACCCTGAAAAAACAAGAGCCTGCGAGTGCAGGCTCTTTTCGAGCGGAGAGGGAGGGATT
>JBBRML010000144.1:0-4845 GCA_038230855.1 Fimbriimonadales bacterium | reverse complement strand
GGCCACGTTGGACCACAGCGGTCGGAGCAACCGACAGGATACGATGTTCATTCAGTGCGGAAGAGATCGCTTCTCCACGGTTTAAGCCAACCGCAAAAGAGGCGCATGCCGCAAAAGTTAGACAGAAATCTCTCATTACGCTTCAAGTGAGTCCTATTCCTTGCTGACCGCACCAGTTATCAGACCTTTGACCCCAACTCCTTACCTCCATGCAACAAACCTCACTTGACCCGCAGGACTGGGACGCATTTCGTGCCCTCTCGCACGAGATGCTCGATGATATGTTCGACCACTTGGCCGGCTTGGCCGAGGCTCCGGCTTGGCGTCCGTATCCACCGGAAGTAAAGGCACGCATTCTTGGCGAGCCCGTTCCGATGGTCGGCCAAGGTGAGCGCGCTGCGTACGACGCATTCGTACGCGACATCATGCCGTATCCGTCTGGAAACGCGCACCCCAGGTTTTTCGGATGGGTGCAAGGGCCGGGAGTACCGCTTGCAAACATGGCGGACTTCCTCGCCTCTGGGCTAAATCCGCATGGCGCGGGATTCAACCAGACACCTGCCCTTGTGGAGCAGCGAGTTATTGAATGGATGATCGAGCTCATGGGCTTCCCGGCGAACAGTAGTGGCGTATTGGAGTCCGGAGGCACGATGGCAAACATTCTCGGCCTCGCGGTTGCGCGCCATGCCAAATCAGGATTTGACGTTCGAGAGGAAGGGCTTCAGGGAGGCGACTCCCCTGTCGCCGTTTACTGCTCCGCAGAAACTCACGGGTGGATCACGAAAGGCGTCGAACTGCTGGGGATTGGGTCGCGGTTCCTCCGGAAGATTCCCGTCGACGACGAGTATCGGATGGACATCCCGGCGTTGCGGCAAACTGTGGCCGCTGACTTGAGCGCGGGCATTCGACCCATATGTGTCGTAGGCACAGCAGGCACGGTAAACACCGGGGCGACGGATGACCTCAATGCCCTCGCTGACCTTTGCCGAGAGCACGACATTTGGTTTCACGTGGACGGGGCCTTTGGTGCTTTGGCTCGCCTTTCTCCGAACCTTGCACCGCTCGTAGCCGGGATTGAACGGGCAGATTCCGTTGCCTTCGACTTGCACAAATGGATGTATTTGCCATTCGAGATCGCCTGCGTTCTCGTCCGCGATCCGGCTGCACACGTAGGAACATTCGCTCTCGCGCCGAGCTACATCGCTGGCCTTGCGCGAGGCGTAATTGCCGGCGGATTGCCATTCTCCGACCGCGGAGTTGACCTTTCGCGTAGCTTCAAGGCGTTGAAGGCGTGGATGTGCATCAAGGCATACGGTGTTCAAAAATTTGGCGAGATAATTGAGCGCAACGTGTTACAGACAAGGCTTTTGGTTTCGCTCATTCGGGCCAATCCGAACCTGGAGCTTCTCGCGCCTGCGCCGATGAACATCGCCTGTTTTCGCTACATTCGGTCCGGGCTTTCGACCGAGGAATTGAACGCGCTGAACCTCGAGGTTCTGTTCCGAGTTCAGGAGACGGGAGATGCCGTGCCAAGTTCGACGATGATCGGAGGCAACTTTGCCATTCGAGCGTGCAACGTGAACCATCGCACGACGGATGGGGACATCCATCGGCTCGTAGAGTCGGTCCTTCGGCACGGCTCGCAAGTTTAGGCGTTGACGGCGGCAATCGGAAGTTCGACAATGAACCTAGCGCCGGCAGTCCCGTTGGCTTCGACCCAGATTCGGCCGCCTCGTGCGCGCACAAGGCGTCGGCAGAGGTAGAGGCCTAGGCCATGGCCGGCATGAGTCCGACTCTCATCGAGGCGGACAAAACGTTCGAAGATGCGCTCACGATCCCCCTCCGGGACCCCGGGTCCAGTATCGGCGATCTCGAGTCGCGCGGCCTGCGATGCAATCAGCTGCACGGTACAAGCTCCGTCCGCTCGCGAGTGGGTCAGGGCATTCTCAAGGAGGTTATCTAATAGCATCTGCCACTCCGGCGAGCCGATCCTCGCTGCGACCGAGCCGGCCTCGACCGTAAGTTTGATGCCCGCGCGCTCGAAGAGTGGTCGCCAGCGATCCGCAGCGTCCGTTAGAGGCTTCGACAGCTCAAGAATCGCGGGTTCTTCCTCGGTCGCCTCGCCTTCCAGGATCGCATTTGTCATATCCGTCAGGCGCTCCGCCTCCTGGATAGCAAGCTCCATTGCGGCTCGATATCCATCTTTTTTTGCGGTGAGGAGGGCGGTCTCTAGCCGTCCCCGAATGACCGTCAGCGGTGTGCGCAAGTCGTGCGCCACGTCGGAGACTAACTGCTCTTGTCGCTCGATTTCGGCCTGCAAACGGCTAAGCAGAGCGTTCAAGTCCTGCGCGAGTGGCGAAAAGTCAGCGTCATTGGGATCTTCAAGGCGGCCCACTCGATGCTCCTTTGCGAGCACTCGCGCCTGCGTTGCGAGGTTGACCAGGGGTCGAAACATAAGCCCGGCGGCCAGATATGCCGTGAGTCCTACGATGAGAGTAAGTGGTAACCAGAGCGCGGCGAGAATGACCCCGACACGAAGCAGCCCGGCGCGCGCGTTTGTCCAGTCCGTCGCGACAACGACGAGGAGTTTCCCGGACCTTCGTGAGCGGAATACGTAATTTCGCCCGCCGGCAGCTTGTTCTCCCGCGCCTATCCACGGACCGATGGCGGCGGCGTCTGTTCGGTACAGCGGAAGTTGCTTCTCACTGAAAATGGCGAGCGTCGAGTTTTGCGGAAGAGCAGAGAAAGTGCCGAGTTCCGAGAACGTTTCGCCGTGCTCGAGTTCCGCGATCGCACTATCAAGCGGCCCGCCGAGCGCACCGTGAGCAGCGCTGTATTCACGTCGGACGAGAAGTAACATCGCCGATCCTAGCAACGCCGCGAAGATGACGCCCGAAGCGCAGGACGTCAGAAGCGCGATACGCCAACGATGACTAATCTTCATCGCTTCCGGCCGCGAGAAGATAGCCCGCGCCGCGCACGGTTCGAATCAGGCTGTGACTTGCATCGCCGGTATCGAGCTTGGCGCGTAGGTAGTTGACGTAGACCTCGACGGTATTCGGGCTGCGGAAACCCGGATCGTCCCACACGTGCTCGAGTATCTGCGCTTTGGAAAGGATTCGACCGTCGTGCCGCATCAGGTAGTGAAGAAGTGAGAACTCGGTTGCGGAAAGATAGATCATCTGCCCGTTCCGGGTCACTCGGCGCGAGGCGGGATCGAGTTCCAGGCAACCGACTTTCAAAACGGGAGTTTCTGCTACTTGGCGCCGTAGCAAAGTGCGCACCCGGGCCAGCAGTTCACCCAGCGCAAATGGTTTAACGAGATAGTCGTCCGCTCCAGCGTCGAGACCGGCAATACGATCGTCAATGCGGTGTCGGGCCGTGAGGAGCAAAGTGGGAGTGTTGACGTTTCGCTCGCGCAGTTGGCGGACCACTTCCATTCCGTCCATGCCGGGGACCATGACGTCAAGGATGGCGGCGTCGTACGCGTTGGTCAGGGCGGAGTTCAGCGCCTCGGTGCCATTCGCGACCGTGTCGACCGAATATCCGACCTCTTCGAGCGCATCGCGCAGGAAGGCGGCAACTTCGGGTTCATCCTCACAGACAAGCAATCTCATTTTGGCTTCCCTTCAATATACGGCACAACGCGCCGCCGCCGGCCATGGCTTAGTGTTGCGGAATTCTCGTCCAGCGAGCTTCTGGCGCATAATCCATGTTAGCGAGTACTCGAATGGAAGCAATACGGTTTGAAACCACGATTGAACACGACGGTCGGATCGACGTGCCAGGTGTGCATGTGGGCGACGCTGTGGAAGTAATTGTGCTTCTCAAAACGGCGCGCTCAAAGTTTTATCCTCTACGAGGAACTTCCTTTACCTTTCCACATCCGTTTGAGCCTGCGATCCCAGAAGCTGACTGGGAAGCCCCCATTTGATCGTCCTCGACACACATATTTGGATTTGGTGGGTTCAGGGTGCTCCGGAAATCACTGCAGACCTTGCGCTGAAAATTGCTAAGCACGAAGACTCGGGATTAGTAGTTAGCGCGATTTCGCTCTTAGAGATATCGAGAGCGGTGGCACTGAGCGGCTTGCGCCTGCCTATTGACGTCGACGAGTGGCTGCGGATCGCATGCTCTTACCCCGGAGTCCAAGTCGCACCGCTCGATCAAGCCGTAACTGTGGAAGCGTATAGGCTGCCGGGGGCGTTTCACAAAGATCCGGCGGATCGACTAATAGTGTCGACGGCTCGGATCAGGGACTGTGAGATATTGACGCTTGACGAGAAAATCCTTGCCTACCCGCATGTTCGGCATGCCTGAAGAGCAGATGTCACTTCTATCAGCTGTTTAGAACGGCGGTTATTGTGCCGATCTCGCAAAAATATTGGATAGCTTTTTCGTCTTTAGAATATGATGGGATCGGATCAGCTCCCTCCTTCTTTGGTTATCACGATTGCGCTTGAGACATGGCTCGAAGAGGGCGACCAGCTTTTCGCCGTGCGCAGAACTCGTGAACGATATTTTGGACGACTGCGAGCCTGAGTTCGCTCCGATGTACTCTCAAATTGGCCGGCCCTTCATTGCCCCGGCGAAACTTCTGCGGGATTTGCTGCCCATAGGTTTGTACTCCATTCCAAGCAACCGACGATTGATGGAGCACATTCGCCACAACTTGCTCTTCTGCTGGGTTATTCGAACTAGCGACCTTCCCGCTTGAGCGGGAAGGTCGCGGTATAATTCTCGCTCGGTCCGGGCTCATAGCTCAGTTGGTTAGAGCGTCCCGCTGAGGCGGGAAGGTCGCGGTATAATTCTTGCTCGGTCCGGGCTCATAGCTCAGTTGGTTAG
>JBBRML010000143.1:0-4902 GCA_038230855.1 Fimbriimonadales bacterium | reverse complement strand
CGGCTTCAACGCCAACACGGCACGGACGACGCAACTGTTTGGTGGGGATGGGGAATATGACGTTCCGACGGGTCTGACGTATCACGATGCTCGATTCAGGCAAGGGTATCGGTTTATCTCGATGGATTCGTATGGCGGGCAAACCAGCGATCCTTCATCACTGCACAAATACCTTTACACCCCCGATGACCCAGTCAACTTTGAAGACCCAACGGGGAGGTTCTTCGACATGATCTCCTTAATCAGTTCGCTGGGAATACGGAGCATGAAGGAAGGCGAGGGTGCCGCGGCCGGACAGCCAGTTCTAGGCGTGGCGCGTGCATTGAACACTGCACAAAGATTCTACAACGGAGCCAATTCCGCTTGGAACACACTGTCAACGTTAGCAGATTTTACTAACTTGGGTGCGCTAAGCGTGGCGGAACGCGCGGCATTCAGTGCGGGGCTAAGTGCATTTGGCGCTCTCGGACTTCACGTCAGCCTTCCAACTGTCAAGATTCCTGTACCAGCATCGCTGATAAAAACGCTTAAGAAGCGCGTAGGAGCCCTGTGGGATACACCGCCGATGCAGGGTCTGCTCGGGGCTGCTTGCGCGGCGCTCATCACAACCCTGCTTGGCTTCGAAACGACTAGTATTTCGGCGAGTTATACTGGCGTGGACGCGATAATGGAGTCGAAAAAGCTTGGCCTTTTTGCGGTTGTAGAAGCCAAAGGCGGATCGTCGAAGTTAGCTATGACGGAGGATGGAATGCAGATGGGTGACCGTTGGATCCGCACCCGGATAAGAAAGGCTCTTTCAGAGAACCTCGGTGCTGCGGACTTCGCGCGGCTGAAAGGCCAACAGAATGGGCCGATGCTCGCAGCAGTAATTTCGTCCGATCTAACCGGCCGCGATCCTTACATAGCGATCAAGGTCCAAACTTTTCCAGGCATCAGCTCTTGGGGAGCGCCATTCGAATGAACAAAGCTGAGAGAACTAACTTGCTGACGCAACTTGGCTTCAAGCTCGATATGCTTCAAGCGATCGCGCGAAACCTAACTGCATGCCATGGTACATGGTGGGCTGGGCCGCCTGCTTTGGCTGATGATGTAGAGACATGGGCTTCTGACGCGAGCCGAGAGGGAATGGCAGCGTTCGCGATGGCGTCACTAGGCTACGAAGCGCTCCCCCACCCTCTAGATGATCGGCTCGAAATCGCTCGACGACTTGTTGCAGTCGCCGTCTACTACCTATTTGGATCGTGGCGTGAGAAATTCCGCTATCTTGGAGAGGCGTTTGATTGCAAAAAGGCTCGCGCCCAGTTGCCTTGGAGCGACTATTTTCGCGAAGGATTAGCTATATCGCTTTTGCTCGACGATACATCGTCGTTCGAACGCCTACTCACATGGCCATCGCTAGATCTTCGAGAAGACGAGGGTATGGATGATCGCACCCCGGCAGACAATGCATATCAGATATGGCTTGCCTCGCGGCTACGTGGTGAATCAGAATCGAGCCTCGGATCGCAGCGTGAGTCGATACTTCAAAGTCCTCACAATCGTCCGAAAATGCTTCTTGCGGCGGCCGATGCGCTTTTTGCAGGGAACCTTGACGGATTGACCGTCGCGTTACACGACTATCTGCGGCGATACCGTCAAAAGGAGGTTCGACCGAATCGAGTGGATTTGGGTATTTGCCTTGACGGCACTGTCCTCTGCCACCTTGCGCGGCGTAGAAACCTCGGATGGGTTCACCTCCCCGTCGAACTCAAGTTGTTGATACCGTCTGCGGAAGATTGACGTCGCTTCAGGAAGTGACACCGGGACTGAGCTCGTTGTCCAAATATGGTGATTGCAGCAACTGCAGCAAACGTGAATTGAATGATTATGGCCGTCTCGCCCGGAAAGTCATGATGCAAACGCCGCCCACAACAAGGGACGCCCTCGGTCGCCTGTGGCACGTGACCGTCGACCGCCGCAACGGCAACATCATCTTCGGCACGCCGGAAGTCACCACCTACGCCTACGACGGCATCGGCGACCTGGCCAGTGTCACGCTCCCGAGCAATGACCGCACCCTTTACCAATACGATGGCCTCAACCGCCTGACCGTGGAAAAGATCGAACGCTTCAATTGCTCGAGGCCTGGGCCAGTATTCGGACTCTGAATCGGCTTTTGATATTGCCGGTCAGTACGCGGACGAGGTCGGTGCCCAGGTCAACACGATCATCGCCTACGCCAAGGAGCAAACGCTTCGGGCGATGGCGGCCACTTGCTTAGACCTGGCAATTCTCGACTTCGTCAAGGACAACATCGCGATTGACCCTCAGATGGTTCTTCTGGGGTTCATTGGGGCTCGGGCGTGCTACGTGGCCGGCACGCAGGTGGTGACAAACATCGAAAAGAACGGCGATCTTGCAACCAAGAACATCCAGGATATCAAGGTCGGAGACTACGTCCTTTCGCGCGATCAACTGGACGAACATGGCAAGGACGAATACCGGAAAGTAACGCGGGTATTCGTGAAGACCAGCGACCACTTGCGCATCCTTCGCGTCCGCGCCGCCGACGGGAATGTGGAGACGATTCGAACGACCGACGATCACCCCTTCTGGGTGGAAGGCATTGGTTGGCTTGCTGCCAAGGAACTGCGATCGGGTGAGAGTGTTGTCGGTCCCGGCGGACCGGATGCGAAAGTCATCAGCAGCGTGCGCGAGGAGCATCCGGAGGGCGTCACTGTCTACAATTTCGAGGTGGAAGGCGATCACACTTATTTTGTCGAGGACCGCAAGGGTGAAAAGACCGCAATTTGGGTGCATAATGAGTGCGCGCGACAACTCAACCTCGCTCTAAAGGCAACCGGGCAAGCCGTCGTGAAGGTGTCCGGCATTGTGGTCCGCGAAGGTTTGGAAGCCGCCGCGCACCTCGTTCCTCGCGGTGCCTTTAGCAGGCGACAGAAAGACGTCGTTGACGCGATCAGAGCGGCCAAGGAAGCGCTGGCGGAGGCGGGAATCGGCATCGACGAAGCGATCAACGGGTTTCTTACGAAGGCTAGCAATCAGTTGGGAACGCATACGAACGCGTTTTTTAGGCGGATGGGAGATTTATTCAAAAGCAAGTCGGCGGCAGAGGCACTCGAGACCCTATTGCAAGAGGTAAAGGATGGTAAGTTCCTCAAAAAGTGATGACGCTATGAGTCGGCCCGATACATTCGCAGTCTACAAACTCGATATCGACAATGACGACCCACGAATCGGGAGCTTCGCTACCTCTAATGAAGACGATCAGGCATTGCTCGGCAGTCGTGGATGGCACCACGACACTAGATTGACTGATTTCCTACCGCGGTGGCCAATTGAACCCAACTGGGTTCCCCCTCGACTTGCAGCGGTTTGGAGACCGCTTCGCGTGGCGGGTCGGATGCGCGCGTGGAACGATAACCCGATGTGGATGGGAAACCCCGCATTTAGCCAGCGCGCCGTCGAAGCGTTGCGCGACGTTCTGGAAGCTAACGGCGAACTACTCCCGCTGGTTTACGACTATGGAAAGTGGTGGGCTTACAACCTATTGACGGTCGCCGACATTGTCGATGTCGAGCGCTCGGTCGCGTACAACATCACTAATAAGTCACCAGACGTCACGGCCGAGTTCAAATATTATGCAATTCACATCGATCGCCTCGCCGACTTCACGATTTTCCGAATCCGCCAGGATGTTGGTGGCACATACGTGACTCAGCCTTTCGTCGATCGCGTTCGCGCGGCGGGTCTGCGCAATTTCGTGTTTAACAAGATCGGGCCATGGCCCAAGGGAACCTACTGGTTCGACGAAAACAGGAAGTTCCTCGCGGACGAACGCAAAGCTGGCCGGTTGACCAATTCCGCCGGGTTTGCCGCGCAATCGGTCGTCCTTCGCCTCGGTTTTCCCAAGGACGCGCTTAAGGCTCCAAAGGAACGTAAGGCCGTCGTGAACGGGCTAATGGATCAGCTAGACGCTCTGCTCGCGGACCCACAAGCGCCGGCCGATGCGCCGGTTCTTGGAACTCTCCAGGGAGATGAAAAGGTACGCGGCGAGCATCGGCTCTTTTTTAGCTGCCCCAACGCCGACCTGCTGGTCGTCGCGCTTCGGCCGTTGCTTCGCAAGCTTTGTTGGCCGGGGCCGCTGGCGGTAGTCAAACGTTATGGTGAGATGCACGATGAGTCGGCTCGCGAGGAGTCTATGGAGGGTCCGTGGTAACATCCGCTCGGAAATGAAACGGAGCCGTAAGAGAATGTCAATCGTTTAGCACCTAATTCCGCGCTCGCAAAGTCGTCGCACAATATTTGCGCATGACGCGGCCTCCTGAGAGAATGGCGATGTCTTACATCACTCTTACCCAAAGGAAGTGAAACCAGGACGGATCTTGTTGTTCAAAGATGGTGATTGCAGTAAATGCAGTGAAGATGAATCGATTGATTATGGCCAGCGTCACGCTCCCCGGCAATGACCGCACTCTTTACCAATACGATGGCCTCAACCGCCTGACCGTGGAAAAGATCGAACGCTTCAACGGCAACGCCACTCAGCCCATCGCCGAGTACGACTACACCCTGCGAGATGATGGCCTGCGCAGCGGCGTGACCGAGTTGACGTACGATGACACGAGTACCACGCCATTCTCCACCGTGAATATCGGCTGGACCTACGACAACCTCGGTCGACTGCAAGTCGAAACACGGTCGGGTTCCACCAACAGCAGCGATGACTACACGGCCAATTACGCCTTCGACCTGGCCGGGAACCGCACGCAGTATGTTCGGACTAAGGCCGCGCGCATTTATAACCTGTCCAATTACCCATTCGGCATGATCGAATAATTCCACTCGCCGTGGAAATCACTGCGTTTGATATTGACCGCATCGAGTTCCTCGTTTGTCACCTTG
>JBBRML010000142.1:0-4915 GCA_038230855.1 Fimbriimonadales bacterium | reverse complement strand
CCGGGCAAGTTACCGAGGGCTTAGTGACAAGCGGTCCATTGTTTGTCGATATCCTCTACAATCGTGCTCATCCGAAGAATATTGTCGTGGTGTGGGAGGGCGTTAATAGTTTGACGGCGGGTGACACGGCCGCTCAAGCGTATGCTGCCCTCACCACCTACATACAGGAGAGAAGAGCGGTCGGTTGGCAAGTCATCGTCTTGGGCGCGTTGCCGACGACCTATACGGGAGTTCCCGCCGATTACGAAACGAAGAGGATAGCGTACAATAATCTCATCGCGGCGAATTCGGCGGGGGCCGACGCAACACTTGATCCGTCAGCTGATTCACGACTGTCCAACCCCGCTGACACTACGTACTTCCTCGGTGACCGGCAGCATATCAACCCGGCTGGGCGAGCCGTGATAGCCGAATTGGTGTACCCTATAGTAACGGGGCTGCCAAACTCAATACCGACGATTACCACGTCGTCACTTCCTGACGGAACACAGGGAACGGCCTACAGCCGGCAGTTGGCAGCGTTTCGAGGCGTCGGGACCCTGACATGGACAGCGACCGGCGTGCCGGCAGGCTTGACTCTCAATACGGATGGACTTTTGAGCGGTACGCCGACAGCGACCGGTGATTCGTCGATACACATCACGGTTACGGACGCCATCGGAACCACAGGCACCGGGACGCTGTCCCTGCACGTCGCGGCACCAATCCAGTATTTTGCACCCTCATATACAACTGGGCTACAGCTTTTCATAGATCCGCTTAGAAGCATGTATCAAGACGCGGCCGGAACTACACCGGCGACGGGAGACGGCGACCCGGTGGGCCTCGCAGCCGATTTAAGCGGACAGTCGAACAGCCCAAGTCAATCGACGGCAAACAAGCGGCCGCTGCTGAAGCTGAACATCCAGAATGGAAAGCCGGCGCTGCGGTTCGACGGATCGAACGACGTGCTCGTCTTGAACAATACGGTCACTTACGGGACCGTGTTCGCAGTCGTCAATTTCAATTCCGGCGGCAACTTTCCGGCCTATAACGGGCTACTCGTAACACAGAACGGCGCTGCGGGTGGGGATAATTTCATTACAGGCCTCGGCGGCGGAAGCACAAGTCTTTATACTGGAGGCGCTAGCATCACCCATTACGTGAATGGTGTCCAAACCCATGCGTTTTCGCCGCTGAGCACGATCAAGATCGTTGCGTCAACCTTCACCGCTGTTTCAAAAACGAAGCTGGAGATCGGCAATGACGGGGGTGACTTTTGGAACGGTGATGTTCTCGCGGTGCTCGCCTACGACCATGTCTTAAGTCCGAGCGACTTGGCGACTGTGGAGAGCGACCTGAACAATTACTTTGCAATCTATTGAGGTTAGAGCGTCGAAATCTACCGCGGCACCGTGGCCGTGTCGGAGTTCCTTATGCAACCGCGATGATCGAGTTATCATTTACGCAACGCAATTTCTGTGTCGGAACAACATCGACCTGCGTTTGCACTTGCATGTCGATTTCGCATGTGTCTATACTTCGCGAAACTAGCTTTTCACGCAATGAAATCCGACTCTGAAAACCAAAGGCATCCAGAAAACGAATCGAACCCCTCGTCAATCGTCACCGAGGGTTTCGAGCAGCAAGAAGGGCTAAACCACAATTCAGCGATCACGTCCAAGGCGGCGCTCATTCCCGCCTTCGACCGCGAGCCGGGTTTGACGGCGGTTGATGTTCGTGTCCGATTCACCGAAGCATGCACGGCATGGCTCACCCGATCTTCTTCGGTGGAGACGCGAACAGCGTACTCGCGAGAACTTCGCCAGTTCCTCGAATTCGTCGGCATCGCACCCGATCACCTGGAGCAACTCGTGACGGTCCGTCCGCACCAGGTCGCAGAGTGGCGGGATCATCTTCGCGACCATGGCCTCTCGAACGTTGCTCTTGTCCGGAAAATTACCGTGCTCCGAAGTCTGTTTTCGTATTTGCAAACCTACGGCTACGCCGGAGCGAATCCCGCCCACAGCGATTTCGTCATGGTGCCGCCGGTGCCGAGAGACGGCAAGACTGTCGGCCTTTCGCCGGAGGATTGCCGCCGATTGATGAACGCACCGGATACCGAGACGCCGGCCGGCATCCGCGATCAAGCACTTCTAGCAGTGCTGGCATACACCGGTTGCCGCGTCGGCGAACTCACGCGTCTTCGCGTGATGGATTACAAGGAGACGGGCGGGCACAAGGTTCTGGAGATCCGGGGAAAAGGCGGGAAGGAACGACGGACGCCACTGCACCCGGAGGCGGTCGAGAGGTTGGAGGAATGGCTTGCTGTCGTCGGCCGTGATGCCGGCGAACTTGCGTTGTTTCGTCCGCAGATGTCCGCTCGCGGGAAGGGGCGGGACGGATTCCAGCCGCGACCGCTGACCCGCCGCTCGGTCCAGTCCCTCCTTTATATATATGTGCGGAAGATCGGGCTCGATCCGGCGGTGACCGTGCACTCGCTTCGCGTGACGGCACTGACCACGGCACGCGAACGCGGTTCCGACATCATTGATTTGCAGGATTTCGCCGGACATGCCGATCCGAGAACGACGCTGACTTACATTCGCAGCAGGGATCGATTGAGCAAGTCACCGGCATATGTGTTGCGGTATTAACGAACAACTCGCAGCCCCGAAGCCGAGCTCCGACGGGGCCTCGGGGCCTCAAAGCCCCGATCTGCACAAGATTTTGAACAACGGGCACTTCCTGCTTTCGTATTTGGCCACAACCCATTGATATTTATGATGTTGCGGAAATAGAATTTTCTTTGAATTATTTCCCATTTCAGTAGTTGCAAACTTGCCCGACGGAGGTAATTGATCTTTCCAAAATCGCAGGCCCCTCTACAGAATGGCTTTACGCAAAAGAGTCATCCAGGGAGGGAGCCATGCGTAAGCCACAGTATAGCGTCACTGGTAAGGATGTCCAAGAACACACGGCCGCGCTTTTGGAACAAAAAGCCGGTCTTCAACCAACCAAGGGCAAATGTTCACTTTCGGTCTTGATTCCTCTGGTTTGCGCGGCGGCAGCTCGGCTGACGTCGCTCTTCGACACCTGTACACAGATGAAGGACTCACCGTCGAACGAGACCGCGCGCAAGGCGCTGTTGGCCGCCTTGCCCGATTACGCCAAGTTGCAACAAGGCGTCAATCGCGCCTTGGTTGCCGATGTTCCCAAGCCGTTGCGGAATCGCCGGCAACGCGTGGCCATCGATCTTCATTTGGTTCCCTACTATGGCTTGCCCATGGAAGACCCCAAGGAGATTTATCGGTCGCAGGCCAAAGCGGGCACGCACAACTTTCATGCCTACGCCAGCGCCTATGTCGTGTTTCAGGGCCAACGTTTCACCCTCGCCCTGACGCCGGTCGAAGCACGCGAGAAGATGAAGCCGATCGTGCAACGGCTGTTGGCGTTGGTGCGCAAGACCTGCGTTCGGCCTGGTCTTTTGCTGCTCGATCGTGGGTTTTACAGCATCGACGTGATTCGCTATTTGCAGCGGGCGCGGGTGCCATTCTTGATGCCGGCCGTCGCGCGCGGACGCAAGCCGCCGGAGGGCGAGCCAGGCAAGGGCATCCGCGCGTTCAAATTGTGGAAGCGCGGCGGCTGGGGCCAACACACCTTGGAAGCGGGCAAGGAAAAAGCGACCGTGTCGATCTGTGTGCATTGTGGCAACCACCGCGGCAAACGGAAAAAGCGCGGCCGCTATGCTTGGGTCTACGTTTATTGGGGCATCCAACCACGCTCGACGCGCTGGGTGAAAGACACCTACCGGAGTCGCTTCGGCATCGAAACGAGCTATCGGCAATTGAACGAGGCACGCATCAAAACCTGTACCCGCAATCCGAAGGTACGGTTCTTCTTAATTGCCCTGGCGTTGATCCTGCGCAACGTGTGGGTTTGGTTTCATTGGGACCGCCTGTCGACACCGCGCCGCGGCCGGCGTTTGCTTCGTCCAGCGAGATTGCGTTTCAAAGCGATGTTGCTCTGGTTGCTCCATGCCGCTGAAGCGATGCTTGGCATCTTCGATGAAACATTCACCGAACGTCCAGGCCGTCAAAAGGTTAAGAAACGTCGCGTTACGTAGCGGAGTTTGCAACTACTGCATTTCTTCGATCCAGTTTCGCCTTCTATTTCAGGGGCAAGAAGAGAAAAAAACAGATAGCACGCAATTGGCTCATTTCAAGGGTGACCTATGTTCAATTCGTTCAAAAATTGGTTGCGAAAATTGGCTGGCCCCGGCACCGGCTCGCGAAAAACAAAACGCTCCTCCCCGCAAACTCGATTGGGAGTCGAGGTTCTGGAGGACCGTCTCGTAGGTCCTACGCCGCCAAGCGGAGTGCCATGCCTTGCACATGGACGAGCTTTGGTCTCGCTTTACCGCCCATCAAATCCGGAACGAGCAAGTGAAGCACCGGAGCGGCTTCTTGTTCCAACTTATCTGCCTCTTGTTGTTGGCTCAACTGACGGTAAGTCACGGCGAGGTTCTGGCGGCAAATCGCCAAGTACGGATGATCGGCAGACAAGTGCTTCTGGAAAACTGCGATCGCCTGCACAAAGTAATCCCGTGCCTCATCATATTGAGACTGCGAGTATTTGAGAGACCCCAGATTATTTAGGCTTGCCGCGAAATCCGGGTGATCCTCGCCTAGCAGCTTTCGGCGCATTTCCATCGCTCGCAAGAAAAGCCGCTCAGCATCGGCGTAGCGTCCCTGATCCTCGTGCATCCCCGCCACATTGTTGAACGCAGTCGCGACGGTCCGGTGTTCTTGTCCATGCACTGCCAGGAAAATTCTCAGCACGGCGTCATATAGCGGTTCGGCAGCAGCGAAGTCCCCCATCGCTTCATGAAGGGCCGCAAGGTTGTTCATGATCGTAGCGACCTCGGTGCTCTCTT
>JBBRML010000141.1:0-5069 GCA_038230855.1 Fimbriimonadales bacterium | reverse complement strand
GCCGTCGCTTCCATGACGGCACCGCGAACGCGCAGTCCGGTCGCCGTAAAGGTCAGGGTCGTTGCCGCGCCGTTCGTTGTGCCCGTCTTCGTCGTCCCACTTTGAGCTTCCGAAGTGAAGTACGTGGAGGTGTCAGTCGCCGTTGGACTGATATAAGCGTGGCGAAGCAAATCCTTGATCCGGTCTTCAAAGGAAAGCCGTAGTTTTTCCTGGTCGTTACCGGTCGTCAGGCGTCGCTGATAATCGGTTCCCGTCACGTACGCCTGTGTGACCGCCACCCAAAGCAAGGTCGTGATCGCCATTGCGATCAAAAGCTCCAATAGCGTGATTCCGCTCGTGCGCCTCAATTTGTCCCCGCCGTCGTTGTCGGTGCCGGAACATAAACAAGTGTTGAGACGACTACAGTCTTGTTCGGATCGGCATGCTTCGTAATGGTCACTACGAGCGTATACAAGTTCGCCGCGCTAGAGACTGTCGCCGAACTTGACCAACCAAACTTTTGGTCACCTCGGTCCGTAAAATCTCCTGAATCGTTGCTAGTAATGTCGGTCGAGGTAGCGGCCAATTCTTCCACCTTTTCGTGGGCTAGCCGGGTCATCACCTCAGTCTCTGCAAATCTCGCCTTTGCCCGAGTCATTACCGATAGTCCCTGAAGCACGCCGACGATGCCGACGGCGAGGATAACCACCGAGGCGAGAACCTCGACCAGAGTGAAACCGCGTCGCACGCTACTGCCGGTGTTCATAATCTCCCGCTGGCCAATGACTGGCCGATGCGTCGGGCAAATTTCCCGCCACGAGAAGGCCAATGCCCCGAACATTAACGGTGAGATTCATTGTCTTGCCACTGTCCGTGTACCCCACGCCTCCCGATTCAGCGGTGCCATCGGAGTAGTAATGGAGCTTCCAGTCACCAGAATTCGAGGATTGATCATTGAGCAAAAATGAATCCGTTGTGATGCCAGTCGGAATTGGGATTGACGAAAGCAGCTCGTCGCCGCCGTCTGCTGTCCCTTGCTGATACAAGATCACCTTCGCCTGAGCGTCATCCCACGCCAAGTAAGTAGTCGCATTACGATCAATCGCTGCCGTCCGAGCCGAACTCGCTATGCGGCGCAACGATGGCGTAAAGTTCCTTTGCGCAATCTGTGCTTTCTGGCGGCTCAACGCAGGCAACATGATCGCCGCCGTGATCGCAATTATTGCGACCACGATGGTGACCTCGATCAGAGTGAATGCTCGTCTCGTCATGCGAACTCTCGGGCGAGTTTCGACGACGCCTTAAGGCGTCGCGTGTCGAGCAGGAATCTTACTCCTGCCCGTCCACTAGGTCCGCGTTATCGCCTTCTCCGCCCTCTACTCCGTCCTTGCCATACGAGGCGAGTAGGAATGAGTCATTTCCACCCGGTCCCGGATATTGGTAAACGTACGGATGGCCCCAAGGATCGTTTGGAATGGCTTTTCGGGAGTATGGCCCGTGCCAACCTGGCGCGTCGTTCGGCTGCACCATAAGGCTGTTTAAGCCTTCTTCGGTGCTTGGGTACCTGTCGCAATCCAAGCGGAATTGAGAAATCTCGTCGCTCAGTGTCGCGAGGTCGCGCTTTGCCGCACCAACCTTCGCTTGGTCCTGGCGACCGATAACCTGCGGAAGAATCAATGCCGCGAGGATTCCCAAAATGAGAATTACGACCATCAATTCAATGAGGGTAAAGGCTCGTCTTTTATTCATAGCATCTCTTGTCATGTAACTTATTTGATTGTGTTTTGCGCGGCGTAGATGGGCAGCAGGACCGACAGTACGACGAATCCTACAAACACACCCATGGATAAAACGATGATTGGCTCGACGAAGGAGGTCAGCCGTCGAAGGCCGTTGTCGACTTCGAAGTCGAGACTGTCCGAAACACGTCCAAGCATTTTCGGAAGGTCGCCCGTCTCTTCACCGATGGCGACCATGTGAGTGAGAACCGGCGGAAACGAGCCGGCGTCGCGCATTGCCGTTGCGATTGAGCGGCCCTCTCGGACCTCTTTCTCGACCGCTTCTGCGCTACGAATAAATACTCTGTTGCCTGCGGCAAGTCCTGCGAGGCGAATGGCGTCTAAAATCGGAACGCCACCGAAAACTAGGGTGCCAAGTACGCGAGAGAAGCGCGACACCGTGGATTTTCGAATGACCGGGCCCAGAACGGGCAAAGTCATCATCATCTTGTCCCGCGTGTACGCGCCATTTTCCGTCTTGATCCAAGCGCGATACGCGATCGTCGACGCGATACAAATCCCAAGCAAGAGGAGACCTTTCTTTGTCAAGAAGTCGGTCATTGCAAGTAGCAACTTTGTCGAGCCGGGAAGGTCATCGCCCATATCGGCGAATACGCCCGAGAGCCGAGGCACAACAAATGTTAAGAGGAAGATGATGACGCCAAAGGCAGTGACGGTCAAAATTGCCGGGTAGACGAGCGCGGACGTGACTTGACTTCTCCGCGTGACTTCGCTTTCTTGGAAGTCGGCGAGCCTACTCGCGACTTCGGGGAATTGACCGCTCGCTTCACCCGCACGCAGCGTCTGCGTGTAAACCGAGGGGAAGTATCGCGGATGCATAGCGAGCGCATCGGATACGGGCCGACCACTGCGAACCTCTTCCAAAGTCATCTCGGCAATAACTGAAAGTTGGGCACTCTCCGATTGCTCGGCCACAACCTGCAAAACTCGGTCGAGGGGCAACCCCGCCGCACTCAGGTCCGCGAGCCGACGGCTGAACAGGGCGATGTCGCCCCGCGAAACCTTGCCTTTTCGCTTGACGTCTCCGCCCTTCGCTCCAGAACTTGTGTGAGACCCGGAGTGCTCCTTGATCTCAACGACAAAGCGTCCCTCCGAGGAGATTGAAGCGACGGCGGCATCGCGATTCGCCGCGTCGACGAACCCCGATTTCTTGCGTCCGCTCGGCTCGAGCGCAGTATAAGCAAATGTTGCCATGGCTCCGAAAGCGGGTGCTTAAAAGTCCTCCCGCTGAGAGACGCGAAGAATTTCCTCAGGGGTCGTCCGGCCAGCCAACACCATGTTGCGACCGTCGGCGAGAAGGGTTCGTAAACCCTGGGTCTCAACTGCGTAGTTCTTGATCTCGTTGCTCGACTTGCGGTCAACGGTCATGCGACGAACGTTTTCGTCAACGAGCAGAAATTCGTATAGGCCTTGGCGACCCCGATATCCAGTGTTCTGGCACCGGTCGCAGCCCTTGCCGCGCTTGAATTCAGAATTCTTTGCTTCCTCGCTTGTGACTCCAAGCGCTCGGAGCGATTCTTCGGTCGGTCGATCGGGTTGGGCGCAGTTCGGGCAAACGCGGCGAACGAGGCGCTGGGCGACCACACCGACTAGCGACGAAGCGACCAAGTACGGCTCGACACCCATGTCGAGCAATCGGGTAACCGCACCCGCCGAGTCGTTCGTGTGCAGCGTCGAAAAAACCAAGTGGCCAGTGAGCGAGGCGTGGACGGCGATCTCTGCCGTTTCCAAGTCACGGATTTCACCAACCATGATGATATCTGGGTCTTGCCGAAGGAATGAACGTAGCCCCGCCGCAAATGTGAGCCCGATGTTCGCTCGAACTTGCACCTGACTGATTCCCGTGACCTGATACTCGACCGGGTCTTCGATTGTCAGAATGTTCGTGGTTGGAGACCAGATCTCCTGGAGCGAAGCGTACAGCGAAGTCGATTTTCCAGAACCCGTGGGGCCCGTGGCGAGGATAATGCCATGCGGTAGCGAAATGACCTTGCGGTATTTCACAAGCACATCCGCCCCCATGCCGAGCTCTTCCAGCCCGAGCATCGCCGTTCCTTTGTCGAGGATTCGCATGACTGCGCGCTCCCCAAAGACGGTCGGAACAATGCTCAGTCGAACGTCAACCTGACGGCCTGCGATCGCGATCTTGATACGGCCATCTTGGGGAAGCCGGCGTTCTGCGATGTTGAGCTCACCTAAAATTTTGAGTCGCGAAATGAGAGCAGCGTGCATTCGCTTCGGAGGACGCATCATGTCGCTCAACATTCCGTCAATTCGATACCGAACCTTGACTTCGCGCTCGTACGGTTCGATATGGATGTCGCTCGCCCCGTCGCGGACGGCCTGAGCGAAAAGTCCGTTTACCATCTGGACAACTTCAGTTTCACCGGCAATTCTCGTAAGGTCCGCAAGGTCAGTCGTGTCATCGACGTCAATGGAGCCGCCCTCGTCCGTGGGCACGCTTTGTAAAATCTGCTGGAGGTAGAAGTCCTTTAGCTTGTCTTCGATGAGTGTCGCATCGGCGAGCACCGTTCGAATCGGCCGCTGAATCAGCACTCCGAGGTCATCCGCTGCCCGCAAGCTGCGAATATCGGGAATCGCGACCACGACAACATCGCCCTCAAAACCGATCGGCAGAATCTGGTTCTTCAGTGCGAATTCGCTAGGAGCAAGCAACAAAGCGTCGGGATCAGGCTTTGAAATATGGAGATCAACGAACTCCATATCACTAACCTGAGGGAATGACTCGGTCACAGTGTTGGGCTCGGTGGCAGGGGGGAGGTTGCTCATGGGTGCAGCCTAGGCTTGGCTAGTATTACGTAAATGAGCGCACTAGAGTTCAGCGGAAATGAATGATCTGGAGGCTTTCCCGGAACTTCCTGAAACTTTCAAACGATTTTGCAGGTGCTCGCTTTACTTTTTGTCATCCACCGTTGGCGAAGGAAAACTGTAAATAATATTGCAATAAGCGCAAAACCTGACCTTTTTACCAGGGTGGAGATCGCATTATTGCTAGGTCTTGGCGTTAAAAACCTAATATAATTGAGGGGTTATGATGATCTGCCCGCAGTGTGGTGTTCGCGTTGCCTATGACGCTGCCAACTGCTACAACTGCAATCTTGACCTCGCTCGCGCTGAGGTTGAAGAAGCAAAGACGACGAGCCGCTGGACGTTTTCGCGGGTCGTATTGATCTGCGTGGGTGTGATCGTCCTGTATTACGCGGTCGTAGAAGGCGTTCGATATTCATCTTGGTCGGATTACCACGCCAAGGTCCGAAAGTTGAACAGCTT
>JBBRML010000140.1:0-5146 GCA_038230855.1 Fimbriimonadales bacterium | reverse complement strand
GCATGAATGCCGAGCTTGTGCTCGATGCCGCTGCAATAGATGTCGTTGCGCGCGCCGAGCGATCCGTTGGCATTGACGAGAAACTTCGGCGCCAAGAACAATGTGATGCCCTTCGATCCCGGAGGCGAACCGGGCAGGCGGGCCAGAATGAAATGAACGATGTTGTCGCTCATGTCATGGTCGCCATAGGTGATGAAAATTTTTGTACCGAACAGGCGATACGTTCCGTCCGGTTGCTTCTCCGCGCGCGTGCGTAACGCGCCGACATCGGTGCCGGCCTGCGGCTCGGTGAGCTGCATGGTGCCAGGCCACTCGCCGGAGATGAGCTTGGCGAGATAAATTGTCTTCAACTCTTCGGAGCCGTGCGCTTCCAGCGCGTCGATCGCACTGAGCGTGAGCAGCGGACAGAGGCCGAACGACAAATTCGCTGCGCTCCAGATTTCGTTGACGGCGGAATGAATGGCGAGCGGCAATCCTTGTCCGCCCCATTGTTCAGGACCCGACACCGCGTTCCAGCCACCGTCGCACCAGCGCTTGTAGGCATCCGGCCAACCCGGCACCGTGATGACGCCTTTGTCAGTCAGCTTGACGCCTTCGCGGTCGCCGAGTTGATTCAGCGGCTCCAGCACGTCGGTCGCGAACTTGCCGGCTTCCTCCATGACGGCTTCGGAGAACTCCGCCTCATAGCCATTATAATGGCCGGCCTCGACGGCGGCCAAAAGTCCGGCCCCGTGATTGAGGGACAACAGCATGTCGCTGATCGGTGCGCGGTAGGTCATGAGCGTGATCTCGCTGGTCGGACAGGAACCCGTTGAAGGCAGACGAGAGCCTTATTCCCATGAAAATGCGGCTTTCTCAATCCGCTGGCTGGCATGCGGTTTGACGAAACAGGGCGGGGCGGTTGGCTGACGGGTCCGCCTTTTTGGCCTGTTGAAACAGCGCTTTTCCCTTTATAGACCTGCCTTGCCACGATGAATCGGCGCGGCACGCGCCGCGCATCATTTCAGATAGAGCGATTTCGGCGCGGGGATCTTAATGCCTGCGTCGCCGCGAATTGCTCGACGCTATTGGGGCGTCGCCAAGTGGTAAGGCAGGGGATTTTGATTCCCCCATGCGGAGGTTCGAATCCTCCCGCCCCAGCCAGCCAGTGTGGGCTTTGGAGAATATTACCGTTTCAATCTTGAAAGGCCCGCCAATGGCGGGGTTTTGAAGACGCGTCCATTCTCCAATTGCCCGGACGTCGAATTTCAAGGGCTAAAAGTCTCGAAATTCTCCAGCCATTTCTAAGAAAACTCCCGATTTAAGGAGACGGTCTTTGGAGAATCGGTTCGATCTCCACTGCGTCGTTAAGCGCGCCGACCGTGCATGCATTGCCCTGGAGACTCGTTGATGCTTCTTGGTCAACTTGCACTTGTCGCTCGGCGCCACAAATAAGTACTGATGTCGACGCGTATGACGACGCGTCCTGCATTCCTCCCTTGGAGACGTGTGTATGGTTGATTTCAAGAAACTTCGTGCGGCAAAGACTAAGGCCCCGCCGAAAAACCCGCGTGAGATCTTCCACTCACTGCCGAAGCCTGTCGGCATCAATGACCTTTACGCCAGTCAAGCGGAGGTTCTCGACAATTGGCATGGGCGCAGAGACGACAAAGATGTCGTGGTCAAGCTCCACACAGGCGGAGGCAAAACATTGGTGGCGCTGCTTATGGCGCAATCAATTATGAACGAAACGGGCTTGCCCGTCTTGTATCTGGCTCCCACGAACCAACTCGTCGGCCAAGTAATCGCAAAGAGTCGGGAGTACGGAATCCCGGCAGTGCCGTACGTCAAGAAGCAGCCGCTGCCCACTGAATTCGAGGAGGGTCGGGCGGTTCTTGTTGGCGCTTACGAAACGCTCTTTTCCGGACGGAGCAAGTTCGGCGTCAGAGGATCCAACAATGCGCCTGTGAAGGTCGGCGCAATAATTCTCGACGATGCACACGTCGCGCTTTCGAACGTCCGCAGGTCATTTACGCTTACGATCGACGCAAAAAGAAACAAGGAAGTTTATCAAGAATTTGTCGGCCGCTTTCGGCAGTCCTTCCGCGAAGTTGGTCGACTCGGATCATTCGACGACGTGACGAGCGGCAAAGACTTTGGTGTCATCGAGGTACCAAGTTGGGCATGGCAGCGCAAGTTGTCTGAGATCCAAGACTACTTAGCTACAGTCGTTCGGGACGTGGATGACTTTGTCTGGCCGTTTCTTCGAGACAATCTTGCCGTCTGTCACTGTCTGTTCAGCCGAGCGGCCGTGACGATCACGCCGTTGTTCCCCGCCGTCGATCTATTGCCAACCTTCGCCGACTGTCCACGTCGCATCTACATGTCGGCCACTATCGCCGACGACAGCGAGATCGTGCGCACGTTCGATGCTTCCGTCACTGCGGTCGGGAAGCCGATCTCATCAACGTCACTTGCTGGCGTTGGCGAACGCATGATCCTTGTACCTGGATTGATGAAGCTGAGTGGGGTGCCGATCGGAAGTCTTGTCAGACACATCGCGCTGGACATTGCTAAACGGAAGGCTGGCGTTGCGGTCCTGGTCCCTTCAGGCGATGCCGCCCAAAAATGGGAGGACATTGCGACGTACCCAAGGACGGCCGAGACTGTTGCTCGATCGGTCAGCGATATGCAGGAAGGCAGCTCCTTTGGTCCGTTGGTGATGGCCAATAGGTACGACGGCATCGACCTCGCTGGTAATTCGTGCCGTCTGCTCGTCATGGACGGTCTGCCGCAGGGCACGTCTGACTACGACATGTACCGTATGAACGTGATGGCAAACTCGTCCGTTAATTCTTTGCTCGCCCAGCGTGTCGAACAAGGAATCGGACGCGGTTCTCGTGGCGGTGGCGATTTCTGCGTCGTGATTCTGACCGGCGATAGGCTCGTCGGCTGGATCGGGCGAAAAGTTAACCTCGATCAGTTGACCGCTAGTACGCGCGCCCAGCTTAAAATGGGCCAAGAGGTAAGCGAGGAAGTTACAAAATCGACCGAGGTCCTGCCCACCGTGATGAAGTGCCTCGATCGTGATCATGACTGGGTAGCCTACCACGCATCTGAACTCGCCGAGGCCGCGCACGCTGCACCGGTCGATGAACTGGCGCTGCGAATCGCCAGTGGAGAGCGCAAAGCTTTTCAACAGCAGCGCTTAGGTCAATACGAACCCGCGATAGCGACGCTCGAGAAACTTATCTCTGATCCAGATGTAGCGAAGGATACCGAACGGACCGCGTGGCTATCGGCTTCGGCTGCACGCATCGCGCACCAGATGGGCGAAGATACCCTCGGCCAACGCCTGCAAACCAACGCGTTCTCTGTGAACAATAATCACTGCCCGCCTAAGCAACGCCCCCAATACCGGGTGCGGTCGATACCCGGAAAGCAATCGGAGATAATTGTGCATCGCCTTATGCAGTACGAAAGACGAGGCTCCCTGCTTGCCGACTTTGAGGACGCCATTGCCGACCTCGTCCAGCATGCCTCTTCGCGCCGCTACGAAGAAGCACTCGCTAACCTCGGGTCATATTTGGGTTTTGATGCAGAACGACCTGAGCAGATTCATGGCATTGGCCCTGACGTATTGTGGCGGACCGACGCGCCGTTTGATTTTGTAATCGAGGCTAAAAACGAAAAGAATGACGATAGTCCGCTTTATAAGAAGGATCACGCACAACTTCTCGAGGCCGAGCATTGGTTTCGGGAGACATACCCCGGGCGCGAATCGGTCCGCGTCTCTGCGCTTCCGGAACCCGTTGCAGATCAGAAGGCAACACCTGCAGGTACCTTGCGTTACGTCTGGCAGATGCCACTCGGCTCGCCGGAGCGCTGCGAGAGTTGCTCACCGACTTAGCCGCGACGGGGGGAGACGAACATTTGCTGCGCGAGCATTGCGAAGAATTGCTTTCAAAATTTCGGCTTAAACCTGCTGACATCAAGCAGACGTTTTTGAAGCCGTTTAAGCCCTGACGCAAGTTTGTCGGCCGGCTACTGCGATCGGAAGGTTTGCGAAGCGCGCACTCCGCGCAGTTGGACTCTCGAAATTTATTCGGCGATACAAATTTACATTGAGTCGACAGCGCTACTCCGTCTTCTCAATCAGCGGTGTCTTGATGTAGCCCGCGTCAAGCGCCCACTTGCTGAATCTCTCGAAATCCGGATGAATTTCTTCATAGGTCGCGACGAAGTTCTGGATCGCCCGCGAAATCGCGACCACGACTTCAAGTTCGTCAATCGTGATGTTGTCGGGTCCCGATGCGTGCTTCAACCAGTTGCGGAATAAGTTCAATTCTTTACCGCTGAACTTCCCCTTGAGGACATTGAACAGATGCATCAGGGCGTTGTCGGGAAGTATGCTTTCTCCAGCTCCCGCCAATGTCATTGCGCATTCGTATTGTTTCTGTTCGAAGTGCCCAATAGCCGCTCGGATCTGCCGGAGAGATGCCCACTTCTTATTGGTCTCGACTTTATGCGGATCAACCATTTCACCTTCCCACGGTTAAATGTAGAACTTGAACGGTTGTGTGTACCGAGAACCCCATCCGCGTTCATCGGGTGACAGAATCGCCTAAGCTGGCTCAATGATCGGGCTGCTGCTTTTCGTTCTTGCCTTATTGGTCTCGCCGTTCAGGTCAAAGATCCGGCTTGAAGCGGAGAATGCGGTGCTCCGACATCAATTGATGGTTTTGCAACGTAAGATGCAGGACCGGGTTCGGTTCACGAGCAACGATCGCTGGTTCTTTATCCTGCTTTACCGCTGGTTCCCGTCTATCCTTCAGGTTCTTACCATCATCCGCCCCGAGACGCTTGTACGTTGGCATCGCACGGGCTTTCGCATTTACTGGCGGTGGAAATCGCGCTCAAGGGGAGGGCGACCACAGGTCGAGACGGACTTACGCGCGCTCATCCGGCGGATGAGCATCGATAACCCGCTTTGGGGCGTTCCGCGCATCCACGGAGAACTTCTCAAGCTCGGGTTTGAAGTCGCTCAATCAAGCGTCGCCAAGTACATGATTAATTGGAGAGGACCGCCAAGTCAGGGCTGGCGCACTTTCTTGCGCAATCACGCGCCGGACATTGCCGCCATGGACTTGTTCGTTGTCCCGACCAT
>JBBRML010000139.1:0-5150 GCA_038230855.1 Fimbriimonadales bacterium | reverse complement strand
TCAAGCGGCTCTCGTCATCTTGGCGCCGCTTAGACGGGTACCAACACATCGCAGTTGCAGATCAGCAAGCTGCGTGAGATAATGCACCAACGGAGTTACGCCGCTAAACGAATTTCCCCGAACATCGGCACGACCTCTTTGGTGGTGCGGCAAATAGGCGCCGTTGTTCTTAATACACGCCGCCACGAACGCGGACTCCATGGGCTCCATAAACGGTACAACTTCATGCCAGCGTGTCATCGCGGAATCACGCAAGGAGATGCTATAGCCCTCCTCCCGACGCTTGTATGCATCAATATCAAAGTCGGGTGAATCAATGAGGAACGAGTCGGCGTAGCGGGCGGCAATTTTCGATTCCACGAAAGCGGCGATGTCTTTGGTCGGGCCGGTATCGCTAATCGTGTGCTGCAGTATTTCTGGCTCAACGTCAAAAGCCGACCGATATTCTCCAAGCCGCATCCCGCCCAGGGATCCGTACCATAGCATATCGACCTCGGCGCCTTTGAGCATGTTTTTGTGCTGTACGACGTACTCGAACGTTGTGGCCAGCGCTTCGACAAATGCGCCGGCGGTCCACAGCATACAGAATCCGTTCATCCATGGAACGCCCGCTTTCCGAAGCGCCTCTCCCAGTGCCCACGCATAAGGGCCATTAGGCACGCGCTCTTCCTTGATGTAGTTACGGAGCGTCTCGTACGTGTCGCCCTCGCCCTTTGGTTGAAGCCGACCGAGCACGTCGACCATAAGGGCAGCGACCTTCGACTTTTTAACGCCGTAAGGATTGGCTCCGCTGTGTGTGAGCAGTTTTAGCAGATATGCCGTGCGCTTCTTGAGCACGGCGCGTCTTGATTGCGGCGGAATCTGCGCCCCCCTCCAACGGAAATCGAAAAAGCGAACCGTTCGGAAATCTTAAAATTCCCCCGATCGGCCTGCTATGGCCGTTCGGTATCCTGAGGTGGTCGACATTTCGGACCGCCGTCGACGGAAAGGAAACAACACACGTGTCCAAACCAAAATCGAATACCCTCAAACTGCTAATCGGGGGCCAGAATGTGCTCGCTGGAGGCAACGCCCGTCACCGCAAAGGCGGCCACGACGGCAATCGTTGGCGCTCGCCGGCGACGCTCGTAGAGCCGGTACGCATTGCGTTCAACGGGGTTATTGACCTCGACCCTGCGACGGAATCGTCGAACCCGACGGGCGCAGTCCAATTCTTCACGGAGGCCCAAGATGGGCTCAAATCTCCGTGGCCACCGGTGCGGATTTTCCTGAATCCGCCTTACTCGCCGATCCAGCCGTGGATCTATCGCGCTCTCGAGGCCGAGGCGAATGGAGCGCGCATTTATGCGCTCGTTCCTGTTCGTACGGATGCGCCGTACCACCATCGCTTGATGGCGGCGGCGACGGATGTTCTCTTCCTCAAGGGTCGTGTTCGCTTTATACGTCTGGACGGATCAAAGTCCGGAAGCCCGGCGTTTGCGAGCATGATTGTTGGTCTCGGAATATCCGTGCGCCGGATCAAACTCGCCGGCACGATTTACGTGCCGACGCATATCGCATCGAAGGAGGCCGCGTAGCACATACATACATACCTCGCGCGAAAGATCAAGACTATCGCAAATCGCGCGTCGGTGGTAAGATCGTCGATCCCTGCTCTTTGACAACTGAATAGCGCAAAAACAAATGCCGACGCAGCGCGTCGGTACGTGGTGCCGTGCAATCGGACGCACGAGCATTGTCACGTAAAAAACAAAAAACGCCCCGCGTGAGCGAGGCGCTAGTTCGATACTCATCCGAACGGTTCCAACTACTAAATCAAAGCCGTTCAAACATCCATCGATCCGACCTTAGCACACACCCTCGATTTTGTCTAGGGGATGTGCTAGGGGCGGCTCGGGGCCTAAGGAGGTCCCATGTACCCCGAAGATCCTGACACGTTCGGCCTGGTGCCGGAGGACTGGTATTTCCCGTCCGAACGTAATGCGGTCTGCTTCTACGGAGGCGATGCCATTAAGGCTACCCTACTGGAGGCAGATCCAGCAACGAAGCCGTTTCTCTACAGTTCCGTGTGCGATATGGTGTCGCAACACAAAACGCTTACTGCCGCGTTCGGCATGACTCCCGATCTCGCTGAAGCGCGTGCCGTAGTCGGACTGACGCCTATGGACCTCGCGCTGCTATGCGAAATTCCACAGCCTATCATCCTGGAATGGGACCGCGGCGCGTGGCCGCTGCCAGCCGCCGTCGCGGTTTCAATCTGCAAGGCACTCCGCTGGCCGTTCGCGATGCTGTTCCGTTCGCGTCACGACTGGTATCCGCGAACGAAGGCTGCCATGGAAGACGGAGATTTGGAGCTACCGTTCTGATGGAACTCCACTATCACAAATCTGCTGCGCCTGCTCTGAACTGGACGCAGCAGCGTCTCCCTTCCTCACCGCGGGAATGGCTCGCAATGAGAGTCGTCTGGCGGTCTGAGCGATGAGTGCGATGTTCGGCCCCAACAACGACGCGTTCGCGCGTCAGCATCGTCAAGACGTCATCGAGATGGCGAAGAAAAAACTCGTGCGTGAATCGGTTTCCCAGCCGGTACGCCTGGAGTTCAATCGTCTTCCCAACGACGACACGTACGAAGGCATCACGCTCCGTACGAAAAACATCTGGTTCGTTGCTCCGGAACCGGGCGGTAAGCGGACCAACCCGGTCAAAGTCGAGCGTATTAAGGACGGACGCTGGACTTGTAGCCACAAGGGGTGGAAACCCAACGCGGACTGCAAGCACATCTCACGTGTTCGCCACATGCTCGGCGAGGATGGCGTCGTTCCGTATGACGGCCGACGCCGTCGGCCTCTCACGAAGTGGCTTTTCGGTGAGCATTCGCAAGCCGAGGATACCAGGCGCAATCGTGCGCGGGAAGCGGAGCCGATTAAGGTTCCGCAACTGGCCGTCGAATTGTGCAAGCGATTCGTAACGCAACCAGAGCGTTCTGAAACGAATTCCGCCGATGGCGGTGCGACCGGCGTGCCGCTCGCCGTGCGCGTCTTCGCCCTGCTCATGAAGGTTTTCTGGAACGTCACCTACGCGCAACTACGTCACCAAATCGGGTTAGAGGGAGCGATCTGGGACCTCGGATTCATGAAGTTGAAGACACCATCGAAGAACTCGATGATGAGTTGGTTCGGAGATCCAAGGCTCCTAGATATCCTCAAGCAACTGTTTATCGTATCGACGAAGCCTACGGGCCGTGTTGACACGATGGTTCTCGGGGATTCACACGACATCCCGACGCGACAAGTAGACAACTCCCGTGATCGGAAGTTCGGTCCAAAGCCGGCGACCTACCGGAACAAGGACCGGCCGCTGGTGCGGCAACACTTCGCGGTTGGTAAGGTGAGTGGCATCATCACTGCTGCGGACATCACCCTGACCACGGGGGCGGGCTCGAACGACAGCGTGCATCTGCCGAGTCTGCTGGAGCAGACGAAAGCGAGCAATCCCGGTGTAACCGTAGCGACCTTTGACAAGGCTTATGGCGGACGACCGAACTTCGGTGCCGCCGAAGGGTTGGGAGTCGACCTGTACGTCCGGGAGAAGTCTGGGGAAGATCGGGTGGCTGAAGACTGGCCGACAAGCGCACAGATGCTCACTAACATCGAACGCACGTACCCGGCCGCCTACGCCGACGTCTATCGGTTTCGGAGTAAGGCGGAACTCACGCCGGCACGCATTAAGGCGCGTAACCCGTACATGCGGCTCCGCCGTCGCATGAAAGACCCCACGCCAACGATCCCGCCGGGGATCGAAGGCAAACCGTTCGCGGAATTGACCGAGGACGTCAGGCAAGCCGTTTTCGAAGCGGCGACGGAATCCGTCGGAATCGCGCGACTAAACGAAGCGTGGGCGATTCTGATTATCGCGAACCTTCGGACGTTGAACCTGTTGGAGCATCTGCTTGGACAGCATGTGACGTTCGAGACTGACGTGACGCTGAATCCTCCGTTGGAAATGCGCGAGGAAGACGTGGCGTAGCGGACTAAATCCGGCCCCTATTGGGTCGGATTTTTTGCTTTCATCCTAAGAGTGATATACTCATGGAAACCGTGCCCGACTTGACTGGGCAGAAGGGACGAAAAGTGCGTGGGATAGTGGTGAAAATCAATTGGTGCCCCACATCGCTTGTAGGAGCGATGCTCACAGGCTTCGTCGCAGTGCTTTTGGCTAACCAGCCAGCAAATGCGACCAATCTTCAGCAGCGCTGCATGAAGGTCTCGCATACCAAAAACTATCAGACAGCGTCCCGGGTTTGCCTGAGCGCTGCTTTGGAACTTGAACGTCCAACGCAGTCCGGTACGGCCCACCAACAGGCGATGGTACTGGCACAGGTAGCGCTTGATAGAGAGGCGGCGGCGTTCGGGGATGTTCATATGGGGAACCTGAGATCGGACATCATGGCGGAAGACGAGATGCAGTCAGCGCATGCCACGGTGAATCAAGCGCTCTCCATAGACCCGGCAAGCAAATACATTAAATCGATAAGGCAGCGCATTTACGCTGCCGAATCACAAGTGCGTCGCACGGTGCTGAAACGCGGTGAACCCTAGCAAAAGAATTTCGGAGTCGGCCTATGGGTCGGCATACACCGCGTCGCTCTTCACTTCAGTGCCGGCTAAGTCTTCAATCCGTACTTGCAGCATCTTATCCACTTTGCCGCCATGATGCTGGCGATACGTCTTCGCATATACCGTATCCATCAGGCGCAATATCCGAGT
This sequence comes from Fimbriimonadales bacterium, assembly GCA_038230855.1. Taxonomy (GTDB): domain Bacteria; phylum Armatimonadota; class Fimbriimonadia; order Fimbriimonadales; family Fimbriimonadaceae; genus Fimbriimonas. Next base: position 384 of record JBBRML010000139.1, on the reverse strand, counting down.
CTTGTCCTGGTCGGTTGACAACTTATCGGCGTCGATTTTGACCACCAAGGCACCACCGTCCGGATCGAACGTCGCCCCATCGATGACCTGGCCATCCGTGGAACTGTTAAGCGTCGTGATAATCGCATTCACATCAGCCAGCTCCGCGGTCTGATGAGTATCCACACCGGCGGAGGTCTTCGTGGTAGTGGTGGTAGTGGATGTGGAGGATTCATGCTTATCTCCGCCGCCTCCGCAACCGGCGAGGTCGTGCCGATGTTCGGGGAAATTCGTTTAGCGGCGTAACTCCGTTGGTGCATTATCTCACGCAGCTTGCTGATCTGCAACTGCGATGTGTTGGTACCCGTCTAAGCGGCGCCAAGATGACGAGAGCCGCTTGATGAG
>JBBRML010000138.1:0-5292 GCA_038230855.1 Fimbriimonadales bacterium | reverse complement strand
TAATGCCCGTGAGTTTTGTATCGACGCAAACTCTAATAAAGTCGTCCAATGCGTCTGCTTCCAGATCCGGCGAAACTTTTGCAAACAAGGGCTTGCTTGGGTTTACGTCCCGAATTGCGCTGATGATCTCGAGTAACGGACCCTTGTCTTGCAATTGACGCAAACCCGGCGTGTTTGGCGAAGACACGTTGATCACAAAGTAGTCTCCAAACGGATGCAAGGTCCTAAAACTGCTTTGGTAATCGGAGGCGGCCTGAGCAAGTTCCGTGATCTTCGACTTTCCGAGATTGACACCGATGGGAATCTTCGGTCGCGCAGACGCTAGGCGCGTTCCAACCTTGGCCGCACCATCATTATTGAAACCAAGCCGATTGATCAGTGCCTCGTCATCTGGTAGCCGAAATATTCGCGGTTTAGGATTACCAGGCTGAGCGTGCCAAGTGACAGTGCCGCACTCGACATGACCGAATCCAAGGTTGTGCCAGTGGTCTAACGCCCTCGCGTTCTTGTCGAATCCGGCGGCAAGCCCGAGCGGGTTCTGAAACGTGACTCCGAACAGCGACTGTTCTAGCCTGGGGTCTTGGAACCATCGGGCCTTGAAGACCCCCCTCTCAATCATGCGCATTGCCGCTTCGTGCGCCAACTCCGGATTCACTCGAAACGCGAGCGGACGTGCGACTGACTTATACAGACTCATAGTTCAAAGTAATCATGGTATGAATCTGAGGATACAGTAAACAAAAAGAGCCGGACAACTTTGCAATTGTCCGGCTCTGGTCCGCGCAGGGGTCTTATTCGGCGACGACTCGAACGTACGCTTTTTCGCGGGACTTCGAAGCGATCGCTGAAACGACGCAGCGGATCGCCGAAACCACTCGGCCGGCCTTACCGATAACTTTGCCAACGTCATCCGGGTTGACCTTTACAAAAAAGGTCCGGACACCGCCTTCAAGCTCTTCTTCAATGACGACCTGATCGGGGAACTCCACCAGGGATTTGACCACGGTTTCAACAAACGGTTTATAGCTCATTACGCTTCAACGGTGGTCGGCGTCGAGATTGCCGAAGTGCGCTTGTCCAGAAAAGCGTAGTTTTTCTTCTGTGCCGGGCGCTGCTCAAGGTATTTCGGTAGAACGCCGGTCTTGTTCAGAATATAGGCGGTCGTCTCCGTCGGCTGCGCGCCTGCGAGCAGCCAGTGCAAAGCTCGCTCTTCGTTGACTTCAAATTTCTTTGGGATTGCTACCGGATCGTATGTGCCGATGTTCTCAACGAACTTTCCGTTGCGGCCAGTGGCGCATTCTGCCACCACGATGCGATAGAACGGCCGTCCTTTTGCGCCTAACCTTCGAAGTCGAATCTTTACCATGTGTTTGTCGTTTTTCCTTATCTAACGTCGCTTGCCGAGCTTAGCCATCTTCTTTTGCATTTGCATCATCTGCTTCATGCCTCGGCGGCTCCCGTAGAACTGTCGGATCAAATTGTTAACCTCTTCGACAGACGTACCTGAGCCAGCGGCGATTCGCTTCCGTCGCGAACCGTTTATTATATCCGGGTTTGAACGCTCTTTGAACGTCATGCTCAATATGATCGCCTCGATGCGCGCCGTATCTTTCTCGTTTACTTTGTCGAGCGCATCCTCCGGAAGGGCGGCAGTCAAGCCTGGCACCATCTTTAGAACGTTCTTGAGGGGGCCCATTTTCTTCATCATCGAGAACGTCTGGAGCATGTCATGGAAGTCCATGTTGCCCTGGGCCATCTTGGATTCAAGGCCTTCGGCGTCAGCTCGATCTATCGAGCGTTCGGCCCGTTCGATGATCCCCATCACATCGCCCATGCCGATGATTCGTTCGGCCATCCGGTCCGGGAAGAACGGATCTAGGGCGTCGACTTGCTCGCCGACACCCACGAATCGAACTGGAACTCCAGTTGCAGCACGGACCGATAAGATCGCTCCGCCTCGCGTGTCGCCGTCAAGCTTCGTGAATATGACTCCGGTTGTGTTGAGCAACGCATGGAATGCCTCGGCAACGTTCACTGCCTCTTGCCCGGTTGTGGCATCCAAAACAAGCAAGACTTCTGTAGGCTTGAGCGCCGTGTGGATGGCTTTCAACTCTGCCATGAGATCGCCGTCCACCTGAAGCCGCCCTGCGGTATCGACGATCAGGACGTCGTACATCATGTGACGACATCGTTCGAGCGCCTCCTTCGCAATCTCGACCGGTTTCGTACCGTCTTGTTTTGCAAAGACCGGCACGTCGATAGATTCACCGAGAACCTGCAATTGCTTAATCGCCGCGGGGCGCTGTATATCGCATGCCGCAAGCATTGGCTTCTTGCCGTTCTGCACGAGCCACTTCGCGAGCTTTGCCGTCGTAGTGGTCTTGCCAGACCCCTGTAGCCCGCACATGAGCACCACGGTCGGTGGCTGCGAACCAAAGTTAAATTTTGGTGACTCGACGCCTAGGATATTGACAAGTTCGTCACGAACGATTTTGATGATTGTTTGATCAGCGGAGAGGCTGCCGTAGACGTCTTCCCCGACTGCTTTTTCTTTCACGTGGGCCATAAAGGCCTTAGCAACTTGAAAGTTAACATCCGCTTCGAGTAGCGCCACCCGAACTTCGCGAAGCATGTCACTCACGTCTTGTTCCGAGAGTCTTCCTTTGCCTCGTAGGCCCGCGAAGATCCCAGTCAGACGGCGTGTCAAATTGTCGAGCATGAACTCCTAAGGTACCCGCCCCACACGAGCACGCTATTCCGCGAGCGCCTTGATCAACTCGCTGAGAAAATACTCGCAGTCCGTGACAATGCCCACCGCTTGGTGAGTGCCTCGATCGGTTAGCTTGATGACCGTGTCCGCATCTGTGTCAACGCAAAATGTTCGGACTGAAGCAGGCAAGATGTTGCCGGTGGCGACACTGTGGAGCATCGTCGCCACCATCAAGCAGACCCCCACTTCAGAAATGTGCGCGCGCATGGCATCCTGAGATTGCACGGCATCCGTAATGACATCCGGCAACGGTCCATCATCCCGAATTGACCCGCACAGCACAAAGGGCGTCGAATGACGAATGACCGTGTGCATTACCCCACCGGTTATCAGGCCGGCTTCAACAGCTGCCTTGATCGAGCCCGCCCTGCGCACACGATTTATGGCACGTAAGTGATGCGAGTGCCCATGAACAACTCCTGCGCCCGTCGTGAGATCAACTCCGAGCGAGGTCCCGAGCATGTTCGATTCAATGTCATGAGCCGCGAGTGCATTTCCCGCAAAGAGGATATTTACCCACCCTCGTTCAATTAGCTCCGCGAGTAGATTGCCCGATCCGCTATGAATGATGGCGGGTCCACCAACAAGTAGAGTCTTTCGATTTTCAGAACGCGCGCGCTTCATAGCATGCGCACACAAGCTGATGAGGCGCTTCTTGGGCCGCTCCGTGCTGACCTCGTTTGACATGAACTTGAACTCGTCACCGTCGCTTTCACTGGTTTCGCTAGGCACAATGCGGATCCCGTCGAACCCAACGACGAGCATGTCGCCGATTCGCACCCGATGCATTGCGCAAGTGGCCGCCCGCCAAGCAATACCATCTTTCCAAACCCGAATTCCGCAGTCCATTTCCAGGTTTTCGACCTCGATCCACTGCCCCTGATGCATCACATGCGTCACGAAATTGGTCGTCGAGTAAAAGCCCTCGGGTAGGACTCCCTGCATGTCAGCGGCCACCAACGTGGCTTCAATTGTGGAAAATTGCGCGCCGTACTCCGAACAAACGGCGAGCGCTTCGTGCAATGACTCCAAATTTGCTGCGCGCAACAATAGCTCGATCATTGAGCCATCGTTTGAGAACCGGCCCAAGTGTATGCGCCGGATTTCGTACTCGACATTACAGGCACTTAAACCGTCCAAGACACGAGTAAGAGTGTGCTCATCCAACAAATGACCAAACAGGGTAACTCGCTCGACAACCACGTTCCGAGTGTACCGACGATCCGCAGCTTGCTTTTCCACGTCCGGATCGGTCATACCTAAGACCCCAATGGAATCCATCTCGCAACTTGAGCATGAGGCTACGGCCGCGGTTGCCGCCGCTACTTCAACTGCGGAGTTGAAAGAGATTCACCTGAAATATTTAGGCAGCAACGGCCTGATCAGTCGCGAGATGCGCGGCATTGGCGCCCTCGCACCGGAGCACAGGAAACCGTTCGGGCAGCGGGTGAACGAAGCGAAGGCGACAATTGACGCCGCGATCTCCGACCGGACACTTAACCTAAAGTCCGGCGAACTTCAAGCACGCTTCGAAGCGGAACGCATCGATGTCACGATGCCTGGTCGTCCGTTACGGATCGGATATGAGCACGTGCTGCAACAGACCACGAACAAGATCAAACGGGTGCTTGGTGGACTTGGATTCGAATACCGAGAGTCCCCAGAACTTGAGCTCTTCCGCTACAACTTCGAGGAACTGAACTATCCAGCAGATCACCCAGCAATGGATGATCAGGACACGTTCTACATCGACGATGAGCACGTGCTCCGCACACAGTGCACCGCATTGCAGGGTCGAATCTTCGAATCAGTGAAGCCGCCGTTGCGATTCTTCACCGTCGGGCGCACCTTTCGCAACGAAGCGGTGGACAGGACACACGGACACACCTTTCACCAGGTCGATTGCTTCATGATCGACGAGCATGTTAGCATGGCCCACCTCAAGGGCACGCTCGGCTTGTTTGCACGGGCGATGTTCGGCAACGAAGTGACGGTGCGCTTCAGACCTGACTTCTTTCCTTTCGTAGAGCCTGGGGTCGATTACGCGATTTCTTCACCCAAGCTGTTTGATGGCCGCTGGGTTGAGTTGGGCGGGGCCGGCCTCATCCATCCGAATATCCTTGAAAAGCATGGGATCGACACGGAAAAGTACAGTGGGTTTGCCTTTGGGCTGGGAGTTGAACGAATCCCGATGATGGCGTATGGCGTAGACGACCTCCGACACTTTCTCGAAAACGATTTGCGGTTCCTCGAGCAGTTCAAGTCAGAGCCCGTCTTCTAGACTCCGCCTAAAGCAGTGCCTCAATTTCTGGTATCGCCACAAAGAGATCTGCAACGAGGCCATAGTCGGCTGCGGCAAAGATTGGAGCGTCGGGATCTTTGTTGATCGCCACTATCACTTTGCTGTCCTTGATTCCTGCCATGTGTTGCGTGGAGCCTGAGATTCCTGCCGCGATGTACAGGTCAGGCGCGACAATCTTACCGGTCTGACCGACTTGCAGCTCATTTGCGGCGATGCCGCT
>JBBRML010000137.1:0-5427 GCA_038230855.1 Fimbriimonadales bacterium | reverse complement strand
TTTGATCCGAATGGAGAATACGCTAACGAGAACACTCAGGACAAAGGTGGTAACGATAACCCCGTCGCCATCAAGAACGTCGGGATGTGCGGACCCACTGCCCAAAGAGCGAAACTCAAGGACGATGTGGTTACGTACGGAATCACAAGGCACCCGAACGATCCTGACCGCAAATTGATGCTGCTCAATTTTCACGTTGACGAGAATCTCCAGATCGGCAAGGAGATCATCGACAATGCCCTTGCCGACATGAAGAGTACCAAGTACATCGGGAATTTCTTGGACGTGAGCTTCGCGCCACCCGACCCGAATGATCGGGGGGAGGTCTGTCGGTACAAACGGCGGGTCCTTTGCTATCGCTCGCTCCTACAGGAAGCTGGAATCAAGCCGCCTCCGTCAATCAAACCAGAAACCAAAGGGCTATTTGGTGCGGAGTTGCTCAAAGCGTTGGAGAGCGGTCAGGGCAAAAATCCTACGGACTACGCCAACGCTGCCACGAATATCAAAAAGAACTCGGTTACGTGGAGCGAAGTCGCGCGAGTGTTCAGCGTACTGAACGAGTTCATTGAGGATGACAAATCGGGATACCAGACCTTCAACCGTGAGTACGTTAAGACCCATGACGACAACTGGGCTGACGCCGCCTTGACGAAGTTGATGGGGATGTATGGCTATTTCAATGGCCCCAAACTGATAGGCCGTGTAGCCGAGCAGCACACGCCTGACACCGGCACAGATTATGCCGACGACATCTACGCACACCTTGTCGAAGGCAGACTGGTCATCATCGACCAGTCGAGTGGGAACCCAGTGCTGAACAAAGCGTCGGCAGACCGAGTGATGCGGCGCATTTTTGAGGAAAACCAAAAAGCGTTCAGGTTTGCGCAACTTCCCCCCGACATTCTGATCTTCGTCGAAGAAGCGCACAATGTCCTGCCATCGTCGAAGGAAAACGATCTGCTCGATATCTGGGTCCGGACCGCGAAAGAAGGGGCCAAGTACCACCTCGGCCTCGTATACGCCACGCAGGAGGTCAGTTCGATTCAGAAGAATATCCTGCGGAATACATCGAACTGGTTCATCGGTCACCTGAACAACACCGACGAGACCAAGGAACTCAAAAAATTCTACGACTTCGCCGATTTTAAAGGCAGCATCCTTAGGGCGCAGGACAAGGGGTTTATTCGAGTCAAGACACTTTCAAACCCGTTTGTCGTTCCGGTCCAGGTAGATCGGTTTACCATCGATGCTGTCCCCACTGGGACAGACCCGGCAGCCGCTGCTGCCGCAATGACGGCCGTGAATGTGAAGCCAGTCGAGGGAGATTTATTCTGATGCCGTACAAGGGTGAATTTGCCGGCTATAGGTCGATCCGACGCCTCGTTGGAGCCGACGCAGTACAGCAGTTGCTAAAGCGAGCCAGAGTCGCCCCTCCCAACGCCAACCAGAATGACCCGACTCCAAAGCACGCTCCCGAGCCTTCGACTGAAGCCCCAGCCTTCGTGGTAGGGATCGACGGTAGCTACAACGAGGTGCAGGTTAGAAACGGCTATCCCGGTGCTCACGTCGGATATTGCACTGTCGCCAGCGTGCTAATTAACCTGAAGTTGATCGATCAGCTTGATGAAGAACGTCCGGTTGATCCGCAGCTTTTCCGAAAGACGGAGGAAGCCGCTACGGTAGATGCCGCGCTGCCCGGCAGCAACGTTGTCACCCGCAACCACACATCGGCCCGCGATGCGTTTCGAGAGGCTGTCTTCGACGTACTCCACGATAGAGTGGTGGACGAGGAAGATCGTACACGGTTGCTAGATACTTACGAGGCACTTCTGGCCCTAAAGCCGCAGGGGCGCGGTCAGGGATGTCCATATGACCATCAGGGCTGCGATCAGCACCTTGTGATCCCTCCAGGCAGCACCAATTGCCCGTGTGGAAAACTCAACCCCATCTACTCGACCGACGCTCTCCGCATTCACGAGCGGTTTTCCCATGACGGCGCGAATGGGGAAGCCTTCGGGTTGGTCTCGGAGGTCTGGGGAAAGATTTTGCTAATTCATCTGCTTCGTTGTTTCGAGCGCCAGGGGCTTTTGGATCAACTGGGCCGGCTGGCGTTTGTCCTTGATGGGCCGCTCGGAGTCTTCGGGCCTCCCGCATGGCTCAGCGCCGCCATGAGCGCTGAACTCAAGAGAATCAACGGAGTATTCCGAAAGAAGACAGGGACAGATTTGCTGATCCTTGGTATCGAGAAGTCGGGCACGTTTGTGACCCACTTCGACGAGATAGACCAGACCGAACAGCCCGGAGTGCCCCGCTTCGAGCCGAGGTCGTACCTGATGTTGACTGACAATTACATCAAAGCCCGTATTATCCTGTTGGACTCGCAGAAGCGATACGGCGTGGCCACGTATTTCGGCCGCAAGTTCTTCTACAAGAGCAGCACCGGCGGCCGGATCGTCGCCAGCATTGCATTCCTCACGGCCGAGGAGGACACTCTCGATACTGATGACATCTCCTTGTACCCCCAATTCGGAACGGCCTGCGCTCTGCTCGACAAGCTGGCCTCGAACCGCTACCCGAACGCGGTCACGCCGCTCGTGTCGGCTCATGCCGAAGCCGCCATTCCGCTCGAACTTGGTCAAAAGGTACTTCAACAACTGGCCAAAGCACTAATGCGACGGGATTGACCACATGAGCGATTACGTAGGAAAGTATAGCACGGCAGAGAGCCGCTGGGCTGGTGTGGGGCCCTACTATGCCATGTTCCCGGTCGAGTTTGCAGATCACGTCGTAAAGCAATACACGTCGTTAGGGGACACAATCCTCGACCCTTTTGCCGGGCGAGGGACAGCGATCTTCAGTGCGGCTATAAAAGGGCGGAATGGAATAGGGGTCGAATTGAATCCCGTAGGCTGGGTGTACTCACAGGCTAAACTTCACGCTGCTGCCAAGGGCGACGTGATCGAGCGCCTACGGGACATCGGACGACTCGGTAACCGTCGCCAATCGAATCCTCGCCTTCCGGTTTTTTTTTTCATGGTGCTTCTCGCCGGCCATTCAGCAATTCCTGCTAACTGCTCGCAAACACTTGAACTGGCGACATAACAGGGTGGACTGGACTCTCATGGCCTTGTTGCTCGTGAATTTGCACGGCAAGCGGGAAGCGTCATTGTCCAACCAGATGCGCCAAACAAAATCAATGTCACCGGACTACGCTGTCAACTGGTGGAAGGAACGAAATTTGCGCCCGCCCATTGTTGATCCAATTGCGTTCATGGAAAAGCGGATCAAATGGAGGTACACCAAGGGGGTGCCAGTCGGTAGCGACAGCTTCGTTTATCTTGGTGACTCAACCGTGCGGCTTCGTGACGTGCGGAAGCGAGCAAATCGGCTATCGCTCCCACCGGCGACGTTGTTGCTTACGTCGCCACCGTACTGCGGAATCACAAACTATCACTACGATCAATGGCTCCGCCTGTGGCTCCTCGGTGGCCCACCGAATGCGCTCGCAATTTCCGGTCGCTACAAGGGCAAGTTCGCAGACCAGCAAAAATACAAAGAGCTACTATTTAACGTGTTTAGCCGAGCAAGGCCTCTTCTCGACGAGAACGCGGTTGTCTATGTCCGGACTGACCATCGTGAGATTACGCTCAAAATGACAACAAGTGTGCTAGAAGAGGTTTTCCCGACGAAAAGGATGTTCCGTTATTCGCGACAGGTCGAAAAGCCCACCCAAACGCACCTCTTTAGGAACAAGATCGAGAAGTCTGCAGAGGTAGACATCGTATTGCTTCCAGCAGCCTAGTTTCCCCAGCGGAGCCAGGCGTCGGCGGTCCTCGCGATGTTGCCACGGTCCGCCGCCGGGGTCGGATCGACGCCCGTGATCCGCCGCAAGGCCCGGTGCCAGTGGCCCGTCCGATTTTCCAACTCCCGGAGCAGGAGCGGAACGACTGCCGGTCCCATGGCGACAATCTCACCAAACGCGGGATGCGCGACCTGATCGCTCGTGGAGGAAAGGTAGGCCGTGCCGGCGCGCCAGGCCGCCGCAAGTCGCCGGAACTTGGTTTCGATATTCTCTGCCGGCTCGACCGGCGTCGTCGGCTTGGCGGGCGTCGGTGGCATGGCCGTCGTCTCCCTGAATTGCGAGCGATTGTCGCGCGAATCGACCGTTCACCGAATTATATCCGACCGATAGCACCACGGGACAACCATCGATCGGGTCGCCCTGGTCGATCGCTGCATCCGGAGGTGGAAAGTCGTAGATCATTCGGGCGCCAAATCTTGTTCAGTCAACGCAAAGGGTTGCGGGAGTTGCGGCGGCCCTTGGTTGGCGGTCACCGTTCCCATCGGCGAGAACGGAAACTCGACCCACGGTTCCAACATCACCTGATCGGCCAGTTCCGGCGTCGCCGCGTCGTCGAGGACCCGCACTTCGACGGTCCGACCGTTCACCTTCTCGCGGTAGGTATGCCCCGGCTGCAAATCAACGTGTACCAGTGCCTCGGCCAATGAAAGACGCATACTGCAACTCCGGCGAACCAGCCAACTCCCTTGCGAAACTCCACCGTATTCTATCCAGGATCATGTTAGCTTTCTTTGGGCATGTCGCTTCCGGACGCATCTGGCTGTTGGGCCGCCGGTTTGCCATGTTGCTGCTGCTGCCGGGCTTGCACGACGGGCGAATCCAGGGGAAGTCCGCCTGGAGGATCCTCAAAGCCCTGAAGGCTCGCCGTCGAAACGGTTTCCGGTTGATGATGCCGGTTAGGCGGCGGTGTCGTGTTCTTGTTCATGGATGTCTCCCCGCTATTGAAGAAGGAGAGTCGTGTCGGCAACCCACTGGGCGTTGCAATACAATTCTACCAAATAAATGCCAGGGTTGGGGAACCGCACATCTTTCATCGTTAGGGCCATCTCAACCAGCGTATCCGGGGATGACCAGCCGATCGCTTTGGTCGATCACTGCGTCTGCACTCCCCCGTATTCTACCCAGGATGCGGCGCTTTCGGAAGAGGGGCGTTGGTGGTCAAAGAATGACCTCCGGGGTGGTGTGGCGGTTGGCGGAGTGGGTGGTGACGGGCGTGCAGGGGCACGGTGACGCCTTGGTTGTCTGCGATGGGCGACTCCGCCACCGTGGCGGCCTTGGCGGATACTGACGGACTGGCCCGACCTCGCTGTCGGCGACAAGGGGCGGTGCGATGGGACTGGATCCGGTGACCAACCGCACGCGCGCGAAGTCCCGTTGGAAATCGTAGGCATGGTTGTGGTAGAATGCCTCACGTCCAAACGCCGTCGGCCCGTGAGCGACTGCGCTTTACGAAGGGTGAACGCCATGACAACGCTTCGTTTCCGGCAAAAATCGGGATCCAACGGCCAGCTTCGGCTCGACATTCCGGTTGGAATGGCGGACGCCGAATGTGACGTCGTAGTGGT
>JBBRML010000136.1:0-5484 GCA_038230855.1 Fimbriimonadales bacterium | reverse complement strand
GCGGAAGCTGGATCGCTTTTCGGCTCGGGCGTCCGATGTTCGCATTCAAGTTCTTATTGGGCGTCTGCGAAGTGACTGAGCTGGCTGAGTAGAAGAGCAGGGCCGCAAAGACGATCGAGATGACTAGAAACAGAGGCAGCAGGATTGACCGTTGATATCTCATTAGTTCTCTCATTCAGATGCCAGTGAGCCGCATAACGTCTGAGTTGACGCGGCGGCGCGATTTCACGCTCCGCTCGCCGGACCAATTATCTTACGAAACACGCTCCCGCCGCTCGCGTCCAATGGTACGATGAAAGTCGGGCTTTCAGAGTAAGTCGGGAGTGGCTCCTGTCCAATGGTTAAGCAGGAACCACCCCCTAACAGAAGACTCTGGACCGTCCGGTTAAAGACGGCATTTCCAATACCTGATTTACCAAATTAAGGAAAAGGAGCACCTCTGCATGAGCCTATCTTACGTCGGAGTCGACCTCGGGTCGAGTAATTTTCATCAAGTAGCGCTGAACCACGCCGGCACCAGCACGCTCAACCGGGAGTCGATCACCAGCGAAGCGAATCTGATCAAAGCGTTCTCGGATCAGCGTGGAGAGATTTGGGTGCATCTGGAAGCGGGCGAGTTGGCGCCCTGGGCGGCTGAGGTGATCGGCCGCTGGTGGCCCGAGTGGTTTGTTCGCATCCGCAGAGCAATGCCTGGATCGCCAAAGACGCGGACAAGTGCGGTCGCATCGACGCCTTCAAGCTGGCCGATTTACTGCGGCTGAATCGCTTCAAGGAAGTGCACTATCCGCGGGAGCAGTCACGCCGCGACTTCAAAACGCTGGTGCAGCATTACGATGAGTTGACTGGGCAGCAGGCCCGGTTGAAGACCAAGCTCAAAGCCCGGATGCAACGTAACTTGAATCGCCAGCCGGCGTGTCGTAAATAGCCCTTCCGAACTCAAGATCTTTGGCGGGGTAGGAGATCTTTACGCTTGACTCCGTCTTTCATACCCGATTTGTTGGGGCGCGATTGAGTGGCACCACGCGACCTGTGTTTCAGCCTCACGATGAAATCACGCAAATCGCGCCACGCAGAGCGTTGCCGTCAATCAATCGAGCCGTGTTGTCAAAACCCAAGACCTGCGACCCAACGATCCTGCATCCAATTGTTAGAGCGCGCGTTCAAGGGCGCCACTGCGTTATGTCTCGGCAAGTGCCTTGGCGTCCAGTTGGCGTGATTCAGTGCTGTGAATGGTCCGGACGTATTGGCTAACCACTTTAGGATTCCTATGTGAATCCCACCCACGACGTTTGGCTCGCGGTGCGATGTCGATTTCTGCAATTACCAGAGCCTCGTTCATTGGTGCGGCATCCTGCAAAACGTTGCCGTCCGGGTCGACGATTCCTGACGACCCGTGACACTCCAACTTCCCCATGCATCCGACAACATCGGCGCGAACGATGGTTACGCTGTTCTCAACGGCCCGGGTAATGTCGATCGCTCGGGCCAACCGAACCAACGCAGTTCCGCCCTTCGAGGGAGGGAGGCCGTTGTTTGTGGGGATGAACATCGCCGCTGCGCCCTCGTGGGCCATTACTCGCGCCGGCTCGAGATAGTTGGAGTCATTGCAGATCACGATGCCGAACGTAAGCCCTGCAACGGTAAACACAGGCAACTCTTCACCGTGATCATACACAGACCGGTTGATGGCAGGATATACCTTACGATAGACACCGATGATCGACCCGTCCTGCCACACCGCCGCGGAGTTGTATAGCCGCTCAGATCCTTCGTCGATCTCCGTGAAGCCGACGATGGTTGCGACGGCCCCGCTTGACAGAGGCTTCAAGAGTTCCGCGAGCTGACCACTCTTCACGTCCACGGCAATCGCGCGTGGCTCGTCCGCGTAGTCCGCAAGGCCACCGAGCACAGCCTCTGGGCAGCACAGGATTTGCACACCTAGCGCCTCGCAGCGTTCAACCTGGTGACGGATCAGCGATACCGCGCTGCGGACATCTCCGAGGCCAGTCAATGGCGCTTGATAAGCTGCAACCTTCATGCTGTGTACTGCATAGACTTGCCTGACGCTTGCGGGCCCGGGACGATCGAACGTGCGCTCTAACGGTTGAGTTGACCGGGCGCGGCGATTCCATTCAACTTTCGCCGCGCCGCACAAGTTAAAGAACACGCGACCCGCGCTCCGGTCCAACGACGTGTTGGGCTGCGCGTTTAGGGAAAACCGACAACAGCATCTTCTGTCGGCATTTCCATTCGGCGTTTTTCTGCCATGCCAGGCTTGGGCTTCCAGCCTTCACCAATCACCAGCAACTTCTTTGAGGGCAAGATACCTAACAGGTCAAACGACTCGAAGACATAAGGCATTCCTTCTGCTCCAAGCGGGGAGTTGCCGTCTGTAATATGAAAGTGCAAATGCGGCGCATCGGCTTGCCCTGAGTTACCAAGCAAGGCCAGGCCCTGACCGCGATGGACTTTGTCGCCAATTTTGACGCGAAAACTCTTTGGTTGCAGGTGCGCGTAGAAAGCAAAGTAACCATTACCCAAATCGAGAATAATATAATTCCCGCCGACGGTTTCGAGCGTAATAGGTACAGCTTTCTTATCTGAGGTCGGATCATTCTCCGGTATGCCGTCATGGACATCAGCGACCACTGCATTAGCGACGGAGAGGACTTCCGCTCCATAAGCAGACCAGTTGGCGTTCTTTGACGGGTCACCACGAAAGGCTTGTCCGTCGGCTCCGATTCTCGTCCAGTCGGTGGCGAAGCGTTGTGCGATTCGCGCTTTCCCGTTGACCACTACTAACGTGCGTCGATGACTGTTGCTGTTGGACAAGGCACTCAACGCCACCCACCCTTCGCCGCGTAGCGGCGGACTGATGACAAGCGGTGCGCTTCGATGTACGACCACACGCGCGCCGTCAACAACTCTTTCCTCACCATTCGCACTCGGCTCGTCCGGCTTGAAGAAAAGGCGATGGCGCAAAGCGAAGGGGACGTTGACTTCCTCATCTATGGTGATTTGAAGAAACACTACTGCCCGCATTCCGCCGCCGATAATTCGCTTGTCGGACAAGTCTGGCGGCCCACCGGGTCGCGCAATTCGGCTGGTGAGTTCCTCATCTTTGTAACTCGCAAACGGCAAAGCGTTCGCCGCGTCGCCAAGAACTTCGACGCGAGTTAGCTCAAGATGTTTGGCGCGAAAATTAGTGATATGTAATTCGTAGAATAAGTGGACTTTGCCATTAGCTTTAACAGGAGTTGGAGCAACCGGGATTTCAAGGTCGACGGGAACGGCTGAGAGCTTTTGCGCGAGAACAAAACTTGGATTGATTACATTTAGGAGAAGTACCAAGCTGATAGCCAGTAAGAATATCGAGATTCGTTTCATCATAACTTCTAAGACGTTTAGACACCCACTTGCGTTAGCGAAGCAGCCCAACGTGTGAGTCGACGCGGCGGGCGACAACTGCGTGCCGGACAAGTTGCCGATGACAAGCCCGCTGGTTCCGCTCGCGTCCAACGATGTGTTGGGTTGCAGCCCAGGAACAAGTTTATCCTTCGGGCGCAAAATTCTGGTTGCGCGGAAATGTAAACACGACGAGCAAATTTCCCGTCGAGATATATCTCAAGGCGCCCACGCCCGCGTGTGCGGTCGCCTTCTGCTCGAATGAGATGGGCCTTTGGAATTCCACGGGTATTTTGCAAACATGTGCCCGCGATTTCGAGGCGACCCCGATTCAGTTTACGCGACACCTCTCGATCACCAAGATGAACTACCAGGATTATTAGTTTTTCAGCGCCTGCCTTTTGCGCAACTAAATCAAGAACGGCCTTCGAGTCTTCGTTGTTGCCACCATTGGCAAGAATGGGTTCAGTTGGCCCATTGTTCTGAGCGCGGATATGCAGAACCGTCGAGAAGCAAATCATGAAAGCAAGAAGGGCGATCTTTATTGTTGCGTTAAATTTCATGCTGACCCATGAGAGAGCAACCCAACGGTTGAGTTGAAGCGGCGGGAGACAACTGTGTTACGGCCAAGATGTCGATGACAAGCCCGCTGGTTCCGCTCGCGTCCAACGAATTGTTCGGTCGCGCCCACGATAGCACCGAGCTAGCCTCGGCGTACCCGTTCCATCGCGATGTCGGAGGTCATGAAGCCGAGGCGTTCCCAGAAACCGCGGCTCTCACGCCCGGCCCGAAGCACCCAGGTAATATCGTCGATATCTCCCTCCATCAGGTGTTCGACGAGTTGCCGCCCGATACCTTGCCGCCGAACGTCCCCGGCCACCGCGACCATTGATATGTAGCCGTTACTGGCGCCATCGCATAGCGCCCGTGCGAACCCGACTACGCGGTCGCCATCGCGCGCGACGACAGTGCGGTCCGCACGATTGAGCATTGCGCGAAACCGCTCAACATCGCTCACGCGCGCACCCCAGCCATTATCGACCAGGAACGTTTGCACGGCCTCGTAGTCATCGGCTTGGATTGAGCGGTAAACGATCATCAGATCGATCATCCAAAGAATAAGCGACCGAACGGTTGAGTTGACGCGGCGGGAGACAACTGCGTTACGGACAAGATGTCGATGACAAGCCCGCTGGTTCCGCTCGCGTCCAACGATGTGTTGGGTTGCCCCGCGTGGGTCGACAAATTGTTAGCCAGCTTTCAGAAACCACGCAAGGTCCCGTAACGCCGCACCAAACATTCAAGGGGCAACTGCACCACACAACATTCCGATCGTTCAAGCATTGTCCCTGATATAAAAAGCGATGCGACCCAACGGTTGAGTTGACGCGGCGGCGTGAATTCATTCAAGCATCGCCGGACGAATCAAGTTACGAAACACGCTCCCGCCGCTCGCGTCCAACGAATTGTTCGACATCGTCGGCATCAACGCGGGTCTTGATTCGGAAACGTTATCGGTTTGCTCCAGACCATGTCGCGATGTCTGTCGTTGCCAACAAAGACCTCGAAGCCAATTTGCACCGCCACAGTAGAAGACAAATCGTTTTTGTAGAGCAAGTCGCGGACTTCATTTTTCTGGGCGGCAAGCACAAACGATTGTCCGGGGTCGACGGTTTGCAGCGAAACAAAGTTTCCTAGGGTACAAAAATCCCGGAGCGCGAAAGCGATGTGTTCAGATTCGCGCTTCGCGGCCAAGGTGCAGTAAGCGAACCTGTATTTGGTGTCACCAGTATAAGAAATGGGATCATTCGTGTCGTTGGTGATTTCAAAGTCAGCGGACCAGTCTTTTCCAAATTCGAATTCCTTAAAACGGATGAGCACCTTTCCAGAGCGCGCGGTGGAGATATTTGCCGTCGCCGGTGTTGATGCGCGCTCTGTATTTGACGTCGACAGCGATTGGGGAGAGGAAGCCCTTCGCATAGCACAACCAGCCGATAATACCGAGACACCGACCGCTAACAGAATCACGCTCCAGAAGTTTACTGTTTGAGAAAGCATAGAAGATGTCGAACGGTTGAG
>JBBRML010000135.1:0-5500 GCA_038230855.1 Fimbriimonadales bacterium | reverse complement strand
TGGCAGCCGCGTTCGAACCGACCTACTATCACTACTATCGCGAGTATGCCAACTACCTGCTGCCCAAGTGGCTCGGTCAGCCGGGGGACACCGAGGCCTTCGCTGAAGAGGTGTCCAAGCGCGTCGAAGGTCAACAAGGACAATTTCTGTATTTCGAAATTTCTAGCCAGCTGTTCTGCCAATGCATTTCAGAACGACCCCCCATGCCCAATGTCTCGTGGCCGCGCGTGAAAGAGGGCTATGCAGTTCTGGGCAAACTCTATGGGTATTCAGATTTGAAGAATAATCGCATGGCGTTTATGGCCTACGTCGCGGATGACAAGATCGCCTCTCAGGAAGCGTTTTCGCGAATCACCGGCGAACCCGCGCATAGTGTCTGGCGCAGTGCCGAAGCGTTTCAACGCGTCCGGACGTGGGCAACTGGCGAGCAGGCACTGAATTAATCTACTCAACGCCGAAGAGATAAACTTTGAGCTGACTCTTTGCCTAAAGGCAACCGTAAAGCCGAGATGGCGGCAACGCGTGTCGACCCCTCGATCGACATCTCCGACACGATACTTCTAGCTCAGCGGCACGCGGGCTCTAAAGTCCCGACTAACGCCGTTATCGGAAAAGTGGAAAACTGCTCGAAAAGCCCATGTCCGGTAATGCGACTAACCAGGACTCGGCACGACCGCAATGTCAGTCGTACGAACGCCACGTCTGCAATTCTCCGCAGCACAGAGAAATCAGCAACCATGATGCTAAAACGCGGAGGGGGATCGCTCCTCAAAGATGAGTTGCTTGTCCATGGCTAGCATTTGTTTTCGGTAGGAGTAGACGGTAGTAAAAGCGATCGCGAAAACAGGAACAAAGTACACGGCGCGGACGGGATCGGCCAGCGACCAGCGTTCCAGTTCGGGGAGGTAGCTCGTAAAGACGAAGAAGCCGAATAGGTAGGCGATGAGGATCACGCCGGAATGGCTTTCGAACGGGGGATAGGAACAGGTGAACGGGATTTTGCGGAATTTTACGAGCAGGATTTCGACGAGTAGCAGGTCGGAAACGGTCAGGATAGCGATGTGCAGCATGGCGCTGGTCCAGCCGAAGAAAAATAGAGTGGCTGCGAAGGAGGCCGGTACGAGGCAAGGCAGAATTGCGGCGAGGAGGACTCGGCGGGCGATTGGCCTGGCTTGTTCATCGTTCGGGCTCAACCACAGTTGGAAGATCCAATTGGCGCGGAGGTCGGAGGGAATTTCAAAGGCGACGCGGACGCCCACTATTAGGCAGTAGCTGAGAATGAACGGGATCGCAAGAAAGTCGGCCGACGGGTAGTGGTGGATCGTAAAGAACTGGTCCGTTCGGATCGACATCAGAGATTCGGTGGCAGCGACCAAGCCTAATGCGGCAAATACGGAAACAACTTGCAGGTGCGCGTCGCTTCGAAGCAACGTGCGGACGATGAAATGGTAGCTGGCGCGAAGCGAGGGCTGACGCAGGATCGCATTGTGAAGGAGAGCCAGCGGAGAAAACGCGAGCCGCATTCGAGGGAGAGGGCCCGCATCGGCGGTTTCTGGAATGCGGAGAAACGATCGGCGAAAGCTGAGCGCGTAGGTGATGACTGCCACGAGGATGGCGAGTTCGAACGCCAAGGTAGCGGCGTGGGTCATGGTAGCAACAACGGGGTCATTGCCTTTGCCCCACACGGTTCGCGCCACACCCAGGAACGAAACCGGCGGGAGTATTGCGAGCCAGTGACCGATTGAGACTGAGGTTTGCAGCAGCAGCGAGGGTACTGTAAACACACTAGCGAGCAAGCATAACAGGGCGACCGCGATTGCGAAACGCACGAAGAGCGAAACGCGACGAAACAAGGAGCCAGGCAGGATAAACATCAAGAGACCGGCAATTGCGAAGACGGCGAAGAAGCTGAACGCGCTTGCTGCGAGGACGGCGACGGCATGTCCCGCGGCAAAGCGAAAAAACATCGCGAATGAGCCTTGACTGCCGACGATTGCGACGGGCACGAGCACGATCGAGGCGGCGTTCACGACGAAGGTGAAGAGAAGCGCAAGAATGAGGATGGCGGAGAAATTCGCGGAGAAAACTGTGCCGAGGGAGACCGGCAGCGGGATGAGGTCGGTGTGATCGCGGCGGTCGAGAAAGATGGAATCCCAGCGCCAGAGGGCGGCGGCGCCGGTTACGGTCATCGAGAGGACGATGAAGAAATATTCATCGGGGATGGTTGCAGTAAAGGGATCGAAGACGCCGTCACCGCGCAAGAAGCGGATGAGCGAGCCGTATTTCTCGAACATCAGGAGAGAGACGAGCAGACCAGGCATCGCCAGGAGCGAGAGAACTGCGCCGATGCCGAGGCCTAGGGCTTCGGCACCAGGTTCATCGCCACCGTGAAACATACGGCCGACGAAAAGATGCATTAGGCATCCGAAGGGCGTGCGGTAGAATCGCTCCCAACGATCTCGCCCGAATCGCAAGAATGATTTCCAGGCGCGCATCAAGAAACCACTACATCGATGATTTCATTCGCGATTTGCGCGACGTCGCGGTTCTCGACGAGTTGTAAAAACGTGGCTTCAAGAGTGGATTGGCCAACGTTTTGAAGGACCTCCCTTGTAGGGCCGTAGGCGATGACCTGCCCTTTCCTGAGAATGATTAGTTTGGAGCAGATTTTCTCTACGACCTCAAGAACGTGCGAACAGAAGAAGATCGCTTTACCGCGCGCGCTCAATGATTGGATTAGGCTTTTGAGGACGAGTGAGGAAGTCACATCAAGGCCGGACATGGGTTCGTCGAGAATGAGCACATCGGGATTGTCCATGAGAGCGCCGATCAGCAAGATGCGTTGACGCATACCTTTGGAATACGAGCCGACGGTGACGTGACGATGAGGCGCTAGGGCGAAGAGTTGCAAGAGCGCGTCAATGCGTGTTTTTCTGCGGGCTCCAGGCATAGCGCGCAGCGTGCCGATCATTTCGAGATATTCTTCGCCGGTTAAATAGGGATACAGGTTGGCTTCCTCGGGGACGTAGCCGAGGCGTTTTCGATACTCGACTAGATTCTTTTGGATGTCTTCGCCGTTTTGCGTGACCTGTCCGCGGGTGGGTTGCAGCAAGCCGGTCAGCATTTTTACTGTGGTGCTTTTGCCGGAGCCGTTCGGGCCGAGGTAGCCGAGAACTTGACCGGGTTCGAGACGAAACGTTACGTCCAGCACCGCTGGAACTGAGCCGTAGGACTTGGAGAGGCCTTGAGCTTCGAGCATAAGCTTCCTTCGCGTGCCCAGGCGGACGAGTACCGACGTTCTTTTGACACCGGACAAGTAAAGAAAGTTTCTGCTGCGGGGCATTATTGGCCCCCATTCTCGACTAGGTCCTGGTAAACGCCGTTACCGGAAACTTGACCGAAAACCACCGAAAACCACCGAAAACCACTTGTCCGGTTACCCGTGCCGGTTCAGACGGTCGATGCAACACCTTCTAAATCAGTTGGTCCGACGATACTTCCCCTGAAGCAACCGATCTGTTTGGCTGACGCGGCCAAGACCTAGCCAGGGTAACGTTCCCGCCGATCTAACCTAACCAGCGCTTTTAGCTTTTGTTTTCAGTGCAATGCGGGTCCGAGCTGATTGTTGCGTCGACCTATTGAGACCACCCGACTTATCAGGACTTAGCGACACGGTTACAGCATCCAACATCGTGTGGCACAATCGACTCGTCAGATGCGAAAGAGGACGAATACGTGGGTCGTTTGGATAGTTGGCTTCTGGACGATTCTGCTCGTGCAGTTCCACAGCAGCGCTCAAGCCCAGCAGCAAGCTTCTCCCAACGCGCAGGCTCCCGATGCCAAAATGTCTGCACCTTGCACGACGTCGGAAGCGCAAAGCAGAATTCGCGTACACGCCGAAGAGGTCATCGTGCCAATCACGGTCACAGACCGTCGCGGCGAACCGGTGTTGAACTTGACTCAGAGAGACTTTCGTCTGTTCGACAATGGCGTTGTACAAGAAATCATTCATTGGGACGTTGGCGGCGACCCGTTGGCGGTCGTTCTGGTTGTTGAGGCCAGTTCTCACAACCAGATGATGGCTCAAAGTATTCGGGCGCTGGGGAGCATTTTCACCAAGACGGTTTTGGCCGGCGATGGCGAAGGCGCGGTTATTACCTATAGTGACGATGTACAGATACGCCAGAGTTTTACTAGCGACCATGACTTGCTTCAAACTTCGATTAAGGGAGTCGAGTTCGGGTCTTCGGAGATGAGGTTGTACGACGCGATGCAAGCCGCCGTGCAGATGCTGCTGGGCCAGCCATCGAATCGGCGTCGCGTCCTGTTAGTGGTCGGCGAATCGCAAGACGCAACCAGTCAGGCGAAACTCAAAGACGTTCTTCGTGACGCCGTGCAGAGTAACGTGGCCATTTACTCGGTCGGCCCCAGCAGCGCTCTGGCTGACCTTCGATATGGTAGTACAGCACAAGGTGGTGGAAAACTGCCTCCACTACCTCTGCCGAAGCCCTTGCCTCCAGCGTCAACAACTGACCCGCCCGCGACTCCAATCGGTCGGCCAAGGCTGGACGTCGGTACGCCGCTATTGTGGTTGATAGAGCGCGGCTCGAATGAAATCAGAAACATCAAGCTAGGACATGCTGTGGAGGCTACCGGAGGAATGCACTTTCGGACTTTGCGCGACAAGTCGTTAGCCGTGGCGCTGGACAAAATTGGCGGCGAACTTCACACCCAATACGTCGTTACGTACAAACCAAATTTTCAGGGTGTGTTGACGGGATTTCACGAGATTAGGGTCACTTTGTCACGAGACGACGTAGTAGTACGCTTGCGACCGGGATACTTTGCTGCTCCGGTTGGGGCGCAGGCAGTCTGCAATGCGAGTTCACAGTGAGTCATGGTAAACGCCGTAACCGGACGAGTGGCTGTACATTGGTCTTATCCATCGCCAGTCATTCAGCGTTTTTTGCCCAGAAAGCCCATTGATGAGCGGCGGCAGCACATCCTCAGTCAAGTGCCGCACCGAACTGGGCGGTGGTACCGAAGCGCTTCTTGCAGTGCGAGCGCCCGACCTCGACGACCTTGTCCGTTTCGTTGATGAACGTCCAGAGGTTGTGAAGCTCGATCTCAGTTTGAAGTGCACGTAGAAGTTCTGATTTCTTCATCGTTCTGTGCTTGCTAGAATCGCGCGATGGAATCCAGACGACCACGGCCATGTACATCTTGTACGATGTGCGGGACACCAGGCTTTAATATCGGACTGGCGAACGGACCATGCGGGCGAACCATTTATGGGCAACGTTGTCAGGGTCTGAATCAAAGCGCGATAGGCGAGAACGACTGGCGTGAGTGTCCGTCCTGCCACAGAGCAGACGCGGAATGCGAGCGTTGTTTCGGTATAGGCTGGGAACTCATTCGCAAATAAAAAGCCCCAACCAGCCGCTAGGCGAGTGGGGCCCCGTTCGACTCTGTCTCCTCTTACTTACCGTTCTTCGCACCT
>JBBRML010000134.1:0-5531 GCA_038230855.1 Fimbriimonadales bacterium | reverse complement strand
GGGAAGGTCGCGGTATAATTCTTGCTCGGTCCGGGCTCATAGCTCAGTTGGTTAGAGCGTCCCGCTGAGGCGGGAAGGTCGCGGTATAATTCTTGCTCGGTCCGGGCTCATAGCTCAGTTGGTTAGAGCGCACCCCTGATAAGGGTGAGGTCGCTAGTTCGAATCTAGCTGGGCCCACCAAATTTCTGGCGATGTACTTCGTATACATCCTTCAAAGCGAGAAATCGGGCCGTTTTTACATCGGACATGCCGAAGACCCAGAGTCTCGATTAGCTGAACACAATCGAGGCAAAGTCGTTTCCACCTGCTCAAAGGGCCCGTGGTTGTTAGTTCACTGCGAACCGTTCGACACTCGATCAGACGCCGGTCGTCGTGAAAGAGAAATTAAGGCGTGGAAGAGTTCAGAACGGATACGCCTACTGCTCGACCGCACTGGTTAGAGCGTCCCGCTTGACACGGGAAGGTCGCTAGTTCGAATCTAGCTGGGCCCACCAAATTTCTGGCGATGTACTTCGTATACATCCTCCAAAGCGAGAAATCTGGCCGGTTCTATATCGGACATTCCGAACATCCCGATTCTCACCTCGTCGAGGACGCACATTGCGTCCGTGCGTAGCATTTATGACGCCGGTGCCTTTCCCGGGTGTAGCCGAGGGGTGCTGTCACCCGTCGCTTCTAGCTCGGATGGCACGCGAGCGGTTCGCGCGCGAAACGACCGTGATTAACGGCCACCTCATCCAAAGGGCACTTGTCGAACCGCCTTTGGCCGCGTCCTCATCCCCCTAGCGAAGGAGAAGATCCCCATGTCCCGTGACCAAACGAATAGCACGCGGTACGCTTTGCGGGATGGCGTTGCTCGAAGTCCGCGACCTGGAGGTGTGCTTTGGTGCCACCAAGATCCTGCGCGGCGTCTCGTTCGACCTCGAGGCGGGAAAAACCCTCGGCGTCGTTGGAGAATCGGGCTGCGGGAAGTCGATGACCGGCTTCGCGATCATGGGCATGCTCCAAGCCCCTGGAAAAGTCACGGCGGGCAGCATTCGCCTCGATGGACGCGAACTCGTCGGCCTCTCCGAACGGAATTACCAAGAGATTCGCGGCGACCAGATCGGCCTCGTTATGCAGGACCCGTTCACGAGTCTCAACCCGATGATGCGAATCGGCGACCAGATCGCGGAGGCTTACCGGCTCCACCAACCCATCAATCGGGCCACCGCCTGGAAAAAGAGCATCGAAATGCTCGAGCGCGTTGGGGTCCCCGCCCCTGAGCACTCGGCGCGAAAGTATCCGCACCAAATGAGTGGCGGCCAGCGACAGCGCGTCGTCATCGCCATGGCCTTTGCTTGCAAGCCCAAGGTGCTCGTCGCCGACGAGCCCACGACCGCCCTGGATGTCACGCTCCAAGCGCAGATACTTCGGCTCTTGCGCGAATTGCAAGATACGGAAGGCACGGCGGTCATGCTGATCTCCCACGATATCGGGGCGATCGGATCCGTGTCCCATCGGATCGCCGTTTTTTACGGCGGCCAAATCGTTGAGCAGGGAACTGCGGTACAGGTTCTGCGCGAGACGGCAATGCCATATACGAAAGCGCTACTGAGCGCGATGCCGTCGGTCGGAGTCAAGCGCCTCGTGTCGATCCAGGGCCAGCCGCCAGATTTTGCGAGTATGCCCGTGGGATGCCCGTTTGCTCCGCGGTGCAACCTCCACGTCGAGGCCTGCGACTTTCCGCAGCCCTTCGTCGATTTAGGCTCCGGCCATTTGGCGGCGTGTCACCGCGCGCCAGAGGTACAACGTACTCCGGTCTGCTAAACTGGCTCTGATGAGTTTCTCGATCCAGACAGCCAGTGACGTTGTTCTGGTTGATCCTGGCGCGACGATTCCGGTAGTCATCACCGTCGTCAGTCGCGCAATAGCCCAGGACCGTTTCGAGCTCGAAGTAGAAGGGATTGACCCGGATTGGAAGGCGATTCCCGTTCCCGTCTTCAATGTCGAGCCGAACGAAACTCATGAAGAGCGCTTCTTCCTAAAGCCACCACGGTCGAGCGAGAGCGCGGCCGGCGACTATCCGCTGGTGATCAAGGTCCGCTCGCTCAACTCCGGCGAAGCCAAAGTGGTACAGGCGATCCTGCGGGTCAAGCCGTTCCACCACATCTCAATTGAGATCTTGCCGAAAAAGGGATTCGTCTCCCCACTGCGAAAGCAAAATTACTTCACAGCGCGAGTCATTAACCTCGGCAACACTGAGCACTCGCTACAATTCATCGCAAACGATCCCGAAGACGCTTGTACCTTCGACTTTGAGAACGAACAAACTGCGGTCGGACCAGGACAAACTCGCGAAGTAGGTTTCGACGCCAACCCGGCGCATAAAAGCGTCTTCATGGGTTCGCGACTAATCGGATTCACGCTTACCGGTCGAAGCGTTGACACGCCGAGTGTCGTTGCCTCGGCGCAGGCGCAGCTTGAGCAGCGACCATTCTTCAGTCTCGGCACGCTGATTTCGTTCATCCTGATCGGTGTCCTGTATGGTCTGTGGCTCTACGCCATGCCAAAGCCGCCGAAGCTTGACATAACGATGGACATTCGGCAGCTACTGCTCGGCAAAACGGTCGAAGTAAAGTGGGCCGCCGCGAATGCGACAAAAGTGACGATTTACGCCGTTCACAATGGCCAGCGCGAGTTCATCTACGAAGGTAAGGACCTTGCCGATACGCGGCCGTTCGTACCAAAAGAAGCGGGAGAGTACACCATTCACGGCGTAGCGACGAAGGATGGACGAGGCACTAAGGATGACCTGTCGCTCTCGGTTCGTGAGCCCGACAAGGGCCCAACGCCCGACATCACAGAGTTCACCGCCAACCCGACCAAAATCAAGCTCGGTCAGTCGTTCCTCATCAAGTATAAGTTCAACGGCAACGTCAAGCGGGCCGTGCTTGGTCCTGTCCAGCAGGACCTAAATCTTGAAACGGACACAAAAGAGGTCACGCCATCGCAATCCGGAGAGATCATGTACACAATCGTGGCGTACAACGCGACCGGTGTTAGCGTGTCGAAGAGCATCAAAATCGTCGTCGTCGACACTAGCGATGCGACCATCCTCGGCTTCGATGTCTCACCCAAGGAAGTTCCGTTCGACAATCCTAAGGTCTTGATCACATGGCAAGTTACGAACGCGGCGCGCATCGAGCTCAAGATCGATGGACGCCCGACGCTGACCGTAGAACCGAACAGTAGCGTCGACGTGGACATCAAAACAAAGACCGAAATCGTGTTGCGAGCCGTCGATTCGAAGGGACGGGAGACGACTCGCAGAATCGTGGTTCCCGTGACTAAGCCACCCACTGGACCCGACCCTGGCGAGCCGCCAACGACCACGGGTTCGACCACCGGAACCGCGACCGGCACGATCCCGCCCCCCACTACGGGAGGGCGTTAAGTTGCGTCGAGCTCTTCTGTCTGTAACGGACAAAACTGGAATCGTCGAGTTCGGACATGAACTTGCCTGCCTCGGTTTCGAGTTGATCAGCACGGGCGGAACGGCAAAAGCGCTCCGCGACGGTGGTCTCGCTGTCCGCGACGTCGCAGACTTGACCGGCTTTCCGGAGATGCTCGACGGGCGGGTGAAAACGCTACATCCCATCCTTCACGGCGGACTCCTCGGCGACGTCCGGCTTGAATCACATCGGACCGCGATGGCGGCTGCGGGTATCGAGCCGATCGAGCTTGTCTGCGTAAACCTGTATGCGTTCGAAGCGACGGTGACGGCACCGCACACCCTAGAGGAAGCGATTGAGTCGATCGACATCGGCGGCCCCGCGATGATTCGGGCCGCGGCAAAGAACTGGGCCAACGTGACCGTCGTCGTGGAGCCTGCGGACTACCCGATGGTGTTAGCCAACCTGCAGGAAGGAACAATTGCTGAGCAGCGCCTGAAACTCTGCGCCAAGGCTTTTCGCCACACTGCTTTTTACGACAGCATGGTCTCCCGCTATCTCACCGAGCGAAGCGGTGTAACTCCTTACGGCGCGGAAACACTCACCCTGGGATACCGACGCCAGCAGGAGTTTCGATATGGAGAAAATCCGCATCAAGCGGGCGCGCTGTTCGTCGACCCGCTTACCCAGACCGGCATCGCTCGGGCGAAGCAACTCTGGGGCAAGGCCCTAAGCTACTGCAACCTGAACGACGCGAACGGCGCGTGGGAACTCGTCAGCGACCTGCCTGCCAATGCCTGCGCGATCATTAAGCACGCAAATCCGTGTGGTGCCGCATTTGGTGCGGACTTCTCAGAGGCATACCGACTCGCGCGAGCGAGCGACGTGATCTCCGCTTTCGGCGGTATCGCTGCATTCAACGGGATTATCGACGAGCCGACCGCTTTAACGATGACCGAAAAAGGCAATTTTCTCGAAGTCGTCATTGGTGTCGCTTTCACCGCCGAAGCGCTGGAGATATTTAAGAACCGAGCCGGTTGGGGGCAAGATGTTCGATTGCTCGAGGCGCCTATCGTGCCTTCCGCGACGTCGCTAAGCGTTCGAAGTGTTCGGGGTGGCGCAATTATCCAGGAGACGGACGAGGATCCGCAACTTCCGTGGGCCGTGAAGACGCAGCGCGAACCGACGCCGGAAGAGATGGCCGCGCTGAGATTGCAGTGGGCAATCATTCCCCACGTGAAGTCAAACGCGATCGTCGTCGGCACGAGCAACCGAATGCTCGGAGTCGGCGCAGGTCAGATGAATCGAGTTCAGTCAGTCCGACTTGCGCTTGACCAAGCCGGCGAGGCGGCGCGCGGGGCCGCGCTTGCGAGCGATGCTTTTTTCCCGTTCCCGGATTCGATTGAGACGGCCGCCGCGGCCGGAATTGCCGCGATCGCTCAGCCCGGCGGAAGTAAGAAAGACGCCGAAGTCATCGCGCGCGCCGATGAGCTTGGTCTCGCGATGGTGTTCACCGGCGCGCGCCACTTCCAGCACTAGCATCAGGCGGGCCTGTTTTCTTCTTTGCGGAGCTACAAACCATGAGTTCAAAGGCATTGAGTTGCCACGAGTGCAAGAGTTTCCACTTACACATCAGCGAGGGTGGCACCGGTGCAGGGCTTTGCCCGTAACCCGTGGACGAGAAGTCTGTGCGAACGACGGGTGGCACGGGTGCAGAATCCTCCAATTTCGTACCAACGGTGGGTGGCACGGGTGCAGGACCTTGCCGTAACCCGTGAACGATAAATCTGTGCGAACGACGGGTGGCACGGGTGCAGGGCTTTGCCCGTAACCCGTGGACGAGAAGTCTGTGCGAACGACGGGTGGCACCAGTGCAGAAGCTTCCAACTAATTACCCGCGTGGGTGGCACGGGTGCAGGGCTTTGCCCGTAACCCGTGGAAAGCAGTCCAACGTCTCGGAACACGGGCCAAAACCGCCAGAATCGGAATCGCGACGCTGAAATTACGAGGTGAAGGTCTCGGATTCCTTCCCATTCATCCGATGAGGGGGAAGGATGGCGGGATGATTGTGCCCGCCAGGATGGGGGTTACGAAGCG
>JBBRML010000133.1:0-5599 GCA_038230855.1 Fimbriimonadales bacterium | reverse complement strand
CGGGTCCCGACTTACAAAGAGAAGCAGGCCGACCTCGGTGCCGCTGAGCGCGAGCCGTACGGTTTGCTTGGATACCCGGTGCTTCAGACCGCAGACATTCTCTTATATAAACCCTACGGCGTGCCTGTCGGGCGTGATCAGGCACCGCACCTGGAAATAGGCAACGATATTGCCGTTCGGTTCAACCGGCTGTACGGGAAGGAGGTGTTTGCGCCCTATAAGTACATGATTCCGCAAGACGAAAATCGGGCGAAAGTGCCCGGCACCGACATGCGAAAAATGTCCAAATCTTACGACAACTGCATTTATATAAGCGATACGGCGGACCAAACCGCAGCTAGAATCAAGCAGGCGTTCACGACACCGTCCAAACAGAAAAAGACGGACCCGGGCATTCCCGAGGGGTGCGCGGTCTGTCAATTCCTGAAGCTATATTCTCCGGCCTGGCAAGAACAGTGGCAAGAAGATCGAGACGGCGTTCGAGGTTGCTTCCAAAACAAAACCGAATGTATTGAGGTCATTAACGAATTTTTGCGGCCCATGCGGGAACGGCGAGCGAGTCTTGACGACGGCACGATCGAAACCATCTTGAAAGACGGTGCGATTCGAGCAACCGAGTTTGCTGCGGCAACGCTTGCGGAAGTTCGTGACGCGATGGAATTGTATTGAGCTTGCCGCACTTGGATCCGGTAAAAGCCATCTTCTTTGACCTTGACGACACATTGTGCGCGTATTGGGACGCCTCCAAGATTGGTCTTAGAACGACTTTTGACGAGCTTCGGCCCGCGGGTGTCAGCACCGCAACACTAATCGAAGCTTGGGCGAAATGCTTTCGATCGTTTGCGCCAAACCTGAAGAAGACGGGCTGGTTCCCAACCTATCTGAAGACCGCAGAGCCTTCACGGACGGAACTTATGCGCCTCACCCTCGTGGAGGTGGGCATCGATGATTCCGACTTAGCCAGTCGGATGAGTAATCGATACATGCAATTGCGGGACCAGAATCTCGGATTGTTTCCGGATGCGATTGCCGTTCTCGACGCGTTCCGGTCACGCTTCTTTCTAGGACTAATCACAAACGGGCCCGCCGATCTCCAGCGCCTAGAGATCGCGACGCTCGGAATCGAATCGTACTTCTCGTTGATTTTGATTGAGGGTGAGCTAGACCATGGAAAACCGCATGAGCTGCCATTCCGACTCGCGAGAGAGTCTGCAGGCTGTGCGCCGAACGAGCTCTTAATGGTCGGCAATAGCTATTCTCACGATATTCGGCCGGCAATTGGTTTTGGCTGGCAAACAGCGTGGATTCGTCGAGCTAGCGACGTTCCGCCGTCGTTCGCTGGCGAGTCTGTCCGACCTGAGGACCGACCCGAGGACTCACCAATTCCAACGCTCGAAATTAGCACGCTTTCGGAACTGCTTCCTTTAGTTCGTGAAATTAATTAGGCAGTCCTAGCTTGGGCCCAAACCGACTTGGGCACGCAAGGTGTCCACGTCTTTTTTACCGAGCAGTCTCGCTTCACCTGGCCGAAGGCCCTTCAGAATCAGATGTGCGATCCGTGTCCTTTTGAGCGTCTTTATGGGATGTCCCACACCCTCACACATGAGTCGGATCTGGCGTTTCCGCCCCTCGTGTAGAGTGATCCTGAGGCTAGTGGTGTTAGTAGTCGGCTCGTAATGCGTGACTTCAACTTCAGCCGGCGCTGTCTTGCGACCTTCGACGAATACGCCCTTCTTGAGCTTGTTGAGGGCAGATTCTTCGGGCCGACCTTCGACGACGGCAGCGTACTCCTTCTCGACCCCAAATTTAGGGTGCGCGAGACGATGAGCTAAGTCACCGTCGTTCGTGACAAGAATTAACCCTTCGGTGTCCATGTCGAGTCTGCCGACAGGCTTAAGCTGGATGCCATAGTCTGGAAGATATCGGACAATGGTTGCGCGGCCCTGAGGATCACTGAGTGTCGTTACTACGCCAAGCGGTTTGTTCAGCAACACGGTGTAATGTTTGGCCTTACGGATTGGGTGCTCATCGACCCTTATGTCATCGTTCGGACCGACTATGAGTCCTTGAGTCAAGACAAATTCGCCGTTGACGGTTACTCTTCCTTCCGTAATCAGCACTTCCGCTTTGCGCCGCGAGCAAAGTCCAGAGTGAGCAATGGCAACGTGCAGTCGTACTTCTTCAGCTTCACGCTCGGTCGGTTTTCCCTTCATCGTTTGATCAACCATGCCTTTCGGCGAAAGGCATAGCCCAGACCGCCTAGTGTACAAGCGAAGAGGACAAAACTGACTCCTCGCCGAGGTACCTGGCTACTTTGGCGATCGTCGATAACGAGCGTTCGCATCGAATATGCAGGAGCGGTGGCGACGAATCCCGTTGAATCTTCGTACTCCCATCGCCCAATCTCGTCTCCGACGTGTACCACGCCCGACGCGGGAAGAGGGAGCGGCAGAACGCGCATTTTGCCGACGAGCTCGGAGTCCTTCGGAGCCATCATCATAAGCGGTTCGCGAAGTTCGACCAGAATTGCCGGGTGATTTTTGATTGGCATCAACGCAGCCTGTGGAGCAGCCGCCGTGGTCTGCCGGAAGTTAGCGAACCCCCAACGGACCAAAGCTTCTTGGTCGTTCTGCCATGAGGCTCGATTGCTCTTTAGCAAGGCTGTAATCAACCTCACCCCGTTTCTAGTGCAACTTCCTACGAAGCAGTTTCCCGCCGGTTTCGTGTACCCCGTCTTTATTCCGTCGATCGTGCGATCGGCCCGAAGCAACTTGTTATGATTGACCATAATCGTGTCTTGCCAGTTCACTGAACGACTAATTTGCTTCTTGTACTGACCGACGATTCCGGAGAAGGTGGGATTCTTCATGGCCTCACGTCCCATCAGCGCTAGGTCGCGTGCGGTCGTCTTGTGCTCCTTATCCATCAGGCCATTCGGATTGTGAAAATGGGTTCCCGTGCATCCGATCGCCTGCGCCCGAGTATTCATCATTTCAACGAACTTCGGAGCTGATCCACCAACGTGGACAGCAACGGCGTAGCAGGCGTCGTTCGCGCTACGCAAAAGAATGGCGTACAGCATGTCGCGAACTTTCAACTGTTCACCAGGCTTTAGGTGCAGGCTCGCCTCTTTGACGGTTTCAATGTCTGCAGGAGCGGTGATGACTTCATCCAAACCGCATCGCTCGATCAACAGGAGCGCGGTCATGATCTTAGTCGTGGAAGCGGGGAAAAGCGCGAGATCAGGATTCTTGCTCCACAGCACTTTTCCCGAATGAGCGTCGAGAATGATCGCACTTTCGGCCTTAACGACAGGGTCTGCCACAGGTGTTTGACAATGCGCCAACACGTAGGTTAGGAGAACTAGAGCCGCGCTGGCTCCGGTCCGGCATCCGATCGTAATGGATTTGCCATTGGACGACACTCATGAAGTGTCCCACAATTACGCCGCGAAGAGTTCGGTTTTCGTCGTTGGTGTCGAAGTCGCGCGCAATATTGAATCTATTCCGGGATTGCAAGTTCACCTTGAGACGGTGCGTATGCGCTGATAGGAACGTCGAGTGCCTCCGGCATTTCCGGCAAATCCTTCGTCGTCTTGAGATTGAATTGGTGCAGGAACTGCTGCGTAGTGCCATAAAGCACCGGGCGACCCGGCGTCGGTCGCCGCCCGACTTCGCGAATCAGGTGGCGCTCGAGCAAACCGCGAATCGAATAATCGCTCTGCACGCCACGAACAAGCTCAATTTCCGCGGTGGTGACTGGCTGCCGATAAGCAACTATCGCCAGCACCTCCATCAGACTTTTGCTAAGTTTTGAGCGTTGCGGCCGCAGATACTGGCTGACTAAATCAGCATATTCCCGTTTAGTTGCGAGTTGAAACCCGCCCGCGATCTCAATCACCGACAGCGGCCCAGCCTTTTCGAGTCGCTTTTGCAATATTTCTATGGCTTGGTCGACCTGACCCTGGGTCAAGCCGAGAGCGAGCGCCAAGCGCTCGGCCGACACCGGCTCGTCGCTGACAAAGAGAAGAGCAAGAATTGAATCGGTCGGGTTCAACTTTTCTCCTTTAGCGGCGCGCGTATGCGATGTCCTCGCCCACCCATTTTGCACCGATCTGTCCCAGCCGTAATAGCTCGAGGAGCGCTAGGAACCAATACACCGCCTCGTTTCGCGTTATGGGAAGCGGTAAGACTTGGGAGAGGGTTTGCCATTCGTAATTGATGACAAGCAACACTTTTCGCATTTGCTCTTGTAGCGAAATCCGGGGTTTTGATGGCGATTCGAATGGCTCAGGTGTTGCCTCACGCAGGATCCGTTCGAACTCCCGAGCTAAGTCCACGGCAGAAATGTCTTCCAGCGCGAAGGGAAGCTCGTAAGGATCCGGACCAGAGCCGGACCTAAAGAATAGTTGACGACGTGCCTCATGCCACTCCGAAAGGGCCTCGATAGCGGCTTGGAACTCATGGGCGGTTGGCGCGGGCAGTTCGAGCGGATCGTCGACCATGGGCTCCGGATCGTCTGTTGGCAGCAAGAGCCACGCCTTGCGCTCTAAGAGGTACGCCAGTGCCCCAAGTGCTGCCGCGGATTCATCCAAATTCTTATTTTCGATCGCCATCAAATAGTGGAAGTACGCCTCGCAAATAGGGAACAGCGGTACATCGAGCAGATTGACCTTGTGATCGCGCACGCACGTGAACAACATGGCGAGAGAGCCGTCAAACACGGGCGTCGATACGAAAATAGGCGGCGGCTCAATGACACCCAACCCCCCAGGATGAAACTTGGCGAGATTCTTGTGTGAGCTGGCCACGAGGATTGGACGCCGTAGCGAATACATACGATTCGCAATAGAAATGGAGGTGCCGGGCGGATTCGAACCGCCGAATAACGGTTTTGCAGACCGTCCCCTTGGGCCACTTGGGCACGGCACCTTGCCAATCGCTAGTTTACCAAGCTTGGGCGAGCGTCCGCGCGCCACCTGGGCGGAGGAAATTAGATTGAAAAGCGCACAAAAAAACCCCCAGCGAAAACGCTGGGGGAACGGTTGAAGGCTACTTAGCGCCGTCTTCCTTAAGTGGCGGAGCGACTTGGCCGCCCGTCTTGGTGGTTTGCTTCTTAGCACCAGTCTCTTCAGCGGTCGGCCCTGGGGCCGCGCCGTCTGGACCGTCTTTCGAACCGCACGCGACCGACATCATACCGATGGCGACGAGGGCGACAAGAATTGTGATCTTTTTCATGCTTTGTGCTTAGCGCTGTGTGCCGCTATCGTATCGCGGATCCCACTGATACTTGCTGTAGTCCGTAACGAGGGTTGCGGTGCAGCTCACGTTCGGGTTGTAGTTCGTACCAGCAGCGAGCAAGCTCGTCTTGGAGAACTTCGAGTGACCGTCAACAAAGTTGACGTTGCCGCCACCCGTGTATCGAGGAGCGAAACCGTCGGTGTCGCCATAGATACCGGTAGCGCCCTGGCCCATTGAGAAGTAGGTCTGGCAAGCTTTTCCCCAACCAACCTCGACCGGTCCGTAGAAGAACTTGTTTGAAGGCCATGCATCCGGAGGATTGACCATTGAACCAATCGTCGAAGCATTGGTAACCGTCT
>JBBRML010000132.1:0-5655 GCA_038230855.1 Fimbriimonadales bacterium | reverse complement strand
GAATGCCCTTGCCTCTGGTCGTCATCACGAGCAGTTTGTCATCATCGGCGACAACCTCAGCTCCGATTACAAGGCCGGTTTTCTCGGTGCAGTTCATCGTCAAAATTCCGCTGCCGCCACGTCCCTGCACTCGGTAATCGTCAAGCGGTGTTCGCTTTCCGTACCCGTTCTCAGACACAACAAGAAGCGACTCGGTCACGTCAACGACCGCTGCGGTTACGACCTGGTCAACGGTGTTATCCGATTTGAAGGAGATGGCCCGAACGCCGCCCGCCGCTCGCGATCGAGAGGTCGCCTCTTCTTCGCTAAAGCGAATGCTCTGGCCCTCACGGGTAACCAAGATCACGTCGTCCTTACCGCGGGTTTTGAGAGCCCAACCGAGTTCGTCGCCGACCTCGATGTCGAACGCGATCAAGCCGTTATTTCGGATATTCGAGAACGCGCTGATCGGCGTCCGCTTGATTTCGGCGGATCGCTTAGAACCCGTACCTCGCGTAATCATCGTGAGGAAGCCTTCAGCGGACAAATCCTTCACGCTGATCGTCGCAGTTACCCGCTCACCACCCAAGATGTTGATGTAATTGATTACGGGCATTCCCTTCGCATAACGACCGCTTTCAGGGATCTCGTAGCCTTTAAGTTTGTACACTCGACCTCGATCTGTGAAGAAGAGGATTGTGTGGTGCGTACTGACTTCGAAGAGGTGTGCAGGTTCGTCGTCGGCCTTCAGCGTGTTGTTGACTCCCTTGCCACCGCGCTTTTGCTGTCGATATGCATCAATCGAGACTCGCTTGATGTATCCGTCTCGCGAGATTGAGACAATCGCTTGCTCGTCGGGAATAAGATCTTCTTCGGTGAACTCGCCTGCCTCGCGTGCGACGATCTTCGTGCGGCGCTCGTCGCCGAATTTGTCCTGAAGATATTTGATTTCGTCGCGGAGAACACGCGTCAGTCGGTCCGCGTCGAACAGGATATCCATGAGGTTTTGAACCGTCAGAGCTGCATTCTTGAACTTCGTTTCGAGGTCGTCCTGTTCTAGCTGAGTCAATCGACGCAACGGCATATTGAGGACGGCGGAAGCCTGTACAACGGACATCCCGTAGGTTCGCACCATTTCAGCGCGAGCAACGAATTGGTCAGCCGACCGGCGAATCAAGGCAATGATTTCATCCAGAAATCGCCTGGCGATTTGATACCCCTCGTTGAGGTGCAGCTCATCCAACGCCCGATACAACTCAAAACGAGTGCGTCGATCGATAACGGTTCGGCGGTGCCTGAGGTACTCGTCGAGTAACGTGATGATTGGGCTAGTGCGTGGTGCGAGGTCGACTAGGCTGAGCATAATCGCTCCAAACGTCGTCCTCAAATTTGTGTGCTTGAGAAGGTAGTTCAGAGCGCGATTCGGGTTCGCATCGCGACGAATCTCGATCTCGATACGCATTCCGCGCTTGTCGGAGTAATCCTGCACGCTCAGAATGCCGTCAAATTTGCGCTCTTTCGCGAGATATGCAATTGACTTCAGTAGCGTCTCTTTGTTCACCTGGTACGGAATCTCGGTGACCACGATGACGCTCTTTCCAGCATCGCCTGGCTCGATCATCGTCTTCGCCTGCAGCACGATAGAGCCGCGACCGGTCTCGTATGCGTTTCTAATCCCCTTCGTGCCCATGATTATCGCGTACGTCGGGAAATCGGGTCCGGGCAGGACTTCCATCACGTCATTAAGGGTGCTGCTAGGGTTATCGATTCGGAGCAGGAGGGCGGCGCAGACTTCGGTTAGATTATGCGGAGGAAGGTTTGTCGCCATACCGACGGCGATGCCTTGGCTGCCATTGCATATCAAGTTAGGAAACTTGCCTGGGAAAACCGTCGGTTCGTTCTTCTCCTGCGAGTAGTTGGGGAGCCAATCGACAGTTTCCTTGTCGAGATCCTCCATCAGTTCCATGGCAAACGGCGTAAGTCGCGCTTCCGTATATCGCATCGCAGCAGGCGAGTCGCCATCGATTGAACCAAAATTCCCTTGGCCGTCAATGAGCGGGTACCGCAAAGACCAATGCTGAGCCATACGAACGAGCGTGGGGTAGATAACTGCCTCGCCGTGAGGGTGCCAGTCACCACTCGTGTCACCGCAGATCTTCGCGCACTTTTTGTGTCCGCCGTCAGGCGACAAATTCAGCTCGCGCATCGCGTACAGAATCCTTCGCTGAACCGGCTTCAGTCCGTCTCGAACGTCCGGTAGGGCCCGGGCGATGATGACCGACATTGCGTAGTTGACATACGAACGACCAAGTTCTTCGTCAACGTTTACGATCGTAAAATTGGGGTTTTCGTCCGGCACAGGCAAGTCCTAGAATTACGCGGATAAGCCCGCTACGCAGGCTCAATTCTACCTCTTTGCGCTACTCCGAGGTAGCCTCAATTCGTCGCCGTCTGCTATAGTCCGGTCATGCGGAACTTCACGAAGTGTGCAACGTTGCTCGTCGCCATGTCGGTCATCGGTTGGGGATGCGGAAACTCATCCGATTCTTCAGGCGAAAAGGAGGCAACCCCGTCATCAAGCGGGGCCAAGACGGATGGAAAGGCGAAGCTCAGGATTGCCGTTATCCCGAAGGGCACTTCGCATGAGTTCTGGAAATCAGTCCATGCTGGCGCCGATGATGCGGGCAAAGAGCTAGGGGTCGAGATCATTTGGAAAGGACCGCTTCTCGAAAACGACCGCGACAAACAAATCGACGTCGTCGATCAGTTTGTTACCGAAAAAGTCAACGGGATCGTGCTCGCTCCTCTTGATGACAAGGCCTTGAAGCGCCCCGTAGAGGCCGCTCAGAAGGCTGGCATTCCCGTCGACATCATCGACTCCGCTTTGCAAGAAGTGAAGACGGTCAGCTTCGTAGCCACGGACAACCGAAAAGGTGGCCAGATGGCAGGCGACCAAATGGTCAAGCTGCTCGGCGGCAAGGGATCCGTCATTTGCTTCCGACTCATGGCAGGCTCCGCAAGCACAACCGAGCGAGAGGAAGGATTCCTCGACGTGATGAAGAAGAATCCCGGCATTAAGGTTGTTTCTGACAACCAATTCCTTGGGGCGACGGCTGACGACGCGCAGAAAAACAGCGAGAATGTCCTCGCGGCGTTCAAGAAAGGCGACGGCCTTTCCGTTGACGGCATCTTTGCGCCCAACGAGTCGACAACGTTTGGAACGTTGCGAACCCTTCAAGATGCTAAATGGGCGGGTAAGGTCAAGTTCGTTGGCTTTGACTCCACAGAGAAGTTGATCGAAGCAATGAAGGCCAAATCAATTCACGGGTTGGTCGTACAGAATCCTCACAACATGGGCTACCTCGGCGTCAAAACCCTCGTCCAGAGCATCCGTGGCGAAAAGGTCGAGTCCAAGATTGATACCGGAGCAACTCTGATCACCCCGGAGAACGTGGATTCGCCCGAAATCAAGAAGCTGATCGCTTCGCCCAAATAAACATAACGCATGGCCCTGCTTGAACTCAGATCGATTCGAAAGCGATTCGGTGCGACCGTCGCTCTCGATGGCGTCACTTTGGGTATCGAACAGGGAAAAATTCTTGCGCTGGTCGGGGAGAACGGGTCTGGTAAGAGCACGCTCATGCGGATTGTGACCGGCGTACTAATGCCCGATGATGGCGAGATGCGGTTGAACGGCGAACTGTTTTCGCCGTCCGGCCCGCTCGATGCACAACGAGTCGGGATCTCGATGATTCACCAGGAACTCGCGCAGTGTGCGCACCTTTCTGTCGGAGAAAATATCGTGCTGGGCCGAGAGCCGCGACGACTCGGAATGGTTGACCGAGCTCGAGTTCGCGCAATCTCACGTGCCGCCCTAAGCGAACTCGATGGGGCCGACATTGACCCGGACGCCCTATGCGGCAGTTTGCCCATAGACAAGCGTCAAATTGTGGAACTTGCCCGGGCCATCGCGACAGACGCGAGGGTTGTCATCCTCGACGAACCTACGAGTAGCTTAGGCAAGCACGAGGTCGAGCGCCTGTTTCAGGTTTTGGACCGGTTGCGCGACGCTGGAAAGGCGATCGTCTATATTTCTCACTTTCTTGAAGAGATTCAGCGAGTTGCGGACCACATTGCCGTACTCAGAGATGGTCTTCTCGTCGCGACCGCGGAGTCAATGACAAGCGAACAAATTGTCTCGCACATGGTTGGCCGTACGGTTGAAGACATCTATCCGAAGTCGCGACGAACGCGCGGCGACTTGGTGCTTAGAGCAGAAAATTTGAGTGGCCGAATCAAACCAATCTCGGCTTCGATTGATGTGCACCGCGGAGAAATAGTGGGCATAGTCGGCCTCAATGGTAGCGGCCGGTCGGAGTTTCTGCGTGCGATTTTCGGACTCGATCGAACCGCTTCCGGCAGCGCGAAAATGAATGGAAAACCGACGCAAGGAACCCCGCACGGCAGCTGGGCCCAGCGTATCGGAATGCTGAGCGAGGATCGAAAGGAGGAAGGATTGGCGCTGAGTATGAGCATTGCCGACAACGTAACTTTGACCGCGCTCGGACGCTTCGGTCGCATGGGATTGATCGACGACAAAAGCCAAACCGCAGCGGCGACCCGCTGGACAGACACGCTGCAAGTGAAGTGTGCAAGTACGAGCCAAACGATCGGCGAACTTTCAGGTGGCAATCAGCAGAAGGCGGCAATTGCCCGCATGCTGTTTCATGATGTCGATGTGCTCTTGCTGGACGAACCAACTCGGGGCATAGATGTCGGCAGCAAGGAGCAGATTTACCGACTCGTCGATGAACTCGCGCAAAGCGGAAAAGGAGTGTTGCTGGTTAGCAGCTACTTGCCGGAAGTGATGGGCCTTTGCGACCGGATCCACGTGATGCGCGAGGGAGTGCTAGGTCCCTCGCACTCGATCCAGGATGCCACGGCAGAATCATTGATCCAAGAGGCGACGAGTTGAAGAAATTTGTGCAGTCTCCACGCGTTCAGCAACTCCTCGGAGTCCTCTCGCTCATCGTTGCGTGGATCGTGCTCTTCGCATTTTTTAGCATCAAGAAGCCCGACTCTTTCCCAACGCTCGATAACGTTCAGGGGCTCGCTCGCCAAGGCACCATCGTGTGCTTTGCCGCGCTCGGAATGACTTGCGTGATCATCTCCGGAGGAATCGACCTGTCCGTCGGCTCGCTAGTCGCCCTAACAACGGTAGTGATCGCGATCGTGCTTCAGAAGACGAATGGAAACGTGCTGTATGCGGTTCTCGCCGCGCTCGGGACCGGAGCACTTAGCGGCTTCGTGAACGGCATGCTGATCACTAGGCTAAAGGTCAGCCCCTTCATCACGACGCTGGGATCGTTGCTCATTATCCGCGGATTGGCCCAGTTTTGGGCCAAAGACACGAGGGTCGACGCACCAGACAACGCGTTGATCGGGCTGCTCGCAAAATTGGACAAACCTGATCATTGGAAACTTGTGCCGATCGGTGTTTGGATGCTGATTATCGGAGCCGCGATCGTTAGTCTTACCATCACGCGCACGCGGTTTGGCCGCCATATCGTCGCCGTCGGTTCAAATGAGAATGCGGCCCGGCTCTGCGGCGTCCCGGTCGAGCGAGTAAAGCTGTTGGTTTACGTCTTGGTCGGATTCCTGACCGGAATCGCCGGG
>JBBRML010000131.1:0-5790 GCA_038230855.1 Fimbriimonadales bacterium | reverse complement strand
GGAACCCCACCGGCTACGCGCAGGTCATCGAGGAGCAGACCAACGGGTGGCTCTCTCGCGTGTACACATGGGGAATGGAGCTGATCTCACAGGACCAAGTGCTCGGGAGCGGCGCGTCCTCGCAATGGACGCTAAGTTACTATGGATACGACGGGCACGGCAACGTGCGGTTCCTCACCGACTACCGGTCGACCCTGAAGCATTTTTGGAAAGACTTGATAAGCATTATACAGGAGAGCCATTGTATAATGCAATAAGTAAAATTTGGGATAAAACCATCGGGCCACTCCTTGAAAAATTATAGCATGCTTGAGTCATTTGGGAAAATTGAACCTTCTTTCTATCGATCTGAGAAGTCGGAGAGGTGTTTTCGGCTTTGCAGGCCGTGGCATTCCGGTCTCGAGGTGCCATTGTTCGACGCGGGAATCAAAACAATCTTGCTATCCTATCATGACGGTTGGAGGGCGAAAAATGTGGATTTCCTATTAAACTTGCCGTTTATTAGTTGTGTGGAACTCTACGGATATTTGGGATCAAATTTCGAGCCTATTGATCTTTCTGCTGTAGCTCAATGTGCATGGCTTGTGAAACTATGTATCAATATCAATAATAATGCGACTTATCTCCCGGCATTGTCTCGATTGTTGAACCTGGAAATACTAGAGGTATTTCTGTACAGGCAAATGTTTTGTGAGGATCTCAATAATGCAGCGCTTCGTCAGTTGCATGTAACAAAAGCGTTTAAGCTATCGAGTTTAAATTTGACGCGCTTAAAGCACTTGAACTACCTTCACTTTAGGGATAACAAGGCGCTGGAAGATGTTGCTATCGAACCGAACACTGATCTGCAGGGCTTCGAGGCTTGTTCGAATCGGCGGCTTCGCGCTGTTGAAGGGCTTTCGGAGAT
Organism: Fimbriimonadales bacterium; assembly: GCA_038230855.1. Classification (GTDB taxonomy): domain Bacteria; phylum Armatimonadota; class Fimbriimonadia; order Fimbriimonadales; family Fimbriimonadaceae; genus Fimbriimonas. Next base: position 4,883 of record JBBRML010000131.1, on the reverse strand, counting down.
CAACAGCAACTGCCAAATCTGGCTCGGAAATGCTCATGTATTCGAACTGGATAAGCTGCCGAACAACGCGAGAAGTTTAGATCTTAACAGTATGGGGGAGATACCCTGCCTTAACTTCTTAACGAAATTGGAAAACCTTGAGCATATTTCTATTTTCGGTACCACCGATATTTTGGATGGCGATTTATCTGTTTTACTAAGTTTGCCGAAGCTTAGATCTGTAAATATGAGAAATCGAACGCATTATTCCCATAAGCAAGATGAGATAAGAGCTATCTTAAAACATCGCCGGGATAGCTTAAATCCTGGAGCCGCGTAGGTGTCGACAAAACCGACTGCTCTGGCTACGTGTTAAAAGAGCCACTTATATATCGCCTGGGCTAGAAAGAGGTCGCTCCGTGCTTATTAGTTAGTGCGCACGTGAAGCGAGAAGCGAGCGTGAACGCGGGTGAAACAATTAATGATACGTAGAGCAGCCTTCCCCCGAGCATGGCAATTTCGACGGCCGATCATTTGAACTTCTCATCGTAGCGCTTGCGCGCCGGTCTTCTCGCGGTTCGAACTTCATCTTTCATATTTTTCGACTTTTACTGTACTAAAGCCGATGTGTCCGGAAGACTGGGGCAGCGTCAGTTGGACTGATGGGGGCTTGAGATGGCAGCCGAAGGACCATAATCAGTGGGCGGATGGAGATCGTTCCCGCAGGTGTAAAGTCGCAACAAATTCGCTGCCCGTTTGTTGCACTTTCTGCTATAAGCAATGTTTTCGATGATCCGCGCTCTTCAAAAATCCGCGACTTCCGTCATCCAAGCCGTCACATGGCTGCTGGTATCCGTTGTCGCGCTCTCGTTTGGGCCTGTCCCAGCGACCGCGTCGATGGCATCCCAGATACGCATCGCGCCGTGGCCCACGAGCGATCCGTTTGTGTTCCGGTTCGATCCGATGCCGGGGACCCAAGGGACGCTGCGCGCGACCGGGATGCCGGCTGCGGTCTATTTGATGGACAACTTGGCGGGGGCTATTACTTGGGTCACCAATCCGGACGACATCTGCGCGCCGATCTTCTACGATGCAGACGGCTGGGTGTTCACGATGCCGGGCGGGCGGCAACTGACGTTCGACGCGCAAGGCAACCTCACGACGATCACCGATCGCGCGGGTCAATCGCTCACCTTCACCCACAACGGCATCATCCATTCGAGCGGGGCCACCGGCCAGCGCCGAGCGGCGCAAGATGGAACCGGTCGCACGAGCCTCTACGGCTACGACACCCTCTGGCGGCTAACCGCCGAGACGATCGGGAGCGATCCGCACGGGAAGAATGGCTCCGCATCATACACCTACGATGCCGTGGGCAATCGCCTCAGCCGGTCGAGCACCGTGGCCGGATTGGTGAATCAAGCCTTCGGCTACGACGCGGACGATCGGGTGCAGGGCGACACCTACGATGCGAATGGCAACACAAAGGCGGGGTCCGCGTCGCAACCGGCGGGCGCCTATGCAGGCCTGCCGTCAGCGCCGCCACCCGGTCAAGGAGAGTCGGCAAGCGCCGCCCCTGTCGCGGGAACAGACACGTACGACAGCCAAAACCGCCTGGTGGCTCGAAGCAGCGGCTCGGCATCGAGCGTGCAAATCGTGTACGACGGCGACGGAAACAAAGTGCAGGAAACCGTGACCCGAAGCGGGCTGACATTCGTCACGACCTACCTCGTGGATGACCGCAACCCGACAGGATACGCGCAGGTCATCGAGGAGCAAACCAACGGCACGCTCTCTCGCGTGTACACATGGGGCATGGAGTTGATCTCACAGGATCAAGTGCTCGGGAGCGGCGCGTCCTCGCAATGGACGCTCAGTTACTACGGATACGACGGACACGGCAACGCGCGGTTCCTCACGGACGTCCTTGGCAACGTGACGGACGCGTACGACTACGATGCGTTCGGAAACCTCGTGAATGTTGCGGTGTCCGGGACGTCCCCAGCGGGCGGGGCACCGAATGAGCATCTATATTGCGGCGAACAATTGGACTCCGGCCTCGGGATGTACTACCTGCGCTCGCGGCTGATGAACCCAGTGACGGGCCGGTTCTGGGCGCAAGACGCATATAGCGGCGTCAACAGGGATCCGCAAAGTTTGCATAAGTACGTGTTTGCGCGCTGCGCGCCCAGCACATACATAGATCCGTCGGGGATGATGGGGATTATCCCTGAAGCTTTTGTTCGACTTGTTCCTCGGTGGGTGTCCAATCTAGCGTCGAGTATCGGACCAGAAGTAGCTCTATACATCTTTCTTGGCTATTTGGCCCATATCCAAATCCAAACGGCCTACATCGAGGACTTTCAGAATTTCGGGCATGAAGTGTACGCCAATCGATGGCTGAGCACAATACTACCGCTTGGACCAAGCGTTTCGACTGGATTTAATAGCCGATTACGTCCCGATATTGCCGACGCGACCACCAGCGAAGTCTATGAAATCAAGTCTGCGCTGAATAACGACATCGACGCCGCCATTCAGACTGCTCTTCCACAACTTCTAAAGTATCTTTCACAGCTAAATGATGCAATCTCCGCTGGTCAAGAGCAGGGATCGTTTAGCGGTAAACCGTACACACCGGGAGTTCTTTGGACCCCACCCCCCGAGGTGCAGTTGCTTGATTTGTTTAACATCTCTGTCGAGCGAGTTGCACCCGGAGTTGTAGTGTACGGATCGACTGGTGAGATTGAAAAGATCGTCACCCTGTTCGGCTTGATTAGGCGTGGTCCAGCTATTGTCGCCGCGGAAGAGGAGGCGGAGCTTGAGACCTCAGTGGGGGTCGCCGAGATATTGACTGTTATGGGAGGTGTTTTCTAAGAAGTATGAAGACAATCGACGTCGTAGTAGTTCAGCAATGTCATTTTCCGAGACGAAGTATTCGTGAGATCGGGGAGGATATCCGAGTTCGATTCTCCCCGATGGGAGCTAAAGTCCATTTTCTAGCAGAAGAGTCCGCGATGGCGATAATTTGGTCGGGGTTGGCGACGGAAAAGGGTCCCACTGAAGAAATCCGCAATCACACCAAATTGATCGGCCCCGTCGTCCTTCACGTGCGAAGCGAAATGGACATTCATGCTAGGCTGGCGGCGCAATACGATCCACTTCCGCTCTATCTTCCGGACTGGAAATATCGAGTCTGCATTTGGCTCAGGCCGGGTGAAATAAAAGGTCGTTTTATTCACACTGGCTATGAGAAAGTTTACAATGGATGTTCTTCAATTGTATGTAGATTGATAAGCTCCAGGCGCAATGACCCGAAAACCGCTGACGCTCTAAAATCACTCGTGACGGCCTGGCATGACTCGGCGACGACGACGGGTTTCGGAGAAGAAGATATGTCCGGGTCACAGATTAAAGTCATGGCGGAAGACGACGAATTTCAATTTGAAGTGCACGGATACCGACCTGTAACGTTTCCGTGGATTGAATTGTACCTCCGAATTCGAGCTTTGCTGCCTAGAAGTCGGCTGCCGCGTGGAATCACGTACGGTTTGTTAGGAGCGCCAGAGCACAGTGTTTTCCTTGCGCGCATGGGTATTTCTTAGCCACTTCGCAATCAAATATGCGAGACTTAAACTGCGGGTTCAACGAATCGCCGCAAACGCGCCGATGAGAAATACACTTTTCGCAAATCGTGAATCGTCCATCTTGCCCGGTGCGCTTGCGAGTGCGATAAACGGCGGGTGTCCTCGCCCCTTGTCCGCCAATCGCGATTTCAGAAGACCGTGTGCGGTCTTTTGCTCTGCGCGTTGACGCTCACCGCCGGGCCGATCCCTACCTACGCGTTCTTGGTTTCGCACCCCGACTGCAGCGCCGGCCGCGTCTGGAAATCGACCGATGCGAATGGAAACATCACGACCTCCATCTACGACGCGGCGGGGCGGCGAGTGGGGACCATCGACGCGGAGGGGCGCACAACGACCTACGCATACGACAGCGTCGGTCGCCGCCTCCTGCGCACTTTGCCCGCCGGGCAAAGCGAGAGCATGGTGTACGCCGCAGATGGGAACGTGCGGTTTTCAACCGACTTCAACGGGAAGACGACCGAGTACCAATACGATGCCGTGAACCGCATCCGGTTCCGCATCCCGGATGCGTCGCTCAACGAGGCAAGCGTGGAGTGGCGCTACACACCGAGCGGACAGCGCCTGGCAATGATCGACGCCACCGGCACGACGAGCTACGCGTACGACGATCGCGACCGGCTCTCAAGCAAAGCGACGGCCGAAGGAACGATCGACTACACCTACGACAACGCCGGCGATGTGGCCTCGATCCAACGCGAGACGCCGCAGGGCGCCCGGGCAGCTTACGGCTACGACGCGCTCAACCGGCTTTCGACCGTCCCGGACGTGAGCGGCGGGCAGACGCAATACGGGTACGACCTCAATGGCAACCTTAGCAGCGTGGTGCTGCCCAATGGAGTGAGCACCGGCTACGCGTATGACGCGCTCAACCGGCTGCAATCACTCGCCCATTACACGGCAAGCAACGTCCAGGCGCCGATCGCCTCCTACAGCTACGGCGTGTATGCCACCGGCCAGCGCAGAGCCGCGCAAGACGGAACCGGTCGCACGAGCCTCTACGGCTACGACACCCTTTGGCGCCTGACCTCCGAGACGATCGGGAGCGATCCGCACGGGAAGAATGGCTCCGCGTCATACACCTACGATGCCGTAGGCAATCGCCTCACCCGGTCGAGCACCGTGGCCGGATCGGTGAATCAAGCCTTCGGCTACGACGCGGACGATCGGGTGCAGGGCGACACCTACGACGCGAATGGCAACACAACGGCGGGATCCGCGTCGCAACCGGCGGGCGCCTATGCAAGCCTGCCGTCAGCG
>JBBRML010000130.1:0-5889 GCA_038230855.1 Fimbriimonadales bacterium | reverse complement strand
GAACGAGATTGCTGAGCTTGAACAGTACCGAATCATCGGCCTTCGCTTCGACTACGATGCGGTTCGCGATGCATTCGGCCGTCGTCGTCTTTCCGGTGCCGACATCGCCGTGAAAAATGGCCAGCGGGTACTGATCAGCGATAAGCGAGCAAATTGGAAGCACCGCGCCATGATGTTTCGTGCTCCATTTCGGCAATTCGTTAAGGAGCAAGAGAAGCTGCAACTGGTTGTGGATGCGGTTGTATCGTTCGTTGAATCCGATCAACTTGCGCGATCGTTCCGTGAGCGTTTCATCCGGGAGCGGCTTCTCGTAGTCGAAGATCGAAGGTACGTTCGTCATTAGGTTAGATCTTCTCGGTCGAGCCCGTATCCATTGCTTGCGTACGATCGTGCGCCGCTCTTGGATAGCGATGAATGTGACGTATCGGCAGTAGACGTAGACCAACCAACCTTTAGTTTTGGTTGAGTTTGGGCCTTGATCGCGTCGGTGTAGGCGCTGGTATACCAAATAGTGACGCGTAGCCACGGATTCTCCACGCGCGGCCACAGGACGCCGCCGGGGCGTTGCGAAGTGACATCGCCTACCTTGTCGTTGACCAGATAGACTGCGGCTTTTTTTTCGACGTTCTCGCTGAGTAGCGTCACGTCAACCTTTTTGAGAAATCCGCGCTTCGCAAGATACTCGGCGTCATGGGCGTAGTCTTCAGCCTTCGAGCGCGTGATGGCACGGGTGCTGTCGGCGATCATGATGATGTCCGTGCTAAACCGTCGAAAGACTTCCTCGACATCGGCTTGCGTATACGTGTATGAGACTGTTTCTGTCGCGGACATTAACTAATCCTCGATCTTAAATCGCGGGCCAAAAAGTTCCTTCCAGATGTCAGTATCACCCTCGACGGATGCATGATTGGCGATTTCCCAAGCTTCGTTGGCGGCGGTGACAATGGTCTTACGTTCGTCGTCGGTGATTCTCCCAGCGGTGTTGTTATCGTTATTGACCGGGTCGATTATCACGACCGGATCAGTAAATGCTGTGATGGTCCCTTTGTTCTCGGGAAAGCTGAGAACCGTTTTTAGTTCGTTCTGAGCAATAAAGAGGAAGAAGTCGCGAAGTCGCTGCTCGATTTTCACGGACGCTCCGTCCCTGTCCTGCAGATACGCGAGAATCAACTCAACGTGAAACGATTTGAGACCTGGGATTTCCTTGTAATTCTTCCATTTTTTCCCCATCCGTACGAGTGTTCGGTAATTGGCGTCGACGTTCTTTCTCGCTCGCACAAAATCGATTTGACATGGTGCGCAGGTTTTCGTTTTCCCACCCTGCGTGTCAAACTGAAACCCATACCCCGACGATCCGCTCTCGATGACTGGCACGATATCAACGGCCAAGCCGGACCCTTTGAAGACGACGGTTGCCGCTCGCTTTTGGATTTCGAAGTCATCGACCGCCTTGCTCGGATAAAGCTCGATGAGCAGGTCGTAGATATCCGCACTCAGGCTCTCGAACGACGAGGAATCCAAGCTTCGACCTGAGATGTAAAATACCACATCGACATCAACCGGGTCGTCGACGCTTTTGCGGAGAATCGTAAACTTCGCAAACGATCCCGCTTTCACCACCTTGGTAATCTTGATCTTGGTCTTATCCTTAACACTGGTCGAAAGTTTCGCAATGAGGCGATCGACCTGAGCGTGGTATTGGCTTCTCGTCTCCTTCTGGAGACGTAACACTTCACCGTCGTAATACTTTAGTGCGGTATTGCTAAGCATCGCGATCCTCAGGCAGTATCTCGGACGTGGTGAGTTTATTCGCCGCACCGAATGTTGAATATTTGGGGAGTCTATTCGCCGGTCATGCCGCTAAAGCAATGCCGATACCGGAAAAAAGGCTGCGATAGAGATTGGTTAAGTCGTTTATTTAATAGTATTTATGTTGAATGCTGGCAAGAAACAAAGTTCGCATGGGTCTGCCGATCAGGCAGGCCCAAGAAGCGAGGCAGACGAGTCTGGCAGTGGTCGCGATGGGTGAGGCAGCATAAAAGCGATTGTAGGGCAGCGAAAGCGGGCTTGATTGGCGACCGCGTAGCGGATCGCACATCCAGGCCGGTGAATTGCCGCCTGATGAGACACATGCTTAGAACCTTATTGAAAGTCATGGGTACTAAAATGCCGCGCGTGCGAGATGATTGGCGGAGAGCAACTTGGGAAGGGCCAGCAGATGCTCCAGCAACTTCGGGCGTCACTCTACCCTTTTTCCCAGTTCGATCTTGGAGCGCTGGCAGGATTGTCAAATGTTCGGAAATTGTAGGCGAAGGAACGCCGGTGACATGAAGCTTTTCGAACTCCCCGATATTCAGCAGCCGTTCTCCAGGCGGAGGAAGATTTTCGTGCATGGAGACTGGCCCGGTGAGCATCGAAAGGTTCTGGTGTGCGGCGGGGTCGAGAACGACGTTCTCGCACGAGAGGCCTATCGGCTGGACTGAGTTGAGACGCAGCAAGGCGATGAGGACGGGGGTGCGGTGCAATCCTTGACGTATTGGTCAGCATGAAAGGTTGGAAAAGATGCGAGCGATGCGGCTGTAGGAGTGTATCCACTCTGAAATCGCAATAGAGCCTCGGGGGATCGGTATAAAAAATCCCTTTGACTTTTTTAATACCAAATGCTAACATAAACCTAACGCGGAGCGGGATGCTGCCTTGAATTGGTGCGCCCATGAAGAGTCTGGAAGCGAGCAGTCCATCGTCGTCGCCCTTCTTGTCGCCCAAGGAGCTTCAAGAACGTTGGCGGTGTTCCCGGACCAGCGTTGACCGTATCGCCCGGCGCGCGGGGTTGGCGCGCTTCTGTCTGGGCGAAGGCCGAAATGGAATCGTGCGGTACAGCCGAAAGGAGGTGGAAGCTTTTGAAGCCAAACGGCAGGCGTGAGTCACAGCCACCTGCCCACGGATTGCTGATGCGGCCGTTCCGGAAATGCAAGTCCGCCGGAACGGCCGCTGGCATTCTAGGGGGCGTTTCACGCCGGCACTGGCTTGGCAATCACGGGCGAGTTCATCTTGCCTTTGATCGCGCTGAACTCCACGGCGTCGCCCATTTCCTCGGGGATGAGCGCGGCATAATGCCGCCGACAGATTTCCGGCGAGTTGCCCATCAGCTTGCTGATCTTGTAAAGGCTCTCACCTTTCATCGCGAGCTGGCTACCGAAGGTGTGGCGGTAGTGAAGACAAGTCCAGTGAAGGCCCTTCGCCGCGTTGAACGCCCGCAAATCGGAACTGAAGTTGTCGGGGTCGTATCGTCCGCCGGCGGAGTTGGGGAAGAGCCACGGCCCGGGCTCACGCTTCAGGCTCCACTTATCGAGATGGCGCCGCAGCGATGAACTGATGGGAACGGCCCGGTTTACCTTTGTCTTGGGCTGCCAAAATTCCCCGCTCATTGTCTTAGCGCGGATACGGATCATCCCGAATGTGCCAGCGGACCAATCGATGTCGTCGGGGGTGAGCCACAAAAGCTCTTCTCGGCGCAGGCCCGCGTAGATCAGCGTCGCCGTCATGACTTGAAACTTCATCCGGTCGGCCAGTCCATCAAGCTGCTCTTCAATTTGCTTCATCGTCAGGAACCGAATCTCCGGCGCGGGCTCCATGTACCGTTCGACTTTGGCGGCGGGGTTCTTGTCGTTGGGCATGCGGACATTTTTCTGTTCCATCGCCCAGTTGAACAGCCGCATCAGGATTTCACGGTAACGATTGGCGGTCTTAGGGGCGAGGCCCCGGCGGGCAACCTGTGCGGAAATGAACGCGGTAATGTCCGCTGTGCGGACGGCCTCCAAGCCGTCGGCCTCAATCACCGGGGCTTTCGTGCGTGGGTCCACTCCGACCTTGGTGGGCTTCTTCTTTGCCTTCGCGGACGGTTTGCGGCCGTTGATCTTCAACTCATCGCAGACGGAACCGAACGTGTCACGCAGATAATAAATGTCCGTCTGCGCGCTCTTGGCCGTCTTGATCTGACGGATGTGTTGAACATATGCGGCAACGACCTCGGGAATCGGCGTGCGCGTCGGCAGCGGCAGGTCATCTCCCGCGGCGCGGGCCGCCTCGAAGCGGCGGAGCTTTTCTTTGGCGATTTGAAAGTTGTCCGATGCGCGGACGCGACGCTGTTGAGTGCCGACGTAATACTGAATGTACCAGGCGGGTCCGGTCTTCCATGTGCGCTTGATGAGGCTTGCCACGATGCTCTCCCGTTGTTCGGGGAATCGATCCGGCAAGTCCCTTTGTCGCTGGGAGTGTACGCGCCAGTGTACGCGCAGGCAAACAGACACCAAACGAAAAAGGACTTGCGTGAACGCAAGTCCTTTTCCTACATCGAGTAGCGGGGGGAGGATTCGAACCTCCGACCTCCGGGTTATGAGCCCGACGAGGCAGAAGAAATAGCTCCTGGCATCAGCATTCGTGTCGTTGTCGTTTTGTGATTGCCCATCCAGTTTCGGCCCACTGTACTGGCCGAGCGCCGCGCCAGCGCTTCGTCGAGCGACTGCCGGATCGTTTCCATCTGTGTATGAGTATAGACGGCGGTCATTCCCAAGCCGCCGCCGGGACGGCCGCCTTGTCCTGAGGCATGGCCCATCAACAAATTCCGCACCAGTGGATCAACGTTTGCCTCTTGAAGGCTCGTCGCGAATAGATGCCGCAATGCCTTCGGTGCCGTAGCATGTTCGACGCCGACCTTACAAGCCAAGCGGATGAACTCATTGCGGATGCGGTCTTCTTTCAACGATGCGACATCGCGCCATATTTTGAGAGCAACTGACTGACGTTCCTGACGACTGAGGCCTCGGCCCAACTTGTGTTGCTCGGCTTCGGCCCTCTTGCTCGCCTCGGCCTCCAGCGCTTGGCGATCCAACCCTTCCAATGCGGGTCGATGCCCAAGTCTCTCGCAGCGAGGCTGTCTAAAGACCGGCCCTGTCTGACGCCCGTAAACTGCGACCCTTAGCACGTCTGCCAGTACGGGCACTAGAGGGATGCTCCGTGCCGCCCTCGTCTTGACCTGCCAACCCAATCGGGGTTTGTTTCGCACATGTAATAGCCCGGCCTCCAAATCCAAATCCTCAGGGAGCAGTAGATGACACAATTCACCCGGTCGCACGCCGGTGAGCATGAGCGTGAGAAAGATTGGAAACTGCCACTCGTCGCAGGCCTCCAGGAACTTTTGTTCCTGCTCCGCCGTGAAGAGAACAATCGGCTTGGCGTCATCCACGGGCATTTCGCCCGCCCCAATCGCAGTAAATGGGTTCTCGGCGTAGGCCGAGAGATGACGCCTCTTGGCTGCGTACATATAGAGCGTCCGGCAGCACTCGCAAATGAACTTCACGCCTTTGTCGAGCAACTTGCGCTTTTTGGAATGCGCGTGGCCGTTGGGCGCAACCTCGACCGATCGGAGATGGCGGACAAATGCTTCGGCGTCCCGAGCGGTGAAGTTGGAGGCAAGGCGGACGGGCCTCACGTCGCGGAGGAAGCGAATCAAATGGTCGGTGGCCGTGCGGTAGCGGTTGATGGTGTTGACGCTGGAACGCTGCACGTGCTCATGGTGTTCCAGCCACCGCTGGCGGAGATCGGGAATCGAAACCGGTTCAAAGCTCAAGACGGCGATGTCCCCGGACTCCAGTTGCGCATTGGTCTGCGCTGCCAGACGCCGGGCGGCATGCGCATCCGGCCCCACGCGCGGCCGACGGCGCTGACCGTTCTCGTGGTAATACAGATACCAGATCCTGCCCCGCAAATACCCTTGGACTTTCCCAACTCGGAACGACGACAGTGTTTGTGGCATGGGCTCCTCAGAGAATTCTCCCGCTGCAAACCGCCACAAAAACGCCACAAACGGGTGAATCCGAGAACGACCCG
>JBBRML010000129.1:0-5896 GCA_038230855.1 Fimbriimonadales bacterium | reverse complement strand
TGTAAGAGTTGAATCCGGCGATCAGATGCCTCGGCCTCTACGAGAATCAGGCCGTCCACGCGACGGGTGCGCAGCATCTCGTCGTAAACCGCATTTTGAGATTGATCGTCCGTGACAACATCAACGCAAAGGTGGTACGGCTGTCCAACCAGGTAATCCATGATGCCCGCGATTAGGGCAGAGAAGAAGGGGTCGTCAACGAGGTCACCGTGCGGACGCTTTAGAACCAGTCCGATCAAGCCTGTGCGGGCGGTCCGCAGAGAGCGCGCACGGACATCGGGCTGGTAGTTGTGATCGCGCATTGCTTCGAGTACGCGGTCGCGCACCGTGTACTCCACGCGCTCGTCGCCGGCAAGCACACGTGATACGGTCGCCTGCGACACCCGCGCCATCTTCGCAATATCCAACTGTGTAACCCTCATTGGTGATCAGTTCAGGAATCAAAATCAGGCCAAATGACCTGAGAATACGTATTCTGAATACGTATTCATGACCGGCACTGTATCACAGAATGGCCGCGTGTGCAAGGGTTGGCAACAAAAATTCATCATTTTGTCAGTTAGCACCGATAAGTAGGATGCTATGAGCTTCGCGTCGATGATTGCCGCATGGTTGTGCGCCCCCGTTACGATGCCGAGTGCATTCGAGCCTGGCTCGTTTAACCTCGGCGTGCGCCTTGCAACACAACGGAAGTCGTTAGCAAGTGTGGATCGGAATTGTCACGTCACCCTCGGACGGTGGTTTGATGGGTCAAAGCAAGTGCCCACGGAATACGCCTTATGGCTTTCGCCTGACTACCTGGCTAGAGAAGTAGGATATTTTTCGAAAGTTTCTGGTTGGACGGATGCGGAGTGCGATTCCCGGTGGCTTCAACTCCGGGCGGCTGTTGGCAACCGCTCGCTTTTCGTTATTAGGCTCGCCACCCTTGAACGACAGGACCCTTTGGAACTGTGGTCCTTTGCGCGCGTCGCGCCACCCAAGTACGAGTCTGCCGTCTTCTCATTCACCCTGGAGTCGACGCGACTCAAGGGGGAAATCCTTGATTGTTATCTGGAGTATTCGAGGCGTCCGCATGCCCTGGCAAGGACCACTTGGTTCGACAAGTCCGCACTCCTTGAATCGCTCCGACCGAACGAAGTTGCGCTGCGGGAGCCTTCGATTCCACTTGGAGACAATGTCGCCGCGACGTACATTGTTGCGGTTGATTTACCGGACGCGGCAACAGGTAAACCCCTAACGGTGCATGCCAAAGTAGGTTCTAAAATGCGAACTGGAACACTGCGCCTACTGAGAGGATAGAATCTGTGCGTGAAGATCGCGACGTACAACGCCGCCTCCGTCCGAGCTAGGCTCCCGCTGTTGGTTGAGTGGCTTGCAGAGAACGAACCCGACGTTCTCGCCATCCAAGAGACAAAGGTCGAGGACGACAAGTTTCCGCGCGATGAGTTCGAGGAACTTGGCTACGAGATTGCCGTCCATGGCCAAAAGAGCTGGAACGGCGTCGCGTTGTTGTCACGCATTCCTCTGACCAACGTGCGTGCCGGGTTTGGCGACGAATTGATGCCAGTTGATGCTCGGATTATTTCGGCGTCGATTGCGGGAATGCAGATAATCAACACCTATGTTCCGAACGGAAATACGGTTGGTTCGGACAAATGGGATTATAAGTTGAAGTGGCTCGAGCGCTTCTACAGATTCGTGCGCGAGGACTTCGACCTGAATCGCCCGCTCGTATGGCTCGGTGACATCAACGTCGCGCCGAATCCTGAGGATGTGTACGATTCACCGCGGCTTCTCAATGGGGTTGGGCATCACCCTGACGAGTTCGTCCGCCTTGCTAAAATCCTCGAGTTGGGATTTACCGACCTATTTCGACTCTATGAGCCGGGTGGATCCCACTACACATTTTGGGATTTCACGATTCCAAACGGAGTCAAGCGAAACCTGGGCTGGCGAATCGATCACATTTACGCCAACTCGATCGCAGCGCAGCGTTGCACGAGGTGCTGGATTGATCGGGATGCGCGCCTTTTAGAGCGGCCGAGCGACCACACGTTCGTGCTCGCGGACTTTACACAGTAGCAGGTACAACTTTTACGTGCGCAAAAAGCTCGTTGTCGGCAACTGGAAGATGAACCTAACCTCTTCGGAGGGTGCGGCGTTGGTAGAGGCGATTCGAGCAGGGCTGGCGATCGCCAATCACTCGGAAGTTGGTGTCTGCCCACCATTTCTGTCGATAGCTGCCGCCAAAAACGCAGCGTCGAATTCCGCGATAAGGATTGGCGCACAGGACGTGTTCTGGATGACAAAAGGCGCGTTCACGGGCTCGATTAGCACATCCATGCTTCAGGCAGCTGGCGTAGAAATGTGCATCGTCGGACATTCCGAAACTCGTGGAAAGTTTGGCAAGCTCGAAGTGAGCCCGTCGACAGTGAGCTATTTTGGCGAGACGGACGAGACGGTAAATCTCAAGCTCAAGGCACTTCTTTATGCAAGCATCACTCCAATACTGTGCGTCGGAGAAACGCTCGCTGAGCGCGAAGCGGGGCAGACGGATACGGTGATTGCCACTCAGCTTGAAGGTGGGCTGGCCGGAATCGAGGCTGACGAGCTCGACACGTTGGTCATTGCATACGAGCCGGTTTGGGCGATCGGCACGGGAAAGACGTGTGACACCCCCGAAGCAGAACGCGTCTGTAGGATGATCCGCGACTGGGTCGCCGCGAATCGATCCACAGAACTGTCGTTAGTTGTTCGAGTGTTGTACGGCGGATCGGTCAAGTCGGCGAACGCGAAAGAACTTTTTCGTGAGCCGAATATTGATGGCGGACTAGTCGGCGGAGCGTCACTCGACGCAGCCGAATTCTGCACGATCATCGCCGCCGCGAATTAGACCTCTCCCCACGACTGGCGGTGCCTGCCATACTTCAACCCGATGGGCGAAGCTAAACGCGTTGAGATGGCGGTCATCATGGAGCCGAATGACGCCAATTTTCTGGGCAAGGTGTTTGGTGGCGCGATTCTCAGCAAGATCGACCTTTGCGCGTATGCCACCGCTTCGCGGTATGCGGGCACGATCTGCGTCACCGCGAGCTTTGACCGCGTCGATTTCCTCGAGCCGATTGAAGTTGGGGAATTGGTCACCCTTAAAGGATCCATCGGATACGTCGGACGCACAAGCATCGAGGTCACGATCGAGGTGTTCGCGGAGAATGTCATGACGTCAACTCGACGCCACACCAACACAGCCCGAGTCACGATGGTGGCCATGAAGGATGGCAAGCCGTTTCCCGTGCCACCTCTCGAATGTGACACCCGCGAGGAGCGGATTGCATATCTTGAAGGCAAAGTCCGAAGGCTAATTCGTCTGAAGCACATCGCGGAGCGGGAAACGATCTACCACCTGATTAGGAACGCCGAAGACAGCCGCCTCATCGAGTGGATGATGACGGACCTGCCAATCTAAACGCTCGATCCGTGCCTAGCCAAACAAGGTCGCTTTAGCCGGAATATGTCAGCCCACTGGTCAATCGCGAGGCACGCGACTCGCAAGATCCAATCGTGGGTCCACGTTGACTTTCGCAGGCCTCTATGCTAGATTTAAGTTATGCGACGCGCGCCGCTTCTTTGTCTTGCCTTCTGCTCGATGCTGGTCCTAGGGTCAGTATTTGCATATCAGTTGAAGCATCGCAAAGTTCGACCAATCGGGGCCCCTCAGCGAGAGGAAGTAGAAGCGGATGGCGCCTTGGAAGCCTACAAGTGGAGAACGCTTGCTTGGAAGGACGGTTACGGCCGCATAGATCCTGATGGACTGAATCGCGCAACGGCCCAACGGGACGCTATCGCCGGGGGCCATTACCGCGCGTTCGGCGGAGACCCTGATCTGAGCTGGACTAACATCGGTCCGACTAACATCGCCGGACGAGGCCGCGCCATTTCGATTGACCCCACTAATCCAAACATAATCGTCGAAGCGAGCGCCGGTGGTGGAATTTGGAAATCCACGGACGCTGGAGCCACGTTTAGCGCGGTGAATGACTTGATGTCCAACTTGGCCATCGGATGCCTGGCTCGCGACCCGCAAACGCCGAAAACGATGTACGCCGGTACGGGTGAAGGCTTTTACAACATCGATGCAATCCGAGGGAACGGCCTGTATAAGTCAACAGACGGGGGAAGCTCATGGACGCAGCTCGCGAACACCACGGGGATCACCGCCATCAATCGCATATCGGTTTCTCCCAACAATGCCAATAACATCTTGCTCGCCGGCAAAGGAGGCTTTTACCAGTCCACAAATGGCGGCACTTCATTCACGCTGACGAAGGGAAGTGGTAACGCTAATGGAACCTTCATCGCCTATAACCCTTCTGATTCGTCGAAGGCAATTGCGGTTTCCCTTGATTACAACTCCGGCTGGGTCTACTCTGCGTATTTCTCAACGGACGGTGGTGCCACGTGGACGGCCTCTGGTGGCTTGGGATCGGTTGCGGGGTTCAATAGTCGGTTGGAGCTCGCATACGCGCCGAGCAATCCTGCGATCGTCTACTCCACAAATCCGGCAGACAATAAGATATGGGGTTCGACTGATGGAGGTGCCACTTACGCTGCCGTAACGACTTCGGGGTCTGTGGATCTCTCAGCTCAAGGTTGGTATGACAACTGCATCGCCGTATCTCCGACCGATCCAACTTTCGTCGTTGTCGGCGGTACTACGGTGTGGAAAAGCACGAACAGTGGCGCAACAGTGGCTCACATTGGCGACGGTTACAACGGATCCGGCGTGCAACCTCATCCTGATATCCAAGCCGTGGTGTTCGATCCTAGCTTCAACGGTACGACCAACAAGCGTCTATACGTGTACACGGATGGCGGAAGCTACTTAGCTGCCGACTCAACGACCGTATCCACGTCAAGCGGATGGTCCAAGCTTGACAAAGCGGTTACGGTGCAGCTTTACGGCGTGGCCGGGGACGAATCTGGCCTTGTCATTGGGGGTGCTCAAGACAACGGTACTCAGCGAATTAATGGCTCGGGAACTGCCGGCCTTATGTTCGGTGGTGACGGGGGTTCTTGCGCAATGGATCCCACTGACAAGAACTTCCAGTACGGCGAATACGTTTACTTGCGAATCCACCGCACGACGACGGGAGGCAATTCTAGTTTTATCTATAACGGCCTGACCGACGCAGCGAATAGCAAAGCCAACTTCATCTCTCCGTTCATTCTTGACCCCAATGACCCGAACAAGATGTGGGGAGGCGGAGCAAGTCTTTGGCTTTCGATAAACGTCAAGGCCGCGAGTCCTACTTTTGCCGCCGTTCGACCGGCCGACACCGCCCTGATCAGCGCGGTAGCGGTTACCCCTGGGAACTCTAATATCGTTTACGTCGGGCAGAACGACGGTGTTGTTGCGAAGAGCACGAATGCTCTCGGTGCATCGCCGACTTGGACAAAGCTGACGAACGTTGTCGGTGGCGTCAACCAATTTAGCCGCTACATCACTCGCATTGTTGTAGACCCGGCTTCGCCAAACACGGTCTACGTCTCAATGGGGGGATTTACCGCAAATAATCTTTGGCGAACGACGGACGGCGGCACGACCTGGACGAGCATCACTGGAAACCTTCCACAAGCCCCGATTCGAGGCATAGCGCGTGATCCGATGAATCCGTTGAGTCTCTTCGTTGGTACGGAGGTCGGCGTCTTTTGGACGCGCGACGGCGGTGCGACGTGGTCGACTTCGAATGTCGCGCCTGCTAACGTGAGCGTTGACGAGGTTGTCTTCGCGAATAACGGTCGCACCTTGTTGGCAGCAACCCATGGTCGAGGCTTTTGGAAAGCGAAAATTCAGACACTTGCCGCCTCGCTCGCACCTGCATCAATCGTTGCAGGA
>JBBRML010000128.1:0-5924 GCA_038230855.1 Fimbriimonadales bacterium | reverse complement strand
TTGCCCCCCAGAATTTGCCTCGTTGCTCTCGGCCCGCTACCGGCGGGCGACCGGGCGAGAACAACGGTGCTCGACCAGATCGATCCGAATGTCGCCGCGCCTTCTTCATCGCAACCTCCATTTATGAAGCGTTGCAACGACCGGTTGAAGTCACCCAATACACGTCCATCGAGTTCGGCAGCCGTTGCCGAACGATGGGCGTGCGACCCTCGATGGGCACCGTCGGAGACGCTTACGACAATGCGATGGCCGAGAGCTTCTTCGCCAGCCTCGAATGCGAGCTGCTCGATCGGACCACCTTCAAGACGAAGACCGAAGCGCGCCTCGCCGTGTTCACTTACATCGAAGGCTGGTACAACCCGCGACGTCGCCATAGCGCCCTCGACTACCGATCACCGGCCAACTTCGAACGCGATCGTGACCACACCGCCCGTGTGCCCCGACCGAACTCCAATCCCGACTTGACCACCGTCGTCGCCTGCGAGGCACGCGCCGCGCCGCCGGTGGACAAGTCTGCTGAGGTGTTTACCGAAAACGCTTGAATCAAGCGCCAACCTGTCCGCGGGAGCGGGGCAACTCCACTCTGTGGCGCGGCTCAGGCACGCCCCATTTGTCAGTGTGAATCGCCCCGCGTTTCTTAGGGTTCACTGGGACGACCCTAGCGGGAGATCGTCTCCTAACGGGCGACGTAAGGGTTTGATCTAGAGAAGCCTTAGTTTTTGTCATCGCTGTACGACGCCGCATAGCCATCCAACGTGACGGTTTCAGGCGCACCTTGACTCTTGACAGCCTTGCCGAAGAAGGCCTTGGCTGCGGCGACATCGCGTTTGGCACTCAACCTGAAATCCGCGGTCTTTCCCGTCCGGTCGACCGCGCGGTACAGGTAGACCCATCGGCCGCGAAGCTTCACATAGGTCTCATCAACCCGCCACGATCTGCCCACCGGGCTGCCGAATCGGTTCCAGCGCTTGACGAACTCAGGCGCGTAGCGCTGCACCCACCGCATGATCGTCGTAAGGACCAACGAGAGACCACGCTCGGCCATCATCTCCTCGAGGTCTCGCAGGCTCAGCTTGTATCGAAGGTACCAGCGCACGCACAGAATGATGACTTCGCGGTCGAAGTGACGATCTTCGAACAACTCTTCCACACTCTTCCGCTTGACTATCACCCGTCCTCAGTCAGTTCAGCCTGCCAGCCTAACCGAGCCGATCGTGCGATTTGCACCAGAGCCATCGAGTTGCTGAAGCGCGGCAATGTGCTGCGGTGTCATAAAGATCCTTTCGGCATACATTGTGTGAAGAAGCAGAGCCACTTGGTAAATGCTCCGAAATTCCGCTGGCTGTTTACCTCGTGAGACATTGCTCGAGAAATCCCTCCGTGAAATGCCCGTCGATCCATTCGGCAAGCCCGTCGAAGGTGTCGTCCAGCGTCTTCACCTCGATACCGAAGAGCGCCCGCATCACGCTCGTCGATTCGAACAGTCCATGCGCATAGAGTCCGAGAATTGAGCCCCGCTGCCAGCCGATGACTGCCCCATCGGCATCGCGCATGACGTCGGCTACTGCGCCCTCGCTGCCGGGCATCGGCCCGGTGATGCCGCTCCTGATTTCGTAGGCAGACGCCTTGACCCCGCCGAGCTTGAGCCACGGTGCTCGCAGATTCGCGAAGCGAACCTCTGCCGGCAACACGCGCTTGGATTCGACATAGGACGTCCCCAGCGGCAGGAGCCCCAGTCCATCGACGGTGCCCGCTTCCCCGTCGCGTCCTTCGGGATCGCTGAGCACCGCACCAAGCATCTGAAGACCGCCGCAGATTCCGAGCATCGGCTTGCCGGCTTCGGCATGCCGGACGACGACCCTCTCCAGTCCCGCATCACGCAACCAGCGCAGGTCGCCGCTCACCTGCTTGGATCCGGGCAGAATGATCCAGTCGACGTCGTCCAGTTGCGCTGGGCTGCGAGCCCATGTGATGCGCAACCCGGGGACTTGGCGCAGTACCTGGAACTCGTCGACGTTGCTGATGCGCGGATACGTGACGATCGCGACGTGCGGACCGTCGCCATGACGCAACCCGGCTTCGAAGACGCCGTCCTCGTCCGGCAGTCCGTGATCGCGCCACATTGGCAGCACACCCACGATTGGTACCGTGGTCAGCGCCTCGAGCTGCGCCGGGCCAGGTGCGAGCAAGGTCGGATCGCCGCGGAACTTGTTCAGCACGAAGCCCGCGAGCGTCGGCTTCAGCCGATCGGGAAGCAACGCCCACGTTCCGTAGAGATGGGCGAAGGCACCGCCGCGGTCGATGTCGGTGACTACGAGACTCGTCAGTTGACCTGCATCGCGTGCCCAATCGGCGGTGCCGAGGTTGACGTAGTCGTGGGTAGCCAGATTGATCTCGGCCGGAGACCCCGCGCCCTCGATGACCACTAGCTCGTGTTTCGAACTGACATTGATGAAGCTCTCGCGCGCGACGACCGCGAGTTGTTCGGTTCGCGCGCGCCACGGCAATTCGGATAGGACATCGGCCACGTGTCCGCGCAGGACGACCTGACTCGCGGTATCCCGCTCCGGCTTGAGCAGCACGGGGTTCATGTCGACCGTGGGTGTCACGCGCGCCGCGAGCGCCTGGAAATACTGCGCCGAGCCGATCTCGCCGAAGGTCCCGTCTGGTCCGGTCACGACGCGCGCGTTGTTGCTCATGTTCTGCGCCTTGAAGGGCGCGACATCGATCCCGCGTTGCGCGGCCCAGCGACACAGCGCCGTCGCCAGCAGGCTTTTGCCGGCCCCGCTACTGGTTCCCCAGACCATGACGGCGCGCTTCATATTCTGTCCACGACGAAGTCGCCGTCACCAGCTCGTTGGAAGCACCAGCACGTTCCATAGCGCGGCGGCAAAGGCCACTGCGTTGCCTGTGTCGGTCGCGATTCCCCGCTCGCCAGCCACCGCGTCGTGATCATCCAGCCTGCGTGGTCGACCACGATCGTCGATGCCGTATGGTCGGCGCGGCCGTGCCAGGCCGCGACCCGATGTGTTTTCTATAAAACGGATACATGACGAATGAATAGAGCCAGAGACTTGATGTTCCTTAAGTAATTCAATAGCACTCTGAGCAAGATGCTCGTTCACCTCAATACCTAAGACACGAGCACCACTGTTCACGAGTTCTATCGTCCCGCGCCCCGTTCCCGGTCCAATCTCGAGGACAAGTTGTGTTCTGCCTAACCGAGTCGTAAGCCACTCGTAAGCATGCTGATCGGCAAGAGCGTGCGAATCTACAATCCAGTTCTCAGCGTATTGAGCGGCATTCATGGGAACGCCGAACTCGTTGTTTATCGCCAGAGGGAACATCTCTTTTTTCGTACTCGGAAAGAGTTACGAAGGTCAGGCTATAGAGTAATCACATCTGGGTCCGTCACGCAGAGAAGTACAGATGCCAAATGATTTAACGGCGAAGAAGAATCCGGATCGAGAACGTAGGGAGGTCGCATTATAAGAGTTCCCAGCTACTTGGGCTGAGGATGGCTGGGGCCCCGGATACGGATACCGACGGTCAAGAGGTTGCAGGGTCTTAACTGTCCTCCGCTTCCCGACATCACAAGAATCGATAAGTGCCAAACTTGCGCAGGGTCTCATCATTACTCTCCTTACGGCTGGGTGTGAAACCACACGGATCATTTGATAGGAGATCGGACCAATCGCTTGCTCCCGACATCCGGCCGAAGCCCTCCTGGACGCGTTGCGTTGATATCAATATAATTACCTATGCCTAGCCTGTCCCGCCTGCCTTTCGAAACAACGCTTCATGTACGGGATACATGCCTATGTCTCCATACCCAAAGAGCGGCACGCGTGTTGGCGAGGCGCTTTGACGAGGCGCTACGTCCTTCAGGACTCAACAACGGTCAGTTCTCATTATTGATGGCGCTTAACAGGCCGAATCCCCCGAAAATGAGTGAGGTCGCCGCGCTCCTCGGCGCCGATCGCACCACGCTCACCGCCGCCCTCAAGCCACTGGTCAGAAATGGCCTCGTGAAGATTCGAATAGATGCCCACGACGCCCGCGCCCGGCGGATTGCACTTACCGCCAAGGGCCGCGGTCGTCTCGCTGCTGCCCTGCCGATATGGGTCCAAACGCACGGCGCGATTGAGGGGGAACTTGCGAGCGCCGATCCGGCTCGATTGCGGCGCGATCTCATGTCCCTTTCCCATTTCAAGCCCTGAACCTTCAACACGCGGCCCATGCGGGCTTTCAGGAAAAATATCATGACTATTCAAGTCGCAGCCTTTCGCTGGGTGCCACAGTTCGCCCAAGGTTACGTTCGCGATCTGAGGGTCCGATGGGCACTCGAAGAAGCGGGCCTTTCGTATACGGCGACATTGATCGACCCCGAGATGCAGGCCTCCAAGGTTTATCGCGATTGGCAACCTTTCGGGCAAGTGCCTGCATACAGGGACGGCCTAGTCGAAATGTTCGAGTCCGGTGCAATCGTGCTCTACATCGCCGATCAATCGGAAGCGCTTGCACCAAGAGATGCTGCGGGACGGGCGCGAGTGACGACCTGGGTTATTGCGGCTCTGAACTCTATAGAGCCGCACGCGCAGAACCTCGTTCAACTCGATGTCTTCCACGCCAACGAGGCTTGGACCAAGGAACGCCGCCCGCAAGTTGAGGCCGCTTTGAACCAGCGGCTGATGGCGCTCTCCGAATGGCTCGATGGCAAGCAGTATCTTGAGGACTGCTTCACTGCCGGCGATCTGATTATGACGACGGTGCTCCGCGAACTCGCCGACTCCGGTGCTTTGGCACGATTTCCAACCCTAAATGCCTATTGTCGGCGGTGCGAAGCGCGTCCAGCGTTTGGACGTGCGCTGGAAGCACAGATGCAAGCGTTTCGGGAGAATGCACCGGCATGAAGAGTCCGCTTCGGCCCGTGTTCTGCCTGGATCTTCATCCCGTCAGTCGAGCATTCATACTTTTTCGAGTTGCCAATTAAAAGCAGACCGGCCCTAATAGGAGCCAAGAAAGTAAACTGTTGCCCTACATCATTTATCGGGCGCGCTACTCAGGACAATTAACGGGATATTCTGTCTGAAAATGGGAGGCTCCCGCCGCGTCGTCGGATTCAACCAGAATCTCCTAGCCTCGGCCCTCCAAAAGCGTACTAAGCAGTGCCGACAGACGTTCGCTGTCTTAGATCAAGAGGATTCGGCGCCGAGCCATTTGCCGAAACACCTCGACCTGTTCAGTTTCTCTACTATCCGGTAAATCGTTTGGGATAGCGTTTGGTTTCTTGACGAGCCGACTTGGCGCAAGTCGCTCATGAGCTCCAAAATACGCCCGAAGAACATTCTCCCAACTCTTGCTGGGTGATGCTCAATTGCATCCCACCGCGTTGTGACTCATTCTTATTAATTCAACAATCAACAATCGCCCTGCTACTTATGCAGAGCCTCCCTCATCAAACGTAATTAAGAGTGCCGCAATATCTCGCATCTCTTCTAATTACTCTTATTTAGTTAAATTAGTTTGAATAGATAGTTTTATCTGGTATTACCTTATTTATTATCTCCCGCACCAAAATCCCGCAACGCAAAGGACTGTCTCGTCTACCCAACATATTGCAAACATTGGAGAGGAAATTTGGAAAAGAGCAAGATCTGCCCAGTTTATTAATTCTCCCTAGATACACTGCTTCTGGATATGTAAAACGTGACGTCAATACACGATTGAGAATTCCCCAAATGCGATTTGGGGGGTCTTATGTCTAGGGAGTGGTTCAATGCATTGACCTTGCCCCTGGAATCCGTATCCCATAGCCGAGTCACGAATTGGCTTGCATGGGTTGAGCCGCAAGCCAGTTTTGCTCGAACCGCATCGGGCTGACGTAGGCCAGCGTCGAGTGCAGACGGGTCTGGTTGTACCAG
>JBBRML010000127.1:0-5957 GCA_038230855.1 Fimbriimonadales bacterium | reverse complement strand
CGACCTGCTGTTTACGAAACAGCTGCTCTGCCACTGAGCTACATCGGCGTCGGTGAAAAATGATACCCCGTCAGAGTGAATACTGGTCGCCCTGGTGTGGAATCACGACCGTCCAGCCGAGCTCCTTTTCGATCTTTTCGCGCAGAACCGCCTGCACCGGAGGTTCGCCATGGACCAAGAATGTCTTCCGTGGCGGGTTCTTGAACCCGCGCAACCAGTGCATGATCTCCCCTTGATCCGCATGCGCAGACAGCGCGTTCAGCCGCTCGATTCGGGCCCGAACCTCAACCTCCTGACCGAACATCCGCACCGACTCCGCTCCCTCAAGCAGCCGACGACCCAACGTGCCCTCCGCCTGGTAGCCCGTAAACACAACGATCGTGCTCGGATTCGACAATCGGTGCAGGAGATGGTGGACGATGCGGCCCCCGTTTGCCATGCCCGATCCGCTGACGATAATCACCGGACCTGGATGGTTATTCAGGGCCTTCGACTGGTCGCGGTCCCGAATGAGTTGAAGCCCGGTCGGCTCCAATTCGCTCGCTCCGGACTCCAACGACAGCTTCATGTCCTGATCGTGCTCTTCTTTGCAATCGGCGTAAACCTTCGTCGTCGACACCGCCATCGGCGAGTCGATGTAGATCGGGATGCGCGGCATGCGACCGGCGTCCTGAAGCTTCCGGAAGTAGTACATCAGCTCCTGCGTGCGTCCGATCGCAAATGACGGAATCAGAACCGCGGCCTGAGTCGCCATTGCATCCTTCAAAATGGATTCAAGCTTCAGCAACGGGTCTTCGGTCGAGTGCAGGCGATCACCATAAGTGCTTTCGATGACGAGGTGTTCGGCGTTGTCGATCATCGTGGGGTCGCGGATAATCGGGGTGTTGAACCGCCCAAGGTCGCCGGACATCAGAATCTTCTCGCCGTTCTCGAAGTAGATCTCTGCCATAGCGGAGCCCAAAATGTGCCCAGCTGGAACAAATCGCATCGTAGCGCCTCCGGGCAACACAAGGTTTGTGTCGTACCCGACCGCTTTGAACTGCTTGAGGCATTCGAACGCGTCGTCCTCCGTGTACAGCGGGAGCGCAGGAGCGTGACGACTTGCACCGTTCTTGTTGTGGTGGTGGGCATCCTCCTCTTGGATGCGCCCGGAATCGGGAAGGCTGATCTTGGAGAGCCCGATAGTGGCGGGTGTTGCGTAGATCGGCCCGCGATAGCCCTGCTGCACCAGTTTTGGCAGCATTCCGATGTGATCGAGGTGGGCGTGCGTGATGACAACCGCGTCCAGGCTCGTCGGATCGAACGGAAACGGCGACCAGTTCCTGTCGCGGAGCTCGCGAGAACCCTGGAAAATGCCGCAATCCACCAAGGTTTTCTTGCCGTTTATCTCCAATAAGTGCTTTGACCCGGTGACCGTTTCTGCTGCGCCGAAGAAGCCGATGAGGGAGGACATGATGGTGAGTATACGAGCATTACGCCGCGTCGAATACAATTAGAGATCCTCTATGGTTGATGCCAACGCGCTTCCCAAACCAATTCTTGAGCGACTCGCATCCGAATTCGAAATCAGCCTATGGGCGGACCTGATTGAGCCCTGGTTTCCGCGCTGCTTCGACCCGAGTGGCGGATTCTTTCAGGAATTCGACTTCGCGTGGACTCCTCAAGCACCTCAATCGCGATCCGCAGTTTTTCAAGCGCGGATGACGTGGGTTTCGTCCGTGTTGAGCGAACTAAGTCACCCGCGAACCGCAGAGTTCCTAGTGAACGCCAACCACGGCTTGGATTATCTGCTTGATCAGTTCGTCGAGCCAGATGGCGCGGTGAATTGGCTGCTTGGCGAAGAGCAGGCGAGTTTGGGCGAGACCAACGCGTACGGCTCGGCGTTTGTGCTGTATGCGCTGGCGCGCGGCTACAAAGCCACGGGGCGAGGCGATGTGTTGGCGGCCGCAGTAAAGGTGTTTGAGTGGCTAGAAGCGAACGCCCATGATGAGCAGAATGGAGGCTACTTTGAGACGATTGGTGTCGACGGTCAGCCCATTCACAGTTCGAGCTCGGGACCAGAGCGGTCCACAATCCATCCGCGAGGCGTCAAAACTCAGAACACTTTGCTGCACCTTATGGAGGCCTTCGCGGAGTTAGCTCGGGTTTGGCCGGACCCGCGCGTGCTGACCCGCGTGACGGAGTTGCTCGACATCTTTCGGGATCGTCTCTTCCATGCCGAAGGTTGGCTTACCGCGTACGTAACCTCAGATTGGGAGCAACTGGCCGGGCCGCGGTCATACGGGCACGATATCGAGTCTGCGCACCTCATGCTCGACGCGGCGTCAGTCCTCGGCCGGCGAGAGTTCGAGGCTACCGTGCCATACGCCGTTGCCATCGTTGACAACGTTTGCCGTGAGGGACAGGATCCTGATGATGGTGGATTCTTTTACTTGGGGAACTCGGGCGGACTTCCGACATTGCGGACGAAATCTTGGTGGGTGCAACCGGAGGCGATGCTCGGCATCGCGACGGTTTTGCAGGCCAGACCCGAGCGAGCCGATCTGCTTGAATCGCTCGAAGCGACGTGGCGATGGACTCGCGACCGCCAACTGGATCACGTTCGAGGAGGGTGGATCGAGGACCCAGCCAGACCAGATGGACCGAAAGGCTACGCGTGGAAAGCCGCGTACCACGAGGCACGCGGCCTTTTGTATTCGAGTCAGATTCTGCGGGGCCTCGCCGAAGCTAGTTCGTGAGGGGCAGCACCATCGTTGGCGCGGCGATGTCGTGGTCGTCGCGAATCGGCACGATCCCGGTTCCAACGGCGAAGAACTCAATCACATGACTTCCCCACCCGTAGGTGCTTTCATCTACACGCGCTCCGACGATTCCGATGGCTTGTTCTGCTTCGGCCTCGGCTTGCATGCGCGAAAGCGCGAGTTCTCGGGCATCGTAGAGCGCCTGGGTGAAGTTCTCCATCTCGACGTTCTTTCCCATGCGCTTGAGGGCTTGCATAAAGCCTTGATGGGCAACGTGATAGACGCAGGTGCCCATCACGAGCGATGTCGGACGATATCCGGCCTGCAGCAACGTCCAGAAGTCTTGACCGCTGAGGTCCGACGTAAACGGCCGATTGGACACGGTCCGGTAGTTGCCGCCGCCTCGGTGCTTGATCGCGGTTCCGATCGCCATAAACTCGGCAAGGTTCTCACCCCACTGCTGTTGGTTCACGACGAGCCGCACGCCGACGACACCATCGGCACCCAAGATGTCGGCTTCCTCTTCCATTCGATCCATGGCCAGCTCGCGGGCCTCGTACATCGCTTGGGTGAGAACGTCCATCTCCTGATTCTGAAATTGGCCCGCCATTTGGAACCCAATGTGGTAAATCGAGCTCCCCATCACGAGGCCCAGGGGGTCGAAGCCGGCTTGCCGAACGAGCAGAAACTCGTTAATCGAAAGATCGCTAGTGAAAAGCTTAGGCGTTGTGCCTGTGCCGCGCATTTCCTGCAGGCGACGAACGGCGGCCTCGGGAAGGCCTTGTTGGGATCCGGGAGTGTATGGCATGTTGTCCTCTATAAGAGCTGAATCTGGAACTCGGGAATGGCGGGTTGCCCGGCTTTCTCGTGGTGCTTGACCACGGTGCCGCTAAATGTGAATTCAATGATGATCCAGGGCGGCTGGTTATCCTCGCCCTTGTGAACTTGATGGTGGTTCTGAACCGTCGCGCCGACCACGCCACTTCCGCCCTGAACAATCGCGTGATGTGCGGCACGGGCCATCGCAATTTCTCGTGCGGCGTACTGAGCGGCGGTAAAGTCACCAAGCTCAATGTTTTGCCAGCCGCCACTCACGGCATAGCTTGTTTGGTAGGAGCCGAACGTGTAATAGCAGCAGGTCTCCATCACAAATCCTGTGGGCTCGTACCCGGCTTGCAACAGCGTCCAGTGGTCCTGACCACTGAGGCCCGACAGGAATGGCTCAGTTTTTGGAGGCGCGTCACTTCCGGTGGCTCGGATCGCGGTTCCAAACGCACGAAACTGGATCATCTCACCCGTCATCTCGACATTGTTCGTCTCGATTCGGACTCCGACGACGCCGTCCGCGCCGAGGATTTGTGCTTCCTGCTTCAGCCGATCCATGGCGCGCTTGCGTGCTTCATTGTGCGCCTGGCTGAGGTATCCAATTTCTCCCGCACCGCCCCACATCGCCGTCGGGTTCCAGCCAATTTGAAACACGCAAGAGCCCATCACCTGTCCGAGCGGCTCGAACCCGCACTGTTTGGTGAGCAGGAATTCGTTGACGCTGAAGTTTGAAGTGAAGAAGTTCTTGCGAGCGGCATTCTCGCGTAGACGATCCTGCGCGTTTAGGGGCAAGCCACCCGCAGCGATGCTTTGCAAGCTCGCTTCTTGGCGTTGCCTCTTGGCTTCATCTTGCGGATCAGAGCCGCCACCGAAAAGTTTCACGGTAGTCCTAGCATAGACGATAGAGCGGCCCGGGCCGCCTGACTTGAACCCAGTTGCATCTGCACGGCAAGTACCAACTCTTCAAGCAACGTCGGAACGTCAATCGACTCGGTTTTAAGCGCGATGCCGCGGACAATTTTGATCCGCTTTGCCACAAGAGCACCCGTTCCGACGTCCTCGAGTTCGTACCGGTAGTCACCCAGAGTGACGGTCATGCCGACGACTGTTTTCTTGAAGATGCCTTTAGATTTGATCGTAGTTTCGGCGGGAAGTGCCTTTTCGAACGTCATAGCGACGAGCGGCAGAAAGTCTCGCTGATCACGATTCAGCTCGTTTTGAAGCGCGCTCGCCACGCCCAATTTCACCCACTCTTGGTCTTCAAACGAATCTGGCATCGGTTTCGAACAGTGTAGTGCATCCATGGGCTCCCTTCCAACGTATGCTTCTTAATGCCGATCAAACTAGTTCTCTCACTGCTTTGCATCGTCCTTGCATCCGTTCCCTTTGTTATGATGCGAAGCGCGATGAGGAACAAGCGCCGTCTGCATAACGTGCTTTTCGAGTCCAGAGCGAAGGCGAAGCTGATTTACACCACCTGGGTCGGAGCGAATTTAGTGTCGTTTCTTTCGCTTATCGGCGCCGCGCTGGCCGTTTGGACGAACTTCTTTATGTTCCTCGGGCTTGTTGCATTGCCGGTGATTCTGACGACGACGTTGCTACGTCGCGAAGAGATCAGTCTCGTTTCGAAAGTGTCTCGTGGCTGACATCATCGAAAGAGTGCGGGCAATCTGCACTGCTCTACCGACCGTTGAAGAGCGGTTGAGTCACGGCGAGCCAACTTGGTTCGTCAAGGGAAAGCGTTCGTTTGCGATGTTCGCGAATCATCACCACGATGATCGAGTCGCGCTTTGGTGTGCCGCGCCGCTAGGCATCCAAGAGATGCTCATCTCGACGGACTCAGGGCGATTCTTTCGTCCGCCATACGTCGGCCCCCGCGGGTGGGTTGGAATATACCTTGACGTGGACGTCGACTGGGCCGAACTTGAATCGATCCTTGGCGAGGCTTACGCGATGATTCTGGCGAAGCTCTGAGGGCTTGAAACGTGGATGCTCACGCCTTAACTTTGCGTTTGGCAGGCGGCAGCATTTTCACGTAATTGGCGACAAACTGCTCGACAGGAATCGCAGCAACGGTCTGCAGAACGAGGTCCAACGCCAGATTCTCGAGCTTCTTGAATCGGAGACAGCCGCTACCAAGATCAAGCTTTTTGCCCGTTGCGACGTAATTCTCAATGAACCTCTCACGCTCGCTGGCATCCCAAAAGCACATCATGTACACCGACATATGGTTCTTTTGCGAAGCGATGGAGACGAAAGGGAGCGCCTGTTTGGGGTCGCAATGGTAGCCCGGCGGATACAGCGTGTGCGGCACGACAAAGGTGATCATGCCGTACTGCATTGTCTCCACGTAGCCTTCCGGCAACGACTTCTTCAGCCCTTCCCGGATTG
>JBBRML010000126.1:0-5988 GCA_038230855.1 Fimbriimonadales bacterium | reverse complement strand
GTAGGAAGGCGTATTAACCCAAGAGCAAACCCAAGCCTGTGTGAAAACGAATGCCGGCGATGACGCGCACACCTTGGCCGTCATCCTTAAGACCGACAACACCCTCATCGGTCATGGAAAAGCTCGGCATGCGACGCGAGGGCTGGTTTCGCCAATGCCTCTACCGCGATGACGCAACCTCTTTTCCCTCTCCCGCGCACTGGGAGAGGGGCGGGGGTGAGGGACTCCTTGTCTCGAAACTATGCTATAATAGTCTCCTCGAACGAGGCGGTTCGCATAACTCCCTCACATCTTCGAAATTCGTGCTTGACAACCCCCTATACACGTGTTACACTGCACTTTTGCGAAAAACAGAGGCCGAAAACCCGAGAACGGTCGAAACATCAATGTAGGAGACGTATGAAATTAGGTGAAAAGGCTACGTCCACCGCTATAGTGTTGGGAGCGTCCGTTCGTACAGTGTTATGTGTTCGCGCCGTTGGGCGCATTTTTCATTAGAGTAGGGAACTTCCATTCGACCGTGCTCGGATGCGGCACTCCTTGGCGAGCGCTGCCACCGATCAGGTCGTTTTGTGTTCTCCGGTGTGCAAGGAGTCAACATGCCACCCCTGATTGAGACCGTTGTATTGCAGCCATTGATTGCCGCTGGTGAGCACACCAACGACATGCCAATGCCTCGTTCTGTGCGGCGTACGTATGCCCGCATCCAGGACGCGATTGAGGTCCCGAAACTAATTGAAACGCAAATCGACTCCTTTCAATGGTTTCGAGAGCATGGGCTGCGCGAGCTATTCGATGAGATTTCGCCCATCGAAGATTTTACTGGCAAAAACCTAGCCCTGTCGTTTCTTGATTATCGCTTCGATGACCCCCGCTACGACGAATTCGCCTGTCGTGAGCGCGATTTGACCTATTCCGCGCCGCTCAAAGTGCGGGCGCGTCTCCTGATCAAAGCTACCGGCGAAGTCAAAGAGTCCGAAATCTTTATGGGCGAATTCCCGCTCATGACCGAAAATGGCACCTTTATTAACAATGGCTCCGAGCGCGTCGTCGTATCACAGCTTATTCGGTCGCCGGGTGTGTACTTCAAAGACGAGCGTGACCCCACCAGTGGTCGTGCCCTCCATAGCGCCAAGCTGATCCCAAACCGGGGTGCTTGGCTCGAGTTTGAAACCTCCAAGCGCGATATTTTATCTGTCAAGGTTGACCGCAAGCGTAAGCTGCCTGTCACAATCTTGCTCCGCGCCGTCATTGGTTTGTTCAGCGACAAGCCGCTTGACGAGTCAGGGCTGAATGAAGACGTGCTTGCGCTTTTTGAGAGTGTTGATACAAACCATGATCACCGCTATGTCTCGGCAACCTTAGATAAAGACAATACCAAGCACGCCAAGGAAGCGCTGATTGAACTCTACAAGCGTCTTCGCCCTGGCGACCCGCCGACGATTGATAATGCCAAAACGTTGCTCGACTCGCTGCTGTTCAACCCGCGCCGCTATGACCTGGCGAAGGTCGGGCGCTACAAGCTGAACCGCAACCTGTGGGAAAAATCACAGCGTCGTACCCTTGAGGTTGAGGCCCCGACCGATCGCGTCTTGAAGCCCGCCGATCTCTATAAGATCGTCGAGCGCATTATCGATCTCAACAACGGCATTGGCGAGCCCGACGACATTGACCACCTCGGCAACCGCCGCGTCCGTACCGTCGGCGAACTCATCCAGGCCCAGTTCCGTATCGGGATGCTGCGCATGGAGCGCGTGATCAAAGAGCGCATGTCACTCCAGGAGCCCGAAGCTGCCACTCCCAACGGTCTAGTCAACATCCGGCCGGTAGTCGCGGCGATCCGCGAGTTCTTTGGTGGTTCCCAGCTATCGCAGTTCATGGATCAGGTCAACCCCCTCGCCGAGCTGGCCCACAAGCGCCGTATTTCGGCCTTGGGACCGGGCGGCTTAAGCCGTGACCGTGCTGGCTTTGAAGTCCGCGACGTGCACCACTCGCACTATGGTCGGATCTGCCCGGTGGAAACCCCCGAAGGTCCGAACATCGGCTTGATCGGTGCCATGTCGACCTTCTCCCGCGTCAACGAGATGGGCTTCCTAGAGACGCCCTACCGCCGGGTCTATAAAACCGTCGACAACACCGCTGCGTGGCTCAGCCGCGGCTTGCTGGTCAATGATGTGCGTGACCTACGCACCGGCGAGTTGCTGGCGACACGTGGTGCCAAAGTTGACAAGGAGATCGCCCGCCATATTGTGATTGGCCTGTTACGTGGCCAAATCTTGCGTGAGGATATCAGCGATCCCCGTGGTGGTGCGACCATCGCCGAGACGGGCACCGAAATAACGCGTGAGCTAGCTGAACAGATCGCCGACTTGCCGATCAAAAAGATCGATATTCGGCCAATCGTAACCAACGAGACCGACTACCTACCGGCCGACGAAGAAGACAAGTTTATCGTGGCTCAGGCCAACGCCCGCGTCGACGAGAACAATCGTTTCGTCACCGGTCTGGTCTCCTGCCGCCAAGCGAAAGACTTTGTCGAGGTGACGGCCGAGCGCGTCGATTATATGGACGTGTCGCCTAAACAGGTCGTCTCGGTCTCGACCGCACTAATCCCCTTCCTTGAGCATGACGATGCCAACCGTGCCTTGATGGGCGCGAACATGCAACGCCAGGCTGTACCACTGCTCCGTCCTGATGCGCCAATCATCGGCACCGGCATGGAATACCAGGCCGCGCGCGACTCGGGCCAGGTGGTTGTTGCCAAAAAAGATGGCATTGTCGAAGTGGCCAACAGCCGCCAGATCCTAGTGCGCGAGGAAGATGGCACGCTGCGCACCTATCCATTAATCAAATTTATGCGTTCGAACCAGGATACCTGTATCAACCAACGCCCTGCCGTTGCAACCGGTGAACAGGTCCGCACCCGCCAGGTCATTGCCGACTCATCATCGACCGACAATGGCGACCTAGCCCTGGGCCAGAATGTCTTAGTCGCCTTTATGCCCTGGGAAGGCGGTAACTACGAAGACGCGATCCTGGTTTCGGAGCGGCTGGTACGCGAAGACATCTTTACCTCAATACATATCGAGAAGTACGAGGTCGAGGCCCGTCAAACCAAGTTGGGCGACGAAGAGATCACGCGTGATATTCCTAACGTTGGCCAGGACTCGCTCCGTAATCTCAACGACGAGGGCATCATTTACGTTGGTGCCGACGTCAACCCCAACGATATCCTCGTCGGTAAGATTACGCCTAAGGGCGAGACCGACCTCACAGCTGAGGAGCGCTTGCTCCGCGCGATCTTCGGTGAAAAGGCTCGTGAGGTCAAAGATACTTCGTTGCGCGTACCCCATGGCGTGCGTGGCAAGATCATCGACGTCAAAACCTTTTCCCGCGACGATTCGCCTGATCTGCCGGTCGGTGTCAACAAGATGGTGCGCGTCCTGATCGCGCAAAAGCGCAAAATTAGCGCAGGTGACAAGATGGCAGGTCGTCACGGCAACAAGGGTGTCGTTTCTCGTATCCTACCGATTCAGGACATGCCCTTCCTGCCCGACGGTCGTCCCGTCGATATCATCCT
This sequence comes from Fimbriimonadales bacterium, assembly GCA_038230855.1. Classification (GTDB taxonomy): domain Bacteria; phylum Armatimonadota; class Fimbriimonadia; order Fimbriimonadales; family Fimbriimonadaceae; genus Fimbriimonas. Next base: position 2,408 of record JBBRML010000126.1, on the reverse strand, counting down.
TAATCCAATCGGTGTGCCATCGCGTATGAACATCGGGCAGATTTTGGAAACGCACCTGGGCTGGGCTGCCGCTCGTCTGGGCTACAAGATTGCCACACCGGTCTTTGACGGTGCCAACGAAGCACAAATCCAGCAGGCGCTCCACGACGCGGGTCTACCGCCCGACGGTAAAATAACCTTGTACGATGGTCGTACCGGCGAGTCCTTCGATAACCCGGTAACGGTCGGCTACATCTATATGTTGAAGCTGGCCCACTTGGTCGAAGACAAGATCCATGCTCGCTCGACCGGTCCGTACTCGCTTGTGACCCAGCAGCCGCTCGGCGGCAAGGCGCAGTTCGGTGGTCAGCGCTTTGGTGAAATGGAAGTGTGGGCCCTAGAGGCCTACGGCGCTGCCTATATTCTCCAGGAGATGCTGACTGTCAAGTCCGACGACGTCAACGGTCGCGTCAAGACCTACGAAGCAATTGTAAAGGGTGAGTTGATCCAAGAAGCGGGTGTGCCCGAGTCCTTCAAGGTGTTGATTAAAGAGTTACAGTCGCTCGGCCTGTCGGTCGAGGTCTTGGCCGAGGACGAGACGGCTATGGAACTCAGCGAAGACGCTGGCGACGACTTGAGTACCCTGGACGGTATCAACCTGTCGGGTATGGAACGCGGCGAGTTTTAGGGAAGATAGTGCGTGAGGTAGGAGCGGCGGCGGTTGCCACTCCTACCTCACGCCATGAGCAAGTATTCGTCGCTATGAGGAGCGCTAAATGCCCGAAATTAATGATTTCAATGCCATTCGTATTAGCCTAGCATCCCCCGAAGAAATTTTGAGTTGGTCGCGTGGTGAAGTGACCAAGCCTGAAACAATTAACTACCGTACACTCAAACCTGAGCGTGACGGTTTGTTCTGCGAAAAAATCTTTGGTCCGCAAAAGGATTGGGAATGTTTTTGTGGCAAATACAAACGTGTCCGGTATAAAGGGGTTGTTTGCGATAAGTGCGGCGTCGAAGTAACCCGCTCAAAGGTGCGTCGTGAACGGATGGGCCATATTAATCTGGCCTCGCCGGTCTCGCATATTTGGTTCGTGAAAGGCACCCCGAGTCGCTTGGGTCTGCTACTCGATATCTCACCCCGCAACTTGGAGCGTGTGCTCTACTTCGCTGCCTACATTGTTACCGATGTCGATGATCTAGCGATGGAGCAGTTACGCCAGCGTCTGCGCGCCGACTTCCAGGTTCGCCGCGCCGAGCTCGAAGGCAAAGCCCGCGGCAAAGGCACCGACGCCAGTACTCGTGCGACTGAAGAGTTGGCTCTGCTTGAAAGTGATCTAGCGACCACTCAGAAGCAGATCAAAGAACAATACGAAGAACAGCAGCGTGAGCTCGAAGACGAAGCGCAGGATCTGCATGACCAGCTCGAAGAGCTTATGAACCTTGCCGCGCCCGAAGATCTCCGCTTCCACGAGGTTGTCGTGGCCGAGCGTGGCGAGCCCATTAGCGAATACCACATTAACCGCTTAGACGAGCTACTTGGTGCCGAGATCGACCGGCTGCGGGAGCGACGTGAGCAGGAGCTTAACGACTCTGACTCTTTGATCGGTGCCGAGCGTGACCAACGCTCCTTTGTCGCCGAACAAACCCGGACCAAGCTGTCGGACGAAACGCAGCGGGAACTCGAACTCCTGGTTCGTGAGGAAAAAGATAAGCTTGACCGTATTGATGAGATCAAGCTGCTGCGCATTTTGTCTGAGTCAGAGTACCGCGGCATGCGCGATCTTGCGCTTGGTACCTTCCGTGCTGAAATGGGTGCCGGTGCAGTACGTGGTTTAGTGGGCCGTGTTGACCTAGATGCACTCGCGGCTCAGTTACAAGAAGAGATTCAAGTCTCCTCTGTCACCTCCCAGAAGCGTAAGAAAGCGACCAAGCGCCTGCGCGTGGTCGAGGCCTTCCGTAAGTCCGGCAACAAGCCTGAGTGGATGATCATGAAGGTGTTGCCGGTCATCCCACCGGACCTACGCCCGATGGTCCAGCTCGACGGTGGCCGCTTCGCCACGTCCGACCTGAACGATCTCTACCGGCGCGTCATTAATCGTAACAACCGTCTCAAGCGGCTCATGGAGCTGAATGCGCCCGAGATCATCGTGCGCAACGAGAAGCGTATGCTTCAGGAGGCTGTTGATGCTTTAATCGATAATGGTCGCCGCGGTCGTGCCGTGTCGGGCAAAGGCAAGCATCGTCTGAAGAGCTTGAGCGACATGCTCAAGGGCAAGCAAGGCCGCTTCCGCCAGAACTTGCTTGGCAAGCGTGTAGACTATTCCGGCCGGTCGGTGATCGTGGTTGGACCGACCCTTAAGCTACACCCGTGCGGTCTACCAAAGAAAATGGCGCTGGAGCTCTTCAAGCCCTTCGTCATGCGCCGC
>JBBRML010000125.1:0-6232 GCA_038230855.1 Fimbriimonadales bacterium | reverse complement strand
CCCAAAACCGCCGCGGGACGCTCGCCGGCTCGGCGTGGGAGCGCTCGTGCTCGCCGTCGCCCAAGTGCTGCGCTCTTCTCCTATGAGAGTGACAAGAGGCCGCAGAAGTTTGTTGCTGGAATGGTGCCGCTGGACGGAATCTTCCACCCAGCAAACACGAGGCTCTTCGGGCACCTGACGCACAGGTGACGCACAGGTGACGCAAGCCCTACTTCGGTCGCTGAGCCGCGGTGGGGAGCGGACCGACAAATGCTCTATTTCTCTAGCGAACGTGTCCAGCCCATCCCGCAACCAATTGGTCGAAATGCCAGAGCCGCCGCTCTCGACGCGATGACCCGGTGGAACAACGGCCAAGACCGGCCGCACCGCCGAGATCGATGTCGATGTCGATGTCGGCAACAACAGCGACGCGATGTTGCGTCACCGCTATACGTTCGACGACCTTGGCACAGATCGGCAACCGCGCCGATGATCGTCGGCGCAGCACGCGGGCTTGTCGAGCGGGTCTCTCCTCCAGCCACACGCGCTATGCCGCTTCTGGACGTGCCGATATAGGAAATAAGACTCAATTGTCACGTAAGTTCTTGACTCGAAAGCGATGGCCGTTGAAAATGAAAAAACGCATATTTAACGGCCATGGACTACATAGCTCTCCCAGAAAACGCTGCAAGGCAACTCATCGACTCGCTCGCAGTCTATGAGGAGTACTCGCGCGTGAAGGCGCGGGCTCATCCTTATGAAGGCGGGATGTACTGGAAGAAGCAAGGCGAGCATACCTATCTCGTGAAGACGCTTTCACATGGCGTACAGAAACGCCTGGGGCCATGGTCTCGTGTGTTGGAGGCCAATTGTGAGGCATATCTCAAACGAAAGTACGAACTTGAGGCGCGACTGGCGTCCCTACGTTCAGAACTAAACGACTCCGAACGATTGAACAAGGCACTCCGCGTAGGGAGAGTGCCGTCGACGGTTGTCGATGTTCTAAACGTGATCGAAGACGCAGGGTTGTATGACAACTTCACGGTGGTCGGCACACATGCGCTCTACGCATATGAGACCGCGGCAGGCGTTCGTGCGGTCCGAGCTGCCGTAGCGACCCAGGACGTCGACTTGCTTTGGGACGCTCGAAAACGAGTTTCTTTCATCTCAAAGATGAAGGCGCTCGACACATCCATGCTCGCGATCATCCAACGCGCCGACCCAACCTTCGAGCGCATGGAAGAACAAGTCGAGGTCGCAGTGAATTCGAAGGGCTTCAAAGTCGAATTTCTGCGCCGGATGGTCGCGGATGGCGATCCGAACCCGGCACAGCTGTCGTCCAAAGAAGATGATCTATTTGCCATTCAGGCCAACAAGGCCGGGGTGCTAACGAGCGCCCCCCCCTTTGAGCAGATCATCGTTTCCACGACAGGAGGCATGGTCCGCATGAAGACCATCGATCCGGCGGTATTCGTATCGTTCAAGCGATGGATGGGTACCACCGCTCCGAATCGCGAGCCGATCAAAAAACGTCGAGACCTTCTGCAAGCCATGTTGGTCGAGTCTCTCATGAAGGACGGGCTGCTGTTGTCAAACACCCAGCGGCCGGATGCGGACCAACCCGACAAACTCGAAGCCGAAGAGCTCGTTACCAAGCCCGCGGTCTAGCCCTCACGCGCATACCGCGTGCTTTCTGCCGCGATTCATCATCTCGGAATGACGAAGTTAGTGATTGAATGGGTGAGTTCATTTGCTTTGTTCTACACAGCCATTGCGAACGAGTCGCGAGGGTGTCCGCGCCCGACATCGGCCTCTCGCAGTCGAAGGAGCTGCGCGTTCATTGTTTCCACACGTGCCTGCGTTTCAACGTAAATGCAAGCGCGCCAAACGTCCCGGTAGCCTGCCCGACAAATTCTGTATAGCTGCCACCAGCGACACCCTGTGGCAAGCACAAGTGGTCGCTGCTTGGGGCAAGGCCGAGTCGCAAGTGATGGCAACGGCATCCAGACCCGACAACTGTTTGATGCCCAGACCAGCCGCACCGCCGAGATCGATGCCGATGTCGGCAATAGCAGCAACGCGGTGATGCGCCTTCGCTATACGTTCGACTCGGTCAACAACCTGGCGACGCGGGTCGACGACAACGACAACGGCAATACGCAGGCGGTGAGCGAGAGCTTCGGCTACGACGCGATCAATCGCCTGGTTCAATATCAGGTGGACGCCACCGCGATCGCCGATTCACCGCGCATGGTGAGCCTGCATTACAACGCACTCGGTGCGATGCTCGACAAATCCGATGTCAGGATCTACAACTAGCCGGCGTCAGGGCCAAGCAGCGTGCGCCCACATGTGGTGGCCAGCGTGAACGGCGTCAACTACACCTACGACGCCAACGGCTCGACATTTGAAACTTTTCCTTGACACGCGTGCGAGACTATCCCAAATACTATCGACAAGAGACACATCATTAAAGTCAGGCCTCGTTAAGGTGTGGACGGCGTCGTTAGCGCCTCATGACTCAAGGGCTGGCCGAAGGATCTCTTGCCGTCTCCTATCTCCTTTACCGCCATCGTTGACGAAAGCAGAGGTGTGCCATGCGGCTGCACGTTTTCATCTTCGTCGTTCTCTCAGCAGTCCTTTCTCCAATTCAAAATGCGTCGGCGGCAGGGCAATGCGTCAACGTTGACTGCAACTCGGTCCAAACCATCTGCTACGCGCTGCTTGATCTCGACCCGGTGACATGCGGTGTGTACTACGGTTGTTGCTACAAGAAGTCGGACGGTCTCCCGATCGGAGACAACGACTGTCGAGCGAATCCTTGTGGGCCGGGATGTCCGAACGATTATTGCATTCAGTCCGGCCAAGTTGGGCCCCTCCAACAAGGGCTAACCGTAGGGTCGCCGCAGATCACGACCAATGCATCTCCTGGTGCGTCAGCGTCCGGAGTGCTTTCTGTCATGGTTGCGCGACGCGCCGATGGGACCGTGCTTTACAACTGGTGGAATTTGGGACAAGGCGCCCGTGGCTGGCAGCCACTCGATGCAAGCGTGCGCACAAACGCTGCTCCTGCGGCTGCGCTCGTCGGCACGTACCTCTTTGTAATCATCAGAGGCCAAGACGGGTATCTATATTTGAATCAAGGAACGGTGAACAAATCGTTTGTAGGATGGAAGCGAATGGACTTCCAAAGCGATGTCGCACCAAGCGCAACCGCTTCCGGAAAGACCACTGTGTTGGTGGCGAGAGATAAGCGCGGGCGCCTCTTCTACAGCTCTTGGGAGCTTGGCCAAGGTGCAAGCGCTTGGCAAGAGATTGTTGGCGATGTTCCTACGGTGTCAACGCCGGCCGCGGCCCTCGTTGGAGGGTACCTTTTTGTAGTCGCAAAGGGCACTGATGGCAGTCTCTACTTAAGTCAGGGAGGCTTGAACAAAAAATTCGTCGGGTGGCAGCCGATGGGCTTTGAAAGCAACGTGGCGGCAGGTGCCACATCGGCAGGGGAGACGTCTGTCGTCGTTGCGAAAGACAGCCAAGGGCGCGTCTCTTACAACTGGTGGAACGTCGGCGAAGGAGGAAAAGGTTGGAAGTCACTAGCGGACAACGTGCGGACTGATATGGCGCCTGCGGCGAGCCTCGTGGGGGATTACCTATTCGTCGCAATCACCGGTCGCGATGGTCATATCTATCTCAACCAAGGGAACTTGGGCCAACCATTTGTTGGATGGAAATAGTTTGGGAGCGTGTTGGAGAAAGCGCCTTCTTTTCTACGCTAGCAAGGCACAAAGACGATCGTTGCCGCGTATCTCCCCGGTGATTCGGAAAGACGGAACTGTCGGCTAGAGGTTTTGAGGCTCGATGGGATATCGAACTGGTCGGACCGATGTCCATTCTGCGGTCCAAAGCCCTTAGCAAGTTAAAACCAGCCAATATTGAAAACGGCGTCACTGCCTAAGCGATTCAGGATTCAGGACCGTCCAAAGCGAGGAACTGCATGCATACGCGATCCGCGCCAGTTCAGATCGATCCACTTCATGACATTGTTCTGAATGAGGGCAAATTCAGCGGCAGCGCCGGTACGACCGCCGGGGATCTGAACGATGCCTTCGTCAATTTCGACAAGTCCAACCAGTCCGGACACCTGTGCGTCTTCTTCCACGGCGGATTGGTATCGGAAGCAGAGGGCCTTAACACCGCCAGCCGGTTGATCGAAAACTACGCCGCAAATGGTGCCTACCCGTTCTTCTTCATCTGGAAATCCGACCTGCTTTCTGTGGTAAGGGCAATTCTCGAAGCTCATAGCGACAATCCGGTTTTCCTGGTCGCTGCAAACTACGCCATCCAGATGGTGGCTCACAAGATTGCCGGTGCGCTTGATACTGATCCATCACTCAAAGGCCAGCGAATTCGGACCCGCAATGCGGTGCCCATGACGCTCAAGGAACTGGCGGTTTACGCTCAACACTACGATCGAGCATGGGCGAGACACGGCGGCGAGCAATTGGCGTGCTCTAGCAGCGAACTGAAGCAGTTTGCGCAATTTTTGGTGGACGCCGAGAAAGCAATTTCTGTTAAGCGCCGCCTCTTTTTGCGCAAGAACCTCCGTGACTCGAAAAGCCCTTTGTCGAGGATCATCCATCGGTTCAATACGCACCACGATCACGACTTGTACACGACGGTCGTCGAAGAGCTGTTCATCGCCATGGGGTTGGATCAATGTCTAGGCGAGAAGATCTGGGGCAAGATGAAGGAGTTCATCAACGATTCGTTCTCAAGAGGCGCCGGGGCGGGAGGAAGTGCTTTCCTGGACCACTTGTGCGCCGCGTGGAAGAAGAACCCGGGTCTGCGAGTCACGCTGATCGGTCACAGCGCGGGTGCAATCTACGTGCAGCGGTTCATTGAGGAGCTGCATGCGCGCCTGCCAGCGTCATCGACCTTGCAAGTGGAGTTCATCATGCTCGCTCCAGCGCTCACGTTCGAGCGAATGAATGCCGGATTACCAGCGTTACAGAAACGCGTGAGCGGACTCCGGGTTTTCGGATTGGACAACAAGACCGAGGGCTCCTATTGGGAAGTGCCGCCGGTCTACAACAAATCGCTGCTCTATATCGTTTCATCGCTTTGCGAAGCCGATCCGAATGCAGACAAGCCGCTGGTCGGGATGCAGCGATACTGGAACGGGGCACCTTATATCGTCACCGAGATTCTAGCGGTGACCGCATTTATCGACTCGACAAGAAGTGTCTGGTCACCAGCGAATCCTGGTGCGGACGCTGGCTATCAATCGAATGCCAAAATGCATGGCCGCTTCCCTGTGGAGAAAGACACCAATGGGAGCGTTTGCTTCGCCCTGAAGGACGGCTTCTGATCGCCATGCCCATGAGAAGGTGGGAGCGCGCAAGATGTAGCGCAATCAAAAAGGCGCGCCAACTGCACTCTCGCAATCGATTCGATCAGCGCTTGTCCAGCTAATATCCGGGTACCGGCGTGCCCGCTTCAAATGTTGCACGAAGCTGGTTGACGTCGACGATTCAATTTTTGTTTGGTCGCGCTGCTATTTTTCCAGACCAATGAATTCGGCTGAGAATGCCGCCGTCCTATTGGGATCGGATGAATCGACAATGACACCCGGCGGAGTCCGCGGCTTGCGAATGCCGGCAGATACCTTTGACCTCGAGCCGCCTATCATGTCCGGTCCTTTGACGGTGGTCCTGTGTGCGTCGATCCCGTTGGGACGGACAGCGAACGGGGCTTGACCCTGTACCCGATTCAGGACTGCGCAAACTTAGGGCGAATGAGCAGTACTTGACAAAAGGTCATTTGTGTCCCGTAGTCAATTCGTCGCTACCGGAGACATCAAATGGCCGCCAAAACGCTGCGACGGCGTCATGTTAAGAGGAACCCGTAGGGATATCATCCCCGGCCGCCTGATGAGGCGACTGATTGCGAAATCGTTGGGGGAGCATATGGCGACAACTCTCGATCTAGGCGACGAAGCGCAAGTTCGTCGACTCTATTCGTATCCGAACAACTTCAACGAAGTTGGCTTCCTCGTAAGCGTCCGGCGATCCCGTATCGACGTCGGCCCCGGCGGTGTAGTCGACCTTGATCAGTCGTCGGTTGCCAACGTCCAACGATGTTGGCGCCGACCGAAAACTGAGCCACTTCTGAGGGTTGTGCCGACCTAAAACTGAGCCAGGTGTTCAACCTACTCTGCTGCTTTTTTAGGCAGCAGAGGAACAGGAGTGATCACCAT
>JBBRML010000124.1:0-6632 GCA_038230855.1 Fimbriimonadales bacterium | reverse complement strand
CACTGTTCAATTGCATGGGGATACTGGTACCGAGTTGCTGATTCTCAAGGTCTCGTGCGTCGACCAAATGCCAGCCTACGTCCAACCGTCCAAGCTCTTTCAACTCGACGATCTGAAGGGCAATAAATGGCTCGCATGATTCCTTCCGGTTATGCGGCGAAGACTCCGTTTGGCGAGAAGGAGCTATTCGACAAGATCGTCGCCGACCCGGGAACGGCCGGCTGGGTCGTATTGCATTCGCTTGACGTGAAGAAGCATCGATCAAAGATCGAAGGCGAAGTGGATCTGGTCATCCTCGTTCCGGCGCTGGGTGTACTTTGCGTTGAAGTTAAGGGCTGCGACGTTTCACGGCAAGACGGAAAGTGGATCTATCCTTACGAAACCTCGACGGAAGGTCCCTTCAAGCAAGTATCCCGCGCGTCGCATTCGTTGCGCGACTATGTTGAACAGAAGGAAACGTCGCTGTCGAAAATCCTATTCTTTTCTGCGGTTGTTTTTACGAGAGTCAACTTCGAGGACGAATCACCGGAGTGGCACCCTTGGCAGTACGTGAATCGGCGAAAGCTCATACGTCAGCCGATCTCAAAGAGCGTAACCGAAATTCTGCAGCGTGCCCATGCGCATTTCAAAAGCAAAGTGTCACAGTATGCTTGGTATCACGAGGAAAAGACCCGTCCTACCGAGACACAGATTTCGAGACTCGTTGGCGTCCTGCGCGCCGATTTCGACTACCCGGCTTCACCGCGAAGCGATGTTGAAAATATAGAGGAAGGGATTCGCCATTTCACGGAGGAGCAGTTCGACGCACTGGACCTCCTTGACGAAAACCCACGTGTAGTCTTCAAGGGGCTTGCGGGTACCGGTAAAACGCTTCTTGCAATTGAGGCCGCGCGACGCGCACGCGCGAACGGCAAGTCGACTCTACTACTTTGCTACAACAAGCTGTTGGGACGTTGGCTGGAAAGACAGACCCACGACTTGGCGCTTGGCACCGAGAAGTTTTGGTGCGGTACGTTCCATCGCCTCCTTCTGGATATAGCCGGTTGCAAACCGCCTGCATCTGCGGGAAACGAATACTGGCGAAATCTATTGCCGCCGCGGGTCGCCGACCTCTTGCTGGACGACCAACGGACATGGCCAAGTTACGACATGATCGTCATCGATGAGGCGCAGGACCTGTTGAACGATGAGTACTTGGATGTCATCGATCTTCTGCTGAGAGGGGGTCTCGCCGGCGGCCAGTGGGTTATGTTTGGAGATTTCGCGAAACAAGCAATATATGCGTCTGACGTCGGCCAATTGGCGAATCAATTAGTTGGCGGCTTGGTGGCTAGGTCTCCGAATCATGTGAAAAGCACGCTCTCTATCAACTGCAGGAACGCGGAGCCAATTGCAGGCCTGCTTACCATTGCAAGCGGACTCAACCCCGGATACAAGCGCGTCCTACACGACATGGCTGGCGCGGATGTTACGCCACTGTTTTTCTCGACGGCTGATGGCCAACACGAACTCTTGCGCCGCGCGCTCGGCGAACTTACGAAGACCTTTAAACCAGAGGAGATCGTAGTACTTTCGATGCGCGCAAACGAGCGATCGTGTTCTGCGGCGGCTACCGAGACGTTGAAAGGAATTCACCTTCTGCCGATGTCCGAAACGCGGGATGCCGCAGCAGTCGAATTTACGAGCGTTCATGCGTTCAAGGGGATGGAAGCTTCCGCGATCGTCATTACGGATATTGAAAAAATTGATGACGACAGGACTCAGGCCCTTCTCTATGTCGGCATGTCCAGAGCCCGCATAGTTCTCTACATGCTAATGAGCGAGTCGTGTCGCGCAAGCTATAACCGCATGCTAGATGCCGGTCTCGAAATAGCCACAAGGAGAACTTGAATGTCGCTGTCCGAACACTTGGAAAACCGCAAATGGCTCCTCGCCAAGCTGCGTGCGGAGATTGTCGGTCCCGACCCGGCAGGTTCCGCCGAGCAATTCGCGCCCTTGAGCCCCTCCAGGTACGCGACTTGGAAGGAGTTTGGAAGACCTAGAAGGCAAATGAACGGGGAGGAGGTCATTTGGCAGGATCCCCCAGCGAAGCGATATGGCGCAGGAATTCTGTATCCCATCGGCGTCGAGGAATCTGCCGAGCAGGCGCGAGCTGGCCAAGCTCTGGATATGGCAGCTGGCGAGCAATCCGATTTTTCCGACGTGGACGAAAAACTTGAAAAGCGTCTCGAAAAGACCGCATCGAAAGCGACGTTCGAACTCGAAGAGTCCGACGACTATGCCGTTAGCCTCGCGAATGCGCATCGACCGTCGGCTATTGGGATCAGTTTCATTGCAGATCTTTCCCTGGAGGCGGGGGGCTTCAAAGTCGAGGTGGCTAACACCTGCAGGTTTGGCGCGTCGGATGTGAACATTTGCTCGTCTGGCACATACAGAAAGCAAACTGCATTTATAGGCGACTCTGCGGACGTATCGAAGGCAAGGACAGTCTACCTTCGCGCACCTTTTCTTGATAGCTCCGGAAATTTCCCACATTTGGTCTTTTCCACGTCTGAATTGCTTGCAACTAAGAGCCCGATCAGACGGAAGTTGCCTGCAGGTGTAGTCGATCTCGAAGTCGTCGTCGTCGTTCGTTCCTCCCATGCCGGCTCCGGCGACAGCGTCAGATTGGTCACCGTTTCGCTGGTCAATCGCCAGTCGACAGACGGAGCGGCATTGGACGAGCAATGCCTTTTTCAGTCTGGTTTGAGGATAACCGGCGGGGGCGATGTCCCCTGGATTCGGCCATATCGCGAGGCCGAATTCGGCAAGAATGGCCCGACGGACAATATGTCGGACGAATACGTCAATCGGCTCCTCTACCGGAGCAGTCAGACGTTTGCCGTGGGACACGGCTGCGCGGCCGACTGGGAAGGCAGTTCGTTACAGTCTGTGCACGGGGTGTGGACGGATGTCATGCCCGCGTTCGAAACCCCCTCGACAAGTGCAGACCTCGTCGTCGAGCGCCCGAACGGTGAAAAACTCGCGATCAAGGCCAGCATGCGCAAGCTTGCCGGTCTTGATTCGACGGACGACGGGATGGCCGGACTTGAAGAATTGGCCGACGCCTACGCACGCTGGATTACGTCCCTAAGGAGCACGCGCCGCAGTGCGGCGGCGATAGCGGTCGAGATGAGTGCGACCGCCAGTGGCCTGATCGAACGGTGTGAAATTTGTCTGGCGCGGATTCGAGACGGGATTTCGCTGTTAAAGGAGCGATCAGCCGACGCGCGAGTCGCACAAGATGCATTTCGACTGAGCAATCACGCGATGTTGATCGCGCAACTGCGCGCTACCAGTGAAGTCCGCTCGCCAAGCGTGGACGCCAACGGTCGCATGATGTGGAGTCCGCCCATCAGCAATCCGGACTCTGCCGTCTCGGATCCTGAACGTGGTTACTGGAGAGCATTTCAGATCGCGTTTCTTTTGATGTCGTTGAGGGGGATTGTCGACCCGGACGACAAGACGAGGGAAGTCGTAGACCTGATCTGGTTCCCGACCGGCGGGGGAAAGACGGAGGCATATCTTGGGCTTACAGCGTTCGCGATTTTTTTCAATCGGCTCTCCGACCGAAGCCCTGGCGGCTCGGATGTGCTCATGCGTTACACGCTTCGTCTGCTGACTGCGCAGCAGTTTCAGCGCGCGGCCCTGCTCTTTTGTGCCATGGAACACTTGCGCAGGAAACGCGATACCCTCGGCAAGAAACCGTTTCTAATCGGGTTATGGGTGGGCGGCACGACTTCGCCCAACACGCGCAAAGACGCTCTGATCGCCTTGGAAGACTTGCGGCGGGACCCGGACAGCGAAAATCCGTTTGTACTCCTGAAGTGTCCATGGTGCGGTGCGAAATTCGGTCCTTCTTCGAGCGAAGACTTATCCCGTAGACGCGGAGGTGGTGGCCATCGCGGTCGAACTGGTGGCGAACAAACGATTCCCAAAGTACTAGGCTACCAACGGTACGCAGAAAGCAATGCCCACCCGCCGACAGTCGTATTCAGATGCGCCGATGAAGCATGCGAATTCGGCACTGGGTCGACTTTTAGCGCACTGCGTGCGCCCCTTCCGATCGTGATAATCGACGAAGACATTCTGGACCGGCCACCAAATCTGGTAATTGGTACGGTGGACAAATTCGCAATGCTGGCTTGGAAACCTGAGGCCCGGAGCCTGTTCGGCATCGGCGAACAGGGGAAGCATACGGGTCCTCCGCCGACACTTGTCATTCAGGACGAACTCCATCTGATCTCTGGCCCGCTCGGGTCAATGGTGGGGGCATACGAAACTGTAGTCGAAAGTCTCTGCCGCCTGAATGGCACCGGCAATGTCAAACCAAAGATCATCGCTTCGACCGCCACGATCAGCCGGGCGCGCGAGCAGATCCTGCACTTGTATGCGCGGGACGATATCTTCCTCTTTCCCCCTTCAGGGCTCGAAGCGGACGATTCATTCTTCGCTCGCGAAGCCCGCAACGAAGATGGAACGCACAAGCCCGGACGCCTCTACGTGGGCATACTGGCACCTTCCCACGGATCCCTTCAAACCACCGAGGCAAGGGTTTTTGCGAGCCTGATGCAGCACGCCGCGATCATGAAGACTGACGATGCGGGTCGCGACCCGTGGTGGACACTTCTCTGTTTCTTCAATTCATTGCGCGAACTAGGTAGCGCGGCATCGCTGTTTGTTGCCGACACGCGAGACTACCTTCGGGTAATTCTCGACCGGCACGGACTCGAGTACGACGTAATCAGAAAGCTCTTCGAAGTCTCAGAGCTCACGAGCCGTATCAGAAGTGACCAAGTGCCGAAGGAGTTGGAACGGCTGGAAAGGAAGCATTCGACAAATGGAGACAGCAAGAGCCTTGAACTCGGCGCAGTTGATGCATGCCTGGCGTCGAACATCATCGAGGTCGGCGTGGACGTCAAGCGCCTAGCGCTCATGGCGATTGTCGGACAGCCAAAGACGACCGCCCAGTACATCCAAGTATCAAGTCGCATTGGACGTGACTTTGAGAAGCCAGGTTTGGTGGTGGTGCTCTACGGGCCGAGCAAGCCGCGGGACAGAAGCCACTACGAGCGATTCCGGCCCTATCACCAGAAGCTGTACGCGCAGGTGGAACCTACGAGCGTGACACCGTTTAGTCCGCCGGCCGTGGATCGGGCGCTTCACAGCGTCATTGTGGCGGCGGTGCTGCAGCTGGGCGCGAGGCACACTGTATCGAGCAAGCCTGATCCGTTTCCCTTGGTGGAGGGGTCGGCCTTGCGAATGCTTGTGGAAGAAATGATTGAGGAACGTGTCGCCGTTGTAGCGCCCGAGGAACGAGATGCCGTCATGGAAAAATTTCGGAAACGGCTCTTGGAATGGCGTGTGTGGCAACCGGCTGAGTATGGAAATTTTCGCCCGCCCCAGCAAGATGCGACGCTCATATATCCAGCTGGAAGTACGAAGCCGCCGTCGTGGGGCAACAAGGGCTGGCCGACCATGTCGTCCCTCCGAAACGTCGATGCATCGTGCGAAGCGGAAGTTACCCAATTCTTCAATCAGCTCCAAGGCGAAAAATCATGAGTCGACCGGTAAGACGAGCTCAGGCGATATCGCCTTTCGGCATTGGGGCGCTCGTGGACTTTCCCGGGCCAGTATCGCTCATTCACGCTGGCATGGATGCATGGCCGTTTGATGAGGGCAACCAAGATCACCGCGAATATGTGATTGACGACGAAAAACGTTTGTCGAGACGACTAAACGTAGATTTTTTCGTGCAGCCGCCCGATTATCGAAAAATGGATAGGGGCCAGTTTGCGACTCAGCCAAACCTGAATCTAAAGCTGCCTTTTCTCAGATTTCCAATATGGCATGTATGCCCTAGATGCGGCCGAATGCATTTGGCACGGCTCCACGATAACGCAGCACCAACATGTACCGGGCCGATTGGCTCGGGCAAGGATAGTGGCGGTGCCCACAACGCTCGCAGGACCGTGCAGGTCAGGTTTGTTGCGGCCTGTGCCCGGGGCCACCTTCGAGATTTTCCTTGGATGGAGTGGCTGTTCAAACACGCAAAACCCGACTGGCAACCGGATGGTCAGTCTAGATGGCTCAGACTGAGGAGCACTGGCAGTGCGTCGCTCACTGGTGTAGAAGTCGCTGCGGAAGAGAAAGATGCTAGCGGCAAGTTACGTGTCGTCCAGAAGCGCACGCTTGCAATGGCTTTTGTCCGGGATCCGGAGAGCGGCTCGCCATCGGCCTTGAGCGGAATGGGCGTTAGATGTCAAGGCCATAACCCCGCGTTGGCAATCGGTAACCAAAGTTTGGAGGGATTGCCAGGATGCGGAGAGGAACTCATTCCATTGCTTCGCGGTGCGTCGAATTTGTATTTTTCACAGGTTGTAAGCTCCATCTATATTCCGGAGGTCGACGACCGCGGATTGTCGCAGGAGATACTCGATCTTCTTGACAATCACCAGTTCAAGGCGACGCTTCTATCCAACGCGCAAAACTCCGAGACCGGGCTCGTTTCCGAAAAAATGGCGCGAAACGCTCTGCGACAGCAGTTTCCCGAGTCGGGTGCAGACCCTGCAGCAATTGCAGTGGCAGCCAAT
>JBBRML010000123.1:0-6921 GCA_038230855.1 Fimbriimonadales bacterium | reverse complement strand
TTGTTTCCATCATGCGCAGAACGCTAGTTTCAGTTTCGTCCTTTGGTTTGCGCGACAATATGCGTGCCCCGGCACTTATCGAGGCCAGCGGATTTCTCAGGTCGTGGCCAAGGATAGCAATAAACTGCTCTCGTAATTCGGATGTCTCGCGTTCGTCTTTCAATTTCGCTTGCGCGGCGGCTTCCAAGGTTCGGCTCTGATCGCGAGCCTCAAGAAGCTCCTCTTCGTATCGACGTCGGTCAATGGCCTTGAGGAATGTGATCCGGGTCGAAATAGCTTTGCCCTCGGTGTCACGACGCTCGGCGGCATTTGCGATCACAGGGAGCCGATCACCCTTTGCTGTTATCAAATCGATGGCGACCTCGTTGAAGAACCCCTGCATGCGCAGGAGCGGTGCTATATGCGTTTCGTAAAACATGCGCCCGGCGATATTGAGAAGGTCGTGAAATTTCTTTCCGAGCAATTGCTCGGGGGCGTGACCTATCCAAATCGCAAGTGTCTTGTTGACCTTAAAGATGCGCCCGCTCGGCTCTAATGAGAGATATCCGCAGGGTGCGTTCTCATACAAGTCTTCCAAGTCCTCGATAATCGAGGCACTCGGTACAGATGGGGGGATTTCAGACAAAGGCACGCATCGCCGAGGTGACTTCCTCAGGCGCACTCAAATTGGGACAATGACCGGTGGCTTTGAGAATGACGAGCTTGCTGCCCGCAATGTTTCGCTGAATAAACTCCCCAACCTCGGTTGAGGCAATGATGTCCTCACTGCATTGAAGGATCAGGGCCGGGGTTTTTACCTTTGCCAAATCAGCCCGATTGTCAGACGTGAACGTCACGCGAGCGAAATGCTTAGCAATCTCAGGGTCGGTGCGGCAGAAGCTATTGGTTAATTCCTCGCCAAGCTCGGGTCTGTCAGAATTACCCATGATGGCGGGAGCCATTTGGGCCGACCATCCCATATGGTTTGCCTCAAGAAATTCCAATAACTCTTCAATCTGCTTCTCGGTGAAGCCGCCCTTGTAGTCGCCGTCGTCGATGTAGCGCGCCGACGGCCCGACGAGAACAAGGCTGGAGAACATGCCTGGCGCTTTCAGCGATGCCAGTATCCCAATCATGCCACTCACGGAGTGGCCGACGAAGACAGCGTCCTTTAGGCCCAGTTCGCGTCCAATCTCGACAATGTCATCCGCGTAGCCAGCAAGCGACGAATATTTGGCTCGATCATAGGCGGAAAGGTCGGAGCCACCCGCCCCGACATGGTCGAATAAAATGGTTTTGAAATCGTCCTCAAAGGCTGGTGCCACGAAGCGCCACATATTCTGATCGCAACCGAAGCCATGAGCGAACATCATTGCTCTGTCTCCAGTCCCTTTGACGTGAACATTATTCCGAACCGGCACCGTCATTGCGGACGTTTGAGAGACTGACATTTGGGCTTCCAGTAGATGAGACGTTCAATCGTAATCCTCTTCTGTTGGGTTGGCGACATAAATTAAGCAATTGGAACTACAGGAACATATCCGGGCTGTTCGCGTTTAGCTAATCGTGACAGTTGTGCGTACAAGGGCAATCAGTGGGAAGTTCGCCGAAATCAGCTCATGTTATCTTGATCGTGGAGGACGAAGCCCTCATTCGGCTGGAGGCTGCGGAGACGATCCGAAATGCCGGGTATATCGTCGTTGAGGCAGCCGATGCTGACGAAGCCATCGTTATTCTAGAGAGCCGCTTCGACATAACCGTTGTTTTCACAGACATTCAAATGCCGGGTTCGATGGATGGGCTAAAATTGGCTGCGGCAATCAGAGGCCGTTGGCCGCCTATCAAGATCATCGCTACGTCCGGGCACGCTAAAGTGACGCTCGATGACCTTCCGAAAGGCGGGAGATTTCTGCGCAAGCCCTATACTGCTTCGGAAATCACCGGCGTTATAACCGAGATGATCGCCGCGTAGCTTGCAGCGTTAACGGGAAAGACCAGACGTGGCTTCGGTCCACCGAACCTCGCGAACCGAGGAGTGAGGGCATCCGAGGCGATCATCTGCGCGGTTGGCGATGCTAGTGAATATCTTTACAAAGAAAACGAATACGCGGTGGAGCGACGGCATCAAAACGGGGTCGTGGCGGCTTGTACCAATTTCATAACCTCGTCTGCACCAAACAATTCGTGCATCACCTCGCTAACTGTGGCTCGTCATCGCGCAAAATTGGCCATAGTTTGCCCCGCCGGCACGATCATGCCGAAGTCAGAATTACCGGGTGTGGTCGTGCCCTTCAATCGCAAGCAAGTCTGCAAATAGCAGACATCGGTCTCCCACAAAACGCGGCCTGAAAGCATATGGCCGCATTGATTACTGGGCAACGTCAATGCGTCGAACAACTTCGGGCATGGAAAAGTTCATCGAACATTTGGTCGGCACCCCAGGCTTGTGCAGACGTATATGCAAGTTTTCGCTTCTCTTCGGGGGTCAATGGTGTTGAACCAGGTTTGTAGCCAACGTCATGATCTGCTTCTGACCAAGCATGCTGAAAGAGCGTTTTAACCTGTAGCTCGAAGAAGTCTGGAATTTTTTTACCGTCAATTGATTCGCTTTTGACATCGGTCGGGACTATCAAAACATAATGCCTGCCGAAGTAACCAAACTCCCATTCTGATTCTGGAACGCGGTCGCGAAATTCAATCGGCTTAAAAAAGCTTCTAACAATTGCGTCGATGCGTTCAACATCCGATTTGAAAAAGGTGATAATGCGGGCGCCTAATTGGTCCTGGATTTGCGAAAGCGGCTCTTTGTATTTTGGCTTGCCTCTAACTAGTGTTTCGGCTTTCTTGAGGAAGCTCGCCGGATCTTTCGCGCGTGCCGTAACTCGATCGATCCTTGGCTCACCTTTGAGCAGATCCGCGATATGCAGGCGAAGAACCTCAGCAGTAGGCACCAAAGCGGTTTGATGACGATCTGCATATTCGGATTCGAGAGTCCTAGCGCGCGGTTTTGAATTTTTCATCAACTACTTTACCCTTCGTTACAAACTTGACTTCATCCCTCGATCCGTCGACCAACTCTTGCTGAAATACTTTGTCGAATCTCTCGGTGTCGGCGGTGAGCACGGCACCGTTATTGAGTTCAACGGACTTGAAGGCGACAAGGTTTTTGTATGTGCCCATATCGAATTGAAAGATTTCTTGTGCGGCTGCGGAAGATTTAAGCTCCGCAGCTAGTGCAGCCTTAGCGGCGAGCGACAAACCCATGCGGTTTCCAAAGTCGTTTATGCTTAATCGCTGCCCTCCAAGACCATTCGCTAATGTCCCCGCTGCCGTTAGCTCCTGTTTGACTAATAAGGGAGACTTCTTCGCGGCATCCCGGATGGCAATTGCAAGTCGGCGCGTACCCATCGCGGGCGTTGTCGTGAAGTCCGACTGAAGAAAATCGGATATCCAATAGTTTGATGGTTCCCCAGAGAGCGAGTTGAGCTGTCTGTCGATAGCTCGGCCAGACCAGAACCCGCCTTGTAGCGAGGCATGTTGATAGACAACGGCTTTGTACGACGTTTTGCTCTTCATGAACACGCGCTCCAGAAATTGGACAGACAGCGTGTTAGGGCTCTCGTCCACGTAGATCGCACTATCCGTGGGAAAACGCGATAATAACAACTTGTGCTCGCGTCCGATTTTTCCTGCGATTAGAAACAGCAATCCAAGGCCGGAACGACCGTCGGTGTGTGCGGCCAGCCGCTCAGCTATTCTTTTGCCTTTAGGAAGATCGGGCTTGCTCAGGTACGCCGTGATGAGATCGCGGCAGTCGTTTTGCTGCTTTCCGTCAGGTGTGGGGCTGAATGTAATGTCGACGTCACATTCACGGTCAGATTTGCCGTAGATACCGTCCAGAAGGTTGAACATCCCGCCGGTGAGCGAGACCGTCGTTCCTACGATCTGAGACTTTCCCGTGCCTTTTCCTGGATGCACCAAGAACGTATGGATGTGATGGACCGTCAATCTGCTTCCCCCATTTGTAGCGCTTTTCCCTCACTCTAAAGGTACAACGTGAGCGAGAACAAGCGGCATCGGAAGCTTTGGCGTGCTGTTTTCGAGCGAGTTCACTGTAGCGCCCGTTCCCTCGAACAAGGAGAGAATACAGGGCCATCGTCGGTCGCTCCGACCGGGACTTGAAATACGTCTCTATCGCCCGGAAGTTGGAATGCTACACAGATCGACCAATTTCGAACCCCCTGAGGCGGCACTTTTTTTGGCTAATTTTCGGTCGGCAATCTTGGCCCATCGAGCAACAATCTTGCTCAGAATTCACTGGCTTCCGTGCTTGATCGGAGCGTTGCTGTGACGACTCGGAGCGGCGAGGGCCGCTTGGAAGCGTTGCCCTGCCGGCTAATTTGCCTGGCGGGGCTGAGGTGGTGTGGCGGACGGCGCCACGCCAACTTCAGAGGGTCCCATGACCAAGCCCAAATCTAAGACCAAAGTCGCTACGCACTCCGCAGCTCGAAAGATAAGCAAAGGCAAGTCTCGCGCGCAATCGACGAAGTCTCCAGTGCGGTCCGATACCAAGCACGCCCGCATTATCGCGATGCTGCGGGCGCCCGCTGGCACAACGATCGTCGCCATCATGACTGCAACCAAATGGCAGCAGCACTCGGTCCGCGGCTTTCTTGCTGGCGTCGTCCGCAAGAAGCTCGGCCTCAATCTGGTTTCTGAACAGACCGACAAAGGCCGGATTTACCGCATCAAGGATGGAAAGGCTTCGTCCGGCCCCGCCGACCGCGTGAAGCAGGCGGCGTGATACAATGTTGCAAAAACGCCCCTCCTCGACCAACGCTTCCATTGGAGAAGAGATCGCGCATCTGCGCGGTCTCGACCTTAAAGGGCTACGTTTACGATGGCAAAGCGTGTTTCAGAGGTCGCCGCCCAAACATATGCCGCGGCACTTACTGTTCGCAATCATTGCCTATCGGATTCAAGTCGATCTTCTTGGCGGCCTAGACCACGAGACCGAGCAAGTGCTGAATCGGACAGTTTCAAACGAGACAGGAGCGGCAGTGTCCGCGCGTCTCGTCAGCTTCGATCAGAAGCGCACTAAACTGACTCCGGGAACTGTATTGGTACGAGAGTGGGATTGCCATTCTCAGCGAGTGATGGTGATGCCTGACGGCTTTGCCTGGAATGGCCAAACCTATGACAGCCTCTCCAAGGTCGCCTACGCGATCACGGGTACGAAGTGGAACGGTCCTCGCTTCTTCGGCCTGAGGGATAAGGAAGACCGACCTGCCGCAGGGACCCGGTTATGAAGAATCCTACGGTCAAAGCGGTTCGTTGCGCGATCTACACCCGGGTCTCCACCGACCACGGACTGGATCAGGAGTTCAACTCACTCGATGCTCAATATGATGCGGCCTCGGCATATATAAAGAGTCAGGCCCATGCTGGCTGGACCCTGATCCGGTCGCGTTACGACGACGGCGGGTACTCCGGCGGATCGACTGACCGTCCCGACCTTCAAAGATTGCAGGAGGATATCCGCGCCCGGAAGCTTGATGTTATCGTCGTCTACAAAGTTGATCGTCTGACCCGTTCACTGGCCGACTTTGCCAAGCTGGTTGAGCTTTTTGACGCTCATGGCGTGTCGTTCGTCTCGGTCACCCAGCAGTTCAACACCACGACTTCGATGGGCCGGCTGACACTCAACGTGCTCCTTTCGTTCGCCCAGTTCGAGCGGGAGGTCACTTCCGAGCGTATCCGCGACAAGATTGCCGCATCCAAACGTAAAGGTCTTTGGGTTGGGGGTCCCCTCCCCCTCGGTTATCACATGAAAGACGGCAAGATCGCCGTCACCGAAGACGAGGCCGAGCGGGTCCGGCAGATCTATCGTCGCTATCTCGAACTCGGCGGAGTCAATGCGCTGGTGCGGGATCTGCGGGAGCGGAATTTCCGATCCAAATCAAGACTGCTCGCGACCGGTGCGAGTCGCGGAGGCGTTCTGTTCGGCCGTGGCTCGCTGTTCTATCTGCTGCGCAATCACTTCTATATCGGCAAGGTCAAATACAAGGATGAAATCCTGCCCGGTGAGCAGCCCGCTATCATGGACCGCGCATTGTTTGATGCGGTCCAGGAGAAGCTTACGGAGCAGTGGACTACCCAGTCCACGGCGCGGAACGCGGGCGACCATCTGTTGACCGGTCTCCTGTTCGACGATGCCGGTCACCGCATGGTGCCGACCCATGCGACCAAGTCCGGCCTTCGCTACCGCTACTATGTTTCTCTGCCTCTCCTGCACGGCGAATCCAAAACAGCGTCTGTCGGATCGGTCTCCCGTATTCCCGCGACTGATATAGAAGACGTCATCGTCAAATCTCTCCACGAGCTTATCGCTCAAAAGGAGAAGCCGTCCTCCAGCGGCACCCAAGTCGGGGGTCGCAAGGTGTTGCGGGACTCGATCACGCGCATCGACGTTCACGAGGATCATCTGGTTATACGGCTGAGGTCGGCAGACGACGAAGAAACGTCTGACCCAACAGACGACCATCTCCTCTCAATCCCGTGGCGGAAGCCGCCGTCCAAGAGAGCCCGGCAGATCCTCCTGCCGCGTGGTGTTCCGCGAAGCGAAGTTCGTCCGACCCGGATCGAGCGTCGCGCGCGTTTGGTTAGCGCAATCGCCCGAGGTCGTCGCTGGCTCGACGAGATCGTGTCCGGCTCCGTTACCGATGTTCAACAGATTGCCGCACGTCAAAAATGCAGCGTACCCCAAGTCAACATGACCATTTCGTTGGCCTTCCTCGCACCGGTGCTGATTCCTGTCCAAGCCGCCCATCGTAACGAGATGATGTCGCCCGCCGTAACGGAATGATGCCGCCCACCATAACGAGATGATGCCGCCCACCGGAACGGAATAATGCCGCCCGGGGTCTGGAATGGCGACGAGCG
>JBBRML010000122.1:0-7002 GCA_038230855.1 Fimbriimonadales bacterium | reverse complement strand
CGTGTTTTCATAAGATTTCCTGTCCCGGGCGCGGCGGCCGAATTCCCCGACGTGGTAAAGACTTTAGTTTCTCGCAAATCAGACTTCTGTTATTTAAGATGCGTTCAACCGATATCGCGCGGTCAGCCCCTCGCCAGGATCGTTTTTGAATTCGCAATTTGGCCTCGTCAAGGTCGACCGGGCATTGCTGACAAACGTCGAAGGAGAATCCGGATCGGTGCTCAGTGTGTCGCCGACACTGAGAATTGCGTTCGTCGGTGGCAGTCTCGACCTCATCGAAGTTCGCCCGGAAGGTAAAAAGAGAATGTCAGGACGCGATTTTGCGAACGGGGCACGAATCCGCCCCGGAATGCGTTTCGTCTAAACGAGCCACGATGACTGAAACCAATATTCAGCCCTTGATGAACAAGAAGATGATGGTGCGTACGGCAATCCTTGTTGGATTGATGGGCATTCTCATCGGAGCGGTTTACTTTTACAACAAGAACAAGGACGATTGGGACGACCTTGCAAAGGCGGATACCAACGGTTGGCTGACCGCGATCGAATCGGGAGCGGACGGCGATCAAGTCGTGTTCGTCAAACCCGACGGCACGATCGTTCATGACAAATCGTACGTCGCCGGATCCTATGACCGCGAACTTACATGGTCACCCGACGGAAATAAGGCGTTCTTCATCAGTGATCGATTGAAAGACGCGAAGAGCGGCACACGGAGTGTTCACGTCTTTCGCTGGAATGCCTCAAACGAGGAATCGCAAGCCAGGACTTCAGTTGGCCGTAGTCGCAGCAATCCAACCTTTCCGGTCGGCGAAGGTGCAGCCAGCGACACTGTGCTCCTAGTTTCTGGTGGCGAAGTGCTTGAACTGGACCCCAAGACCAAGACGACATCCGTGGTGTTACCGCCACGAACATCGGAAGGCGGGAAGGTCGCCGGAGAGGGCGAGGGCAAGCAAGGAGCGTTTGCATCGGCTTACGGCGATATCGGAACAAGCTTCCGCCTTGCCCGGTGGTGCAAGGGCAAGCAGTGGATCGCGGCGATCATGCACCGCGAAGAGGGCGACATCCTCGTGTGCCAAAGCATGACGCAGCACGACGGAAAGTACGACCCTCCAATTCCGCTTGTTGCGGGAGAGCACATCGATTTGACGGTTAGCCCCGCGACGGGCGCGATCTTTTTTGCGGTTCGAGACTTCCAATGGCCAACGAAAGAACCGCCGAAGGAATGGGTGAAAGAAGGGAAAGTTACGCGGCCCTTCGCGCACATCATCGGCTCGTTTGACATGGACCCGAAGAGTCAGTCTAAGGTCGTTCTTGTTGCGCCTAGCGAAAAGATTTGCTTCGGCTCGCCTGCGGTCAGCCCGGATGGAAAACAGATCATCGCGGTCGTCGGAGACTATAGCGGAGATGGTGGCATTTCGCCAAATGGATTGCTGATCATGCCATCGGAACCGGTGCGCGGTATTGAGCCCAAGGGGCTCGTGCGCGGCTTGATCTCCGATCCTTCGTGGAATCCCAATGGGCACCAGATTCTCTTTCTGAAGCGCGACCAGGATAACGTCAGAAGCATTTTCCGAGTAACGCCGGATTCTAGTTCGCCTCCCGAACCGCTGACCAAAGGGAAATTGAACTACAGCACACCGTTGTTCAGCCCACAGACGAAGTAGGCGGCCCCAGCTTAGGCAGCTCTAACCAGGTAGGTTCGCATTTCAGCGCGTCGGCCGGTGTCGAGTTCGGCTTCGCCGTCCGCGACGTATATCGTTTCGTTCGCGTGCGTGCCGAGGGCATTCATGGCCCGGATGAGCCCTTCGGGGTGCGGCTTTCGGAAGCGGACAGAGTCCCCGCCGATGATCGTATCGAAGAGGTCGGGCAAGCCTTCCTTTCGCAACACGTGCCGAATGCTCGCCTCCATGTTTGACGAGAAGATGGCGATGCGCTGGCCCCGCATGCAACACGCACATGCGATGTCAAGCGTTTTTTCGATCGGCATCGCGGGTAAGGCGATCTCAAAATGATGGATCAGGTCAAACGCTTCGCGAAGAAGCACGGGGCCCTTCGCCGCCTCGAGCTCCGCGAGGCCATGCGAGATCCGGTCAAAAGTGAAGCCAGGAAACCGGACGGCAAGAATTCGACGCAAGCGGTCCCAATCGACTTGAAGGTCAAATAGGGTGCCGTCAAAATCGAAGACTACGCCGCGATAGCTTGTGACTGCTTCTGCCAGACTTGACAGCACGCGAGTGCCTCCTCTCGAATCAAAACGGTTGGGCAATCCATGTGCCGAATCCAGAACCAACCGGCCTCGATCGGGTCGTACTGGTCGTATTGACCAGGGTCTTCACCCAGGGCGAGCTTCGTGTATATGTACGGCATGTTGATGCCGGCCTTTGCGTAGAAGTGGCTCGTCGTGAAGAATCTGCCGCAGTTGATTTCGGTGGGAATAGGGTTGCCGAATTTGTCCTCACGGAGGTCGACCGAGAAGATTCCCGTAGCGTGCGGATCGATGGCAAGCACACATTCAGTCGCAATTTTGTTGACGGCGGCGTTGTTCACGGTCGCGGCGACGGTCGGCGTTCCGGTTCGACCCGATGGGGCCAGGTGCGGGTAGATGTACTCCAGTCTTTCTCGACCTTGAGACGTGATCAACTCACCGTCTTTCCAGAGCGACTGCCATGCGTAATCCTTGCCGGGGAGAAATTCTTCGGCGATGAAGTGCCAGTTTGAGCCGCGCGACTGCCAGTACTTGAGCCAATGAAATGCGGTTTCGATATTCTCGACGAGAGTGCTGCCCTTGGCCCCTGCGCCTGTCGTCGCGCGCATCCAAAATGGCATCCCGAGGCGATCGGCAGCAGCGACAATGTCGGCAAGACAATTTGCGGGCATGGTCGGATTCTGCCGAATCCCGGCGGCCGCCCACTTCAGGCCCGAGGCGTTCTTGTCTTGAAGAATGTCGACGGATTCGCGCGAAGGAAGAAAGTGGCGGGCGTGGATTTTGTCGCGATTATCGCTGAGAAACTTGACCTCAACATCGGGTTGAGGATGGATGACGTCAATTCCGTGCTCATCAATGATCTCGTTTAGGATGTCGAGGTAATCCGGGTGGTCACAAGTCGGGACAAGAAATTTTTCATCGACATCGACCCACTGCAAGTGATAGCTATTGCAGTCCACGGCGAAGATTTCGTACTGCTCTGGCGCCTCACGAAGTGAATCGATAAAGTTGACACCCGGTGATCCCGCAGCCCCGGTCACCAATATTCGCTGTGTATGCATCGTCCCGGTAAATGTTCGGGCTTTTGTGCGAAATCATGAGGGGAGTCGCGCCTCACGCTGGTTCGCCGCGCCTCACGGCGGCGGGATCGGGCCTAAAGTAGCCCCGTCAGAAATGCCATAATAGTTGTGGATCAAAGCTGACCCTCTCCTGGACACTGAAGTTGTCCACCGTCGTGCGCTCGGATTGCGCACTCGACAATAGGAGGTCAAAGTGATCGTTTCTCTACGAAGGTTCGCCTTCCCGCGTCCATGGCGTCGGCGCCTTGCAATGGTTGCAAAGGACACGAAATCAGTTCCCCAACAGGGACCGAAGCGAAGTTTGCTTCAAGATTTCGAAGCAATGCTCGAGCACCACGCTCGCGTCGTGATGCGTAACCCGAACGAATACTGACAACAAAGCCCGGGAAACCGGGCTACAATTTTCTTCGACTTGAGTCCCATGCACTCAAATAACATTCTGCTATAAATTGCAAATAATGCGGAACTAATTGTGTGCGATATGTGTCTTTACATTCATAAGAAGGTCACGGGGCGGAATCGCCTTGCGATCTAATGAGGAAAGGAAATGACAACGGCAACCCCTGTTAATATGACGGCCCAGCAAGAAAGCCGCTTTGCAGACCTGATGCAGAAGACCCACCGCAAGGTTTTCAACATGGCTTATCGGCTCACCGGCAGCCGACCCGACGCTGAGGATTTGACGCAGGAGGCCTTCTTCCGCGCGTACCGATCATTTGGCGACTACGAAGGCGATAAGCCGTTCGACAATTGGATTCTTCGGATTCTCACCCGGCTCTTTTTGGACATGCTTCGAAGTCGACGCCGAAGGGTGCAGTCTGTGTCCTACGACAATCCCGTCGGAACGGGCAGCGACGACACCGCCCACTTCGATCTCCCTGACACGGCATCCACGCCGGAGCAGATTTTGATGGAATCGAACTTTAGTGAGCCCGTCCAGCGAGCGATGAACTTGCTGTCGCCGGAGCAACGATTGCTGGTCACCCTGGCCGACATTGAAGAGCTTCCATACAAGGACATCGCCGAAATCATGAACACACCGGTAGGCACGATTCGGTCGAGGCTTCACCGAACGCACAAATTGCTTCGGTCAAAACTGGAGCAGCAGCCAAAGGGCGCGAAAGCGAAAATTGCGGCAAAGTTTGCGCCGACGACTTCCTAAGATCGTCTGACGCACGGCGGAGGTTAACTTGGCCTTAACCTCCGCCGAGATTATTAAGGGCATGTTCTTCCCGCCCATGTTGCTTTCGGCCAAGCCCGATCCCGTCGTCATTTCGTTTGCATTTTTTGGTTGCAATAGGATGGACAAGAAGGATTGGGAGGGGCAAAAGGACACCAATCCTAGCTCGGCAAACGTTCCCCAACTGCGGCAGAACTTCACGGACATCGCCAACCTCAGGGTCGTACCTTCCCTGGTGTTCTGCGGTGGCGATATCGTAATGAATTACGCGGATGATCGCGGCGAGGTGCTTCGCGCGCAGCTCGACGCTTGGGCAATCGAAGCGAAGTCTTCGCCGCTCTTCAAGAAGACGACCATCGTGCCGATGCCAGGCAACCACGAGACCAACCGCAAGGTCGGCGAGGACAAAATCACGAATCCGGCAACCGTCGCCGTCTGGGATTCCTGGTTCAACGCAGAAGGGTTTGCGAAACTCGCTACGAACGCGGCAAGCGCCGAGAAATCGCTCAACTACTCGTTCGACCGTGCCGGCGTACATTTCTTGGTTCTGAACTCAGATACCGTTGGCGCGGCGAACAAGATTGCGCGGATTCCGCTTGAGTGGGCACAGAAAGACGTGAAGGCGGCAAACGAAAATCCGAAGGTGCGGGCGATCTTCGTTCTCGCCCATCGAAATTTAATCGATCCGATCACCGCGGCCGGTGATGCTCCAATCGATGTCGTGGATGCGAAGCCTTTTCTAGTGACACTTCAACACGCCCGCAAGGTGCGGGCATTCGTTTGCGCTCATGTCCATGCGTTCGACATCACGCCACTCGGCGGGTCAAGTCGGGCGCGGCAGGTCATCCTCGGCAATGGCGGTAGCAAGCTGGAAAAGTTGTGGCAGCCCAAGCGCGGCACATTTTTTGGCTTCGGTGTCTTTGATGTCTATCGATCGGGACGTGTCGTCCTTCGCAACTACAAGCGTCCGGTGCCGAAGAACTACTTCAGCGCCGACACCGTTCCGGCAACGTCTGAAACGGTCGTCCTGTTTAATCCGAAGAAGTAGCGGCTAAAATCTGGCGAGATGCAGCCAAGACTGAATCGATTGCTCGGCAAAGACGGACGCTGCCTTGACGTCGCAATCGATCACGGATTTTTCAACGAGCGTTCCTTCCTAAACGGAATTGAGTCTGCCGATGCGGCGATAGACACAATCATTGCCGCACGTCCAGACGCGATTCAGCTACCGATCGGCACGGCGCGGTTGCTTCAGGGCAAGCCCGGACCAAAGCCGGCGCTAGTCCTGCGCACCGACGTTGCAAACGTTTACGGGACGCGGCTGCCTTCGAGCCTGTTCAGTGAGTTGGTGCCCGATGCCGTCGAGCATGCAATGCGGCTGGACGCGGCTTGTGTGGTCGTCAACCTCCTGCTGTTACCGGATCAGCCTGATCTGCATCGGCAGTGCGTCCGCAACGTTGGTGCTCTGCGCGCGGCGTGTGATCGTTACGGAATGCCGCTTATGGTGGAGCCGCTGGTCATGCAGGCGAACACAGGCGCTGGTGGCTATATGGTCGATGGCGAGATCGACAAGATCTTGCCGTTGGTACGGCAGGCGGTAGAACTTGGGGCGGACGTCATCAAGGCGGACCCAACAACCAAAGTCACTGACTACCACGAAGTTGTGCAGGTGGCGTCGGGGCTGCCGGTGCTGGTTCGCGGAGGCGGACGGGTTTCCGATGCGGAGATTCTGAGCCGGACTTTTCAGCTGATTGGCCAAGGGGCGGCGGGAATCGTCTACGGTCGGAACATCATCCAGCACGCAAACCCGGCGGGCATGACAAGGGCGCTCATGGGAATCGTGCACGACGGTTGGAGCCCCGAAAAGGCGGCCACAGTTTTATGAGAGCGATAAAGTTTGGAGTGATCGGTGGTGGGCTGATGGGACGCGAGTTCGCAAGCGCGGCGGCGCGGTGGTGTCACCTGCTTGACTTGCCTTTCAGGCCCGAAATCGTGGCAATTGCTGATCCGTCGGACGCGGCGCGCGGCTGGTTTGAGCGCAATGTGTCAACCGTCTCCCAGTCTGCCGCTGACTACCGAGCGATCCTCTCTAATTCGGCGGTCGAGGCGGTCTATTGCGCGGTTCCGCATAACTTGCACGAGAAGATCTATGTGGATTGCATCGAGGCGGGCAAACATCTGCTTGCAGAAAAGCCGTTCGGAATCGACCTCGCGGCGTGTGAAGCCATCTTGGACGCGGTCAACGCCCACCCTGAACTGCTCGTGCGCTGCGCCTCCGAGTTTCCGTTCTTCCCTGGCGTTCAGCGGATGGTCAAAATGCTGCGCGATGATGCGTTCGGCCAAATAATCGAGGTGCGTGGGGCGTTTCTGCACTCGTCTGATCTCGACCCCACGAAGCCGATCAACTGGAAGCGGCGCATCGTCACGAACGGCGAGTACGGTTGTATGGGCGATCTTGGCCTTCATGTTTGTCACGTCCCGTTACGTTTCGGCTGGGTGCCCACGGTCGTGTTCCCGCTCCTTTCCAAGATCGT
>JBBRML010000121.1:0-7426 GCA_038230855.1 Fimbriimonadales bacterium | reverse complement strand
GTGTCAACCGTACAACTCTTGTTCGAAGTGTCGAGAACGATCTCGCGGGTGGCACTTATGATCTTCCGCCCGCCCTCCGTCACAAAGTCTGAAACGTCACTCACCGAGGAATGACTCGGGTCTCCGGTGAGATTCACAAGAACTGGTCCGACGAGAAACGCCTTCTGATCGACGATGGCGGTCACAGACGATTTTGGAGAGATGTCACGAGCGTCACGGTTAGGATCAAACCCGTCAGTTTCCGCAATAATTGGTGCTCGCCGTGACCAGATATCGGCCTCCGACCGTTGCTCGGTGACGACAGGTCGCGCCTGCTTAATGTAGCCCTTCCGATATGTCAGAGCCGCGGCGGGAAAGGTGCCAAGCGTGTCTGGCCCACCCATCACCCACTTTGCCTGAGATGGCATGTAACCATTCGCTGAGGTCGGCTCCGTCCATTCATCGTCGCCTGTCGCGAACCAGAAGTATGCGCCGAGACCTGTCAAAGATTGATACGCTGAAACCAGAAACGGCCCTTCGCTGGAGAATCCGTTCGGCATAACCCACGAGCTCTCGGTTACCATCATGGGCCGTCCTGCCGTTTGTTTGATATTCAGAGGGAATGCGCCTGGGTCTTGGAGGATGGAAGCGTTTGTAAACTTGTCGCCGTTCGAGATCGCCCAGCCTTCGTTTGGTCCGCGATGGACGCCGGTAAAGTATCGATTGACAGCGTCCACGTCGGTTGGCAGATAACTTAAGCGCTCGGCATCATTGAGCTTCACGGCGTCTGCCGTGCGCCAATTACCGGCGTTGATCAGTTGTTTGCAGCCCAACTCGTCCCGGAGGAATCTGACAATCGACGTGTTGAAGTCGACCATAGTTTTCGTATAGAACTCAGTCTGATCGGCGAGCCGGACGGCCATCGGCCCCGATCTGGCCTGCGTCATCTCCCAAATGTTGTAGAAGTCAAACACGCCGGAGGTTGTCTCGTCGCCCGGTAGTTTCGTTCCGCTCCACGCCGAGACCGCATTTTGAGATGACCCGTATTTCTTGCCCAAAAATTTCCCATAAAGGCGTCCAAGGTTTTTACGTTGCGGCCCCTGAATGGCGTTTACGGTCCAAAACAGCAGGCTATCTTCGTTTTGAATCTGCAGTACCGCGATCGCTTTCTCTTGAGCGAGGGAGATGCCGGTGTACGGGTTCTTTTCCGAGAGAAGTGCTCTCAACCAAGCCTTGTACGCGTGTTGAAGTTTCGGGTCAAAGTACAGGAGCCCGAGCGCACTCTGCGACGATCCACCGTCAATATTCCAGTCGGCGCCAAACTTCATCGGCACTGACCAATATGGCGAGAGGCAGGTGTATATTCCTTCTTTCTTGGTAGCAGCCACTGATCGCCAAATCCAGTCGCGAACTTCCGAGTTGATCGACTCCATAGGCTGCGACGGAGACGGAGAAATCTGGGCATGCAATCGCACCAAATTAACTCCTCGTTTGGCAATGAAGCGTGCATGTCGGGAAAGATCAGGAGCTGTTTTTCGTCCTAGCGGTCGCGGCTGGAAATTCGCCTCGCTTCCCACTCCCGAATTAATTGCCCAGAAACGGGCGGCTGAGCCGTCACCAAGTAAGAATTGGCCATTTGCTCCGACATGGACGAATCCGTTTAGTCCCGCGGTTTTCTCGTTTAGGTAGCGCAGGTCGAGCAAACTGTCCGGTCGAAAATCATCCGGTTTCGGTTCAAATGCCCAGGTATCTGCAGTTGCCCAAGATTGGCGTAGCACGAAAGAAGCGAGAACGACCATGATCATTTCATAGTCATTGTATCGTCATCGTTAGAGGGAGCGATGGCACTCAATCACTGGACAGGACCGATGGAATTTGGACAGAACGAAAACCAGTCTGGTGGCTTCTACCGACGTCGTAAAGGTGGGCTCGAAACTCCGCTCGTTGGTCGATCCGCGAAGGAGGGTCGCCGCCTCCTTTTTGCGCCACCGCAATGGTATGACGCCCTTGTCGCTTGCTCTGTATTTGGCGGAGGTGCCCTTCTGCTTTACGGCTTCATGGTCGGCGAGGGCTTCTATACGTTTTTAGGAACATCGGTCGGGCTGTCAGGCATTTGGGCCGCTCTCTCCAACGAGCGGATGACTTGTAACTTGACCGACCGGACCTACCGCCGAATCGAAGGCAAGGGACTGCGAAAGCGCGTGTTACAGGGAAGGGTCGACGACCTCGACGCGGTTGTTCTAATCACGGAGGTCTCGCCGTTCCTCTTGCCTGCCGCCCAAGCGGTGACGTATCGACTAGTGCTGCACTGGAAAGGAGCAAAGCAACCGCTGCTCGTTGTTGGTCGCGAATCGCATACTTTGGCGGGAAACGCGCCGATGAATTCGTCAGCTGGACGCATGGCTCAGCTTGGTGCCGCCTATGCTCAAAGCCTCGGGGTGCGGTTCTTTGACAATTCCTATTTCCAGAGTGGAAGCCCAGTACCACTTGCGTAGTGCCTAGGAAGCTGTTGACGAACTCCGCATCCAGCTTCGTTCGTCATAGCAAATCGCCGATTTGCGCGGAAATCAGCGATTTGAACGCAACGCTTCGGTTCAAAGAACCGCGCTACGCGACTTGGGCATCCTTGCCCAAGCGGAGGCTGTTGAGTTGATCAACAGCCTCCTAGCACGCGCTAGCTCGCAGCGCCAACTTCGTAGTGTCGTATCATTTAGCTGGATGTTTCACGCCCTTGGTCTGATCGCGAGTCTTTTCGGCACATGTTGCTGGCTTTACATCATGTTCAAGATGATGGACAAGGCCTTATGGAAGGGCCTGCTTTGCCTCGTGTTCCCTCCGATCACTCTCTACTTCGGCATCGTCGAGTTTGAAGATGAGCACAAATGGCAGATTGTTCTGTTCATGATCTTCGCAGGTTCACTCGCCGCTTTCTTTTTCCGGCTCTGAAGGAACTCAGCGACCACCGAGGCCGCTCAGTGTCACGCCTTCCACGAAATACTTCTGCGCAAAGAAGAAGAGCAACAGCACAGGCATCATCGTCATCGTCGTAAACGCCATCAATAATCCCGGCTGGCCCTGACGCTCGCCTTGAAATAGCTGCAGCGCGTACGATAGCGGCATGTTCTCTGGCGTGCTCAGATAGATCAGTGGACCCATGAAGTTGTTCCACGCTCCCATAAACGTCCAGATGGCGATTACAGCAAGGGCGGGCATGATCGCGGGGACCATGATCTTCGTAAGGATTTTCCCGTGATTGCATCCGTCGATTTTTGCGGCATCTTCGAGTTCACCAGGAACTTGCTTCAGGAACTGCCTGAGAAGGAAGACGTTAAACGCTGAAGCGAAAAATGTCGGAACGATGATCGGTAGCAGCGTATTGATCCAACCCAAAGATCTGAAGATCAAGAACTGCGGCAGCAAAGTGACGGCACCGGGCAGCATCATCGTCGCGAGAAGCAGTGTAAAGAGAAACTCTCTTCCTGGAAAGCGGATCCGTGCAAAGGCGTACGCCACCATCGTGGAGCTGAGAATGGCTCCGATCACGCTGAAAATGACAATGACGAGCGTGTTCTTCAGATAAACCAGACCGCGATTGGTTTCGGCTGGAAGGTACTCCAAAGAGTCTGTATAGTTTGCGAACCGGAGCCCGATGTGCCGGTCGGGTTGCACGTCGACAGGGTTTTTGACAAGCTCCTTACCGGCACTACTCGCGGGCGTCATCACAGATATTCGACGCCGGCCATCCGGGAGTTCTTCGATGACCTTGCCGCCAAATTCCGTCCCTTCTTCCGTCCATTTCACGAGCGGAATGTCGCGAGGGATCTCTTTCCACTCTCCACGAGCCGCGGTCAGGGACCGACCGTGAAGTGAAAACGGCCTGATGATGTCGAGGTCAACGCTCCCGTCAGGATTCTTGCGTAGAACTGACGCCTGCACATTCTGGCCGTCGTACTTCGCCTCAACCGTCGGATTCTTTGGGTCGAGATACGGCACCGTGCGCTCGACGCGCGGCACCAAAATGATGCCGTTTGGCGACGCCATGTCCCGGTCTTCTTTGAAACTTGTGATCAGCAACCAAGCGAACGGCATGCCAAATACCACGGTGCCAAGTAGCAGCGTGATCTGTAGAGCGGCTGCCTTGAATCCTGCCCGCACCACGAGGTCCTTTGCGGCTAAGGAGGTCAGCGCGGCACCGCCAATTAGCAGGGCGACCATGGCCTCAAGCGAAGTCGCGCCCAGTTCGATCTGTCCATGGATGACAAGTGGAGGCTCGCCCGTCCGCCAGTACACGATGAATCCTAAAACCGCGGACAATATCCAAACCGCGGCAGACTTCAGACGCGCCGTCCGTTCCTCGGTGTTCAGGGCATTTGAGACCGAAATCAACCGCAGAACGGAAACAACGAAGGCGGCAATGGTGAACCAACCGGCAAAAGGGAGTACGACCCAGACAATGGCGATCGCCCAGTCATGGGATTGAGCCAACCGCCCGCCAGCAAAGAGGACAACGGCCCCGATCAGGGCGAAGATGCCCGTCCGTGCGAGCCTTGACTCACGTGTATAAGACGGACTGCCGATTACCGCTTGTACGAGCGACCAAATTGCCGCCCCGAGGGCGACTGCCCCGGCCCAGCTAAGAAGGGCGCCGAGAAGAAAGATGCCGTCTTTAGTCATTTATCAGACTCGTAATGAACCCATTTCGGCGCGAGGCGGAACTGGGCGAATGTGAGCAGCATTATGACGATGAAAATAGTCCAAGCGACTGCGCTGGCATAGCCCATTCGGAAGTAGCTGAACCCATTCACGAACAAGTGCAGCACGGGCGTCAACATCGAGTCGCTCGGGCCGCTTGTGCCACCGGTTAACACATAGATGCGGTCGAACTCTTGAAGGGCCCCGATAAATCCCATAACCATATTGAAAAAGATGATTGGACTTAGTTGGGGAAGTGTGATCGAGATCAACTGTTTGAACGGACCCGCACCGTCGATCGAGGCCGCCTCGTAGAGGGTCGTGGATACTCCTTTGAGGCCGGCGAGCCAAAGTAGCATGCCGCTGCCCGCCCCCCAAATTCCCATCATGACAAGCGCTTGCTTCGTCCAGAGGGGATCCGTCATCCAACCAGGCGGTGGCTGCGAAAACCAGTGACCAATCGTATCGTGCCACACGTGGTTGATAAGACCTTTGTTTGGATCGCCAGTGAGAAGCCACCACCACAAGACGGCGCTCGCCACCGTTGGAACGATCGCCGGCAGGTAAAACGCGGTGCGATAGTAGCGCATCCCTTTTACTCCGGTGTTGAGTAGCAATGCAACGGCGAAGCCAGTGAGGAGTCCGAAGGGCACTCCGATCCCACCCAGGAAGATCACGTTGAAAAACGCGCGGCCGACGACCGGCGCGTTTACGGTTACCAGCGATTTGTAATTATCGATTCCCGCCCAGTGAGCGTCGGTGAGCACGTTGTACTGAGTGAAGCTGAAGAACAGAGACGCAACCATTGGACCGAGCGTGAGTACGCAGAATCCGAACACCCACGGTGAAATCAAAAGGTAAGCCCATTTCGCATCCGTGGCTTCGAGGCGCCCCAACCGCTTTCGACGGTAGCTGACAACGGCGAAGACCGCCGCGAAAATCAGCAGCCCGACCGCAATCATGCTCGGAATGCTGTTGTTCACTTTTGGCAGCTTATCGAGCGAATTGATGTTGTCGAGCTCGCGTTGCACTAACGACTGTCCGGCCAGCAGCGCGTCTTTCGCCGGAAGCGTTCCGTTACAAGCATTCTCCAACGCGCGAACATGCTCGTCCCAAAGTAGCTGCCCGACAGGGGTCGCGGGCCGAATACGGCCGGAAGGCAGCAGCTTTATGTGCTCGCGCAGCGCCGTTGCGAGGCGCTCATCCGCGGGCAGAAACTCCTTCTCGATCAATTCGTTGCCGGCGATACTTCCTTGCAGTTTGGGAACAAAGGTTCGGCCGTTCCGGCGCTCCCATTCGCGCTGAGCGAGCATTTCGGTGCGACGACCGAGCGCACTTGAGGCAAATTTGATAAATTCCCAGGCCTCATTCGGATGCTTTGCGCCAACCGGAATAGCGTAGGAGAACCCTCCTATCCAAGTGACATATTTTTCTTTCTCGCCCTTGAATCGGCCCACTGCGTTGAATCGGTCGTCGGGCACGGGTGGTTCTGCGCCCCCGAATTCCAAATTCGGACCGTAACGGGCCAAATTGTTCAAGATCCAGTCGCCGTCGATCTTCATCGCGACCTTACCGGTGATAAACGGGTCGTTTAGGCCGTCCTGAAAGCCGGACTTGAATGTTTCGGCGATCGAGTAGCCGCCCAGCAGGTCGTAGCCATCCCGCATGAACTTAAGCGCTTCCTCGGCGGCCGGAGAGTCGAGCGTGCAGGTCTTGCCGTCGGGACTCATGAAGCTCGCGTCGTTTTGAAACGCAAACATGTACAGCCACGAATTGCCGTAGTTCGGCAAAAATCCGGCAAGCGTAAGAGTTTTGTCCTGACTGGATTCCGTCAGCACCTTGCTGTAGGCAAGGGTTTCTGACCAAGTCCGAGGCGGACGAGTCGGATCAAGACCCGCGGCCCGTAGCTTCTCGGCCTTGGCGCGAAAAATGGCCTTGTTGTAATAAAGAATGCGATCGTCGGCACCTGTCGGAATACCGTAGACCTTGCCGCCGTAGGAAGCCTCGGCCCAGATCGGCTTGTAATACTGCTCGGCAGTGGGGCAAAGCGGGTCCTTCGCTCGATCACGGGCAATCAAGGGGTCCAGCGGAACGAAAGCGTTGCGAGCAGCCCAGTCGCTGATCGTGAATCGGTCCTGATTCACCGCGTCGGGTGGAACCTTTCCAACGATGCTCGTCATGAGCTTTTGCGGGTTCATGCCGCCTGCGCCCATGCTCAGAATGCGAACTTTGATGTCCGGATGCAACTTCTCGAAGTCACGAACAACGGAGTCAGTGCCCTTCGAATCGGCCCCTAGCGACAGGCCCCAAACGGTGACGGTGGTCTGTGCGGCCGCTTGCACGCAGAGAAATGAGGCGACAGTGAGGGTGCCAATGAGCAGCTTGTTCATCGGTTGAGAGAAGTTTGGCCGAAGACGACCGCAAAAAGAGCGAAAGAAAGCTATAACGCTCGAAATGGGCGTTATAGCCCGAGGATTTATTTGGGAGTGACGGCACCTGCGCCAGGAGCACCCGTCATGCCCTTGCCCAGCACATCTGCGGCTTTGACGCCGGTTTCCTTTTCAATCTTTCTGAACTCTTCTTCTTTCTGAGCGCCGGGCATCGGACTGTTAGCGATGGCTCGGATCTTTTGCTCAGGTGGCATTTTTGCGATGGCGTCCTTCGCCTCGTCGCCCGACATGCCTGCGGAGACGCCGCCGTTCATGGCGCTGCAGCCAATCAGCGACAGGCCAAACACGATGATGGAACTAATAAG
>JBBRML010000120.1:0-7953 GCA_038230855.1 Fimbriimonadales bacterium | reverse complement strand
GCTTGTGCGTTCGAATATTGTAGACCAAATTGCCTTTTCTCATAAAATATTCCCGTTGCGATGCGACGCATCGACAGGGCGAAGCAGACGCTCGTTTGCGGGCCTGCCGGGGAAGTGATCAAGATAAATGTAAAAAGAATGCTTGTGAATGCGCACCGATTTCAGTCAGTTGATGGCGCGCGCGAAACGGGAGCGACGCAAGGAATGTATACTTGTCGGAATGACGTTTAACCGTTTAACCGAACAAGTCATGATTGCGAGCGTTGTAGCAATCAGAACGACCTAAGGAACGTTGGGCCATATTCGGAATACAACCAACTTCTCGTAATGACCCTGGTGAATCTTGCCTCACATCAACGAACCGTTTCCATTCCTGGATGAATAGTGAAGGTGCCCGGTTCTACCTTGTCACCTCAAGGAGTTTTATCTATGACGCGACTTCTGAGTTGCCTGTTTTGGGCCGCGAGGTATGTCCTTACCGTTTAAGTTAGGTCAAACTACTTACGTTGTTGCTGCGTGAAAGCGTTGTTCCGCACCCCTTGATTTTCACTTTGCCAAGGCCTATTATTCAAGTGCCTACGGCTGAACACACCTTGATGCACTCCCCTTGATAGCTTCAGCAAAACTCCTTTTTCCGCTTGCTCGGAGCTGTTACCGTGACTGGAACTTCGTGTCCGCAGTGCGCCTTGTACGTCAAACAAATCACCAAACTCGAACTCGTCCTCGAACAGGCTCGAGCCGAACGCGACGGTTTCAAGAAGCAGCTTTCCCAGCAAGAGCGCGAAGGCAAACGCTCGGCCCATCCTTTCCGTAAACCCGACG
Source organism: Fimbriimonadales bacterium (assembly GCA_038230855.1). GTDB lineage: Bacteria > Armatimonadota > Fimbriimonadia > Fimbriimonadales > Fimbriimonadaceae > Fimbriimonas. The sequence continues at coordinate 7,131 of JBBRML010000120.1, read as the reverse complement.
ATCAACTCAAGGAGGGCCCTCCGAATCCCTCCGGCCGACCCGACAACCATCCGCCCGCCAATCGTCCTGAACCCGAACACCTTGATCAGGTCATCCCGGTGGCCATTCACGCCTGTCCCGATTGCGGCGGTTCGCTCACCGACAAAGATACCCATACCCAGTTTCAATCCGACATCGTCGTCACCACCGTGAACCGCAAGTTTGAGATCGAATCGGGCTATTGTCCCTGCTGTGATCGCCGCCATCATGCCCGGCACGAATTGCAAACCTCCGATGCCCTCGGTGCGGCCGGCAACCAAATCGGTCCGGTGCTGTTCACCATGGCCACCGAAATGAAACATGACTTGGGTGTGTCCTACGACAACATCGCCCATTTCTTGGAAACCTATTTTGGCATCTATGTCAATCCGTCGACGATTCTACAGGCCGAGGATCGCTTGTTCGACAAAGCGAAACCGACCTTCGATTTGCTGTTGGACGCGCTGCGTCAAGCGAAGGTGGTGCATGCGGACGAAACGGGTTGGCGTATCGGTCGGGTCAACGCGTGGCTGTGGGTCTTTTCATCGCCCGACGTGACGGTGTATGCGATTCGCTACAGCCGGGGCAACGATGTGCCACAAGAGATTTTGGGCGACAGCTTCGACGGAGTGTTGATCGTGGACGGCCTGAACAGCTACGACGTGCTGGAGTACACCAAAGGACAATGCAATGCGCATCTGCTGCGTCGGGTGAAGGAAATGATTTCAAAAACCAAAGACGCCGACCTGGCGAAACACTTGTCCGATCTGATCGGGATCGTCAAGAGCGCCATCGACCTGGCCGAGCGTCGTGAGGACTACACGCCATCGTATTATGACCGGAAGGCATCGGAGTGCCAGAAGATGTTAGAAGGTTGGCTTGCCTTTTGTGAGTTGTACGAAGACGATGAGCTTCGCAAGCTGGCCAAGCACATGAGAAAACATTTGCAAGAATGGTTTACGTTTTTGCGCATCGAAGGAGTGCCGGCGACGAACAATCATGCGGAGCGGATGTTGCGGCCGAGCGTGGTGGTGCGGAAGACGAATGGGTGCCACAAGACACTCGCAGGGGCCTTGAAGCACGCGGTGTTAATGAGTCTGATCGTAAGCTGTGAACAGCAGAATCGTCGCTTCTTGGATTTGGCGCTGCAACTGTGGCGGGAGCGCGATCCGGGAGCGATTCCGCTCGAGGGCCTTCCGGAAGAAGCCGCCTAGAATTTCAGACCGACCGCTGACGAAATAGCCAATCACGCAATTAACCAGCGCTCGACTGCGCCCTGCGCATGCATCGACATGACAGGCGTCGCCGGAGCGAGTGCGCGTTCTTGAGTCCCTTCGATTCCTTTCTTGCGCTGCGCCTGGGATCCCCGGCATTCTTGTCCGTCATTTCTATACGTCGTCTACAAAACAACCAAAACGAGTCACTCTTGCGGGGCATGCGGCGCGCCGTTTACGGACACCGAGAGCCAGCGCAGTCCCATCTCAACCAAGACGCGAAATTACCGTGTATCGAGGCGAAAATGTGAATGGGACACACAAACTCCCTGGAATTTACAGGGCCTGAGACGGTAAACGGGTACGCCGCGAGTCTGATCGTCGGGCCGGTGACTGCGTTCAGTTACCCTGAGTTGACGCAGGACGAAGAATACGCCCACTTACTGATGGGCAATCCGAGCAAGGCCACCGAGGATGCGACAAAAAAAGACAACTATTTGATGAAGAAGAAGTACTTTGCACTGTCATACAACAACAATAACGGCTCGCCAAACTGGGTAAGTTGGCGCTTGACGAAGGACGATCTTGGCGTAGCCAAACGCAAGCAAACATTCGACACTGATAAGACCTTGCCGAAGGGTTTCAAACAGATCACCACTAAGGAATACGCTGGTTCGGGCTTCGACCGGGGGCATATGTGTCCACACAGCGATCGCGGCAAGGACCTCGAAAGCAGTTTCGCCACATTTGTCATGACCAATATCATACCGCAGGCTCCGCAGGTCAATCGCCAAGCGTGGGAACTTTTGGAGGATTATTGCCGCGACCTCGTTTCCAACCACAATAAACGACTTTACATTGTCTGCGGGCCGGCAGGCAAAGGGGGCACGAACGAACATGGTGAATTTAAGACTTCCCTGTCCGACGGACGGATCTTGGTGCCTGCACGGTGCTGGAAAGTGATCTTGGTGGTGGACGAAGGTGACGGAAGTGATCTGGACCGAGTCAACAAAGACGGCGCGCGCCTGATCGGCGTGCTTATGCCCAACGATGATACCGTGAAATTCGACTGGGCAAAGTTCCGCCAACCCGTCAAACAGATTGAAGAAGTGACTGGGCTGCGCTTCTTTGACAAAGTGGACGCCACAGTTATCGACGATTTGAAACAAGACAAGGATCGTGTGTTAATTCAGCCGCAGACGCCCAAGTTCAAAGTCAATTGACGAGCGCTGCCGTCAGGAGTCGAACATGCCGTCCGCCGTTGCCGCACTTAAGAAGGCCAGCAAGGGCCTGCTCTACCCCAGTGAATCCGATGCGTCCTTCGAAGTCTTCACCTGGAAAAACCTAGGAGGCACGCTCACGCATGAAAAGCTGCTCACCTTGGCCGGGCGCGATCCGGAATGCCCGGTCGAGGTTACGACCACGGACGATTTTTTCGCCGAACTAACAGCATACAAGGACGATCACAGCCCTGAGGAGAAAGCGGTCGTACAAGGATATCGAACGCTGCGTCAGGCAGTCAAGGAGCACCTGATAGACGCGAAGACATTCCGAGTAGGTGAAATCGAAGTTGCCGTCTATCTCGTCGGCAAAACGCCGGAGGGCGATTGGGTAGGCTTGAAGACGCTCTCGGTGGAGACTTGACTAGCGGAGGCAAGGTTTGCGTCGATTCGAGCCGAGCTGGAATCGACGCAAAGCGGCATCGGAGGGCATCGGAGTTACCACCAGCGGGATAACCATCTTGAGTGTTTGGTCACGGCAAAGCGATTTCGAATAACCAAGGTCGCCGTGCCGAGTTCATCCATGTGAAAGAGCACCTCCGGCCCATAACGGCCGTAGGGAATCGATCTCCCGCAACCGCGTAAGCGGATATTTGATTCCAGTCTGGATATCAACCGACGAAAGAGTACGTACCTTATCTCGCGGTTCGCTCGTGATTTCCCTAGGAGGCTCCCCATGGGCAAGCATCGTTGTCTAATGATCGGTCTTGTTCTGTTCCTGGTGTTGGTGGCCATGGGTGGCGCATTGTTTCCACAGGACGACGCCAAGCGGCCACCTCTTCCGACTGAAGGGCCGGTGCCGGCAGCGACCCAAGTCCCCTTCCCGGACTTTGGCCACCGGCCGCCCGACGACACCATTCCCCTGTTCCGCCTGAGCCAGAAGTATCCCACAACGAAGCCGGAAGTTGACGCGAAGACGAAAAAAATCTTGGCAATCCCGTTCAATGAGAATGAGGACGGAAAGCAAAACTGGCTTAAATACATGCTGGCGGTACGCGACTACTGCTTTGAAGGCAATATCGAGGTGGATTGGGTTGTTGAGAAGAACACCGTCAATAGAAATTGGTATCACGCCCCGTGGCAGCATTGGGGCCCTCGCGGCCGCGAGGGTATTCGCGGCCTGACACAGGAGGCTACTGCAAAACCCGGACAACTCGGGGATAAGCAAATCGACAACTTCCAGTCTTACGCGGTCGGCTTCTACAATGACCTGGGTGGATTCACCATCGGGCAAGTATGGCGCGACCATCTCAACCCAGACTACAAAAACAACAAGATTCAATTCCTGGTCGGAACCATAGTCTTCAAGTTGCTGTTCACGACGGCCACCACGGACCAAGTCCCCTACCTCCATCCGCCCGTCGAGTGGAAGGCCTACGTCCGCGCACCCGACGCCGTCGGCGACACCGACACGAGGCGCAGCGTGCAGCACGTCAGCTTGCTGCAAATGGACATCATGGTCCGCGACGATCGTGCCTTCAAAATCAACGGCACCGGCTGGGTGTTCGGTACCTACTGCTACAATGGCAAAGTAGGCAGCAAGAATCTCTTTGAGAACCTCGTCCCCGTCGGTTTGCAGTGGGGCAATGACCAGGACGTGACCGACAACTCGGTCAACCCGAAGCCGGTGAAGACGATCATAAATCCGAAGTTGAAGGAGACGATCATCAATCCGTCCGCCGATCTGCCGCCGCAGCATCTCGGTTGGAACGGCCGGCTCAACGGGCCACTAGATTACTACGCGTCTTCGTGTATGTCGTGCCACTCGACCGCCCAGTACCCGGTCGAGCGCTACCAAAATCCCGATTTCGGCAAGCGGAAAATCGTTCACGGCCCCGGTGAGTGGATGGATTGGTTCAGGAACCTCAAGTGCGGCGAGCCGTTCTCCAAAAAGTCGAATTCTACCGATTTCTCATTGCAAACGTCGCTCGGCATTCAGAACTTCTTCCATTGGCGTGATCTGCAAGGAGGCTTCTCAGCCCGCAAAATCGAACTTCCAATCGAGGTCAGGCGCGGTGTGGATTGAGGTTCTATGCCACTTTATGAGGAGAAAAAAAAACTCCTCGCAGTCGATGAAAAAAACTTGGGATGCCAAATGGTTCAGATGGTAGGGGTGAGCTCAGCAGCGGGTGGCATCCGCCTCTTAATGCTGTGACCTCCTGATTCTGAATTCTAGTATTGCTTTGCGCGCTTTGGTCCGACACGCGAATGGCACTAGCTTAAGGAAGAGGACGACCGAGGACTAAGGACTTACGTCCGATTCTTGGCCTAAATTCGCGGGCATTTCGCTTAAGCTAGTGCCATTCGTCCGACACGCCGACGCACCTTTCAGTCGAATGAAACAGTTGTCTTCGCCGATGTGGTGGTCATCGCTTTGCTACCACCCATAAATGGTCGCGATACGCAACCAGAGATTATTACCCTTCTAATAGGCGGAATGAGGGCAGATCAAGATCAAGCGTACCACGTTGAAAATATTCCCGAGCAAATCTCTCGGCATTCGCCTTGGCAACTGATTCCATCTGCCCGCCCGCGCGAAACACCGCGAACATCTCCTTGGCGATCCGTTCGTAAGCCTGACGATCCCCATCGGAAAGTTCCGGCACGTCGCTCAGTGTAATTTCCGCACTCGCCGCCTGCGACTTCGCTTGGATTCGGGCTTCCGCCCGCCGAACCTCATGCCACCAGTCCGGCGGCGTCCTGTTCCCCTTGGCCGCATTCTTGAGATTGTCCACCAAGAAGGCTTGCGCGCTCTTCTTGAAATAGGTCGCCCCGAATCGTTCCTTGGCCGTTTGCGTGATGTCCGTCCATTCGCGAAGCATCGGCATCGGGAATCGACGCAAGAGGCGGCAGATGCCGCGATCGTCGAAGCCCAGACCGTGAAGCAAATCATGGATGGCCGTCTCCGGAATCGTTGGCCGCGTGTCGGCCGTCCGGCGTTTCGTGAAATAGTCACCACGTTCGAGAACCATGACATACTCCCCACGTTTCGTTGTGCTGAAGAGACCTTTCTTGTCGAGCGGTTTCACGACCTGCAACTGCGCCAGCCGTTCCACACAACGCCACACCTTCACTTTGAGATCGCGCGTCGCGATTGTTGACGCGAAGCCCAGGACGTTGACCGCCAAGTGTCGAAGCTCGAACCTCGGCGAGGTCTGCCGGCGAAACAAAATCTTGCTGAGCAACAGGAACAGACGCCGACTTGCGGGATCGAGTTCTCGATACGTTGCCAGGTCGAAGCGGAACGAACCGCCGGCCTGGCAAACAAGGTCGAAGAAAATCGGATCCCATGCGATTCGCCACGCGCGACTCGATTCCGGATCGAGCGGCAAGCTGTAGCTCAAGAAGCCGAAGCTCACCTTGCGATGTTCAGCCCGCACCGGATCGTAAAAGCGATCGTTGAGATACGTGACCTGCGAGATTCGTTCGATCGCTTTCGCGAATTGCTGATACTGATGTCCGCCGCGCCGCGTGTGCTGATCGATCACACCGAGTTGGCGCAAACAGTAATGCGGCGTCGCGAACAGGTTGGCGTCGGCTTGCGGCTGAGCGAAGGTCAGAGCGAGGAGACCCCAAAGGTAGAACTCATCCGACGCCGACAATCCCGACGGCGAAATGATCTTTGCACGGGCTTGGCGAAAATGTCGATTGCGGTCCATGTAGAAGAACGCACTGTCGTGGACCAGATTCTCGACCAGCGACGCCGCCGGATCGAGCGGACACAGGGAATGCTCGACCAGGGTGAGTTGTCCCATCCCGGTCCAGCGCCGGCGCTTGCTTCCTTGATTTGGTTGAAGGCCGCCTTTCATCCCCTCGAAATCCCACGCTTTTCCTGATTCGTTCTACCATCGGCCGAGCATTGTTGAAAGCGGCAATCTCGATGGTGCCGGCACATGTTCCTTGACGACCTTCCACGCTTCGTGCCACGATTCCGTCAAGAAAATCGAAGGCTTGCTGAGAATTGCCAATGGCAATTCGACGGCTGAATTTCCGAATCGAACAGCTACCACAAGGAGCAAGAGTTCCGATGCGAACCAACACAATTTGTTTCATCAACCAGAAAGGCGGGTGTGGGAAGAGTTCCAGTTGCTTTCACTTGGCGGGACACTTCGCCGCTCTCGGCATGCGCGTGCTCGCGATTGACGCCGATCCCCAGGGATCACTCAGCCAAGGATTCTTTGGTTCCGCGACCATCGAGAATTTGTCGGCCCGCGAAACCTTGGCGGCCGTGTTTGCGGACGACGAGCCGGCATCATTTGATTCATTGGTAGCATCGACGCAAATCAATCGGTTGTCGGTGATTCGCGCAAACTCCAACCTCGCGCGCCACAATGTTCCCGAGCCGGAGAAATCCGGGATGCGTCAGTTCTCGTTGACCGGTTTGCTTGAAAGCGCAAACGGATTCGACCTGATCCTCATTGACTGTCCGCCGAACCTTTATCAGTGCAGTTGGAATGCCTTGCTCGCGTCGAACTTCGTCGTCATTCCGGTTCCCCCCGAGGATTTCGCCACCCAAGGATTGCGAACCGTGCATCAGGCGATCGAGCAAGCCCAGCTACTCCAGCCCGCCCTCAAACTTCTCGGCCACCTCGTCACTCGATCGGATAAGCGGCTGCTTG
>JBBRML010000119.1:0-7995 GCA_038230855.1 Fimbriimonadales bacterium | reverse complement strand
GCTGCTCAAGCCAGCCGCAATCATCACCACGACAACGAGCGGCCAAACGGCCAGACTGGTCAGCAGGTTTCGACCGAGTGTGCAAATTCTATGCGCGACTTGGAACGCCCGCACGTTTCGTCAATTGGCGATGGTTTGGGGAGTTGAGGCAGTTTATATTCCCGGGCCATCGACAATGGATGAAGACATGAAGCTGGCGATTGACGAGTTCTATCGTCATCGACGCGTTCAATTGGGTGATTGTGTGATTTTGACGGCGGGTATTCCGGCTGGAATGCCCGGCCATACGAATTTGATCATGACGCAAGTGGTTAAATAGCAAACATGGATAGGAAAGCGATCAATGGACTGGTCGTCTTAGTCGGCGTAGGCTTTGGCCTTGCGCTGAGCATCGGCCCTTGGCGGACATTTGCGGAGCAACGCTCCCGAACGGAACGCCTGGTTCAGGAGCGAAAGCGAAGCGAAGCGGCACGCTCTGAGGTGGTTCGAAAAGAGGCGCGTTACAGCACTCCGGTGGGCAAGGAAGCGAATGCTCGCGACTACGGTTGGAAGATGGCGGGGGAAGAGCTCGCCGACAAAGCCTCGAAGTAAGGATTGTTTTTCTGGTATAGAGTTGCTCTTTTCCTTCCGAATATTGAGGCTAGGCGTTATTGCGTTCATACGTGACGGCAGGCCTCAAACATGGAAGAGCAACATAGGGGAGACGAAAGCGTTGGCTTACCGGTGGAGATACATGCGGCGACTCCGCACAGGCGTCACGTACGCTTCCCGGTTGTACAACTCGTCGTATCGATAGCTGCCACTCTGCTGTTGGTGACAAGCGCCTTGATGAAGGTGCGAACCACAGTCAACGGCGGTTCTCATGCGATCCGGACCAGCCTGAGGCTGGAGGAATTGCGCTCCGACATCCGCTACTTTGACGAGTCGCGAGTCATGGCCGCTCGCATGGCGCTGGTAACGCATGACGCTTCATGGCGAGAGCGATCGCGCGCCGCGGAAAAGAAACTGGACTCCGCCCTCAACGAAACGGTCCGACTCGCGCCGTCTGAACTCGAGGAAACGGTCGTTACCCAAGTTTTCGAATCAAAAACGCGAACCGCCGCAATGATTGAGTCGGCGTTCGCCTTGCTCAAGAGTGGCAAGGCCGCAGACGGACTAGCCGTGCTGGATGGCGCGGAGTTAGCGCGTCAGCACGACATATATTCGCAAGGCGCGGCAATCGTCGGCAATGCCGTTACACGGTTCAACGACATCACGGATCTTCAAGAGAAGCAGGAATCGAAGTCCGCGATTCTGAGCATGCTGATCACGGCGTGTCTCGTTTGTTCGTGGACGATGCTCCTGATCAAACTGAGATCGTGGCACCAAGGGCTCTTGGCACGGGTGCATAACGAGCGAGAACGAAGCGAGAACGTACTTGAGAGCATTTCAGACGGCTTCTTCTCGGTTGATCGACACTGGGCGTTCCTGTACGCGAACCAAAGAGCGCAGGGGATTCAGCGTGTGTCGAACACGCCGGAACTCGGAGAAACTCTTTGGCGAACCTTCCCTACCTTGCGCAATACTCGCTTCGAGCAGACCATCTACGGCGTCATGAGCCGCCGAGTGGAAGCAACCTGCGAAGAGTTGCTCGACCCGATCGGACGGTGGATTGAGTTTCAGATTTATCCAAGCGCGGAGGGCGTTTCGTGCTATTTCCGTGATATCACGCACCGGAAGAATGCAGAACATGCGGTCGTTACCTATACAAATCAATTAGAGGCGGCGAAGTTGCATGCCGAAGAGCAGTCTCGGGAGCTCGCGATCGCTCGCGATGAAGCGCTTGAGGCCACGAAGGCGAAATCAGTCTTCCTTGCGAACATGTCGCACGAGATTCGCACTCCTATGAACGGAGTTATTGGCATGACCAACCTCCTGCTGGAAACTCCAGTGAGCGCGGATCAACGCGACTGCCTGCTCACGGTGCGTAACAGCGCCGAATCGCTTCTCTCGATCATCAACGATATCCTCGATTTCTCCAAGCTTGAAGCGGGAAGAATCGAGCTTGAGAGGGTGAATTTCGACCTGCGGCAGATGGTTGAGGAAGTCACTTCGCTGCTTGGCAGCCAAGCCGCGGCAAAGTCTTTGGTGCTCAAGTGCGACATCGACGAAGCGCTTCCGGCGCTCATGGTCGGTGACCCGGTCCGACTACGGCAGATATTTACCAACGTCGTCGGCAACGCGATTAAGTTCACAGACGAAGGTTCAGTGACATTGACGGCGGCAGTTCAAACGCTTTGGCAGAACGCGGCGACCGTGCGCATCGCCGTTACCGACACAGGCATTGGAATCCCCAAGGATCGCTTGGATAAGATTTTTGAGAGCTTCACTCAAGCGGACAGCAGCACCACTCGTAAGTACGGCGGCACGGGCCTCGGCCTTACGATCAGTCGACAGCTCGCCGAACTCATGGGCGGCTCGATGAAGGCCACGAGTGAAATTGGCCGCGGCAGTACTTTCTGGATTGAAGTGCAGCTCGCGATCGGAGACGAAAACGCGGTCGCCTTCGACAGCATTCCCGAAGTCATCAACGAACGCCCGCTGGCGGGCACAACCGTGCTGCTCGTAGAGGACAACAGAGTCAATCAGAAGGTCGCAGTCCGGATGTTGGAAAGCATGGGTTGCATCGCCACGGTGGCGGAAAACGGGGCGATTGGCGTCGATCTTTGGGCGGCAGGCGACTTCGATCTGATCCTCATGGACATGCTGATGCCGGAAATGGACGGCGGCGAGGCAGCACGCATTATTAGAAAGAAGGAAGGACGCAAGGGCGGCCGAGTTCCTATCGTTGCCTTGACCGCGAACGCGATGCTTGGCGATCGAGAAAAATGTCTTGAGGCAGGGATGGATGATTACCTTTCCAAGCCGGTTCAAAAGGCGTCGCTCGAGCAAGCGGTTCGCAAGTGGGCGCGCCAACAAGCTGAAAGTGAATCGCTCGCTGCATAGCGGCGGTCGAACGTACCGGGACTGTACAATGAAATGTGGGCGAGCCTCGGCGAACTAAAATTAGCCGAGGCTTGTTATCGTTTTCAGGCAAGTCAAGATGAAAATCAGCCCTTCAACAAAGATAGCGGCGGGTTTCGTCGTTCTCGTCGGCGGCGGTTACCTGGCCACGCGAGTTATCACGGATCGCGCGATCATGCACAAGCAGTTCTCGGAAATTACCCCCGGGGCATTGAACATTATCGGCATTGATCCCGGTGCCGGCTACCAGATCAACATCGCAAATCAGGTCGCGACACTGGTCCAAGTCCAGGGCGGGTTCGGTGCTGATTCGGGCTCCGACGCGGGCGCGACACAAGGCGCCGTCAAAGGCCGATTGCCGCTGAGCGACATGTTAAAGGCGATGCAGGGCGACACGAAGGCGCTCGGCGAGTTCATTTCAAGCCTCAATAACATGAAGGAGAACGAGTCTTGGCCGCCGATTCGCGTCGTGTGGACCGCAGCGCAGTTGGCAAAAGCGCTGGACGGCGATCCAAAAGCGCAGACTCAGCTGGAGAACGACCTCAACATGAAGTTGGATGGAGCGCCGCTTTCGCAAATTCGCTTCCCTTCGATCGAGAACGGCATCATCGTGCAAGTGCCGGTCCGAGTCAATGTCGGCATCGGTGGTGGGGTCAAGGAGCTAATCGGTGAGGTTCAGCAACCATTCAAACCGACGTTTATCCGGACCTTGGAGCAGCAGTACGAGGAAAAGCCAAACATCACGAAGGAGCTCATTACCGGCTACTACATGGAGGCGGCCAAGGAAGTCAACCAGGGCAAATCGCCGAAAGAAGACATTCGCTCAATCTTGCGTCATCGGATTGATCCGAAAAATACGCAACAATTAGCGGTTCGGCCGGAACAGATCCTGAAGTCGGCGAAGATTGTTGTTAACGACTCGATGATCGAGGAGGCCAGCTACCACGAGTACGAAGGCGCCTCCGGCAAGCTTTATGACCTCAAACTGCAGCTATCAGACGAAGGGCGAGAGCGACTTTGGCAGTTTTCGAAGCCCCGAGTCGGGTTCCAATTGCTCATCGTTTCGGGTGGCGTAGGAATCGCCGCACCAAAAATAGACCACCAGCTGATGTTCAGCGAGCTGACCGTAACGCAACTTCCAGACGAGCGACTATTGAAGGATGCAATCAAATCCTTACATGACGCGAAATCGAAGCAAACTAAACAGGACAAGTAGTCCGTACAATAGAACATAAGCTCGGTCGTAACTTCGACCGGTGTTCTGCCTCGGAATGGGTTTGCCGATCATATGAAGAAACTGGACTTTACTCTCGCCCTTGCTCTCGTTTTTGCAATTTCGATCGTCGGGTGTAAGCACGATGACCCCGCCGCTCCGACAGATCCTGCCAAACCCTCTGTGAAGACTCCTGATACTGGCGGGCCAGCGGCGACGCCGAACGGCGTAGGGGCGGGGATTGTCCCGGCGCCGAAGGATGGTAAACCGGGCACGGCGACCACGCCGGAAACCAAGCCAGACGGCAAGAACCTGGTGGTGCCCGCCGCGCTAAAGACGCCAGGATATGACTATTACGGCCTTTCGAATACGAATCCTGTCGACTTTGAACTCAAAACTGCGGGTCAGTCGAACGACCTTACGGGTTCTCGAAAGTTTACGCTGACAAAGGTTGAGAACGGGACCGCCTACTTCAAGCAAACTCACACGGGCGGTTTAACGCGCGCCGGTGAGTACGAACTCAAGGCCGATGCGAAAGGAGTTTGGGTTACTTCAGCTACCGAAGTGCAGATGGAAGAACCGCAATTGGAGATTCCTGCTCAGCCCAAACCGGGCATGAAGTGGCACGTAAAGAACAGCATTGAGAACACGGAGTACTCCGTGGTCGGCACAGAGAAAGTGAAGACGCCGGTCGGAACTCATGACGCCCTGCTCATTCGGGGCTCAGGAACTTCGCATCTTGAAGGCAAAGACGTTCCTACGGAATCTAAGTTCTGGTGCGTCAAGGGGCTTGGTCAGGTTAAGTCTGAATTCCACACCAAACCGAAAGACGGAAGTCCACGTACGGTCGTGATGCAGGAATCGGCGAAAAAATGATCGCAATCGCACTGGGATTCGTGCTCGGACTCGAAACGAATAACGCGAAGGACTACTTCGTGAGTAAGCCCGGTGCGAAATTCAAGTACACGGAGACGGACTCAAAAGGGCGCAAGCAGAGTTCGACGGACACGGTTGAAGCGCCGATGATCGTCCTCACGCGCTCCCTCATTCCAATTGTGACGACGTCGGGCTCACGCTCGACGTCGACCTATTATTCCGTCACCGACACGATGATTTCCATCGCGGCATTTGACATCTCCAAGCCATTGAAGGAGCCAGTGCCCGTCCTTCAGCTCGAAAACGGCAAAGGTTCGTGGGATTACGAAATGATCGTGAAGAATTACGGCGACGCGAACGACGTCACGAAAATCCATGGCGAGGCAAGAATGATCGCGAAGCGAAAATTTGAGAAGGGGATGTATGACGCTATTGAGGTGAAGCTCACGAGCCAGACCGGCGGCGGGAAGACGCTAGTAGAAGACACCCAGACTTGCATATATCTGAGGGGTGTCGGGCTGGTCGAGATGACGTCAGAATCTAAATTCGGTCGGGAAACGGCGAGGCGGACGCTCCGTCTAGAGTCGCGCGAGGTTCCGCCCGGATCGTGAAGTGGCCTTCCAGAATGGGCGTAATCGCCGTGCTTGCCGCGGGGTGCCATTTTGGACCGATATCGAGTAGTTCCTCCGGCAACCCGGCGATCGTAATTATCTACCAGCGCGAGGATATTGATCCTGGCGCGAAGCCGTCAAATTACGCAACTCTGACCCAGGCCGGCCTCGACATTTCGACCACAGTGCATTATCGCGTACGCGGTCGAGAGATCGAGATCGACCTCGTTCACGAGGACTCGATTATTGAGCGAGAGCGTTATCTGGATCAGCCCGATCGGTTCGCCCTCGTGCAGGCCGCAGAAGAGACGTTTGAGCCGCCCCTAGACTTGTTACGATTCCCGTTCGTACCCAAGCATCCTTGGCACTGGGAAGGGCAGATGCGAAGCGGGACGGCCACTTTGGATGCCTCGGGCTCGATTTCGGCGGACCTCCGCAGCACGTTTATTGGCGATGCGCAACGCGACGTGATTCACGTCGAAGTCAAATTGACGATGAAGTCGAAGAGCGGTACTGCTCTTCCTGAACGTCGCATGTCGTTCGACTTCCGGCCCAAGGCGGGCCTTCAGGCGCGAGAATTTGGTGAGGCTTCTACTCGTGTGCCGAGGAATGCCCCGTAGCATGGCGACGTTCGCGGGACCGAGCATTCGACAAGCCGAAAAGATTCGGCTCCGACTTGGCTTTGACATTTACCTACTCGTCGCGGCGGCATTACTGATTGTCGTGGGCCTCATGTCCATTTACAGCGTGGAAGTTGAGCGCGCGAGCATGAAGGTGTTCTATCAGCAAGTGGTCTACACGGCGATAGGGATCGTGCCGTTTGCCATCTTTGCCATCGTGAAGCCTTCGGTCTGGCAGCGGCACGCAAACGTGCTGTACCTGATCAATGTCATCGCGCTCGCCGCGGTGCTGCTGCGAGGACACGGTGCCAAGGGAGCGGTGCGCTGGATAGAGATCGGGCACGTGCAATTCCAGCCCTCCGAAATGGCGAAGATCTTTATGGTCATCACGCTTGCAACCTTTTTCTCGCGACGTCAAGAGACGATCGAGAAGACGGAGACGTGCTTACTGTCGATTTGTCACGTGGCGGTGCTCGCCGGGCTCGTGATCTTGCAGCCGCATTTAGGCGCAACAACGGTGCTAGTCGTCGCGTGGGCGGCGATCACCATCGTGGCGCAAGTGCCGTGGCACCAGGTCGGCACTGCCCTTCTGATCGCGGTACTTTGCTTAGTTGGCCTGCTGGCAGTGCCGTCTGCTCGTGATCGCTTGATCCCTCCTTACTGGCAACAGCGGTGGAACGGCTTGGTCAACAACAAACCGGCAGCGCTCGATAAAGTGGCGACGGCAAAGGCGAAGAAGAACTCATACCAAACCGACCAGGCGAAGATGGCCTTTTCGTCGGGCGGAGTCTCGGGCACCGGGTACCTGAAAGGGGAGATGAAGCGAGGCGGATTTATCCCTGAGCAACACAACGACTTCATTTTTACGGTGCCGGGTGAGGAGGCGGGCTTCGTCGGCTGCACGCTCATATTGGTTGCGTATGGGTTCTTCTTTTACCGGGTGTGGCTCATTTTGCTTCGAGCTCGCGATCCTTACCACCGGATGTTGGTCGCGGGAATTTACGCCGTACTCGGTTTTCACATGTTCGCCAATTTGGCGATGGTGTTGAACTTGATCCCCGTCGTTGGGCTGTGGTTGCCGTTCATGAGTTATGGGGGAACGGCGATGTGGCTGTGCCTTGCGTGCGTCGGCTTGTTGGTGAATATCGATCGCCGCGAGCGAGCGGCGAGTTATTGACGAAGTCGTGGTCGTCGACCATGTGAATGCCGAGCGAGGCGGGCGGGTCATCTTCCATTGCTCAGTAGCCCAACAATCACGACACACTGCCGAGTAGAAGGGCAGGGGCTGGTGGCCCGCAACCGCGCTCCCCTCCGCCGCACGTATGGTGAGAAGCCGTGACACGGCGGAGCGATCTGGGGCTTGGGGGGCGCGGGCTGCACCTACAAGCTTCGCAACTTGGTCCCTAACCGACAGCTCTTGGCCAGCAGCACGGCTTTGGTCTGCCCCCAAGATTCGAAGACGCGGCAAAAGAAGTTCTCCGTTAAGAAGAACCATGAAGAAGTCAAGATTCACTGAGGAGCAGATCGTTCGGATTCTGCATGAGGCTGAGAGTGGCCAGAAGTCACAGGCCGAGATATGCCGGGATCATGGAGTGAGCACCAACACTTTTTACCTCTGGAAACGTAAATATTCAGGCTTACAGACTGACGATCTTCGTCGTCTTCGGGAGCT
>JBBRML010000118.1:0-8276 GCA_038230855.1 Fimbriimonadales bacterium | reverse complement strand
GGCGTGGCGGATATTCGAGGCGACTCCCTTGCCCTCGCCGTTGAGGCCCAGAATGTCGAAGCAGACATCATCGTGATGGCGGGCGTGCGGTTCATGGCGGAGACCGCAAAGATCCTCAATATGAGCAAAACGGTGCTCATCCCGGACTTGCGCGCTGGTTGCTCGCTCGCCGCGTCGATCACTGCGCAGGACGTACGCGATCTAAAGGCTCGGCACCCCGGTGTCCCGGTTGTCGCCTACGTAAATACGACGGTAGAAGTCAAAGCTGAAGTTGATATTTGCTGCACCTCGTCTAACGCGGTCAGCATCGTGGAGTCGCTTGGCGTGAGTCGAGTCATTTTCTTGCCCGACCAGTACCTCGCAAAGTGGGTAGCGAGCCAAACGGCGGTGGAGATCATTCCATGGCAGGGCCAATGCGAAGTCCACGAGCGTTTTACCGGTCAAGAATTGCGCGAGTATCGCTCAAACATGCCTGGTCTGCATATCGTTGCACACCCCGAGTGCCCTCCAGACGTTCTCAAAGAAGCTGACTTCGTGGGGTCTACGTCGGGAATGGTCGATCACCTGCGTGCGTTTCCGCAAGCTAAGGCGATGCTGATCACTGAGTGCTCAATGAGCGACAACGTTGCCGTTCAGTTGCCCGACACAGAATTCATCCGCCCATGCAATTTGTGCCCCCACATGAAGCGAATCACGTTGGCGAAAATCCTGGATTCGCTCGAAAATATGCGTGAAGAAATAACGATCGAGGCAGAAATTGCTGATCGGGCGAGAAACTCAGTGTTGCGCATGGTCAACCTGAATCGACGTGATTAGCCAATGAATACAAGTTGGAGTCGGGCCATCGCTGACCAAGTTGTCGATTGCGATGTTGTCATCGTTGGCTCGGGAATTGCTGGCCTTTCTGCCGCCCTAGGGTTGGCCGGATATCGCGTACATCTCCTCACGAAGACGAAGCTTGATACGGGGTCGGCCAGTAACTGGGCGCAGGGTGGAATGGCTGCCGCGATGGCAAAAGACGACTCTCCCCTGCTGCATGCTGAAGACACGTACGCCGCGTCGGCTGGATTGGGCGATGCAGACGCAATTGACTTGCTGACGCAGGAGGCTCCGCATGCAATCGAGGCGTTAGTGCAGCTCGGGGCGCAGTTCGACCGAAACATATCCGGCGAGCTAGAGTTTGGACGTGAGGCTGCGCACAGTCGATGGCGCATCCTGCACGCGGGCGGTGACGCAACTGGTGCGGAGGTGGTTCGAGCCCTTGCTGCCGCCGTACGAAACGCCGATAACGTAGAGATCTTCGAAGATTCACTCGGGGTTGACTTGGCGACCGATGGCGGGAGCGCGATCACTGGCGTTGTCGCTCGCGAGGGCGGGGTCACGGTTCTTCACCGTTGCCGGGCCGTCATCCTCGCGACAGGCGGTAGCGGCCAGCTTTACCGATACACAACCAACCCAATCACCGCGACCGGGGACGGCCTCGCAATGGCGGCCCGGGCGGGTGCGCAGTTGGCAGATCTCGAATTTTTCCAGTTCCATCCCACCGCGTTGAACGTTTCCAACGATCCCCTACCCCTTTTGACAGAGGCACTTCGAGGCGAAGGGGCGACCCTGATTGACCGGACTGGGCATCGATTCATGTTGGATGAGCATCCTGACGCTGAACTGGGACCCCGCGATGTGGTCGCGCGCGGCATTTGGAAGGTCCTTGCTGGTGGTGGTCAAGCGTATCTTGACTGCACACGGTTCTCAGAAGCTGAGTTTCAATCACGGTTTCCGACAATTTGGGCGCGGACCAACAGTTTTGGGCTCAACCCATCAGTGAGTCCCTTGCCCGTCGTACCCGCTGCGCACTACCAAATGGGCGGCATCAGTGTCAACCTGAGCGGCCGTTCTTCGTTGATCGGATTGTGGGCTTGTGGAGAAGTGGCTTCGACCGGCGTGCACGGCGCAAACCGACTGGCAAGCAACTCCCTGATAGAGGCGTTTGTATTTGGTGGACGCGTAGCCGAGGATGTTGTCCATTCAATCGGAGCACAAAACCCGGAATCCCTGACGATCCGACCGACTCCAGACCACGGCGGAGCGGATGACGCGGTCGTCCGTGAACTTCGTGGCCTCATGTGGGATGAGGTCGGACTCGTGCGCGACGAATCGGGCCTCGCACGTTCGATCGAACGGCTGCGCGCACTCCACGAAACTGCGGCGCACGCGTCGGTTGAAACCCAAAACATGATGCTAGTTTCGGCGCTCATTGCACAATCAGCGTTGGCCCGGCACGAGAGTCGCGGAGCACATTACCGTTCTGACTATCCAATCGCCAATCCGGTTTTGCGCCATCGAACGGCAATTACATGGTCCGAGTCTAACTGGTCTGCCGACGTCGTCCCGATGTCCGATGCCGACGATCTTGCCATCCAGGCGCGTGGTTGCTGATGGATGGGTTGCCGATTGCCTTGTTCGATGCCGCAATCCTAGGCGCTTTGAGCGAGGACCTCGGGGTCGGTGGCGACATCACCACGAACGCAACGATTCCTTCCGGAGAGCAAGCTACGGCGAACTTAGTGGTCCGCGAGCCTGGACGTGTGATCGGCTTGGACATCGCGGCGAGGGTATTCCAACTTCTCGATCCGGGGTGTAAATTCCTCAGCTTTGTCGCTGACGGTGACGCCGTGCAGGCCTCGATAGTGCTCGCGACGATCACCGGCGAGGCGCGAGCCTTGCTTACGGGCGAGCGAACGGCCCTGAATTATATGACCCATCTCAGCGGCATCGCGACGGCAACCGCTTCGTTTGTTGCCGCAGTTGAAGGTACCGGGGCAAGAATCGTGTGCACGAGAAAGACGACACCAGGCTTGCGGTCTCTGGAAAAATATGCGGTGAGGATGGGCGGTGGTCAAAATCATCGCTTCGCGCTAGATCAAAGCGTTCTGATCAAGGACAATCACATCGCATACACGGGGAGCATCTCCGAAGCCGTCGATCGGGTGCGAAGCCGAGTCGGTCATACGGTATTCGTCGAGGTTGAGGTGGATACGCTTGCCCAACTCGAACAGGCTCTGCGATGTCGAATCGACGCCGTTCTGCTCGACAATATGTCGGTGGCCACGCTTCGCGACGCGGTAGAGATGGTTGACGGTCGAGTCGTAACCGAGGCGTCAGGAGGCGTCCGTCTCGAAACCGTACGTGAGATCGCCGAAACGGGCGTGAACATGATATCAACGGGATGGATCACCGCGAGCGCTCCAAGCCTGGACATAGCCCTTGACTGGCCTACCTAGACTCTGTCGCCTTGTGAAAATCGAGAGAGTCATTCCATAATGGGATCAATGTCGCACACCGTCGCTCAGCCAGGAAGCATCATCCTTGATGAACTTGAACTGGGTGGTTATGGCGGATTTGGCGACCGAGTTTTTATGATCCACGCGGGCGAGAACAAATACGCCGCGAACAACGTAACGCTGCCTGACGGGCAGAATATGAACGGCCTGGCCTGCTTTCCTAGTGCGGACGATGCGACCACGTACATGGGCCTTCTCGCTGGACTAAGCGGAGAAATCGTCGGCAAGACCTTTGAGGAAGCCCGCGAGATCGCGAAATCGAAACCCGTAATCGGGTGCCTTCTGCTCTTTGTCGCGGGCAAGATTGTTGACGTTCACTACGTCAAGTAAAGGAAAATAGCTTCGCACCAGTACGAAGAGCCAATGAGGACTGAAGGTCAAAGTTCGGCGCGCGAGGCAAAGTTCCGAGTGCCGTTGAGGTGAGACGGGAGACGACGCTAGTGGTCGCCAGGTCACGCTCTCTACGGCCCGCGCGAATAGTAGCTATTCACCCGAATTGCGATCGGTTCTCCTAAAAAGGGTACGACTAGTTATACTGGTTTCTCCAGTTGTCGTTTGACCAAGAATGAAATTGCAAGCATCACATTCCCAACCTAATATTGACTCTACGCAACCGTCGCTCTGCTGTGAGGCACTGCACTCCAATACGTGCCCGCAGATTCTGGACCCGAGCTGGCACTACTGTCCCCACTGTGGCTCGGCAATTGTAAAGTTTTCACTTCATGAGGTCGCAAGGCACTTCTTGTCGAACGGTATGGTCGAGACAAAAGTAGAAGTTCATTCCCTGTTTCCATTCGCGAAGGGAGCATTAATTCAGGTGAACGGGCCAGGGATCGCGGATCGTGCGCAAATAGGACTGATACCCGATGCAAACCAATATTTTCAGGTTCAATTTGACCCGGCAGAGCCGGAAGCGGTGGCGGTAACCGTCCACATCGAAAAGGTAACCCGCCAACCTAACCAAGATCCGTTCCAAGACCTAGAAGATGTCACCAGGATGATCTCGTTAGGAGCGAATAAGCTCGACGAAGCGAGAGTCGAAGCAATCCCGGCAGTACTTACCCTTGCTCCGGGCGAATCTCGAGAAATTCAGCTTGTCGCGACTGGACAACCATTCAAAATGGCGAGATTTGCACAGCCTGCAGGCATCCGAGTTAAGAGCGAGAACAACTCGATAATTCGGCAAAACCAGCCGGTGAAAGTAATTGTCGAGGCGATTTCAGCTATTAAGAATTCTAGCTTGGAATTCTTTGACGTGTCTGATAAATTGCTGGCGTCGGTGCAGCTCGTACCTAGAACTGTGCCGGGAATGAAACCGAAGGCGCGGTTTCTAGTCGGCATTGATTTCGGGACGTCAGGGACTTCCATTTGGCGCTCAGACTCGATTTCCGGTCTTCCGCCGCAGAATTTGCTGACTGAAGAGCGACCACCAACAGCGGTCTTCGTCGACCGGCCAACTGTACGTTCGAGTTGGAAATATGGGGCCGCTGCGGAAGCCGCAAGCCGTGAAAATCCGGACGGTTTCCTGGTCACCGAGTTTAAGAAGTATCTCCAGGAGGAGGACGACACCATTCCGAATCTCGGTATCAGTGCGTCGAGCCTCTTAACCTGGTACGTTTCGAAATTGATGGAGGATTCTGTGTACGCTCGGCTGGCCGCGGGGACAGCGGAGCAAGAACTGAGCGAGGGCGATATCGAGTGGCGAATCACGATGCCAGTCTACGATAGTGGACAAAGGTCAAAGCGATACAGGCAACGAATGTTGGCGGCAATGAGAGAGGCGGGGCTATATGACTACGGCAACGTGGAATTGCTGCTCGAACCGGAATGCGCGTTGAGATACTTGGTACAGTCAGGTACCTTTCAACGCGCAAAGGTTCCAATGGGTTCGCGTGTCATGGTAGTAGACAGTGGCGGAGGAACGACGGATGTTGCAATCGGAACCCTCATAGTTGATGGTGATCGACTAGCTCTGCAAGACGTAATTTCCTACGATATGACTCTGCCAAAATGTCGAGATAACGGCGATTCGATCGGCTCTGATTTTGGTGGTGGAGACGTTACGCGACTAGCTGGAGCATATGCAATCGCCAGCTTTGCGAAAGCGGGTAACTTGGAAAGCAGGTACTCGGAACTCGCAAGGATTGCCGGTACATCGGGCGAGGGTGCCGCCGCGTTCGGATTTGGCCCGAACCAGTTTTTCCCAACAAACAAACGGCAGGGATTTTGGCACCAACTTGCGCCACGCCTGTACGATGCCGTCGAAAGCGTCAAGCGACACTTATCGAATACTCCGGAGACAACCGTGGTCAACGTGATTGGAGTTGGCAGCGACTACTTAACTTTGGCACAATCGGATATTACTGACGCGATCGGTGTGTTCTCCGAAGAATATGCGACTGGGGTGCGCGACATCATCTGGCTAGAAAAGGAATTGGGACGCGATACGCCGATTGCATGCGCTTTTGTTGGCGGGAATAACATCCTAATGGGCCCAGAACTGACTCTGAATTACGAAACTCGTTTGGTAAAGGTGGACAAGGAAAGTGTTCGCATGGCAGTTGTCGTTGGGGCTGCCCTGCCGATACCGATTCACGTCCCATTAAGTCCATTTGCACTCACGGTCACCATCGATCACGGAGGAGGAAGTGAGGCGTTGCTCATCTATGACCGGGATATTGTCGTTGAGCACCTCAAAGCAAAACGGATCTTTGATGGACCTTCTGCAGGCACACTTACGATCGAAGTGGTTGCAGAAGCTTCCGGACCTAGACTATTGCATCGGTTCACCGTGCCGTACGACGCAGGAACGCTTGAGGTCGCGGCGGATCTGGAGCCGAACTGCCTTAGAATTGGCGTAATGGCAACAGCAAAAAAGGGTCTCATCGAGCGAAAGTATGTGCAGGAGGTGAAACTTTGATACTGACAGAAGCCGTGCCATTCTCAGAGGAGCGCGAAATCGGGAGGCTAGCTAGTCTTGCATGTATGCTCTCGAAATCAGTCAGTAATCAGGACTCTGTCGTCATCGCCGGGATGCTTTGCGAAGCTCTCAAGTGGGGACGCTTCGACGCAGCAGCGGCTGACTGGAGGTTTCTTCGCGACCAACTGGAACTTCTGGCGAAGGAGCGTAATGGCACACTCGAATCGCTGGCGATGAGCGCGTTGTCAAGAGCAGTTCTCGCGTTCCCGCAGCTTGGTGAAGAACCGCACCGCAGCTACCTCGAACAAATTATGGATATCGAGGCGATGGTACTTCTCATTTCAACACAAAAACAATGGCTGCCAAAGTTGACGAAAGGTGGCGACATCTTAGGAAGCCTTGAATTGATGGTCGAAAAACTGACTGAAATCGCCCAAGCGGCAACCTCTGAACGCGACCAATTTGGCTTGAAGTGGGTAATAGCTTGGACTTCGCGCGTGCATCGCTCCGTGCAAGAGGTGCAAGAGCTAAATGCAGGCGCAAACTCGGTTGGGATGTTACTTGACGCTCTCTTACCCGACGAGCCAATTCCCATTCAGCTCTTAGAAGTACGGGGCGTGGCGGCGCTGCTGACGAGCACTCGAAACTCGATCGTGCAATGGCTTAAAACTGAGAAGAAAGTAGAAGTAATATCACCGATACCATTGATTGACCGCATGAGCGGCGAGGCGCATGACGTCACATATGTGCAATCAGCTGGAGTCTCCGATGGCATCGTAACTCGCCTGCTGCACATGGGTTGGCGATCGGGCGGCCAAATCACGCGACGAGCGGAGGTATGGGTCGCTAGAACTTCACCTAGCCCAGAACGGAGCGACTCGGGAGTTATTGCCCTCAAGGCAGACGGCGCGGACGGCACCGACAAAACCAGGGCGAGGACGCCATGAGCTCCGCGGCGCCCTGCGCGTCCTGCTCGACGCCGAGCGCATCCATAACCGCTCGCTTTTGTTGTAATTGCGGGACTAACCTTCGCCAACCATGCCCGTATTGTGATTATTGGCCAGAGCTCGGAGGGACCGATTTATCGAACGGTCGATGTCCACAATGCCAGTCTTACTTGCGAATTTGCACGAACGAATTCTGTCGCCGTCTAAATCCAGTAGAGCAACTAAAATGCATCGGTTGCCACGGTAGGCTACCGTACATAATCGTGCTATGGCCCACGGCAAGTGGGCCGGCAGACGGCTGCAATGTAAGCGAGCTCCAGTTCGAAACACCGATCACATTTACCACCGAATCTTCGCTTGGTCCAGATCTAATCGGAATGGTCTCAAATGGAACTGCGCTCGGACACTTCGCCCGTGGCATCAAAACATTACGAACTGGGGAGCAACTTACGTTGCCTGGCAAAATGATAACTTCGCCCGGGCCAGTTATCGGCGGGGGCTCCCTTTGGATCCCCCGAACGAAGGGAATCGACCGGCGTGGTGACAATGTCTCTTCAGAGAGTGCTTTGGCGGAAGATCTTCTCTCGCATATTTCTGCCGACTCCTTCTGGATAGGCATCGATCTAACTGGTAACGTCTATCGTTGGAACTTGAACCAAACCAACGCGAATCTAGTCGGCACATTGGCAGCTCCAAACGGATCCAGTACCTTGGTAGCGATTGGAGACAAAGCGTTGGGGTTCAGCGGGAACCAAGTCATCGTCTGCACCAACAGCTCTATTAACTTTAATGTCGTTAACAACGGCGTCCCAATCGGTGCTTTCATCTCAGAACATAACTATGTAATACTAAGCAATTCAGACACGGTCTGGCTTAGCCGCCTTGACGGAAGTGCTAAAGAATCGTGGTGTTCGAATCCGATCTCCGCTAGCAGGGTGCTGAAGAAGGGGCATTTTTGACTGCGAGATTACGGACATTGTAAATAGTTAGTCTTCGTATCGTCTGAAAACCGGCGATGTAGTCGAGAATTCTTGTCTCAGTGCGGTTTTTGGGCTCCAAATTGCTCTT
>JBBRML010000117.1:0-8392 GCA_038230855.1 Fimbriimonadales bacterium | reverse complement strand
CTGGATCGCGCCGGAGATTGAACAGTTCAAATACGTGCAGGAGCGAGATGCCGCATCGGATCCGATATTAGCAGCGAAAGGGTCGGATCGATTTGCATTGAAGATCTTATGTGCGTCCGAGAAACTCGCATTTTCGGATTTGCCCGTGTCTCTGCTGTATGACCAGCCGCTCACCGTCACAGTTGAAGTGCCGACTTCTTGGAACGCATTTCAGGTTAAGCAAGGAACTAAAGTCGTAAAATACGTGGTCGAGTTGGTTGGCTCCAAGCACACGGCCCGCTTCCAGGTCTTACCGAATGTTTCCGCCGCAACGGTCTGGCGCAGCTAACGCTAGGAGGCTGTTGATCAACTCAACAGCCTCCGCTTGGGCAAGGATGCCCAAGTCGCGTAGCGCGGTTCTTTGAACCGAAGCGTTGCGTTCAAATCGCTGATTTCCACGCAAATCGGCGATTTGCTATGACGAACGAAGCTGGATGCGGAGTTCGTCAACAGCTTCCTAGGATCGAGCCGATGTGGTCGAGAGGAGCAGAGAACGCTTTGATTAAGCAACGTCAGGTCGGAGGTCTTCGGTTCTGGCATATTTTCGCGGCGTCGGTATGCTGACGACAACTTGATAGCCGTCGTTGCCTTCGCAATTTTTTCAATGCCTCTAAACACGTTTTCGAACTTGAGCGACAGCCAAAAACGGGGCGCAATCGATCGACATGCGGTTGTGTCCCGACACGACGTTGTGCGAACTAAGTTCGACGGCGAGCACCCTCTCCAGGTCGGAAATGGCGAGTTTGCGTTCGGGATGGACATCACCGGCCTGCAGACGTTTGCTCCGTTCAATACGATGTCACAGTGGGGCTGGCACAGCTCTCCTCTGCCTAAAGGGCAGAGCCCAAGCGACTTTCAGGGTCAGGTGTGGAATACGCATGGTCGACCGATCCAGTACATGATGGAAGACCCAGTTCGTCCGGAGCTATCAGCTTGGATGGCGGCGAACCCGCACCGAATCAATTTGGGCCGCATCGGCCTGAAACTGATCCGTCCCGATGGTACTGCGGCAGCTTTGAGCGATCTAAGGAAAGGGACTCAGCGGTTGGACCTCTGGCATGGAATTGTCACGAGCAAGTTCGAGTTCGATGACGAACCTGTCGAGGTAACGACTGCGTGTCATCCGAGTAGCGACGCGATCGGCGTTCGCATCGTGTCCTCGTTGGTGAAATCTGGCCGGGTCTCAGTGTTTCTTACCTGTCCCGGAAATAGTCCGCTTCAATTTGCAAACTTTGTCGGTGACTGGAGTCGCCCCGCCGCCTTCGACCGAGTTGGCGTGTTGGCTCAGAATCGACTGAATCTATCGCGAAGAATGGATGACAACATCTACTACGTGAGCCTCGGTTGGAATGGCTCTGCAACGATCGATCCCGATTCCAATAACGACGCTCGCCACGAAGTGGTCTTACGAGGCGCGCCGCAGGATAACCAGATCGAGTTCACTTGTGCCTTTGCGAAGTCTCCATTGCCGTCTCGAATCCCTGCCTCCGCGTCGGTACTGCAGGCGAGCCGCGAGGCTTGGCCGAACTTCTGGAACGCGGGAGGCGCGATCGATCTCTCTGGAAGTGCAGATCCTCGGTGGAAAGAGCTCGAACGTCGGGTCGTTCTATCGCAGTACTTGATGAAGGTGAATGAGGCCGGGTCACTTCCGCCGCAGGAAAGCGGTCTCGTCAACAATGGATGGTTCGGCAAATTCCACCTGGAAATGACTTGGTGGCATGCCGCGCATTGGGCACTTTGGAATCGATGGCCAGAACTAAACCGAAGCATGGGCTTTTACAAGAAGCTGATGCCATCTGCTAAAAGGCGAGCGACTGCGCAGGGCTACTTGGGAGCTAGGTGGCCAAAATGCGTCGGTCCTGAAGGGGAAGAGTGGCCGCATGTAATTCACGGAACCCTAATCTGGCAGCAGCCACACCCAATCTTCTTTGCGGAACTGGACTATCGTGCCCATCCTAACCGCGAGACCCTGAAGAAATGGATGCCAATCGTAGACGCTACGGCGGATTTCATGGCAACGTACGCATTTCTCGATTCCAAGTCGAATCGGTACGTTCTCGGACCTCCGATGACGGTCGTTTCGGAGAACACTGACGCTCGAACTACCTCCAACCCTACATTCGAACTTGGATATTGGCGCTTCGGGCTTCGGGTGGCTCAGGAGTGGAGAGCTCGGATGGGTCTTCTAGGAAAGCCGAGTTGGTCAACGGTGCTGAAAGGCCTCGCTCCTCTCCCGACCGAAAATGGCCTGTACGTACTACACGAAGGGATCAAGGACATGTGGTCCCATTTCAATTTTGAGCATCCAGCGATTACGGGAGCACTTGGATGGTTGCCGGGAGACGGTGCCGATGCCGCTACGATGAGACGCACGCTGCACCAGATTGCTGAAAAGTGGAATTTTGACCGCACTTGGGGGTGGGATTTTCCGATGCTAGCAATGTGCGCTGCGCGGCTTGGCGAGCCTGAGCGTGCGATTGAATTTCTGCTCACAAAATCGCCAGGGTTTCAATTCGACGAGCTAGGCTTGGCGACTGGAGGGCCTTTCCCGTACTTTCCATCAAATGGTGGGTTGCTTTATGCGGTTGCGATGATGGCTGCGGGTTGGGACGGGGCCCCAAAGCGAGCTGCCCCGGGATTTCCCAGTGGAAGCTGGACGGTGAAATCGGAAGGCTTGAACTCCGCGCCTTAAGGTACGTGCCCTGAACCATGCGCCCTGAGCGATGTCACCGATCGATTCTGACCGAGCCCAATACCTGCCACCCGCCCACCCTCTGGAGGTCGGACGCAAACTCGATGTCCGGCTTTCGCAAGTACGGATCAATGACGCCGAGCGCCAAACGGTACGACCCCGGAGACGTGCCGACGAGCACTTCGCCTTTAGAGTAGAAATCGCCCGGCTGCCAAGTCCGGATGTCGATTCCAGTCTCAGGCTGCGAAACAACGACGCCTTTGGAGTTGATCAGGGCAAACCGCACCGGCCACGGATAGTAAAACGGGGCAACACCGCTATTGGTGCCTCTTAGCTCGAAGCGACACTTACCGCCACTGAAGGATACATTCACATGGGTTAAAGAGAATTGGTATCCGATGGCTCGAATCAGAGTCGCGCAGTTTGAATTGAATTCGTGGCTGCTCGACTGCTCGAGAGCGGGGCAGTACGGTCCAATCCAAGAAAGATGCACATCCCGCACCGCCTTCATTGTTTCGCCGAACGCCCGGCCCATGTACTGGCTCGCCGCGAATGGAACCATTTCACCTCCACGGGGAAACTGTGCCCAATTCTGGCCAAGGCCATTCGCAAGTATTCCGGGCAGAAACTTCCAGTCTTCCTTGCCGAGCGTGTCTTGCGGGATCATGTCGTCGTGAAAACCAAGATTTCTATAGCTGCCGGCGACTCCGCTCGGGTTTCTCGCCATCAACTTCTTATTCGGAAATGCGGTCGTCATCGCATCTAACACTTGCCGCTGAAATGGTTCTGGCGCAAATAATTCGGTTCGGGGCCAAGTGTGCCACTCTCCCCAGAATCCAAGCAGACCAACCTGAACGAACGCGACCCTTGGATTTGAATCGTAGCGCGCCCCTAAGGCCTTGACGAAGCGGAGCAATGCTGTCTG
The DNA here is from genome assembly GCA_038230855.1 of Fimbriimonadales bacterium. Taxonomy (GTDB): domain Bacteria; phylum Armatimonadota; class Fimbriimonadia; order Fimbriimonadales; family Fimbriimonadaceae; genus Fimbriimonas. The sequence continues at coordinate 4,736 of JBBRML010000117.1, read as the reverse complement.
GAAGCGTGGGTCGTGATAGTCCGGGCTTTGTCCACCGCCGTAATCCGAGTAGCGAGTCGTCTGCACTCCTTCGGCCAGCAACCAATTCGGCACTCCAGATGGCTGAGAAGGGTAGTCAACGTTGACCCGGAAAACGACGTGCTTGCCGGTCGCCGCTGCGAGATCCCAACATCGATGCTCCCACTCCGCGAACTTGAAGAGCCCTCGCTCCGGTTCAAGCTCTCGCCAGCTGACGTTGTAGTAAACGGTTGAGTAGGGCTGATGTACTGCGGTTCCGTCGGAGACGTACGGAACCCAGCCTTTGAGAGGGTTTACGAGCGGACCGAGTGTGGACTTGTAACGCCACTGGTAGGCCGTCGCAATGCAACTCGCGGCAAGAGCGCAAATAATCATCTTGATTTGGTACGAGCACTCAGGTAGCTCTCAATATTACGTCGAGTTGCTGGAGCACAGCTCTGGAATGGATGTTTGCGCTAAACACGTTGCCGAGATGTTCTGGGTTCTAGGCTAGCTACGGTTGCGCAGCGGGGGAAGCGCTAAGCGCGCCAGCCCCGAAATTGAGCACTTTACATTATGACGGCGGACGGGATGTAGATTCCGTCCGCCGCCATCAGACCTCGGCTAAAGAGCCTTCGACAACGTGACCGTCGTCGTCGACATGTTGTCGGCGCTTTTCACGATGATTATTAGCTTGCCTCCCGAATTGAAGCTTCCGCCTCCCGCGTTGTTGTCGGTGTGTCCCGCCGAACTCGCGCTTATCCGAACCACACCATATGGGCTGATTGAGCCAGTCAGCTTCGACGTGCCATCGGTCGATAGTGCGGTGCCAGTAATAGCTCCGCTTGCAACGCAGGTGAGCTTCACCGTTCCGGTTCCGCCATCCGACGACATAAATGTGCCGGTGTAATTACCTGGGAACGGAGAGGTCTTGCCCGAGCCTGCGAGGGTCAGCGTCACCGTGGACCCATCCGACGGGTGAATATCCCCGATCAGATATCCTTTGGAATTGAACGAGAACGCGCCGTAACTCGTTTCTATAGACCCGTTATTGTTGACGGTGATGGTCAAATAGCCGTTGTTTGCCACGTTGCCTGAGAGTGTCGACACTTTAGCGTTGATAGCGTCGGTCGCAGTTCCATCAAGCTTGCCGGCCGTATCGACTTTTAACGCAACGGAGCCTAAGTCTGGAGAAGTGGTGTAGAACGAGCCGATATAGGTTCCGGCGAACTTGCTCGGTGGCGCTGGCGTGACCGCCAATGCGGCCGTGACCGATTTACCTCCGCCCACAGCTGCGATTGTAACCGTCAGCTTGCTAGTTATGGCAAGGGTAGAAACGGTGAAATCTGCGTTGGCAGCTCCGGCCGCGATAGTAACTGTCGCGGGCACCGTAGCTGACTTGTTATTGCTAGTCAAAGTTACGACGAAACCGCTTGCGGGAGCAAGGCCGTTAATCGTGACCGTCCCGATTGCGGGCGCGCCTCCGACGACGGTAGCAGGATGTAGGCTGAGGCCGCTAACATTCGCATGCACGATCGTGAGGTTTGTCGTTTTCGTGACGAGGCCGAATTTCAGGCCGATTACCGCGGTCGCCGTGCCCGTGACCCCTTTTGTTGGGATCGTCGCGGTACCCGTAGTAGCACCCTCCGGAATCTTGATTGTGCTCGGGGGCAACGCCGCAATATGGCTGCTTGTCAAGAGCATCGTTAGGCCACCTACTGGTGCCTTAGAGGTGACTTTTACGGTTGCGACCGTCGAAGTTCCACCGGTCACTTGAGTTGGGCTCAACATGAACGACGTTAGTGTTGGGGCCTTGATCACGAAGCTGGCCGTGGCGCTTGATTCTGAGTGCGTAGCTTTCACAACCTCGTTGCAATCTCCACCGACCGCAACCGTCTTCACCGAGAATGTAGCGCTCATCGCTCCTTTGGGAATGGTGATGGATGCCGGCACGGACGCGAGAGAATTTGATGTCGACAACGACACGAGCGTCCCGCCCGTTGCTGCCTTCGAGCTTAGCGTCACTGTTCCCGATAGCGACGTTCCTCCAACAACCGAAGCAGGAGTGACAACAACTTTTGAAATGCTTTGGCAGAGAGTTGTTGCGGTGAGGCAGGAGGCGATCAAAGCTAGCAAAACAAAGCGAAGTGAGTAAATAGAAACACGGACGAATCGTCTAGACATGGCACTGAGATGATAACACAGTTTGATAAGATGCCGAAATAGCATGCGGGAGTGAGCGTGCCAATAGAACTTTGAGCTGCCGTCGCGTGCGATTGATGTGCTTCGACTCAATATTGGCAGCAACGCCAATCTCGGTAGAATGCGCGCGTGCTCGTACTTAGTGTGATGGTAGCGACTGTAGCCGTTTTCGGAACTGGTTCGTCTCTGTTGAATGAAGTTAGGAGCGCGATGAATACCGATCCGGCGAAGGCGGAATCGCTGATTCGTGCGCGCTACAAAGTAGGTGACCTAACTGCGGGCATCCCTCCACTCAAAGATGGAACTTCAGTGCTGTTTGCAGTGGACGCCGGCCATGGTTCCCACACGGCGGTTGTTTCGGGGGATAACCTGTCGGAGACTTCGCTCGCGTCGATTGGTGGTCTGCTGATGGCCGTAGTAACGCTGAAGCCCGGTCAAGGTTCGACGATCAACTATGTCGTTGATGGCAAGATGCGGGCAAAGAATCACAACCTTGAGGTGTATGTGCCGAACCCATATGTGGACGTGCCGCCGGGCGGTAGAAAAGGCGAACTTCGTGACATGGGCGAACTGAGGAGTTCGATATTCTCCGGCACGACGCGTAAGTGGTACGTCTATTTGCCGCCAGGATTTGGCCCAAGCAAGCAGTATCCCGTTCTGATCGGTACAGACGCTCAGTGGGATCGCCAATGGCAAGCGAACGCTTTGGAAAACTGCGCCGTGGCGGGATTGATTCCTCCAACCGTTGGAGTCTTCATCGAACCGGGCCAGAAGGTCGCAGGCACGTACTCTAATCGCGCCTACGAATACGATCGACTGAGCGAGGACTACTCGAAATTTCTGCTAACGGAGATCTTTCCAGATGTGGAGAAGATTATAAAGTTGAGCCCTGACCCAGCTAAGCGAGCTTGCGTTGGGGTCAGTTCCGGCGGCATCTGCGGATTCACGTCCTGCTGGGAGCATCCTGAGGCTTTCAGCACCTTGATCAGCGGCGTAGGTAGTTTTGATGACATTGCCCATGGCGATTCCTTAAAAGAGGGCGGTCATAACTATCCATTCATGATCCGCCTGTCAGACAAGAAACCGATTCGCGCGTTTCTGCAAGATGGGACGCGAGATCTGGATAACCAATTTGGAAATTGGTTTCTGGGGAACGCGCAAATGGCGGCGGCCCTGAAGTTCAAGGGGTATGACGTGCAGTGGCATCCGGGCGAGGGGTTTCACAGCAGCGATCACCTGAGAAGCATATTTGATAAGGCCCTCGTGTGGTGGAATGGAGTCAAGTAAGTTCTTGCACCTTCAGTGAGCCCGCCACTTAACCGCTCGAGCCCTACACCTGGATCATGTCCACGGATCCAGTAGTGAAGCCAATCCGCTCGTAGAAAGCGTGCTTATGCGTGAAGAGATACACGAATGCGCCCGGAGACTCTTCACGTACGAGGGCGAGCGCCGCCTCCATCATTGCGGTTCCGATGCGCTGCCCTTGCCAATCGGGTAGCACCGCCACGTCCCAGATGCTGAACCAGCCTGCTGCGTCGTACATGACGCGGACCACGCCAATCACTTCGCCGGTCGGGCTGATTGCGAGTACTGACGACCAGGCTCTGGAGAGTATCTCTGAGGGGCCGCCGATCCTATCGAAGCTGTTGCCAGTGACCTTAGTAAATTCTTCCTCGGACGGCAAACGGCGGACGATCGAAACTCCGGCCGGCATTGATATCGCGCCGCGCGGTGTGTGGGTTGGGTCCCCCGCGAACCGAAGGTGGTATCCGTTCGGATCACAGACCGTGTATTCACGACGTCCCCAAGGCTTGTCATCTATTGCTGAGATAATCTTCGCGCCGCGCTCTAAATGCATGGCATACAGAGAAGAAACATCGTCGACGTCAAACCAGTGCTCGTGCCCATCGATTTGACCGACAAGGTCGGGTCGATAACTGAACATGATCGTGATCTTTCCCCAACTTGCACCTCCAAACGAGACTGGTTCACCCCAAGTCCAACTCGATGAGAAGCCGAGCACATCTTTGTAGAATCGAACCGTCTCAGCAACATCGAGCGCCGCTAGGATGGGTGAGGACCCGGTCAGCATTTGTGGATACTACCTACGGGCTCGCCCTGTTAGGCAATTGGGGCTGATCGAAAGCAAACGCCGTCAGGCTGCGCCACGCCGATTCGACAAGTACCGCCCGGTCAGCGACTGCTCACAATCGACAAGATCGGCGGGAACGCCCTCAAATTGCACGTGCCCGCCATCGTGTCCCGCCCCTGGCCCGAGATCGATAACCCAGTCGGCTCTCGCAATAACGTCAAGGTTGTGCTCAATAACGATCACGGACGATCCAGAATCTACGAGGCGATCGAACAGACCGATGAGGGTGTCCACGTCGTTCATGTGGAGTCCGGTAGTCGGTTCGTCCAGAACGTAAATATTGCCTTTCTTGCCCAGCTCAGCGGCAAGTTTCAGCCGTTGTCGCTCGCCGCCCGACAACGATGAAAGTGGCTGACCGAGCGTCAGATAGCCGAGGCCAACGTCT
>JBBRML010000116.1:0-8770 GCA_038230855.1 Fimbriimonadales bacterium | reverse complement strand
GTCTAACAATCGATTTGCGAGGGCGTAGATCGGCAATGCGAGGACTCCGTTGACCACCGCTGAGAATATTGTAGCCAAGAAAGCGACCCCAACTTCAGGTCTGGGCGCAATGAAGAGCATTGCGAATTGAACAATCACGCTCGCGACGGCGGTTACGACGGCTGCGGTCGTTCCGCCGCGATCCATGTTCATGCGCGAGACCCATGCGATTCCACCGCCCGCAAGCGTGCGCACGATAGCGAGTGTCGCGATGTTCACGCCCGAAATACCTCCGGCGAGCATGCCCGCGAGGAACCCGAAACCTGCCCCGGCAGAGCGACTTGCGAACAAGCTCACCACGCAAAGCGTGGTGAACAGAAAATCTGGAGCGCACAGCCGACCGCTCAAAGAAGGGGCCAAACCCATCTGGAGCCCTGCCGCAATCCAGAGCAACGCTAGGGCCCATACGTAGTCTTTCGCGCCTCTCATTTCAGAACAAAGACCTCGCGGAGGGTGCCCACACTGACAGCGGGATCGACGATGGCCTTTTTGCTGCCCTGCTCTTCGCTCGTGTCGACTTGAACGACGTTGCCGATCAAAATGCCCCGAGGGATGTGGAAACCGAGGCCAGACGTGACAATGAGATCGCCCACCTGGACGGGTGCCTTCGGATCGAGAAACGTGACTTCGACCGTTGTTGCGTCGCGCCCGCGCATCAGACCGATCGGCTGCGGGTTCCGGGCCGCATCAATGGCGCCTATCTGGCTCCGGCTAGTCACGAGCAGAACGGTTGCGCGGTGAGCCTCGACCGACTCGACGACCCCGACGAGCCCTCGACCGGTCTCGACCGCCAATCCCGACGTGACTCCGTCTTTCGAGCCCGCGTCAAGCAGAATTCGATTTTCGAATGGTACGTAGCCGATAACGCGTGCGGCAATGCGCTCGTGTCCCGGTGAGTTCTTGAGTTGCAGAAGAAGGCGTTGTTCCTCGACCTCTCGGTTTAGGGACGATACAACGTCGGTGTAGTGCTGAATGATCGCCGCTTGGTCTTTTAGCGCCCGATTTTCGACGCCTAGCTGCCGAGCGTGAAAAATACCCGTGCCGAAATCGACGATCGCGTCAGCACTGAGCTTTGCGGGGAGGGCAATCGGCGAGAGCACGGTATGGATTGCGCGAGTTACAGAGTCGGTGACACCAGCCTTAGTTCCCGTGCGTTGCAAATTGCCGAGTTGAACTCCGAGGATGAAAAGGGCGACGACCCAACCGACCTCGCGCGTATAAGGTGATCGTTTCTTTCTCAGCTTTTGGAGGCCTTTTCGAGCATTTTTCGAATCAAGGGATTCTCGTGCATGCCCTCAACAACGATGCCCGTGCCAAGGGCGACGCAGCTCAGCGGGTCCTTTGCGATATGGACTGGGACGCCGGTCTCGGACATGATGAGTTGGTCGATGCCGCGCAAGAGGGCGCCACCACCAGCGATGTAAATGCCACGATCCATCGCGTCCGCCGCGAGTTCAGGCGGGGTGGCTTCAAGCGTGAGCTTGATCGCCTCTACGATCGCGGTCAGTGGTTCCTGAATCGCGTTGCGGACTTCTTCGCTGGTAATCGTCGCACTCTTCGGCAAGCCGGTGACGAGGTCGCGACCCTTGATCAGCACGCTCAACTCCTGTTCGAGTGTGAATGCGCTTCCAATTGCGATTTTCGTAGCTTCAGCAGTTCGGTCGCCAATGTAGAGGTTGTAGGCGCGGCGCACGTAGGTCGTGATTGCCTCATCTAATTCATCGCCCGCAATGCGAATCGACCGAGAGTGAACGATTCCGCCAAGGGAAATGATCGCAACTTCGGTGGTTCCGCCGCCAATGTCGACGATCATCGAGCCGCTTGGTTCGTCCACGGGAAGGCCCGCGCCGAACGCCGCCGCCATGGGCTCTTCGATTACGTACGCCTGTGTTGCGCCAGCATTACGCGAAGCTTCGATGACCGCCATGCGCTCAACTTCGGTCACTCCGCTCGGAATGCCGACAACGACCGTCCGGCGTAGCAAGAATCGATTGCAGACCTTGCTGATGAAGTAGTGGAGCATGCGCTCGGTCTGCTCAAAGTCGGCAATGACCCCGTCTTTCAGCGGTCGGGTCGCGACAATGTGCGCGGGAGTGCGACCGAGCATGCGCTTGGCTTCCTCGCCAACGGCGTGGACTTCGCCGGTGTCCTTGTTAATCGCGACGACGCTCGGCTCACGAAGCACAACGCCTCGCCCGCCGACGTGAACCAGCGTGTTTGCCGTACCAAGATCGATGCCAATGTCTCGACCAAAGTGCGTATGGAATCGATGAAAAAGACTATTCTTCGTCGCCAACAATTTCTCCCGTGCTCAACCTTTTCGCCAGAGTCTCCTGGGAGATCGCCGACAGCACAACCGCATCACCGGTCGTAAAGATCACGCACTTCGTGCGGCGCCCTTGAGTGGCGTCAATGAGCGTGCCTTCTTTGCGCAGAGTCTGTACTACTCTACGCATGGGAGAGGATTCACTGCTAACGAGAGCAACAATTTTCTCGGTTAAAACGTAATTGTAAAATCCTACGTTTAAGACAACCGGGGTGGGCATACGAAAAATAAACTCCTTCTTGCGGGAAGGAGTTTACTCTTTGAACGTAGCCGAACTTGCGTTACGCTACAAACTGTCTCGGGTGTTTAGCTTCCGCCGCTGTTACCCATGGACATCGGGCCGCCGCTGCCGGTTGGCTGTCCGCCGCGTCCCATGCCTGCAGGGGGAGGTCCGCCGGCTCCGCCGAATCCGGGAGGAGGTCCACCAGGACCACCCATTCCACCGGGCGCGCCGCCGCCGGGCGAGCCGAAACCGCCGCCTTGGTTGTTCGCTGCCGCTTTTGCGCCAGGCAGTGCAACGGCCATCGTGACGGGAGCATCTGGGAGCTTAGCGGTGCCCGATGCAACGACCGGTGCGGGTGCCGGCGGTACAACAGTTCTGGCCATCAGAATCGAAGCGATGAATACAACGACACCAACGAACGCTGCTGCTCCGAAAACTATCCAGTCGGTTTGACTCATTTTGCCCATATGTTCTTCTCTTTCCGTATGACGTATCCCGTCCCTAAAATGTTACACCACTTCGTGCTGGCCGTTACGCAGGCAAGTCTGCTATCTTTGGGGCGGAACCGAGATAGCTGTGGTTGTACATCCCGGGGTCATTCCGCACGTAATCCGGGAATACGTCGGGAGCGAGGTACCCGCTGTGCGCGTGCAGCACTGCGGATAAAGGGTCGCGATAGTCGATCGCAACCTTCAAATCGCCGACCTCATCCAGTGCAGCGGCGTTAAGGCCCGTCCACTTTGTGATTACGCGGCCACCACGCACCCCGCCGCCAAGCACGAACATCGTCGACGCGCGACCGTGATCCGTTCCGAGGCTACTGTTTTGTTCCACACGACGACCGAACTCCGTCATGACGACGACGGATATGCGGTACATCTCCGCCCCCATGTCTCGGTGGAATGCGGCGAGACTTTGGCCCACGTCGTCCAGCAACGACGCAAGCAATCCGAGCTTTGCCCCCGCAACCGTCGCCCCTTGGGCGATGTGAGTGTCCCATCCTCCCTTGTTGAGGCACGCGACCTCTAGCCCGAGGTTTGCTTTGATGAGCATAGCGACTTGCTTGAGACCAGTACCCAAGTCGGAGACCGGATAAGTGGCTCCGCTCGCCGCTCGGTATGACTTTGTATCGAGCGTGCGCAGAGTTTTGAGGGTTTCGAGGGTCTCTCGCCCGGCGATCGAGACTTCATCGCGACCCGTTCCGTATAGCAAAGCAAGCGCCCGCTCGGCCGCGGCCCGGTCTGACTCTCCGACCGCGAGTCGGAACTCTTCCAGCGATTGCATGGCAATGGCCTGCGGCGCTCCCCGCAGGGAATCGGGCATGACGTCAGCAATTGCGACGGCCCGGAGCGGAGACGCGGGATCGTGGGTGGTATCCGCGAGTTGGCGGGCGAGCCAGCCGCTCGACGGACCGGAACCTTCTCGGGCAAGCCCTTTCTCCATTGCGGACATTGCCTCAAAATGCGACCGACTCGGATCCTGTGAGCCAACCGCGTGCAGCGCGAGCAGTTCGCCCGACTTATAGAGTGGCAACAGTGGCGCGAGCAGAGGGTTAAACCCGAAAAAGCCGTCGAGATCGAGTGCACGAGTTTCCGCGCCGGCAGTTCGGTCAGTTGGGCTGGCGACGGCCAGGGTTGGACGAGCCCTGTAGTAATCGGAATCACGATACGGCACGACAATCGAAAGGCCGTCTGCACCGCCGCGAAGAAACACCACGACCATGATTCGGTCGCGGCTCTTCTTTGCCGAAATGGAGATTTGGCCAAGGGCAGATCGCGCGCCCAGCCACCCCGCCATCGCCATAGACGCCCCCATCATCAGTCCGCGTCGGGACGGCGCGAAGTCGAGCAGGTTAGGGTTTGGGACGCCGGAAGGATCGCGATGACCTTTGCCGTCGCAACTCCACCAATCTTTGGTCAGCGCCATTGGAACTCCGGAGAAGCGAGCATTGCCGCGATCGCAAAATTTGGGGGCAGGTCGCGGAGTGCGGCAATGTACGGGTCGTTTACCAAGATCGGTCGCCGCAAGATCATCCCAGCGGTACGGATCGGATCGCCCCCTAAAGATTGGTAGTCAACGCCAGCATCACGGAAGCCGCCCTGCGCGAGTCGAATCGCGAAGTTCCACCTTGGCAGCAACCCGCTGGCCCAAGATTGCGTTCGGTCGGGATAGCCGTCCGGCATCGGCCATTGGTACAGAGGCTCACCCATGTCGCGCAGGGCGTTGACGAGCTCGCGACCTCCGTCGGTCTGGGTTTCCGTCACGCGGAGTGAGGAAACAAGGAAATCGAACGGGCGCTTGATCTTCGGTGCGGACTCTTGGAGCGCGGCGGACGTAAGCATTGGCTGAAGCATTGAAGGGATGTGGCCCTTCGTGTCCAGGTACGTCTGGGTGGTGCGAGTGATCCACTCGTCGGCTCGGTCATGCAAAAAGTAGCGGCACAGCTTCGTCGCGATAAAGTGAGCGGTTCGTTCGTGCTCGCCAAGGATTCGCACTACTTCCTCGCCTTCGTTGAGCCCAACGAGTGACTCGTCCGTTGAGCCTTCGCGCGCAAAAAGTCCATGGAGCCCCGTCGCCTCTGCTCTGTCCACAAAATGATCGCCCGGCCGGATTTTGTGTCCGAGCACGACCTTTTCACCCATATCGTGCCACTTCGACTCGTAGCGGAATTCGCCACGTCGATGCATGAAACGGTCTTCTACCGTCCACCCCGTGAAGCATCGGGCGACTTCTTTTATGTCCTGCTGCGTGTAGCCAGAGCGCACCCCAAGCGAGTGCAATTCCATAATTTCGCGCGCATAGTTCTCGTTTGGGTGGTCTTTGTCGCTCAGCCGATTGTCCAAGTAGCCGAGCATCGCCGGGCTCTTCGCCGATGCCATCAGCATCTCTGGGAAGTAGCCGAGGGCATGTTTGCGGATCACTTCGTGCTCGTCGCGCGGCTTGCGGTACGCAGCAAGACCTTTACGTCCGTAGATGTTGAAGTGGTTGGTCCAGAAATCGACTAGGCGCTCTTTGACCTGATTCCTGCCGTACCGGGCGCGAAGTATCGCGACCTGCTGAAGCTGAGTGAGCATTGCTTCGAGCGGAAAGTCGCGCATCTCCATTCCATCCATGGCTTCAACATCGATGCTTCCAAGTACCGCGAGGAGGAGGGGGTCTTCGGGAATCTCATCGCTTAGGCGTTTGGAGACCCATTTGTCGTGGCCATCTTCGGCCAGGTCGGTAAGGTCCTGGGTCGTTGGTCCGAAGCCGGCGCGGTTGAGGAGTCGTACGTCCGGAGTGACAGGGTGGCTTGGCGGCGCGAGGTGCTTCCTGTTTATGTTGCGGCGCACCACCGTGCTGACCCGTGCGCATCCAGCGACCCCTGCGGTTGAGGCCAGGCCAGCGGCGATCAAGCAATCTCTGCGCGAAACGCTCATGCCGCGCTTGTCGCGACGACACGTGTGCGGCGCAGAACGGCGTTCAATCCGGCGCCGATCGCAGTGATGAGGGCAATGGGCATGATGAAGAACCAGCCGACGAGCGGCGACATGCACGCAACGATGACGAAGGCGGACCCGCGGACGAAGGCGGCGTACTCAGAGATTCTCTCATCGTGCGCTTGGATTCGGTGACCGGCGATCGCGCCGATGCCCGCGCATCCGACGATCGATAGGGCGAGCAGGAAGCTCACGATGTCAGCCCCGACAAATCGGGCGACGGGGTTTGGCAGATTGAAGAAGATGATCGCGAGAAACAGGCCGATTGCGGTTACGGCAAGCCCGGTCCAAAAGGACGCGAATGCCTTGGATTGCATCCGATTTGCGGCTCGCTCGCTGAGCTCGGGAAATACGAGGCGGCACGCGATTACCATCGCCCACGTAGTGAAAGGTACGCCACAAATAATAGCGAGAGTCGCCAGCACATCACCAAAAATCATCGTCTGTCCTCCGATTCGGGAGGCCCCCATGGCGCCTACGCGGCGACATGACAGCCCGTTTCATATTTGGGACGTTTGGGAATCGCACGTTGATGCAAGGCCCGGCTGTCGTCTCACCCTATGCGTAAATACGCACTACTCCAATCGCAGACCGTTGGGGTCGGAATCCAGCGTTTCGCGACTGCCTTGGCTGCGGTACCAACCAACCAGAATGCCGACGACCTCGTGAGTGCCTAGGGGCTCAATTGCGTAAGTCGGATTGAGCGACCGCAGGACCCAGCCATCCGATGCCCAGTCCATAACCTTGACGCGAAACTCACCAGCATCGGACTTGACCAAGAACGGATATCCGCGGCGCGGCGTCCTCCACTCGCGAAAGAGCACGGTGTCGCCGGGCTCGAGAGCGGGCATCATCGACTCTCCGGCCACGATCCAGCCGATCGTCCCGATCTGGGCTAGTCGGTCAGGAACGTAGACCAATTCTGCTTCAACATCAACGTTCGTGAGTCCAGGACCGGCCTCAGCGTGTCCGACGACTCGGACGGGCGAGAGCGACAATCCAGCAAGCGAAACCAACTGTCCTTCTCGACCATCGACACTGCGGCCCGGCCAGGTAGCAGGCAGTTTCAATTTGGCCCGAACCTTGGCGATCAGTTCATCTGTTGGTCGCGTTCGGCGGTTGACGACGTTGCTGAGTTTGTCGTAAGTGACGCCAATTGCGCTCGCGAGACTCGTCACGGTTTGGCTTGGCTTCGCTTTGCGAATAGCGACATCGATCGCTTCGCAGATGAATTCTTCTTCTTGAGTCATTCGTAAACCAGTCCCCGCCTCTCTGTTCCCAAATTATACGACAATTGTTTTCTGTGCTGCGTATATACGCAAAGATGCGTATAATATGAGACATGCTCTACGCAAATTATAGCCTTTCGGCACCGGGGGAATCAACATGAGTTGCTCCATCGAGTCCGCCGCATTTTGGGATTTGAGCTCGCTGAATTTGGACCTGCAACCTCCGCCGCTAGCGCCTGATCGAGTGCTCACCCTGCCCCTCGCCGTCGACGCTGATTCGTTTACTCTCATTCGACCAGGAGACGAACTCTGGATTCGAGGCGAAGCATTTTTCGTGCGTAGCGTTGCGACGGGTTTGCCGCGCGTGCTTACGGTTACGTCTCGTGCGGGCGAGACCGCACTCTTCTTCGAGGATGTAGTCGGTGGGTGCATTACGGAACGTCTTTCTATGCGCTGGGTGGACGCGGCATGAACGAAGTACCTTCCGAAGAGAGCGTGATCATGGAAGCGCTCTTTAAGCGTTTTGATGGCGGCCGTGTAGTGCGAGTGCGACCCGACGAGTTCAGCCTTCCCATGGGTGAAGACGATGACTTTCCCACGTTTTGCGAGTTGCGTGTCATCGAGGCCGTGCGACAGTGGCGTTTCGCATTTCGCGCTGGTCCAGACGCAGAGAATCGGGCGTGGACCTGGCTACGATCCTGGTATTTGGACGGCCTGACCCCAAACGGCGACCGCGCCAAATTTTACGCCCGATGGGGCAGCGAAGCGGTAGGCGTCGCATCGGCGGTAGTACTCATTCGACGGCAAGTTCGAAAGCGATTACGAGCGCTCTCGGCAAGCACCGGGACGTCAACCGTCGCTTAAGGTTTTCGGCCGTCCTCTTTTGCCGGAAGAGGACGGAGTCGGACACGACCTACATTCGCTCGACTTCAAGAGTGAGGGCGGTGCCGTCACCTTCCCAGCCGTCTGCGCCGTGAGTGATGACGAACTCCACGTTTTCGCCGTGGAACAACTCAAACTCACTCGCGTCCATCCAATGTTGATCCTTGTTAATTTCGAGGCGCTCCCAGACTAAGCCATTCACTAAGACAATCGCCTCGGTCGTCGACCACTTGGACTCATTGTTCAACGGCGCAAAGTGGAAACGGAACGCGTATCGGCCGGTCGCAGGAGCGTGGAACCGCACGGCAGCTTGCTCGCCATTAGGTCCCGGCATCATCACCACTTGCTTCGAGGGGAGATAGCTTCCCTGCCACTTGGTGTCGTCCCCCGCGCTCTTGAGGATGCACGGGAGGGACATATTTCCGCCTGGAACCGCCATGACAATTCTTCGGGAGTGTTCGCTGCGGGTGAGCATCGCGAAGCGTGTAAATCCGGTCGGATTCGGCAGCCCGGACATCCATCCGTACCGCCACGGTGAATTGCCCATGGATCTTGCGTGAAAGTCTTCACCAAGATTCCAGGTCTGGCCACG
>JBBRML010000115.1:0-8994 GCA_038230855.1 Fimbriimonadales bacterium | reverse complement strand
TTCTGTCCCTTCTCAACTCTCTGCGTAGATACAAAGACGAATGAGGCATAGCGACAGATGCGAGTGCGTCAACAGCTTCCTATGCTCGCGAGGTAGATCATTTGCAACGTGTAGCGCGAGCGGGCTGAGTCAATTTCCTGTAGATACTACTTCCGTGCCGCATCTTTCATTGGCAAGGGTATCTTGACGAGGAGCTGGGGTGGAAATGGCACATCGATCCACCGAGGTGCCGTTAATGCTCTCTCGGCTCTCGCAAAATCCTTCAACTCCAAATGCCACTTCGTTATGTTCAGAAGGGTGCTGTCCACTAGAGGATAGATTTTGAAATGGAAAAACTGTTTAATCACCTCTTCGGTCATCTGGCCGGTCGCATCTCTCATCTCGAAAAAAATACCCTGGCGCCGCATTGCACGCGTGCTTGTAATGCTGGCTCTGGCGCTTTTAGGTTGAATTGCGGTAGGTGAAACTGCAACTACGATCTTCATCGCCGCACTAAGGTCGCTTTTCAGTACATAGAGCCTCACACCGCTCGAATCCTCGACCCGACAAAAATTCATCCCAGACCAGTTGAGTCGATGCCAAACATTCGACGCGTCTTTGGCCGACATCGTGGCAAAATCGCAGGCTAGCGCCAGTCCGAAAAGGCTAAAGTCAGGTGTGGCTGGTTTCTTCGCTACCGTGCTCGCCAAATGGTCTTGGCTAGCAAACAGCACCGAGGCAGACAATACAATAGTAATGCACGTAACCTTAGACATTGGGCTCCTGCACAAGGCAACTTAACCCTGGCGTCGGCTTGATGAACTGTAGCTTCAGATACTGGCGAAACTTGCGCTCAATCGACATTTTCGTACACTTGCACTGGCTTCGAGCGCCAACATCTCCAGCTCTTATTACTATCCGGATATCCAGGGTTCGTTCGAACACCGCATCGTCGTAGCCAAAATTTGCAACTCCCAAGTAAGGCCAGTCAAGGAGAGTGCCGGCCCTTATCACACACTCAAGATCGATCTCTGGGAAATACCATTCATAAAAAGTGGGACTTACGGTGCCACCACCAGCGTTAAAATTCTCAGGCCCAGTTCTCTTTATGATCGTTCCATTGCGCTTTACAAGACTCGATTCCCACCACTCTAGGGTGCACGGGGCATCTGCCTTGATGCCGCTAATGTTCTTATAGGACAACCTGTACGGAACTTGAAATTTGTGACCACACGCCTTAACCATCAAGAAAGGTGGCGGCAGGCTAAATGTCTTCTGGATGTTCGTGATCTCCAGTTCCTCCGGACAGCAACAGCAAAACTGAGACTTCTTGCCGGCGCGGCCAGTCGGATCTGAGTCGGACGTTGAGTTTGCTTGGCAGTATATGTACAGCCTCTCGCTTGGCCAGAGCGGATCTGCTGTGGTCCACTGCCCTTGTTCGGTCGAGAAGTGCCTGGCACGGACGTATCCGCCGGAATACTTCAGGCCGGTGTTGCGGTAGCCCTGCGAACCGACCCACCCTAGTTTGTATTGCGTGCCAGAGAGCAAATCGCCGTACGGCTTGTACCGTGCGGTCGAGACGACGGTGCAGGTCTGGTCAACCTTTGCCGTCACCGAGCCGAGGGCGTCGGTGAGATAGTCCAAGTAGACGCCATCTGTGGACTCGCTGATTATCTCGCCATTTACGGTGTAATAGTTTGTAACAGGCATCGCTTAGCTCCGGCCCTGCAGGTAGTCGCTACCATCCCAGACGAGGGTCACGTTGGTAGCGCCGGTCTGCTCAGTCCGCTTTAGCCCGTCCCACGCATAAGCAAAGTTGTTGGAGACACTGCCGTCTTGGTGGAGGGTGAGCCGGTTTTCCTTGTCGTACGTCATGCTAACGAGCTGAGTGCCCTTTTGGACCAGGGTCTGGTTCCCATTCAGATCGTGGGTGCTGGTCGTGACCGCCGAGCCTTCGATGCTTGTGGTGATTCGGCTTGCCGCATCGTACATCGAGGTGGCGAGCGCGCCGGTTTCCGAACTCGTCAGCCGGTTGTAGATTGGATCGAAGGTGTAGTCGTAGGTGTGCGCGTTCGGCCCAGTTGTCACGTCCCGAGTGAGCCGGCTGAGGGCATCGTTCGTATAGTTGCTCAGGTTCGCGCCGTCCGCAACTGATGAGCGGTTGCCGATGGGATCGTACGTAAAGCTCATTGCCTGCTGAATGGTGCCCGCACCGTTCTTATCCGTTCGGACCAGCAGCTGACCAATCGCGTCCAGCGAGATCACCCGAGTTAGGCCATTGCCGAGGATCAAGGTCGTCTCCCGGTCAGCGCGGTCGTACTGGTAACTCGTGTACTTCCCGTCTGGTCGTTGGTAAAGCGACAATCGTGCGTTCGCGTCGTAAGTCATCGATCGCACGCCGCCATCCGGGTCCACTAACTTCGTGCGCTGGCCAGCTAGATCGTAGGCGTATGCCTGGACGATCGAGCCTGGATCCGTGCGACCTACCATCAGGTTTCGCGGATCATAGGCAAACGTCGTCGCGCCGGTTGAATCTTGGGCCTTCGTCAAGTTCCCGAGCGAGTCGAAGGTGAGTGACACTCGCGTGTTATCCCCGTACAGCGTTCCGGTCATGCGGCCCAGGGCGTCGTTCGTGTACGTTGTGGCATCGCCATTTGCGAACTGTCGCCAATTGCGCATACCCACCGCGTCGTACGTTTGCGAAGTGGCGTGGCTGAGCGGATCGCGGATCGCTAGCTGTTGCCCGAGGGCGTCCAGGGCCATCGTGATGAAGCCGCCGTTTGCATCTTGAATTGAGATTTGGCGACCGGCGCTGTCAAAGGCGTTCGAGGTCAGATAGCCGAGCGCGTCCTTCCGCGCGATGCTGCGGCCCAACGCGTCAAATGTTGATGTGGAGAAGTAACCACGGGAGTCTTGGGATGCGACCTGGTTCCGGTTTGAATCGTAACTGTACGAACTGAGATAGCCAAGGGCATCCTGGCTTGCGGAGACGAGCCCCCTCGGATCGTAGACCGTACTCGACAGATAGCCCAGCGGGGTTTGACTCGCAACGGTCCGGCCAAGGGCGTCAAAGGTGGAGCTCCATACGTTGCCAAGCGGGGCCATGCTCGCGATGGAGCGGCCGAGCGCATCGTAGGTCGTACTGGACAAATACCCCAGCGGATTCTGGCGAGCGATCCCCCGGCCGTCTAGGTCATAGACCGACGTGGACGTAGCGCCAAGCGCGTCGATAGAACTCAGGTTCCGACCGGCTAGGTCGTAAGTCGAACTACTGAGATAGCCGAGGGCGTTTTGGACCGCTACCTGCTGCCCCGCGGCATCGGCGATGTACGTCGTCAGATTGCCGAGCGCGTCCTGGCTCGCTGCGACTCGATTCGAGCTTGCAGAATAGATGCTCGTCGTGAAGTAGCCGAGGGCGTTTTGGACGGACGCCTGATTGCCCGCCACATCGTACGCCATCGACGTGCGGTAACCCAGAGCGTTGATACTCGCCGAAGTTTGGCCAGCGGCGTCAAAAATGGAACTGGACACGAAGCCTAAGGGAGTTTGTGAAGCGGACATCCGACCGAGGGCGTCGAACGTCGAAGACCACAGGTTTCCGAGGGCATCTTGCCGCGCGATCGCATCCCGGGCGTTGTAGATCGTTGAAGTTACGTAGCCCCTGGCGTCTTTGACCGTGTTCTGCCTACCGCTGGTATCGTAGCCGAAGCTGGTGAGGTAGCCGAGCTGATCCATCTGAGCGATTACTTGCTTCGCGGCGTTTAACGTCATGGTCGTGCGGTAGCCAAGGGCGTCCTGAGCGCCTACGCCGTAACCCATCGGGTCGAAGAGGCTCGTCGAAACGAAGCCGAGGGCGTCCTGCACAGATACGCGGTTGCAGAACCGGTCGTACGCGTTCGTTGTGCGGTAGCCCAGCGGGCTAACCGTCGCAAGCAGCAAGCAGGAGTCGTAAATCATGCTGCTCGTCGCCCCGAGCGGATTTGTTTGCGCGATGACGTTGTCACTCGCGTCGTAAGCAAGGCTTGTCGTTCGCCCCAGCGGATCCGTGCTAGTAAGCATCCGGCCCCATAAGTCGTACGTCATCGCACTGACGCTGCCGTCGCTTGCGGTGATGGACAAGATATTTCCGGACCCATCCCAGCCGTAGCTGGTCAGCAGGCCACGAGGGTCCTGGCGAGAAATCAGCTGGCGGTAGGCGTCATACGCCATCGTCGTTCGCCTGCCCAGCGGGTCGACTGACGCGGTTAAGTTGCGGGAGCCATCGAATATCTGGGTGCTGATGTAACCGAGGGCGTTCGTCATCGTGGTCATGTTGTTTGACGAATCGTACTGATAGCTTGTCGCGTTGCCCAAAGGATCGCTCACTCGCGTCGGCAAACCAGCGGTGTTGAAAACCGCGCTCACCACATCGCCATATGGCACCTGTTTGCGAACAAGATAGCCGTTCACATCGAAGTTGTTGGAGATAACGTATCCTTCGGCGCTCGTCTCCGAAACAATGCGACTGGAACTCGACGAGGCCGTATAGGTTGTGAACGCGCCGCTAGGGGACTGCACAGCCGAACCTTGGAATCCTACCGGGCTACCTCCTCCGTAGGTGTGACTCCAGACAGCATCCCCTATCGACATCGTGCTTACACGGCCAAGGTTATCGTAATTGTAGAGTGAGCGGTAGCCGCGAGGGTCCTCAATGTAGTTCACGAGGTTGCTTGCGATCCCGTACTTCGTCGCGCAACCGCTGGGCTGGATCATCGTGGTTAGGTTGCTCGATGTATCGTGCTGGAAGCTCCAAATCCGGCCACCCCAATCCTGCAGCGCCTTGATAAGTGAAACGGTGACGCCCTTGTTGTACGTGAGCGATACATACCGCCCATCTGGCACCTGTATTGTTTTGAGGAGGCCCGCTTCCGGCGATGTTCCGTAGCTGTAGGTCGTCGCGTTGCCAGCGGGGTCAACTGCTTTGGAGATTTGGTACTTGGCGGGGCTTTGGCCGGACACCAATTCGCTATAAACGAGCTGGTTGCCATCGGGAAACGTTTCCGTGAACTTGCCCCCGCTGTAACTCATCTTGCTGGGGCAAAAGCTATCGGCGTACGGCGTGAACACGCCTCCGGCGACGGAGTAGTAATGGCGATTGCCGCTGCCTCTGACGATAGCGATGTTTGCGACGCCAACGCCAGAAAGAATGTAGCCGCCGATGCTCGCGTTTCGCGATCGCCCGAACTCTGTGACGTCACTTGAGCCTGAGTTGTAGTAGAAATCTATGGCAAGACCGCCGCCACGGCACTTGAGCAAGATATCCGGATCAATCTCAAGTTCACCGCTCGGCCCCGGCATCGGCCGGTGTGGATGCATGCGCACCGGGTCAACGCTTGAACCTTGCAGACGTGACTGCGGGCCCGCTGGGTCTGCGCTTGGGAGTGGGATTACGCCTACGGGTACGAAGCCGAGCGGCGAGGACCACGGCCCCGGCCTGTTGATGCCGCTCATCAGCTCGTCCCGACGAGGATCGCGTTCAATTAGATCTGGTCGCGCGCCCGTTCGCAGCTTTTGATCGCGCTCATCTATCTCGCCGGTAAGCGACCAGTTTGTGTCGACAAGTCCGAGTTCAACTTGCGCAGCGCTCTGCGGGATTCCCGTTGCGGCAGGGCTGAAGTCCACGACAATGCCCGCTTCGCGGCAACGAGAAAGATGTTCAGGGTCGCCGTCAAATGTCTGATTCATTGGGTCACTTAGGTTCTTCATCGCCTAAAGGCCTTCCAAATCTGGGCACAGCGGATACGAAGCAATATTCCGCGTGTACACGAGCGGCCCTGAGCCGGGACAAGGCAGAGGCGAGATCGTCGTTGCGGCGCACAGACTAGGCTGCAAATTTTGCGCGCCGAGCGACGGCTGGCACGCGGTTACGCACCCGGCAGACGCGCTTGCGCCCATTCTGCCCGAACTCCGAAAGCCGAGGCCAGACATCGATACGCCCGCCCCACCGCCACATCCAAATGATCCACATGCCATTACGTATTTTCCCCAGCGCACGGCTCGGTTGACCTGATCGCCTCAACCGATTTATGCGCGTAAATTTCCTTTCCGGGCGGAAGACCGCCCAATATCAATAAGAGTTCTTCGGCCGTGATTTCGCCCACAACGGTGAGGTCTCGGCCGGTCGCGAGCTGACAAAGCATGCTTGCGGCGGCAATGGAGCTTGGGCAGCCAGGAGTGTTGTAGGCGGCCCTGCGGATGATGCCAGCGCGCACCTCCAACCAGAGTTCCACATAGGGTCCATCGCCCGGTGCGCCCGCCACTCCATAATGCGTGGCGCCGCTCATCGGCCCTTGGTTACGGGGCCGCTGCACGTGATCGGCAGCGATGGGCGTGAGTACCATGCGTGGGTTTTCCTTACTTAGAAGTAACTGTACAAGGATTCGCATCAAATGCTTCGGACTTCGCCAAGATAATTTGATTTTTCTTTTACGCAGGTCAGGCGATTGCGATTCTCAGGCCGACGGCTAGTTGTTACGAGACTCCCGCTTTGCGAGTTCGAAGAGCCCAATTGCGCCGTCCAGAATGTCAGATCCGAACAGCTCGAATGAACCGGGCAACGTGGGGCCAAAGTAACAAATGAGCTTGGCGATAAGCGCATCATCGCTCTGCCGGTGCATGCGCGTTACAACTGCTTGGTTTGCAGACGCGAAGCTGCGATGGCCATCGTGGTGAATGAAAGCGCTGAGCGCAATGCGAAGCTCAAGGCCGAGCGTGCGTAGCCTCCACGATAGTTCAAGATCGTCCGCCCCAAGGATGAGTTCTTCGTCAAGCAATCCATGACCGTTAAGGGTGCTGCGCTTTAGCATCAGGCACGGCCCGAGTAGCATTTTTGTCGGCGTGTGCTTTCCTTCAAAGTTCGAACGCAGGTAGCTGGCAATATCGCTCACTCCCATTCCGGCTGGCACATTCCCACCCACAAATTGCTCTCCGCCTATGTTGTCGCAAAGTGGGCCGACCGCGCCGACGCCGTCTGCGAAGGCAGCGATCATAGGTTCCAGCCAACCCGCGCTAACGGTAGTGTCCGGATTCAGCATCACTATGTACTCGCCTTTTGATGCAAGAACGCCGATATTCATCGCCGGACTGTAACCGACATTTGTGTGGTTCACAATGACGTCGATGCCAAAGTTCCCGAGCGTGGTTAGGGTCGCATCGACCGAGGCATTGTCGACGACGATCAGCTCATCGGCAGCGGTTAAGGTAGGCAAAACGCTTTCGAGGCAGGCACCTATTTCGCTGGCGGAATTGAACGTGACGATGACCACGCTGACGCGCTTTGTCGCCGCCTTTAGCTTGCCCGCATGCGGCCCGCGAAGGATTCTTCGGGCTTCCTTATTCGCAAGGATGCAAGGCGCCGCAACCCCTAGCGCTGAGCGAAGGCGGCTTCGTTGGTGCCGGGCCTGTTCGTGGCACGGGTCAATTTCAATGGCGCGCTCCATCATCGCAAGTGCCTGGTCGAACTCGCCGACCCGGTTGTGAAGCACACGGAGGAGATATGCGCCCTCGGCAAATCTGAGCCGCGCGAGCAGGTGTAAGTGCCCATACGCGGCCCTGGCGTCTCCACGCTCTAAAAGCCGGCGAGCATAAACAAATAGCGGCCCGATCGCGTAGGGCACTCGCATGAGCACGTGCTCGAGTGCATGGTCTGGTGATACACCGAGAAATTCGCATTCGGCGACGAGCCAGTGAGCCCACTGCTCAGTCGGTCCGAACGCTGCCTCATGAGCGTTCCTTGCCGCTTGCATCGTGCGAATATCGCTGTGCTGGGCGGCGGCTTCATGGAGGAAAACGATCGGCGGGAGATAACCAGGGCCAGACGCAATGGCCGCGAGGAAGTAATCGCGAGCGGCAGCGTACTGGCCGAGGCACATGCATACTCGCCCGAGTTCAGTCTGCTTCTTATACGTTAGGATCCCCATGTCGATACTGGAGAACCAGTTGCCAAGCTCGTCCGGAACGGCCTCAAGGTGCTTCTTGGCCTCCACGAACTGCCCCCGGCTGGCATAGGCAAGGCCGAGTTCGTAGTGCAACTCGGGGTCACCGGGCGCGACCTCAAGGCCCGAATGGAACACTTGGAGCGCTTCTTCTACTCTTCCGAGCGTGACCAGCGTTTGTCCAAGCAGGACATATGCTTTTCGCACCGGTGAATCCTGCGGAGCGCAAAGCTGGATGCTCTTTTGCAGGAACACGATGGCTTCTTCTGGGCGGCCTCGTAGTCGTAGCGTCATTCCCATGTTGAAATGAGCGAAACCGCAATCCGGGTTCTCCTCGATATCTAGCAGTAGAAGTGGTTCGTCGCGCAGCGCTTTCTTCGCTTGACCTTCGGTAGACAGGTCGTAGCCCGCATGGAGCACCGGCTGAGTCAGTCGCGCAAACTCACCGCCGTAGGCTCTGAGCGGGCCTACAATTTGCTCATGGATTCGGCGCTCAAAGCGTGCGCCGACGTTGCGAAAGAGCTTGAGATGATCCACCTGGGTCGCTCGGGGCTGGCCATTCTCAACAAACCGCACGGGGATAGTGAAGCCGGTGACATGCGGCGGCGCACTGCTCGCGGCGAGCAGCATTTCCTCTGCAGTGCCGAGCGGGAGGACATCGTCTGCATCCATCCAGAAGTTGAAGGATGTGCGTGCTTTGTCAAGCGATGCGTTTCGCGCAGCAGAAAAGCTGTTCGGCCACTCAATTTCGTAGACCTCAGCCCCATAGCACTTGGCAATCTTGACCGTGTCGTCTTTTGACCCCGTATCGACGATTACGGTCTGAGCGAAGACGCCGCGCGCACTGTCCAGACATTGCCGCAATACCTTGGTCTCGTCGCGAACGATCATGCACAGACATATGTCCGCTTTGCGCGCAAGTTCTTTGATCCGAGCCCTGACCCGGTCCGGGTGGCGATCTAGGTTGAAGACGATAGGTCCGGCGCCCGTGCCAGAAAGATGCGAGGCAAAGCCGAGCTCAAGATCTTCGCGCCATTTGCGG
>JBBRML010000114.1:0-9003 GCA_038230855.1 Fimbriimonadales bacterium | reverse complement strand
ATGAGACCGAGGTCCCGCGCAACCGCATTCGAAATCGTCGGCGAGTAGTCGGGAACGTAGTGGTGAGGCTCCACTACGAGGAACGCCAAAGAGGGTTCATCCATCGATTGCAGGTAGCGAAATGAACCATCGGGTTTCGGATTGATGACGAAATAGTCCTTGCACTGGGGGAAGCCGATCAAGCCGTCTTCGAAACGGATCACGTCCTCGGTGCTTACTTCGAGATTGCCGAAGCGAGTATTGACGAGTTGGGTGGTTATGGTAGGCATGACTTGTGATCCTATTTAAGAAAGTCCATGAGACTAAGCTTTGAGCTTTGACTCGAAACAGTAAGGGCCGCTTGGTAGGCCGTATTGGCTTGCTGGTAGTCGCTGATGGCCTGCGTCATGTCGACGTCCTCGACATTGGAAATCGCGGTCGAGAGTTCATCAGAACGACGCCGATTTTGCGCGCTCAGTTCCGTGACGGTTTGCGATTTGGAGCCAATTTGTCCGCGAGCAAGGGTGACACGCAACGTTAGATCGTCAATCGCTTGGAGTGATAGTGATGCGACGGCGGCCGAATCATTACTAGCCAATTTGTTTTGCAGGGTCTCTAGCGCGTTGTAAATGTCCGACAGGAGGGGCGAGCCCTGCGTGTTGGTGACGATTGCGTTCCCGGGAGACACTTCAGACTTGATATCAGCCGTATCTCCGGCGTAGCTGACACTACCGTTCAGTTCGGAAAACGGCTTCTTGTCTGTACTTTGGCCGCTAAATACGTAACGACCATCTGGAGCCTGGGCGTTGGCGTAGGTCACGAGGTTGGTCGCCATCTCTCTGACGGAGACGGCAAGTGCGCTCATTGCCTGAGCCGAATTCGTTCCGTTCGCACCCTTTAGCGCTGTCGTCTTTGCGGCATTCAGCAGATTGCCAATGGACGCGAGGGCGTTGTCCGAAGTGCCAAGCACCTGCTTTGCGGCGAAGATATTCGAGTCGTACTGCGCAAGGGAAGCGCGAAGATCTCGCGCCTTGACTGAGAAAGTTGCGCCGGACGGATCGTCACTCGGCGAATTGAGACGCTTGCCCGTGCTGACGCGTTGTTGGGCATCAAACATCGTCGATGCCGTTTGAGACACGACGCTTGAGAAGTATTCGTATCGGTAAGACGTGCTAATTCTCATATTTCCTCCTATTTCATGATCGCGAGAAGCGATTGCGTCGTCTCGTCGAACATCGAAAGGGCCTTGGCGGCGGCCTGATAACTGCGCTGAAATCGAAGCATGTTCGCCATTTCATCGTCGAGCGAAACTCCGCTGACGCTCTGAATTTGCGCGCTAACCTGCTGAAGCAAGGCAGTTTGGGTGTCGTTACCGCTCTTGGCAAATGCCGCATCTTGGCCAATCCGGTTGACGAGATCGCCGTAAAAGGAAACGGGCGACTTGCCGCCTAGCGATGCTTGCCCGCTCTGGCGGAGGCCAGATAATTTCAAAGCTAAGTCGCCATCTCCGGCCCTACCCGTCGTGCTCGCGGCAATCATTGAGGGGTCCGCGATAATCGCGGCGGTCATCGAAAAATAGGCCGCTCCGGTCTGGGGCGAAGTGTCGTTGAAGAAATTCTTGCCGGTTACACCCGCAGAGTTCGTCGCTCCGACATAGACTGCATTCACGGAAGTTTTGAGCGTATTGGCGAGCTTATCAAGGTCAGACTTGTAAGATTCGATTCGCTGAACGTTGGATGCTTCACCGGCGATCTTGCCGCCTAGAATCGGGTAAGTGCCCGTCGAGTCGCTGATTGCGCCGGTGGTTGAGTCGAATGTCGTCGGTACTTTCCGCGCGCCTGCTTCGTCCACCAACGTCAGTTGACCCATGTGAAGGCTGACGGTGCCATTGGGGTTAGCGATCACGCTTACATTGACGAGTCCGCAAACTTCGTCGATCAATTTCTGACGTTTGTCCATGAGGTCATTCGCCTCTGCGCCAGACACTTTCTGATCGCGAATCTGCGTGTTCAGGTTGTCAATCGAATTGATTTTGGTTTGAAGATCCTTCAGGTCCTGGGTTACGGTGTCAGCCTGTGCCGATTGCTGACTCTGAAGTGACCCGTACAGGTCACGTACACGTTGGGTCAGCGACGTCGCGGCGGCCTGAACTTTTGTCTGGGCACCCGTTGTCCCGGTACCCCCGGCTAGCCCCGACCATGCGTCGAAGAACTTCGTCATGGCGGCAGACACACCGTTATCGCTCGGCTCGTTGAGCGAGTCTGCGACTTGCTGCATTCCGATCTGCTCTTGACCAACCTTCGCGGATGCACTTTGAACCGTGATGCGGCGGGCGTCGAGAAACGCATCCCGAATCCGGTTGACCGAGGTGACATCGACTCCTGTGCCAAAAGCAAACGTCTTGCCTACGTTCCGCAGTTCGGGCGTCGATGCCTGGAGATCGACGACCTGCCGCGAGTATCCCGGCGTGTTGACGTTGGCAATGTTGTGCCCGGTCACATCCAGCTGATGCTGAAAGGCTTGGAGTGCGCGGGTCGAAATCTCAATTCCACTGAAGCTAGACATAGTGAATCTCCTCAGGCAGCCTGATCAACCAGAACGCTGCTTGTGGCGTTGCTCTTTCGGCGATATGGGGTTCGAATATCGACAGCGGCTTTCGCAATAAGGGTGAGCGTGCCGTTGATATAGGTCATCTCGCTTTCGAGAAGTGTTCTGTTCTTGGCAATGACTTCTTGCACGTGTCGGGCGGCGACGGTGACTCGATTCGCCAGACCTTGAAGTTGCTGTGCTTCGGCTTTTTCAAGCGCGTGTACCAAGCTTCGGAGGTTGGGTTCAGTCCCGATTTCTCCGGCCAGCTTACGAGCGCACGCCACCGCATCTTCATCCAACTGGACCATTCGATCCATCAAGCCGTCGAGTTCTGGTTGGATTCGTTCCACGCGGGCAACATCACGCAATGTGACGGCGGCCGTTTGTTCGTGGAGGGAACGTAGCAGTCGCTCGGACGTGCTAAGCCAGTCCCACCAGATAGTTTGTAGTTCACGGGTTCTCATTGTTGTTTCGAGTCCTTAACGGATAGAAGTCTTGGTTCGGCTTGCAGGGCCTCGCTGATGACACGGGTGCTAGCGCTGTCGAAGAGCACTTTTCCGATGCCGAGCTGGCTGCGTTTAGCCGCTGCATTCGCAATTGCGTCATTGAACATGTCTTTGTACGTGTCGCTGCCCGCAGATTTGCCGAACAGCGCCTCGCTAGATTCGGAGTGCATCGCGGAGAGCATGCGCTTGAGGAAGATCGCTTCGAAGCCTTGGGTTGCGGTATGCAATTGATCAAGCTTGTCGCCAGCCTTGACCGTCGCCCGAAGCAAATTGAGACCAGAAGATTGAATATTCACTGGAGCACAACCCTTGCTTTGAGGGCGCCCTGCTGATGCAGGCCCTGCAGAATGGCTATTACGTCGCCAGCAGTTAAGTTGAGTTTTTGAAAGATCGCGGCGAGATCGGCGACCGTTGTATTTGGCGAAGTTACGCCGACCTTTACGGTGTCATCTTTCGCACCTGCCGCGGTCTGTGCGCCCTTCACGGTCGTGCCGGCGATCGAAAATGGCGCGGGCTGACTGATGAACTGCGATTCTTCCACTTTGATCGTGAGCGAGCCGTACATGAAGGCTACGGGAGCAATCTTGATCGTTCCGCCGAGCACGATGGTTCCGGTCTTTTCGTTGACCACGATGAGCGCCTGCTGATCGGTCGTGATCGAAATGTCTTCCAATCGCGCCATGGCTGCCGTTGCGGAAACTCCTGCGGGGATCGTGATTTCGATGGTGCCGCTGTTAATGGCGTTTGCATGAAATCCGGGAGCTACCGTGTTGATTCGATCCTGGGTTCGGCTTGCCGTCGTTGCATCTGGATCATCCAGTTCGAGGAACATCCGATTGCCGTCGTGTAGGACGACGGTTGCCGCGCCTTTCTCCACCATTCCGCCGCCGGGAATGCGGCCAACGGTTAAGAACCCCTTGACCTGACTATTTCCGTTCTGACTCACTCCAAATCCGCCGACGCTGACCGCGCCTGAAGCAACGGCGTAGACCGTGCTCGGGTCGGTTGGGGCTTTGAGTTCAGTAATCAGCAATGTGCCGTTGCGTAAGCTCTTCGCGTCGCCGATCGAGGTGATCGTCACGTCGATTTTTTGACCGTTAGTTGCAAACGGAGGGAGCTCGGCGGTGACCATGACGAGAGCGATGTTCTTCGGCTCGATTGACTTAGGATCGACGTCTAGGTTTTGTCTTCGCAGGTAGTTCACAAGGGCTGACGTCGTCGCGCCGATTTTCTTTGAATCACCGGTGCCGTCTAGGCCCAAGATGAGCCCGGTACCAACGAGTTGGTTTGATCGAACTCCGCGGAACCGCGCAATGTCTTTGAGGCGCGCTACGACTCCGACTTCGCCTTCCGCTTTTGGCCCCGGATACGCGGCGGCGACCCGGTCATCCGGCTTGATGCTAGACGTCCTGACGCCGAGCAGGTTTTGGGCATTTGCGAGCGTCGCGAGTGCGCCGACGAGGGTGATAGTGATGATTCGCATGGCGGTTTAGAACAAGAAGTCGATGAGGCGAGTGAGGATGCCGCGGCGTTGGCGATCGGCGATGACACCGCCGGTGCCGAGCGAGCGAATTTCGGCCATAGCCATGTTCTCGCTGAGCACCGTGTTGTCTGGCCGCACGTCGTCTCGTCGCACGATGCCGCTGATGACAATCTGATGCGTCTCCTTGTTGAGCTTGAGGTCGCGAGTGCCTTCTAAAACCAAGTTGCCGTTTGGCAGCACGTCCTTGACGAGGGCGGAGATTCGCGCCGTAAAGTTGGTCGCGCCAGACGTGGTGCCTGCTCCGGCGACCGAAGAGTTGGCCCCGGTTGAGTTGGCGCCCAGCAAGGCGCTGGCGAGCGGGATTTTTAGCCAGTTCAAGATACTGCTGTTCGATTTGTCGGTGGAGTTTGAGTCCTTCTTGGTCGCGGAAGTGCTTGCCGAGAACTGAGCAGCGGATGCCTCGGAGATGATAATCGTCACAATATCGCCCTTGCCCATGGCGGTCCGCGCACCGATCAAGCTGAGCGATTTTGATCCGTAGAGCGATCCGTCATTCTTCGTCGGGTCGACCTGCGCGAAGCAAGCTGAGCCCAACAAGGCGACACATAAGCTGGTGAGGGTTTTCATAGTCATTGAGTTGCTGATTCGAAGGGAGGGGGTCCGATTCACGCGAATCGTCCTTGAGCGAGATTCCGCAGTGGCGATCTGGGGTTGGGTCTGCGGCGGAACCCCCTCCTTTCGAGGGATTGAAATTTTCATGAGAGTCGAACCTCCACGAGGCCGGTCGCGAGGACGGTGGCATTCATCGTGAGGCCAGGACTGCCGGCGGTCTGGACTGTGATGTTCTGGCCCTTTAGGCCCGCGCTGGTAGCTTTAGCGCTCATCTCGACAACAGCGCCGTGCTGAACTAGGCGCACGATGACGGTGTCACCGCTGCGCACCATGGCGGTTCCGGGCTCGGGGACGAGCGAGACAAGCCGCGATGTCACGATGTGGCCATCGATGGAGACGGAAATGCGAACTTGCAGAGCAGAGATCGATTTGTTCTCGATCGTCTGCGATGTGGTCATGTCTCCGGGCGGCAAGACAAGCCTCGACGGTGTGGAAGTGCTTTGGTAGGTCACTGCTCCGCCGGTGTCATCTTGGGCCGCCTTGATGGCGAGGGCCAAGATTGCATCGGAGCTGAGGGTTTGTGACTTGCCGATGACCTTTGCGCCATCGGGAACGTCAACGGAAAACTGAGCGGGCGTGAGACCGAGGCCACGAATCTTTGCGGTCAGAAGCGAGCCGCTGATGAGTCGTTCTACTCCGATCGCGGGGCACGGGCCAAGCACCAGGGTCCGTAGTTTTTCTGCGGTTTCGTCGTCTGGGGCCGTGATGGTCGCCACATCGGCGAGGGTGTAGTTGCCGGGTGCGAGCTCCGTAAGTGCTCGCACGGAAACGGAGGACGTTTTCGACGAAGTGATCTTTTGCGGCGCCGACTTTGAACCTGCTCCCATGCGTATGACGCCAAAGAGGCCCTCGCCGGGACTCCCAAGCGTCGGCTTGATCACACTAAAAAAGAGGTCCTGATGGACGGGTTCGTTTCCGACCTTTGCAAGAACGAGACGCCCGTAGTCGGCATCTCCGGAGTGGACGGTGCCGTCCAGGCCAACGGTGATTGCGCGCACCGTAGCGGGTACCGCGATTTCCGGAAGGAGGATGTCGCCATCGGTCGTTACGATGAGGCCGCTTTTGACGGTGAGA
The DNA here is from genome assembly GCA_038230855.1 of Fimbriimonadales bacterium. Taxonomy (GTDB): domain Bacteria; phylum Armatimonadota; class Fimbriimonadia; order Fimbriimonadales; family Fimbriimonadaceae; genus Fimbriimonas. The sequence continues at coordinate 2,700 of JBBRML010000114.1, read as the reverse complement.
GTCGCCTGGCTTGTGTAGGCGAGTCGACCCTTGTGGTCCAGCCGCAGGAATCCACGACCCTCGACGCGAATGGCGAGGGGGGTGAACGTTGCAAAGGTTGCCAGAAGAATTACCATGACGTTAGCGCTTGAGCTGGTTCACGACGTTGAGCATGTCGTCGGCGGTTTGGATCGCCTTAGAGTTGATTTCGTAGGCGCGCTGAGCGGTGATCATCTTGACCATCTCCTCCACGACCTGGACGTTAGAAGCTTCTAGGTATCCGCTGCGAAGGGTGCCCGCGCCGGTTTCGCCGGCGTTCTTTTCCTCGGCGGTGCCACTCGCGCTGGTGGGCAGATAGAGGTTTCCGCCGACTCTGGTCAGGCCCGCCGCATTTGGAAACGTTGAGAGCTTGATTTGGCCGAGATCGACGGTATCACTCGACCCGTGGCGGATGCCCGTTACCTTTCCGTCGGAGCCAATACTAACCTGTGAAACATCGGTGTAGACACTGATTTCGGGTTCGAGAGGGTAGCCGTCAGAAGTGACGAGGCGGCCCGTGGCGTCTGGCTTGAAGGATCCGTCACGGGTGTAAGCCGCTGAGCCATCTGGCCGAGTTACCTTGAAGAACCCATCGCCTTGAATCGCTAGGTCAAACGGGTTGCCGGTCTGGTTTAGACCGCCTTGCATCATCGAAGGCGCAGTGGCGGAGAACGCCGTTCCCAGACCGATTTGGAGGGAGATCGGGGCGGTATATGTGCTGCCCGTCTTTGCTCCCGCGGTGCGGAAGTTTTCGTACATAAGGTCTTGGAACTCGGCGCGTTGACCCTTGAACGCCGTTGTGTTGACGTTGGCGAGGTTGTTCGCGATAGTATCCAGGTTGAATTGCTGGGCAATCATGCCCGTACCCGCGGTATTCAGTGCTCTCATCATAAGAAGGTCGTTCCTCAATCTGCACGTGACATCGCTTGGGCACGGCTCTGCTGCCGTTCACCCGAGCGCCGTCCTGCGCTTGTCTGCCTTCCTGAGCATCGTTCGACTTCGCAATCCGTTGAAGTCGGTTTCGCCCCCCTTGGGGAGGGTCCAGCGAAAAAACTATCCCTTGCGGCTACGCGCCGGTCATGGTCCCCATGAGCTTGTCCGTATCGTCGTCTTGTTGCAGGATCGACTTTTGGGCGAGCTCGTAACTGCGTTGGGCAGAGATCATCTCCACCATTGCCTCGATGGCGTTGACGTTCGATGATTCCAACATTCCTTGCTGGACCCCGTACGTGCCGATATCGGCCACTTTTGCGTTCGGTGCATCAAACTGACCACCGCCCGCGATGTTCTTCTTGAACGTTCCGGTAAAGACTCCGACCTTTAGGCCGGTATCCGCACCATCAACTGCGATTGCCCCATCGAGACCGATTTTGAGTTGGCCGCTGGGGACTTCCACTGGGCGTCCGCGCTCGTCGAGCACAGGGAAGCCGTCCTTTGTCACCAGGGCGAGTTTTCCGCCGCCGGCCGCCATCAGAGCGAATGCCCCGTTGCGGGTGTATTTGACTCCGGAGTCGGTTTGAATACCGAACATCGTGGAGACGCCGTTCATGGCGAAGTCAACCGGGTTTCCGGTCGTTCGCATTGTTCCGGTTGCGAAATCGGTGTACTGCTCGTAGGCTGCAGCGCCTGATCCTAGAGTTCCGAGAATGGCCCCAGTACCGCCTTGTCCGACGAGTTGGCGGCGTAGCATGTCATCGAAAGAAATGCCATCGCGCTTGTAGCCCACGGTGTCGATGTTCGCCAAGTTATTGGCGATCACGTCCATCCAGTGTTCTGCGGCGCTCATGCCGGTTGCGGTGGTATAGATGCCTCGGTTCATCTCACTTCTGTAATCGGCACGTATTCTTGACAGGTTTAGGGCGGAAAGCTGACAATCAACTTCAGGTTTCTCGTCGTGGCCATGGCCGCTTGGTTCACGCGTGATGTTGTGCGGGGATGAATCGCTGACTTATCGTGGACTTTGCAGCCTAAAGGTCTACAAAACCTCCCGCTTTGTGCTGCACCGAGATCCGTCACTTTATTCCTTAGGGGGAAGGAAGGCGGGTTCTGTCCCGCCTAGGATGGGGGTCCGAATTGTGAACTGACGGCAAGCGCGACTGTCAGCACATGGTATCCAGTCTGGTCATCGTCGCGGCGATGGAGGCTGAAGAGATCTGAACCTCTCCGACTCGGAGAGGGCACTCCACGCCTTCCTTACGGGTTCACGGTGACGGTGACGGTGAGGGTTTTCGTGCCTCGCGTGACTTTGACGGGAACGGTTTGCTTTGCCGTCACCTTCACCGAGGTCATCGTGAACTTCGCGGTTTTCGCTCCGGCCACAAACGTCACGGAGCTAGGAGCGGAAAGCGGTGAACCGGCGGAGATCGTCCACGTGAAGCCACTCGGAGCAGGAACGGTAATGGTTAGGGTTCCGCTCGCCGTTGCCCCGCCCTTGAAACTCGCAGGTGATACGGCAAACGTCGGCACCGGAGCAAGGATGGCAAGGCTCGCTCCCACCGTCTTGCCGTTTGCGTTTGCATAGATGCTCGCAGAGCGATCAGATGCAACTATGCTCGTGGTAACCGAGAAGCTCCCACTCGTGGCTCCTGCACTTACCTTGAGGGTGAGAGGAACGCTTGCTCCTTCTGCAGAGAGGTTGAGAGTCAGGCCGCCGGCAGGAGCAGGGCTCGTGAGGGTCACCTT
>JBBRML010000113.1:0-9062 GCA_038230855.1 Fimbriimonadales bacterium | reverse complement strand
CGTTTGAAGGCATCGAGTACATGTACCGACCTCGCTGATAGATAGCAATCGAGACGTTCGGATCGATCAGGGCGACCATGCTGTCAATGTTTCCACTCTGGTAGCTCTCCGAGAGTTCATCGATGGCGTTCATGAGACCGGGCTCGTCTAGGAAGCTGTTGACGAACTCCGCATCCAGCTTCGTTCGTCATAGCAAATCGCCGATTTGCGTGGAAATCAGCGATTTGAACGCTACGCTTCGGTTCAAAGAACCGAGCTACGCGACTTGGGCATCCTTGCCCAAGCGGAGGCTGTTGAGTTGATCAACAGCCTCCTAGATTGAGGTCACGACGATTGAGATAGTTTTCTTCGTAAGGATCTTCGTATCCCGAGTAACGGTCGCCATCATAAATTGGCCGGTCAATGAAGTTGACAGTTGGCGGTCCATTTTTCAAGCGCGAGCCAGACGATTCTTGTCACGTGCACGTCGCCCGAGGCGGAGTACGCAGCGTCGAAGCCCGTCTTCGAAGCAACGTTAGCCTCAATGACCTTTCCCGAGCCGAAGAAGCAGGATGCACAAAGTTGGCTCCGGATTACGGGCCCAGCCTTTGGGATTCTGATCCTCACTGCGGTCGGGGTGATAATTAGGAAGCGACTCGCCCAGTAGGGCAACACTATCCTCTATAGGCCATCGTACCAGTCGTAGCCTTGTTCAGCCCAGTAGTCTTTCGGGCGATCACTCGTGTACCGAATCGTGCCGATTCGCTTGAGGTTTTTTACTCCGTATTTCACGGGAACAATCAGGCGCAAAGGAGCACCGTGGTCGCTGACGCGGACAGTGCCATCCGGAGCAAGGAGTGACTCACCATTGCGCTCGTAAGCAAGCAATGTCTGCGGGTGAGTGGCCGCTTCCATTTCCAAACCGACGTAGTACGCCTCGTCTGGAGTCAACATCGCCACGTACGGCACCAGTTTCTCCGGGGAGTGACGAGGGTCGGGTTTTTCACCGGTCGTCGTGGAAGGCGGGTACTTCTCCATGAGGTCGATAAGAAGCACGCCTGCCCATTTCTGTATGACCGACCAACCTTCGATGCAGCAGAACTCGGTGATGTATTCGGTTCGCGGCATTTTTTTGAGATCGTCCAGCGTGAGCTCAATCGGTTCGGCGATCTGATCGACCTGCTCGATGCGCAGCCGCCATGCGGCCGGATCGAATGTCCCCTTCATGCCATCCACGCCGTTGATCCGCTCCGGGGTTATGTCCTTTTCTTCGAAAGTCGGGACGAGTTTGTGCTCGTAGAAGATATCTCGCATGAGCCCCTCGTTCGACGAGAGCACCCTACGAAACACCCAGCCGGTGCCGGCATCGTCGCGTCGAGATGCGAGCCATTTGAGCGATCCGAATCCCGTTAAGACGGCAATCCCGGCCCAGGTAAAGCTTCGGCGAGACATCTTCCGCATTTGAGCTTGGGGTTCAAGCGACATCGCGATCCTCCTCGTGGTTTGCGACAAGAATGTGCCCGGTGATCATGCCTCGGAAGTTGTTCCAACCGGCCCGGACGACCTGGACGATATGTACGAGGAAAAACGAGCAGAAGCCGATCGTTAGGGCGAAGTGCCACATGCGAGCGTAGTCGTAGCCTCCGAAAAAACGGTCGAGCGTGTAAACCTTCATCGGTTTGTAGATGGCGATCCCGCTGAGAAGCGATCCAAGGCCCATCACGATGACCAAGGTGTAGGCGACTCGCTGCATACCGTTGTACTCGCGGTGCTCCTGCTTCACCTTGCGCCATGGCAAGTCGTCCCAGATCGCTTGAATTGAGTCTTTGATCCACGTTCGCTTGGGAAGAATGTGTCGCCAAGCACCTGAGAAGGCGAGATACAAAACGTACACGAGGCCATTGATGGCGAACAGCCACATAAACAAAAAGTGCCAGCTCATGCCTTCGGCGAGGCGACTATCGAGCGACCAGAAGACTCGATGGCCACCGTGCATCGAACTCGGAAACCAAGACGGCAGCCACTGAGGCATCGAGGGGTTGTAGAACCCGTCCCAAAAGAACTTAAATCCCCGGACGTGGTACACCCCGTTCGCCCAGTAGATCATGATCCCACTCCAGATCATGACGGCGAGCACAGGAAAGTTCAGCCAGTGGAACCAACGGATGGCAAGCGGGTGCTTCTTTTCGACCTTCATTTGCTCACTTCATGATAGTGCACGTGTGTGTTCGCGAGTTCCGCAATGGAGGGTAGTTGCTGAATTTTGTCAAAAGTGGCATAGTCTTGTGTCATGACTCGCCTAAAAGGGCCGTTCTCTCATCTCACCCTGCTTCTCCTCGCTTCGGGCACGATCAGCCAGTCTTTTGGCCAAGCTAACCATGGCAACCATGCAAATTGGAAGCTAAGTGATCGATTCTCGTCTGAGTTCACCAACCGGTTGATCGGCACGATGACGGTAGTTCCCCACTTCATCAACGAAACGGACACCTTTTGGTACAACTGGAAAGACACAACGGGCGTCCGCTATCAAGTAATTGACCCGAAAGCGCGGACGAAGCACCTGCTTTTTGACAGCGCGAAGATGGCCGCCCGCCTCAGCGAGGAGCTTCACAAACCGTACGATATCGCCACGTTGCCGATCGGTGAGTTGACGTTTGCGAAAGATGGCAAGTCGTTCACATTTGTGACGGATGCGACGAACTTTGAGTATCAGATTGAAACGGACCGCCTCATCAACAAAGGTCCGGTTCGGACGCCGCCTGCCGCCCGCGGCGCGGGAGCGGCAGGCGGCCAAGGCCGTCGCGGTAATGGAGGTGGAGGCGGTAACCGGCAGGGAGCGGCTCGAGCCCCAGGAGCACCTGGAGCGCCGACGGACTATCACAATTATTCACCGGACAAGAAATCGTATGTCTACGCGCAGGGCGACAACTTGTTCTACGTCGACGTGGCCCCCGAGGAAAAACCGATCCAGTTGAGCAAGGATGGAGCACCGAACTACACATTCGGTGGTCGCTCGCAGTTCTTTGGCGGTGGCGGGGTGGACGACACGCAAGCGGCGCGCAATGCCACGAGAAAGGTCAGTGCCCCCGTAACGTGGTCGAAGGACAGCAAGTCATTCTTCATTGCTCGGTATGACTCTCGAAAGGTCGCAGACCTATTCCTCGTTGACAATCTGGCCGAACCTAGGCCAAAGTTGCAGACCTACAAGTACTCCATGCCGGGAGAGGAGAACGTCACCCAGACCGAGTTCTTCACTTTCAATCGCGATAAGAAGGAGCTGAAAAAGGTTGAGATCATCAAATACAAAGATGGTGTCCTGTTCAGCACGGCGTGGACAGAGGACAGCGCAAAGATCCGATTTGTGCGTCGCGACCGACTCCAGCGGAACATGCAGTTCTGTGAATATGACCCAGCCACAGAGAAGACGAACGTGCTGATTTCCGAGTCAATTGAGAACGGATTTTTAGAGCGCACCGACCCGAAATATTTGACGGCGGGCGGCGATATGCTTTGGTGGTCAGAGCGTGACGGCTGGGCCCACATCTACAAGTACGACAAGGAGGGCAAGTTGTCCGGCCGCCTAACGGAGGGCTTCTGGCGAGTCGAAAACATCATGGATGTCGACGACAAGCGCGGCCTCGTTTGGTTCCGCGGCGCGGGCAAAGAAGCCAAAGAGAATCCTTACTATCACCACACCTATCGCGTAAATCTGGACGGGACGGATTTGCGACTTTTGGATTCTGGCGACGCGGAGCACACCGGGACGCTGAGTCCTTCGAAGAACTTCCTGATCGACACTTGTTCGAGGGTTAACATGGTGCCGGAGAGCGTGGTTCGCGATGAGCGAGGTCACGCGATCATGCAACTCGAATCGCCGAACATGCAGCCTTTGTACGAGGCAGGCTGGAAACCTGCGGAGATGTTTGTAGTCAAGGGCGGTGACGGCGTAACCGACATTTACGGCGACATGTGGAAGCCGTTCGACTTCAATCCGAAGAAAAAGTATCCGATCGTATTGAACGTTTATCCTGGCCCACAAACGGAGTCGGTACAAGCGACGTTTTCAGCTTTCTCGACAACTCAGCGGCTGGCGAATCTTGGATTCATCGTGATCCAGGTCGGCAATCGCGGCGGCAATCCCTCACGATCGAAGGCCTATCACAGCTACGGTTATTACAACTTGCGCGATTACGGCCTTGAGGATAAGAAGGTCGCCGTGGAGCAACTCGCGGCCAAGTATTCGTGGATCGACATCGATAAGGTCGGCATTTTCGGTCACTCGGGCGGCGGCTTCATGTCATCCGCGGCGTTGATGGTCACGCCGTACAACGACTTCTTCAAGGTCGCGGTTTCGTCGTCAGGCAACCACGACAACAACATCTATAACCAGAACTGGAGCGAGCAGCACCACGGCTTGACGGAGGTGAAGAGCTTCCTGAACGGAACGAAGTTTACGATTCACGTGCCGACGAACATCGAGGTTGCCCCGAACCTGAAGGGCAAACTGCTGCTCGTGACGGGCGACATGGACAATAACGTGCACCCGGCGAACACGATTCGACTGGTGAACGCCTTGATCAAGGCGGGCAAGCGGTTCGACTTCATGCTTATGCCGGGCAAGCAGCACGGTTACGCGGATATGCAGCCGTACTTCACCCAGTTGCTGATGGAGTATTTCTGTGAGCACCTGATGGGCGATTACTACCGCGAAAGCGCGGACTTGAAGATCAAGGGCTAGGTTCCAGCTACTGGTTGGCCCTTCCCGATTCGGGGAGGGCCCTTTTCATTTTTTCCGAGTCGGATTTGGACGTCGGGCAGCACGGCGCTGTGTAACGGTCTGACTCGTAAGTGACGCGCAAAATTGCGGCGGCGTCGTTCCAAAACTGAAACACTGTAAACTCGCCGCCATGCCTTTCCTTGTGACTTCGGTTGGCGATTGCGAATTGATTTCGATTCAGGCGCAGCCCGACCGAATCGCTAACGCCGCAGAAATGTTTCCCACGGCTATTCCGAAGGACCTCGAAGCGGCACGAGCAGCGCAACCGGAAAACTTCGGCGAAACGGCGAACGATCTGCGCTTCACCCAGAACATTTTCGCGGTGCGGAGAGGGGGCAAGCTCATCCTTATCGACACAGGCATTCCGATCGATTCGGCGGGTGCTCTGCTCCTGACTGGATTGAAAGAGGCAGGGATTGAGCCGAAAGATGTTCACTATGTTGTGCTGACACACCGCGACCTCGATCACGTTGGAGGCGGAGTGCAAGATGGTAAGGCCGTCTATCCAAACGCCAGATACGTGATCGGACGCTCGGAATTCGAAGGCTTTCGTGATGACGAATCTCGAGCGGAACAATTCGCCGCTCGAATTGTTCCGTTGGTTGAGCAGGGACGTCTCGATGTGATAAAGGACGACGGCGAGGTCGTTCCGGGGGTTAGGCTGTGGCTAACTCCCGGCCATCGCGATGCCGCGACGAGCGTGCTTGTGGATGGAGTGGCCCTGATTCTGGCCGACACTTGGCACTCCCCATGCCAGGTCTCGCATCCCGAATGGAGTATTCGCTTCGACTCCAATCCAGAACTCGCCGCAACCACTCGTATCGCGGCGGTTGGTCGCGCTGAGAACGAAAGATTGGTCGTTGGCTCTCCCCATACCCCTTTCTTCGGACTCGGCCGCGTTGTGCGAGATGGGGTCTCGTGCCGCTGGCAGTCAATTGCGGATTAGTGCGGTTGCCCGACGCTGAAAAGTCGGGGTCGACTCGCCGACTGCCACAACGGGTTGTCGCCAACCTCCAAAACGCTTCAAGATGAACCAATGATCACACCAAATCCGCCCGGGCCATACGAACCAACTTGGGAGTCGCTTCGTGCTTACCAAGTTCCGGAGTGGTACCAAGACGCCAAATTCGGCATCTTCATCCACTGGGGGGTCTACAGCGTGCCCGCGTTCGGCAACGAGTGGTATGCCCGAAACATGTACATCCAGGGCACATCCGAGTTCGAACACCATCTCAAGACGTTCGGTGCACACACGCAATTTGGCTATAAGGATTTCATCCCACAGTTCTTGGCCCCGAAGTTTGACCCGAAAGAATGGGCGCAGCTTTTCGCTACCTCGGGAGCGAAGTTCGTCATGCCTGTTGCCGAGCATCACGACGGCTTTGCAATGTACGCCACCAAACTCAACCCTTGGAACTCCGCCGAGATGGGTCCGAAACGCGATATTGTTGGTGAGCTCGCGAGCGAAGTTCGCGAGCACGGCATGACATTCGGAGTGTCCTCTCACCGCGCGGAGCATTGGTTCTTCATGAATGGAGGTCGAGAATTTCCTTCCGATGTCCAAGAAGCAACCTTCCAAGATTTCTACGGCCCTGCGCACCCCGGTAAGTTCGAAAAGGGCCTGAACCCGCCAAGCCCGGAATACATGGAAGATTGGCTTGCACGAACGGTCGAGTTGGTCGACAACTACCGACCCGCGATCGTTTGGTTTGACTGGTGGATTGAGCAGCCCGAGTTTGAGCCGTACTTGCAACGCTTTGCAAGCTACTACTACAATCGCGGTGCTGAATGGGGACAGGAAGTTGCGATCAATTACAAGCATCACGCCTATCCCGACGGAACCGCCGTTTTCGACGTGGAACGCGGTCAGCTCGCCGACATTCGTCCGCAGTTTTGGCAAACTGACACGGCGGTGGCAACTAATTCTTGGTCTCACGTTAACCCAATGCATTACAAGCCTGCCGACTCGTTGCTGTACGACCTCATCGATATCGTCAGCAAGAACGGCGCTCTGCTCCTAAACATTGGTCCGCGGGCGGATGGCTCGATCCCGGACGAAGACAGGGCCATTCTGAACACGATCGGGGCGTGGTTGAGTTTGAACGGCGAGGCAATCTACGGGACCCGACCATGGAAGATCTACGGTGAAGGTCCAACTGTCGTGGAATCGGGCCAGTTCAAAGACGGCAAGCCGTGGGGCTTCACCGCCGAGGATATCCGGTTCACGACTCGCGGTAGTACGCTTTACGCGACCACGCTCGCACCGCCAGAAAGCTCGGTCCAAATTCGGGCTTTGTCTTCGGGAAACTTGCATGATTCGCGACGGATCCAAAAAGTAGAATTAGTCAGCACACAACACTCTTGTGACTTCCAGCAAAACGAAACCGGCCTGCTTATCACGGTGCCGGAGAATCTCCCTGATAATCTCGCCGCCTCATTCCGAATTAGATTCGAAGAATAGAACCGATGCATTTAGCTGATTTGAGAGAAAAACTGAAACGACTTGGTCACCGCAACTGGGTTGTCGTCGCCGATGCTGCGTTTCCTGTCCAAGTACCGCGCGGGATAGACGTGCATACCTTGGAACAAGCGACAGGGGTCGTCGAAGTCGCTTCGGAGGTGATGAAAGTCGTTCGGACCCTCGGGCATGTTCGGGTCGTACCGGTGATAGCGAAAGAAATCAACTTCGTGACGGACGCGGATGCCCCCGGTGCCGCGAGCATCCGATCGAAAATCGATGAGTTGTTGAAGCATCATGAGCAGGAAGTGCTGAATCACGCGGAAATCTTGACGCGACTCGCTGAGGTCTCCGAGCAATACACCATCCTCGTCGTCAAGACAGCGACAAAAATTCCGTACACGTCAATTCTTTTCCGGCTTGAGTGCGGTTATTGGTCCGATGCGGCTGAGCAGCGGTTGCGGCACGCGATGGAGAATCCACGTTGACGATTCCGAAAATCGGCCTAGGCACGTTCGGTTCTGACAAGTACTCTCCGGCTCAGGTAGCGGCGGCAGTTCGGGAGGCGGCGGCGGTCGGTTACCGGCATTTCGACTGTGCATCGGTGTACGGAAACGAAGTCGAGGTTGGTGGCGCCCTTGCCGATGTGCAGACCGACGGCATCCGCCGTGACGCGGTTTGGGTGACTTCGAAGGTTTGGAACAACAAGCATGACGCGGTCGCAGAATCGTGCGAGCAGTCTTTGCGCGACCTCGGGCTTGACTACCTCGACCTGTATTTAGTTCACTGGCCATTTCCCAATCATCACGCTCAGGGCGTCACGGTGGATTCTCGTGATCCTCATGCTGTGCCGTACGTTCACGACCGATACATGCGAACCTGGGCGCAGATGGAGGCGCTGACCGAGCGGGGGCTTGTTCGAAATATTGGAACGTCAAACATGACCGTTTCCAAGCTTAGCGGCGTTTTGGCCGACGCCTCGGTCAAGCCCTTCGCGAACGAGTTGGAGATGCACCCGCATTTCCAACAAACGAAGCTCTTCGAGTTTTGCCGGGCAAACGGCATACAACCGATCGGCTACAGCCCGATAGGCTCGCCAAGTCGACCCGAACGGGACCGAACCAGTACAGACACGGTTGACGTCGAGGACGAAGTTATTCTCGAAATCGCAAAGCGCATGGACGTGACACCCGCCGTTGTCTGCGTTTTGTGGCAGGTTCAGCGCGGCTCCATTCCGATCCCGTTCTCCGTAAAACGCGCCCAATTTGAGCCCATGCTGCGGGCGGTTGAGACTCTCGAGTTGACTTCTGACGATATGGCGGCGATCTCTAAAATTGACCGCGGATGTCGACTGATCAAGGGCCAGGTCTTCCTCTGGAACGGTGCCTCGAGCTGGCTTGATTTGTGGGACTGTTAGCTCGAATTGCCTCTCCGAGCGTCCTGCCGGAAAACACGGGGCGGAAAGCAATCGCTGGCCGATCGTGGTTGATCGTTAGCGGCTTCAGCGCGCCGGCAAGTCGTGGTAACGTCAGGGCATGATCTCGATCGCACTGGCGGCAACATCAATTTGGATACAAACCCGGGTTGATCCGGACGCGATCTGGATCGCCCACAATGATCCGAAACTCCAATACTACGGACGAATCGGGTTCGGACAGGCCGATGCGGCGAGCTTTTACTACTCTGCAACTGGATTCAATTTTCGATTCTCTGGTCGCTCGCTCGCGATGAGGTTCGAAGAGGATGACTACGGTCCCGCGAACAGTTTCGGGTTTATCATCGACGGCGCTCCAGAGATCCCCATTACTCTCGTCGCGAAAAGTGACCGAACGTACGTCGTGGCGACCG
>JBBRML010000112.1:0-9214 GCA_038230855.1 Fimbriimonadales bacterium | reverse complement strand
TACAATCACGCAAGCGCGCCGCACGCTTCGTAGCCTACGCAATTGTTGTGGCGGGCCACGACCGACGAAGATGATAACTACGTTTACGCTGTAGCACTATGACGCGCTCCGCGTGAACGGCCGTCAATCTCGCGCTTCGATGTTCGAGCCTTGCTCGTATTCAGTTGCTTCCGCCGCGAAATCGTCCTCGTCAGCCTGATCCGCTTCGCCCTTCGAGAACATCCAGGTGCGGTAAATCGGATCGAAACTGGCGTCGAGGGATTGAAGGCACGCTGAGACACCTCCCTTCAGCTGCCTACGATCCAAGCGTCGCTCAGTGAGCGCCGCTATGCTTTCAAGAGTCAGCGGCTCAGTCGCTTCGCACAACACATGACGAATGGCCTCTAATAACGTCTCCCGTCGCGGACTGCCCCATTCGGCGAGGTAGAGATACTGACCGGCCCCAACACGCAACCGTTCATCAAGACTCGCCAAGCTGAATATCATTTTCGCAGTCAGACCCGGCCAAGCCTGCGGCGCAATAGTTTCGATTTCCGAGACATGAACACCACTCGCCTTCTTGTGCAAAGTTATCACCAAGTCCTCAATCAGCGCAGCTTGATCGTCGCGCTTGATCGGAAGGTCGCGGTCATTCAGGCCCCACAGGCCGGTGCCAAGCCTGATGAGTGGATCGACAGCCCCGATCTGAAAGGTCGCGTTGACACCGCGCAAAGCTACTAGTCGCTGGTGTATTTTGCCCGTCGTCAGGGGCCTTCCCGCCTCTTGGACGAGCGAGATAATGGCCCGACGGATGTCGATGCGGTCGGACACTGTCCCCATGTCTTGATCGGCCTCGACCCATGTCATGCGGCCGAGGCGTTGCAGTGCCTTTGATCCACGCAGCAGGAAATCGACCTTGTATTTGTCGAGGGACGCAGTCGGAATGTCGCGCTCCAGCAACGCTGAAAGAATCTCCGCGGAGTGCCATTGTCGGTCTTTCGGACCAGCGAGGACGACGCTTTCGGCTTCGTCACGAATGAGGCTCGAGTCCTCAATCGAGAGATCGATGTGCTTCTCAAGTCCATAGGTGCCGCGCGCAAGCAGAACGCCTACAGTCGCGGCAGCATTATGTGCGCGCCGGATATCGATCAGCCGACCCTGCCTCACGGACGCGCGTTCTGCGATTTCCGAGTAGTGCAATGGACGCTCCGCGTCGGAAAGAACAGCCTCGACCACCTGCTCCGCACCACGACCATAGGCGACTAGAGTGCGCTGTCCTTTTTCGTCTTCTGCGAAATGGCAGTGCTTCGCGGCCTTCTCGTAAAACAGTCCGCGAAACTCTCTGGCGCTCTCTTTGATGAGCGGGCCGACAACCGCCCTGCAATGATCGTCAGTCCATTTTTCGCCTGCGCCATAGTTGAGGATGCGGCTTGCTTCGCCAAGAGCCGCATCCCAATCGGACTGTTGGAGAAAGCCGAAGTAATCAACGCCGTCGATTTGAACGATGCCTACGCGATCCCCACAGAAGTTGGTCAGAATGTACCGCAGCGCACCGGGCCATTCCGATACGCCCGCAAACCACTTATCGACCGCCTCCACGCCAAGGACCGGAAGCGGAAACTCCCGGCCAAGGAGGAGGGCATCCAACTTTCCCGCAAGGAGGTCGTCCCAATAGGCTTCCCTAATCAGCCGCTTGACGATTTTGCTTTCGATCTGGCGGATGCGCTCCCGGGTGATGTCGTAGTCGTCGGCGATCGTCTGGAGAGTCTCTGAGGGGCGGCCAAGGCCCATGCGTCTGGTGAGGATGTCACGTTCACGCTCTTCGAGCGTGGCAAGTGTCCGATGGAGTTCAACGCGAAGGCTCTCAGTGCCCGCTCTTTCGATCTTGGCGTTGACGTTGAACGGCCCATCTTCCAGGGCGCTCAGAAGCGATACCTTGAGATCGTTGGCCGATTTGCGCCCGAAATTTGGGATATCCAGAAGTTGGGAAAGATCGAACTTCTGAATGTCTGCGACCGTTTTAACGTCTTGAGTGGCGAAGACGTTGGCAACGCGAACGGAGAAGTCGATTGTCTCGATCAAACGCTCTCCCAGCCACGGTGGCGCTGCGCGCGCAATAGCGCAGGGATCGTGATCCTGTTCTCCTATGATAGCGCGAAAACGAAAGACGCCGGTTTTGTAGCGGGATTCCCACGGCAGGCCGCTTTCCGCGTTAAGGTAGGATGCGTCGTCAAAAATGCCGACCTGAGATAGCGCGTCGGCAAGATCGGGCCTAAGATCGAGGAAGCTTGCGACCCAGCCGGAAGCATCGCGACTGGGAGGCCGAGTCTGGAGCATTGGTTCCGCCGGAAGCTCAGCTTCATCGACGACGTAGCCCCAGCCACGTGTTCCAAGGTGAATGGGAAGATTCCCGACATAGTCGATGGGACATGCCGATGCCTCGTAGCCCTGCGGCAAGCCGAATTTGGCAGAGGCCGTTACGAGCAGGCGGTCAGGATATGCTTGGGCAACTGCTTCGAATGCCGTCGAGGGGGGCCGGTCAAAGCCGATGTGAAGAACGCCCGTCCGCTCGGAGGGAGTGCCTCCTATCCAGGCATCCAGAACAGCCTCCAAGTCCCGACAAACGCTGACGGTCCAGTCGTCCGGGCCGCCGCGTATCATCATGAACGCGCGGATCGGCCGAGTCATTCAGGCGAACCCGCCACCTTCAGCTGGTCAAAAATGGCTACAATGTCGATCTCGCCTCGGTCAGCTTGCGCGGAAAGCTCTTGGATTCCCCAATCCGCCAGCCGCTCCGCCATCCGATAGATCGGGATGCCCTCCACTTTGTCGCTGAGGATGGTCTGGATGGCGTTCTTTATGGACTGGTCGGGATCGATGGTGGCGACACTGAAAACCGTCTGGGAGGAAATCTCCGGCGGTGTGCTTCCCTGCGCCAAGGCCAGCCCAATCGCAAAACGATATGCGTCGGCCATTTCTTTGAAATGACCGTCCTCCTTCAGACGTTTGAGCTTGGCGTGGGTGGCTTCAGACACGCCTATCATCGTGGGCTCTGAGGTACTCATGCCACCTGCCTTTCGACGACCGAATGCCGAGGATTGATTTCCCGGATGTGATAGACCGCTCCGATCCGCGGTGACAACGCGATCAAGTCCGTTTCAGGCCGAATTTCGCCGCTGTGGACCAGCAGCACGAACTGACTTGTTACCGTGGGAAGATAGGTAAGAATGTTGTCCCTGTGCTTGAGATCGAGCCGGCCAAAGGGCGTATCCATCACAACCGGACCGGCCGCGCGGCCGGTCCGGTTGAGACCATCGATCAGGGACAGCGCCACGACCTGTTCGGCACCGGCGCTCCGCACCGTCACCTTGTGGTTTTGTTCGTCCAGGATGCTCAGCCCGTAGCTCTGATTGATCTCCAGCCCCTGATAGGCTTTTTGCGTCGTCATTTCACGGAAAGCCTCAGTCGCCCGCTTCTCAACAGCTTTACGTAGACGATCCCTCAATCGCTCAATGCTTTGATTAAATACGGTCTCCAATTCTGTGCAAACTGTTGCCTTGATGGTGCTCCGCTGGCTTCGCGTTTGTGTAAGCCCCTCAATCGTCCGCTGTGCTACCGCAAGGTCGCCCTTGACCTTATCGACATCCTTCTTGCGGGCGATAATGTCCTTCTGGAGGGTCGCTTCCTCTTGAAGTTTGGCGTCGCGCAGTGCCCGCTTGCGGGCGATCTCGGCGGTGTCATAGCCTTCGATTTCGTCGCGGAGCTTGGCACCTTCGTTCTCAATTTTTGTGAGTTCGACTTCGTGGCCTTGCAGATCGCGATCGATCTGGGCGATGCGATCTCGCGCGCTAACTCCTTTGATCTTGCCCAACGCTTCAATCTGGGCGGACAGGCTTTGCAGTGTTTCGGTGTTGTCCTTAAATCGAGCAAGCTCACCCTGAAGTCGGCCGAGATCGGCCCCAATCTCCGCTCGACGCTCATCCCCGAGGCTCTGTCGGCAGGTGGGGCATTCCTTGGTATCCAGCAGCTTTTCGAGTTGGGCAATCTGTGTCTCGACGCCCGCTTCGCGCTTCATTTGCTGGTTGAGGTCGCGCCGCTCCTTCTCCATCTGCTCCCGCCGGACAGAAACTTTGATCTCGATCAAGTCGCGCCATGAGAGAGACAGCAGATCGAGACGCTGAATCTTCTTTTGGTCGCGATAGTCCTCGATCTGCTTCTGTCGGTCGGTGAGAGCGTCCAACCTGCTTTTCGCGGCGTGGATCGATTGCGCCGCCTCAATCTCGTCGTCGAGGACCATGCGATCAGCGCGCACGGTTTCCAACTGCCCTTGCAAAGCACCCAGGTCGCGCTCGTAGGATTCCTGCCGCGAGGTGAGTTCCGCCTGCTGTTGCGCATGTTGCTCCAGCCCAGCCACGCGTTGAAGATCCTGCTGTTGAGTCTTGCGAGCTGCCTTCAGGAGAGTCCCGAGTTCGTCCCTGCCATGAATCAGGGCCGGAACACCTAGCACCTGTTCGATGGCCTCTTTGATCTGTCGACCTTGATCGCTGCCTTCGATCAAGAGCATCTCGTACTCGCCCAGCAATTCGCCATCGAAGAGAAAGAATCGCGAGACTTGTTGCGGAGCTATGCCGTTGATTTCTGCTTCCACCAGATCACCTTGAACCGGAATCCCGTCCTTCCGGAGAAAAACCTGGGCCTGAAAATCCTCAGGTCGCTGCGGGATAGCCACAGCGGCTCTCTTCTCGGCGCGGCGGCGGAGGTCGTAGGTATGGCCATTCGCCTCGAACTCAATGTGGACTTCTACGGTCCAATCCTCTTCAAGGGCCGCTTCTTTATTAAGAATTTCGTGGAGCGGGATCGTCGTGGAATGACGCCCGACCGCGCGCTCGTAGAAGCCCCAGCGCAGCGCGTTCAAAAGGCTCGTTTTCCCTCGCATGTTGTCGCCGAAAACGAGCATGACATTTCTGAACTCGTCTTGCGGAAACTCCACACGAGCTTGGCCCTTGTAAGGCATGAAGTTCTTCATCGTGATGCTATGAAGCTTCATCAAGAGACACCTTCCTTACCGCTCGTCGCGACAAGTGCGTTGACGCGGTCTTCGATGAGCCGATCCATCGCCTGGGCAGAGTGAGATCGCTCGCGAGCAAATTGATGTTTCTTCTGTATTTCGTAGCACCGCCGAAGCAAATCCTCATCCAGATCGGGGGCAATTTCCAGCCGAACCGCCAGCAAAGTCTCGAGGGCAAGATCGTCGCTATTCTCCATCGTCTTCCTCGTCCTCTATCCCCACGTCACTCAGATCGGCCGTGTCAAAGCCGAGATTGGCGCTAATATTCCGAAGCTCGGCAGCGGCCATTTTGTTAACAGCGTTATCGGCGAACTCGATCGAACGTAGCAGTTCTGACTTCAGGAGAGAGGTTTGATCCGGCTCGTCCTCAAGGCTTAAAGGCACCACAATGGCGTCGTGGATGACAGCGAGATGCTTGCCCGGCGTTTTCCGCAGAACGCGACCGCGCCGCTGGATAAATTGGCGGGGATTTTGTGAGGATGCCAGAATCAAGGCGTGAGACACAGCGGGAATATCTACGCCTTCGTCAAGACAACGAATTGAAACGAGCGGGCCTCCGAAGGTGCGGAACCAGGCCATCGTAGCATCTCTGTCGCCCTGCATCGACGAGTGGTATTCTGTGGGGGCGTGCCCGTCAGCCTTGAGAACCTCCATCACTTGCGAAAGCTGGTCTGAGTCTTCGCAGTAGATCAGCCAGTGTTGCCCTTCCTCATACGCTTCGCGAACCACCTCACGCGCGAGGTCAACCTTCTTGCTGGCCTTTTTCGCAACACGTGACCGCTTGATGAGGAGCATTTTGGCCCGCTCACTGAGCGCTCGCTTGCCATGTTCATCCTCTTTCAGCCTCGCCATCTCGTGTTTTATAGAGGTTGAGATTGTTCGCCAGTCATCAGCCTCGGTGGCGGTCAGATTGATGGGATGCGGATAATACTCGTATTCCACCAAGCGTCCCGCTTTGATCGCGTCGATCAGCGTGATCGGCGGGGGCACCACCCCCTCGAAATACCGCATGATTTGTTCGGTCCCGTCGGGGTCACCGTAGCGTTTCGGTGTGGCACTAAGGCCCAACCTTAGCCCCGCATCGACACCCAGGAATCGCGAATTATGCGGGCTACCGATTTGGTGAACTTCATCGACGACCACCAGGAGATGACGGCCTTCCAAAAGTTGGGAGCGGAAGGCATCGGTCGCGGCCGTTTGCATTGTCGCGAGGATGATCCGACCGCCAAGGGAAGAATCGTCAGCCGTCATGCCTTGGAGTCGTTTCGATTGCCTCCAACGATTGTGGCCTCCGCCGGCAACGAGCAGTGCGGCACGGGGTATCTCCGAGCGAAGCTCGTCAGCCCATTGTTCCAGCAAGAGCCGACTGGGGACAAGCACAATGCATGGGCCGCCCGCGTCGGTATGCTCGCGGATAGCGAGGATCGCCGTGAAGGTTTTTCCGGCCCCGGTCGCATGTTCGAGAATCCCCCGGTGGTCTTTGGCCGCCCATGCATCAAGCGCAGTTGTCTGGTGGGGAAGCGCGGAACGCTTGTGTTCGCGCGGCTCGGTTGGAAGCGTTTCCACGGCGTCCAGCCCCCCCTTCAAAGCTGCCATCTTCAAGTGCCGGACAGCGCCATCAGGAAAGGCAAAGACCTCGACATCGGCGTCCTTCTCCGACCAAAGCGCGTCAAAATGATCTTCGTGTTTACGAATGCGCTCTTTTTCGAGCCCGCCACGCCAACCGCAAAACACCTCGATGGACTCGAAATTTCCTTCCGAGTGCCAGCCGCTCCAGCTCTCGTTCGCGGACCCTTTGAAGCTGACCTTGTTCCCGAGACCATCGAGAAACACTCCTATTTTCTCATGGTAGATACCCTTGCGGTCGGCGCGAAGCGCCACTTTAATGTCCAGCGCACCCGAAGAAATCAGCGTCGCCAAGATTTGTGTCGCATAAGACGTCTCGCTTTCGGCTAGAAGTCGGTCGATGTCAGCAATGAGTCGTTTCTCAACGATCTCGCTACGCTTTCCGTAGCCCGCTGCGATCCCGTCGATGTCTTCTGGCGACAATTCAGGCGAACAGATGAGACTTATCTTCCCACCACGGCGCGCAAACTCGATAACGCTCGGGCCAATAACCAGATAAACCGACGAG
The DNA here is from genome assembly GCA_038230855.1 of Fimbriimonadales bacterium. Taxonomy (GTDB): domain Bacteria; phylum Armatimonadota; class Fimbriimonadia; order Fimbriimonadales; family Fimbriimonadaceae; genus Fimbriimonas. The sequence goes on along the minus strand of JBBRML010000112.1, from coordinate 2,033 downwards.
CGAAAATACCCCACCGCTCGCTTGTAGGTGGTGGAGTTCAGGAGACACGGTCGATAAAAGGATGCGGCGGGATTCTCTTTCAACGAGCGATATTCTGTCTCGAAATCAAACTCCGCGAGATCGCCGATGAACGTCTGTTTTTCGGTCTTTAAACCTGCGGCGGAGCCAGCTTGCCGAATCTTCCCGAACGCGTCGTGGTCCAGATTATGCTTGATAGCAGCAGGCATCTAATTTGGTTCCGGCGCAGCTTGGTCGATCTCCCGGAAGATTTCAAAACGGCCGCGTGACCCATCGACGTAAGTTCGATCCGCCTCGACGCCGATCCACTGCCGCCCTACATTTTCGGCGACCGCACCAGTGGTGTTTGAACCTGCAAAGGGATCGAAGACAAGATCATCCGGTTCGGTCAGGAACTGAATAAAAAAAGCCGACAAAGACGACTGCATACGCGCCGGATGCGCGGGAATCTCTAGTCGCTTGCAATATTCTCGATAATTCGAATCCCATGACGTTCCAGAAAACTTCAGTAGAGACTCCGGCCCTCCGCCGTCGTTTAGTTCAAGAACATTGGCGGAGATCGCTCCACCATGATCTTTCAGAAACCCAGTTTCCGAAATCACATGCCCAGACGGTCTAGCTCCTGCATTGTATTTCTGAGATTTCAGAAGGTTACGCATATCCTTGCTATAGGGATTCAGAACGCGGCGATTATCCGCCTTCGGCTCCTCAGACTTTGAGAGCCACCAGACGTGGGTAAAGGAGTCCTTCAGCCGCGAGCGCTTCAAATTTACCCATGCGGCAGGACTCGGCAGCCGGGCCGGGTTATGACAAATCACATGCTGGCAAAGGTTCAACTTCGCGGCCTTCTTGAACGCGAGCAGTGCCTCTAACGGGAGCGTCGACATGACCGGGACGCCGGGTTCCCACGCATTTCCTATCTCGATCACGATGGACCCGTCATCGGTCAGGAGATCAGTCAACGGTGAAGCAAGTGCCTCAAGCCACTCTAGATACACCTCCCCGGTAGCGTTGCCGTATCGCTTTTTCCGGACGAGCGGAAAGGGAGGGGAAGTCACGATGAGATTGACTCGACCCTTAAGGCGTTGAAATGCCGCGTCTTCTAACGCATCTTCGATCCGACCATGGAACATTTTTCCATAACCGGTCTTGTAAGCTTGAGTAATCGCGCGCTGGCGCGTCGGCGCTTTCTGGACATTGGCTTGCGTCATATCATCCAGTACAGCCGACCATAGCTACCCCCGTTACACGCTGATCGTGTCTTCTGCCCCTGAGATCGCCTATGATCTCATTGTAAGTCAAGGGTTCGGTCGTCCGATAGGATGACTGAGGCCGCCCGACGCTTTCGTATTGACGCACGTCGCGGCGGTGCCGATCTCGATCGGTCGCGCGACGCGGCAGCCCGTCGTGAGCAGAAACAGCGGTGTCTGCGTTCGAGATGCCAAGCGCGATGCAGCCGAGCGCCCTGCTTCGCGACGAGATCGATGCTCATTTGCAGCCGCAGCGGTCCAGACCGGCGGCATCGATCGCGACGAGATGTGGCATAGGTCATGGTGTTCTCATGTGCGAATCGATGCTCGCGCTTGTCCAATCGGTCGCGGGCATGACAATGGTTCCCGATCCATTTGTCGGGATGAAGATTGACGGCTTGTGTTTCCGATCAATGCAGACCGATGATCCCGGCCTGTGCGTCGCGGCGGCGTTCCGGAGATGCGATTTGCCCGTCGTTGTCGCGCAGTTTCTCCGCACCGCGCGTGCAGCCGTTTCCCCCCTTTGCCTTGCGAATCAGCGACAGATATTCCGAGAGATCGTAATGCCGCGTAGTAGTGCTATAGCGTAGTTGTTCTCCGGCGATAACAGCAGGTGAGGACGAAGAAGATGACGGCAAGATAAAGCGAGATTCCTCGCTACCGGAACGTCGTTCCTAAGTGTTTGTCTGCACATTGTTTTTTGGCGTTTCGCGGCACCGTCCGCGAGGTGCCTGGGTGGCGCTCACGCCATTTTATCGTTTATTA
>JBBRML010000111.1:0-9250 GCA_038230855.1 Fimbriimonadales bacterium | reverse complement strand
TACGGTTCAAGAACCGCGCTTCGCGGCTTGGGCATCCATGCCCAAACGGAGGCTGTTGAGTTGAACAACAGCCTCCTAGGAAGCTGTTGACGAACTCCGCATCCAGCTTCGTTCGTCATGGCAAATCGCCAATTTGCGTGGAAATCAGCGATTTGAACGCTGCGCTACGGTTCAAGAACCGCGCTTCGCGATTTGGGCATCCATGCCCAAACGGAGGCCGTTGAGTTGATCAACAGCCGCCTAGAGGCATCCACCCACGAGGCTATCTCTTAACGAAGCAGGCGGGAGACCACTGCGTTACCAAACGTCTGGAGGGCCAGGCTGGGTGTAAATCACGGTCTGTCGAGGCACAAATATCCGCCAGATGAGCCAGACGAAGAAGAACACGAGAACCATGCCAAGCATCAACTTGAAGAAGCTGAATCCGCCCGGTTCGTAGTATCCGTTCTGATAAATCGGTGGGTTGTAATAAAAGGCTGGGTGGAACGGTGTCCAGAAATACCAAGCCGGATGAACCCAACCGTAGCTGTAGTCGCCCCAGCCACCATACGTGTGGTAGTAACCGCGGCCGTACCCACCGTAATTGATGTACGTGTTGTGCTGGGTGTATCCCGGATTCGTGTTGCGAACGATGGGCGGTGCGGTCGGGCGGAAAGGCGAGCCCGTGGACGAAGACGACCGGGTTTGCGTTCGCGAACCACCGAAGGAACCGCCACGGTTGAAAGAGCTGCTGCTCCGAGGTGAACCGCCGCCGCTGAATGACCGGGTGCCGCCGCCGCCGAACGAACGTCCGCCGCCTCCGAAGGAGCCGCCTCGGCGCTGGGCGAGCGCATCGAGTGGCGCAACCAAGCTAACGATGGCAAGCAGGGTCGCGATGAAAAGAGTTCGTGATTTCATAGGTTCCAATAGGTGAAAACGGTCACAGAATCGTAAAAGTTTCGATATCGTTATTTCGGTGGGTCTGATAAATACCAATCCAACCCTGAACAACGTTCTTGTCGGCGTCGATCTCGAGAAAAATCTCGGAGATGCTCGGAGTCACTTCGATGCCCTGATAAGCGATTCGCGTGAGCTCAAACGTGAAATGTGGGTCCCGGTTGACGATTTCGATCTTATGTCGAGGTACGTCGATCGTCAACATGCCAGGAAAGAAACCGATCTCTTCCTCAGGATTGTCCTGGTCGAACCAGACCGCGGTGACTTCGCCCGCGCCAGGATTGCCTTGGTTGTCACCGTGCAACGCACGGTACTGCACGAACAATCGCGATGCCATAACTTGCTCGCCATTGTTCGTGAGTGTCGTCGTGTCCCAATCGCCCTGAGTAGAAAAAACGTAATTGTTAAGCAACTGCTCGTAAACCCTCGGTCCATTCGGCCTCGGGTTCATGAGCAATGCCAAAGTAATCCAGCACGTGCGCACAGATGCGTCGCGCCGCCCTTCCGTCACCGTAGGGACTTGCAACACGCCTTTCCGAAGCTTGTTTGTTTAGCATATCCGTTGCTTCGGCGACGATGCGCTCCCTATTGGTCCCAATTAACTTGGACGCTCCAGAAGTAACGCCTTCCGGACGTTCGGTGGTATCGCGCAGCACAAGTACGGGAATGCCGAACGCGGGCGCCTCTTCTTGCACTCCGCCCGAGTCGCTCAAGATGAGATCTGCGCGCTGCATCAGCTTCACAAACTGTTCGTATTCGGGCGGCTCGATCAAGTGAGCTCGCGGATGATTGCCGAGGGCGGGCTGCAGTGATTCGCGAACGATTGGATTCTTGTGCATCGCGGCGACCAGCAACGTGTCGGGGAAGGCATCCAAAATTTCTCGGCACGCGGCCGCGATGTCTCGCTGCGGTTCGCCCCAATTCTCGCGGCGGTGGGTGGTCAGGAGGATCACTCGACCCGCATGGTCTGGGAACCACGTCTGGTCAAAGCGGTCGGCAACCTGGAAGACCGCGTCGATCCCGGTGTTTCCGGTGACAAAAACGTTGCGAGTGTAACCTTCGCGGGCAAGGTTGCCCGCGCTTACGTGAGTTGGAGCGTAATGGTGCTCGCTGATAATCGCGCTTGCAACGCGGTTGAACTCTTCTGGGAAGGGATTGTTGATATTTCCCGTCCGCAAGCCCGCCTCAATGTGTCCGTATGGGATGCGGCGATAAAACGCAGCTAGACTCGCGATGAACGTTGTCGTGGTGTCGCCTTGTGCCATCACAAAGTCCGGCTTGAACTTCTCGAAGGCTTTGTCGAGGCCCTCCAGCGCTCGGGCGCTCATTTCGGCAAGGGTCTGACCGTGCCGCATCAGGCCTAAGTCAACGTCTGGCTTGATGCTGAAAGTGTGCAGCACCTGGTCCAACATTTCCCGATGCTGACCTGTGCTCAAAGTTAGGGGCTCGACAACATCCGAGAGCTCGTGGAGTCGCAAAATAACGGGGGCCGTCTTGATGGCGTCGGGCCGAGTGCCGATGATACAGGCGACGCGTGGTCTGGAAGTTGAACTGGACACCCTTTAATTGTCGTACCGGCGGGTCCGACGATTTAGGACTTTTTGCGCGATATGAGTCGATCTTAACGGACGGTCAGGGTGGCGTGCGATGTGTAGCTGATCACAGGCGCGACTCCGGAGTACGTGTAGAAGTAGCACGGTTGCTGCAAAATTGAGTTGATCACGTAGCCCGAAGCGCTGTTTGTGGCCGCCCGGCTAACCGAAGCCCGGAGGTTCATCTCCGGTACAACGCCGAAGTAGTAGGCGAAACTGCCGTTTTCACAAATTGCGTTTGCGAACGTGGGATCTTGCGGTATCCAGCCTGCGGAAGGCAAGTACATCTCCGTCCAGCAATGAAACTGATCCGTGCCGACGAGATAACCACAGACCGGTCGACTCGGGATTCCGATCGAGCGGAGACAGGCGACGTAGAGGCTGCTAAACGCGCCGCAATTGCCTTTTTTTGTGGTCAACGCGTCGAGTGCGGTTCCGCTCCAAACGAGCGTGTAGGAGAGGTCACGGACTACGGCCTGATACAAAGCGCGGGCCGCCTGAATTGGCAGCATCGAAGTTTGGTAGTTCGCGGGCAAGTTGGCCTTGGCGTACGCGACGACCGACGCATTGGTGGATGGAATCCAAGCTTCGGGGGCGATGTAAATGCTGATTGAGGAGTTCAGGGAACCCAGAGCCGCCCAAGTGTCGGTCAATTTGCCTGCATTGATCATCACCGACGATGCGGTCACCTTGTAGCTTTCGCTCTGAGCCCATACCGCCAGCCCGATCGGCACGGGCTTGAGGATCGTTGCGTAGGCCGGTTGGCTAAATGGCGAGGTGGTCACGGCCGCCGAATTGTTCGGTCCCGCCAGCGCCAGTACGCTCTGGGACGTGCCGGTGCTTGGCGCACCAAAGAAAGTAGCAAGCGACGTCAACCCGCCGCGCTTAGTGATGACGACCGAGAAGTCTTGCTTGGCGGCCAGGGTCTTTGCGGCAAAGTACTGAATCGCCGCCGCTGGTGGCGTCGGAGTAAAAGTGCCGGTTGCCACGTTATTCGTGCGGTCGGGGTCGCTGACAACTCCATCAACATCAAGGGTCGCAGAGTAGGGAATTGCTCCGTCAAGCGGCATACCGAACAGTAGGAACTGGTCGAAAGTCCCCGCCGCTCCGTTCATGGAAGCGTAACCGACCCGATCTGCGACGACAAATTTGACGCGGTATGGCTTCGTCGTTTTTGGCACGGTCCATTTGACGCGCAAACCGTAACTTGCGCCCCCAAGGACCGGCGCGCTCGTCCCATCTGGTCCGACGGGCTTCACGCTTACGAGCTTGAGATCGACCTGTGCGAAGGCACAAACAATGGTGCAAGCGACCGCCACCGATGTCCCGACAAATCTCCGCATCAAAAGCATTGTAACAGACACCCTAAAGGACAACAGCGTTGGGATCTAGGAAGCTGTTGACGAACTCCGCATCCAGCTTCGTTCGTCATAGCAAATCGCCGATTTGCGTGGAAATCAGCGATTTGAACGCTGCGCTAAGGTTCAAGAACCGCGCTTCGCGACTTGGGCATCCATGCCCAAACGGAGGCTGTTGAGTTGATCAACAGCCTCCTAGGAAGCTGTTGACGAACTCCGCATCCAGCTTCGTTCGTCAAGGCAAATCGCCGATTTGCGTGGAAATCAGCGATTTGAACGCTGCGCTACGGTTCAAGAACCGCGCTACGCGACTTGGGCATCCATGCCCAAACGGAGGCTGTTGAGTTGATCAACAGCCTCCTAGTTGCGCCCGAGCGCGATTTTAAGAACTTCGTCGGCGTTTTTGACAAAGTGCACCTTGAGGCCCGCGCGCACAACGGCGGGAACGTCCTCCATGTAGTCCTTTGCGTTGCGTTCCGGCAAGATTAGCGTTTGAACTCCCGCCCGATTCGCGGCGAGGACTTTCTCCTTGATCCCACCCACGGGCAGAACTTGGCCGGTGATTGTGATTTCTCCTGTCATCGCGAGCCGAGCCTTTACTGGTTTGTCGGTCAGCAGGGAAGTTAGGGCAGTCAGCATCGTAACTCCTGCACTGGGCCCATCTTTGGGGACCGCGCCCGCAGGCACATGAACGTGAAGTTCGAGTTTCTCGTAAAAGTCGGGCGCGAGCTTTAGCTCTGTCGCATGGCTACGGATGTAACTCAGCGCGGCCGAGACGGACTCCTTCATGACGTCACCGAGTTGTCCAGTAACGGTCAGACCTTTTTGTCCGACCATTTTCGCGGTCTCGATGAAGAGGATATCGCCACCTACCGGCGTCCACGCGAGGCCAACGGCGGTGCCCGGTTTCAGCTCTCGCTCAACAATCTCGTCGTGCTCGAAGCGAGGTGCACCGAGTGCCTTTTCAACAAAAGTTGGGGTTACCGTCACTTTAGATGTGCGTCCTTCGGCAAATTTTCGAGTTACCTTGCGAACGATGCTTCCGATTTCGCGTTCCAAGTTTCGAACGCCCGCCTCTCGGGTGTAGTGGCGCACCAGCTTCGTTAGCGCCTCGCGCTCAAAGACAATCTGCGATTTACGCAGACCGTGCTCTTCAATCTGTTTGGGGACGAGATGACGGATCGCGATCTCCGTCTTCTCCTCCTCCGTGTACCCGCCAAGTTCGATCACTTCCATTCGATCGCGAAGTGCAGGGGGAATTGTGTCGAGCCTGTTGGCCGTCGTGATGAAGAATACGTTCGAGAGGTCGAACGCGACGTCTATGTAGTGATCGCGAAATGTGCTGTTCTGCTCAGGATCCAGAACTTCTAAGAGCGCTGACGAAGGATCGCCTCTAAAGTCTGAGCCGAGTTTATCAATCTCGTCGAGCATGATCAGCGGATTCTTCGACTCCGCGCGTCTCAACTGCTGCACAACTTGGCCAGGAAGGGCGCCAATGTACGTACGGCGGTGGCCCCGAATCTCGGCTTCGTCTCGCATTCCGCCCAAGGACATGCGTCCATATTTGCGCCCGAGCGCGTTGGCAATCGATTTGCCGAGCGACGTTTTTCCAACCCCGGGAGGGCCGGCAAGGCAGAGGATCGGTTGTCGGATTTTTCCATCCGTCTTAACCTTTCGCACCGCTAGGAATTCGATGATTCGGTCCTTGATCTTTTCCAGGCCGTAATGGTCGTGATCGAGCACGGTTTGCACGTGCTCCAGATCCAGATTGTCGACGGTTGACGCATTCCACGGCATCGAAACGATCCAGTCCACGTACGTTCGCGATACGGTGTACTCTGGCGCACCTGGGTTCATGCGGCGCAATCGATCGAACTCACGGTTGACTTCCTTCAAGGCTTCTTCGGGCAAGTTGGCGGCATCGATACGCTCGCGCAGCTCATCAATATCTTCCCCGCGCTCTTCGTACTCGCCGAGCTCGCGCTGAATTGCCTTGAGTTGCTCCCGAAGATAGTAGTCGCGCTGGGTTTTGCTCAGCTCGGTATTCACCTCGCTGTTCACTTTGCTCGCAAGCTCGAGGACTCGAACTTCTTTGCTCATGAATTCGAGCAGGGCCCGGAGGCGTGCCTGCACATCTGTCATCTGCAAGATGTGCTGCTTATCGGCGACGTTGAGGCTCATGTGCGCGGCAACGAGGTCCGACATTACGTTGACTTCTTGCACCGCTTGGGTCAGCGATCTAAGCTCATCTGGTAGGCCCGGAGAAAGCCGAATCGCTTGGTCGAACATTGCGGCGATGGTTCGTCGGAGGGCCTCGACTTCCTCCGCCTTGCCTTCTGGCGGCATGATGTCTTCGAGCACTTCAATCTTTGCTCGCAAATATGGAGTCTCTTGGATGCGCTCGATAATCCGAAACCTGGAGACGCCTTGAACGATCAGCCGGACGGCGTCTGGCATTTTGACCAGGGTCCGTATGATGACGGCACAACCGTACTCGTAGACGTCGTCCCACCCCGGCGCTTCCTCTTCGGGACTCCGCTGGGCGATCACACCGATTACGCGATTGTTTCCAATCACGCTGTCGTCGATCAACTTGACCCCCGACTCCCGGCTGACGCTCAATGGCGCGATCAGCATGGGATAGATCACGTTGTCTCGAAGCGGCAAGATGTTGATTTCGCTCGGGACATCCGGTCGGCTTTCTTCCGAATCCGTGTCGGCCATTGACAGCGCTTCGGTGATTGACAGTGCATCCTCGGGCGACTCTTCGTCTTCGAGTTCTGGAAGTTCAGTTTCGATCATTTAGTGTTTATGGATTCGGATTGTTCGCGTGATGACGACGCGGCTCGTTTTTGGGATGGATAGGCAGAGGATTCCGTCCCGCGATCGAACTCGAACATTCGATACATCGATTGATACGTCAGGGAGTCGAATTTCTCGCATGAACTGTCCGGAATAAATTTCAAGCTGGTGAATACCCGTTCTCGCAACGTGCGAGTCCTCGTCTTCCATACGCTGACCTCGGACGACAAGGCTGTGCGTGTCCGCACTGTATTCAAACTGCACAGAGTCAATCGGGACGCCGGCCAGTTCAACCTTAATAACGACGTCGAGCTCTGTCTCAACGATGTCGACGCGCGGCTCCCACGCCCGGCCCGTTGCCAGCTTCGGGCGGTGGGCTACGATTTCATCGTTAAGCGTGCTGAGCTCGGCGCCAAGATGCCAAAAAATCTCCTCCGACTTTCGGCGTGCCATGAAACTATTATGACGCCGCGACTGCTTCGTCCTCCACCAGAAGGTGTTTGCCGAATCGATGCTCGCGACTTACTTCAACTTCTCGACGGCGACGATGCCGACATCGATGAACTGTCCTCCCGTCGTCTGGTGGCAATGCACGGCAATTGAGTTCGGCCGATCGAACCGGATCGCCCGCGCTGATCCCGGCAGAATGGGTACATCGACGTACCCGGTCGTCCAACCTGAGAGCTTTGCCGCAAGCTCGCCGTTGATGTAGATCTCCGCATCCTCGTCATGGTGAACGCAAAGCCTCAATTCGCCGCGCGCCGCTTGTGGAATAACCGCAAGGCGGCGAATCCAGATGTCGTCGCCATCCCACCGGGTTCCGATGATCGCGCCCGGGGTTATTGGAGTGCCAAACCCCGATTTTCCGGCCGCCCAAGCGGAATCATCGAACTCTGCGTGAAACCACGTTGCGGCCGGTTGGGCCACTGTGAATCGCCACTCCTGCGGGTGGGTCTTTGCGGTATCGACGAGCACTCGGCGGTTGGCAATAGGGATCGGTGCCCAGGCTTGTTCAGATCGAACTCCACGCTTGAACCACTTTTGCCAAACCTCGCGATCTTGCAAAACCGGTAGGAAAGCGCCTCCGAGCACCGGTCGCGCGATCATGCCGATGTGCTTTTTTGAATCCGTATGTACCCAGTCGCAGATCGGCACTCGATCCGTCGTCTCGTTCAGGAAGTCCCACATGGGCGCGATGAACTTTTCGAAATCGTCCCGATCTCGAGATAGCGTTGCCGTCCAGCAAAGCCAGTCAACCTTCATTCCCGAACTACGATTGTCCAACGGCAGTCCGTACGTCTTCATGGATTTCAGATAGAACCCGACCTCGCTTTTCTTGAGTGCCTTCGAGAACAGATTTAGGCCCAGCACGTCGTCCCACACCATGTTGTACTTTTGACTCCACGTGCCTTTTTGGTCGAAGGCAAGCTTGGTGTGGTCGCCCTCCTTCGCCAGGTCGACCCATCGACGGGCGTACCCTTCGGCAAGTTCGCGGTAGGTTTGTGCGTCGGCGGTGTGGCCGAGGCGATCGGCGAGCTTGCCGTATGCGCCAAGCGCGAGAATCGCCTTCACCGACAGGTTAGCGTTGTGCGCGAGGTGGCCCATGAAGTCGTCGGTGCAAAGTTGGTTCGCGGGATCGAGCCCCTTTTGCTTGAGATACTCGGCCCATCGCGAAAGTTGCGGCCAATACTTCTCCGCAAATTTCGCGTTCCCCTCGATCTCGGCGAGGGCCGCTACAAGCAGAATCATGTTTCCGCTCTCTTCGACCGGCATCTGATTGTCCTCGGTCTCCTCGCCGCCGCCATAAACCTGGCCGGTGGCTTGGGGGTAGGTCCCTAGATCATGCGGGGCGAACGGAAACTTCCAGCGCTTACTCGCGCCGTAATCTAGCACCGGAACGAGCATCGCTTTCGCAAGGTCGGGTCCCAACATGAAGAAGAGCGGCGCCATCGGATAGATGACATCGACGGTGCCAATGCAACCGTTGCTGAAATTCTCCTTCGGGAGCAGGAGGGGGCGGCCCGCTGCATCTGCGACGAGCTTGTTCCCGGCGACGGCCTGGCGATAAGCGAGCGCGCAAACCTGGGCGTACTTCTCACCGCCAATCTCCCGGAGGTCTCGGGTCAGTTTGCGGTCGAACTCATCGCAAGCTCTCAGCACAGAGTCGTGCTGCTTCGTCGCGACGTCAAGGATCGATTCGCCGGTTGCGCCGCGTCGTCGCCAGAACGGTCGGAGCGCGGAATCGAAGTATTGCAGGCCGAATTCATCGTCATAGGCCACCATTAGCCACGCCGCGGCGTGTCGCACGGAGCCGAAGTCCTTCGTTGCCGATAGTTCAAGTTCTGCCGCGGGTCGGTCGTGAAGGTTGAGCATGCCCGCCAAGTGTCCACCGGTCGCAAACAAGTCGTGGTTGTGGCCGAGTTCTCCCCCCTCCACTTGCCAACCCTGCTTGCGGTCGCTCGCTAGGTACGCGTGACCCCAGTCAATTCGCAGGTCGTCACCACGCTTGGCGAGCACCGGCTGCTCAACCGTTCCGATTTTTGCGTAATTGACCGCCTTTGT
>JBBRML010000110.1:0-9832 GCA_038230855.1 Fimbriimonadales bacterium | reverse complement strand
ATCTACAACACCTACCGGCGTTGATTTGTCTGGCTGCCTTTGTACCAGGGTAGCCGCCTCGGGGCGGCAACCCTTCGGTGGAATGTACAAACCCTCCGGGTTTGCCTGGAAGCGGAGTGCTGGTAGGACATTTATACGCACGCGGTAGGTAGAAATCGGACCCTCCGGGTTTGCCTGAAAGCGGAGTGCTGGTAGGACATTTATACGCATGCGGGAGGTAGAAATCGGACTCTTCGGCGACGACTCTGGAACTCTCCGAGCGAACGCCCTACAGCGCCAGGTAACTGATCTGCGAATGGTCCAGACTCGACCGATCCATCGCTGACTTCAGGTCGTACACGATTCCCGTCTCGATCAGGCATTCCGAAATTAAGCGCGGCATCGCGGCGAGCGCTTCTTTGTGCGGAACGGCAAGAATGATCGCCTGAAGATCCTTTAGTGCTTCGAGCGGAGTCAGAGTCAGACCGTACTCATGGACGACAGACGCCGGGTCGGCGACCGGGTCGCAAACGATAGGCTCGATGCCGTAAGCGCGCAACTCGGCGAGAACATCGACGACGCGAGTATTGCGGATGTCTGGAACATTCTCCTTGAACGTGATGCCGATCACCGCGATGCGCGCATTGCGCACGTCCAGCTTCTTAGCCAGGAACTCTTTTATGAGCCTTTGGGCCACAAACTTACCCATATTGTCATTGATTCGACGACCGGCGAGAATCACTTCCGGGTGATATCCGAGTTGCTCGGCCTTGGCTGTGAGGTAGTACGGATCGACGCCGATGCAGTGCCCGCCGACGAGTCCGGGCGTAAATCTCAAGAAGTTCCACTTCGTTCCCGCAGCTGCGAGGACGTCGCGAGTCGAGATTCCCATCCGATCAAAGATGATCGAAAGCTCGTTCATCAGAGCGACGTTGAGGTCGCGTTGCGTGTTCTCGATGACCTTTGCGGCTTCCGCGACCCTGATGGATGGCGCTTCGTGGATGCCCGCAGGGACGATCGCCGAATAGGCTTCGGCAACCCTGCGTAGAGTCGCAGCATCCTCTCCCGCGACGACCTTCACGATGCGCTGAAGCGTGTGTTCCTTATCGCCGGGATTGATGCGCTCCGGCGAGTAGCCCAGCGTGAAGTGAGTTCCCGGAGTGAGTCCCGAGCCTTCCGCAAGCAACGGACGACAGACGTCTTCGGTAACTCCCGGATAGACCGTCGATTCGTACACCACGCACGCGCCTTTCGAAATGCACCGTGCAACACATTTCGTTGCGGAGATCACCGGCCTCAGATCCGGCTGCTTGTGGTCGTCAATTGGAGTCGGGACGGTGACGATGAACATCGTCCGATCCGTTAGGTCAGCTTCGTTCTTCGAATATCGGATTGCGAGTTTTAGCAGGTGCTCAGCGTCGAGTTCACCGGTCCGATCGTAGCCCGTTTGCAGTTCGCGAATGCGGGTCTCGTCGATGTCAAATCCGATTACGTCGTAGCCGACAGCCGCAAAACCCGCGGCCAACGGGAGACCGACGTAACCGAGACCGATGATACAAACCTTTTCCGCCACGGCTGATAGTGTGACCGATACCGGTCGCATGCATCAATCATGCGACCTACCGGATCAGACCTTGTGCTTCTGAAGTTCCTTGTCGTTGCGCGTCTTTTCGGCGGCCGCTTCGATACGGTCACAGAACGCCTCGGGCGTTAGCTCACCGTTGAGCAAGGACGTCAGCGAGTCCTGGATCGTCTTGTCGAACGCCTTGTACCAGTAACGGAACTGCAACGCCCAAACCGACTTTGTCGCGGCGAACTTCTCCGCCGGCTTCTTGCTGACCTCGGGCATATTGCACTTGTCGCTGCCCTTGATCGCCATCAGACCGCCCGTCTTTTCGAGGAACTCTTTCGCTTTGGAGAGCGAAGTCATGTACTTGAAAAGGTCGATTGCTTCTTTTTGGTGCTTGCCCTTTGAAGGGACCATCCAAGGCTCAATACTGATTTGAACGTTCGTTGGATCACCCTTACCGCCCGCAACGGCGGGAACCAGCATGAACTCCATCTTTGCGGTTGAGGGCATGTTGGCCTTCATTTCATTGCTCAGCCAGGTTCCGCATGGAAGCATCGCCGCTTTGCCGGTGACGAATTGCGATTGCGACTCGGTGTGATTCATGCCGGTCGCCCCTTCCTGGAAGAACCCCTTCGTCTGAAGTTCTTTGATCATTTGCGCCGCCTTTAGCATTGCGGGTGACTTCCACGCGCCCGGCACCAGGTTTTCTGCGTCGGTAATTGCCGAAGCACCGCCGATGCTGTAGGCCCACGGCAGCAGCATTCCCTGCATCATGTAATACGGATATTTGCCCTGGTAAGTGATTGGCGCCAACCCCGCCGCCTTGATCTTTGGGCAAAGCGCAAGTAGCTCGTCAAATGTCGTAGGGACCGTCCAGCCATTCTTCTTGAACACGCCCGGGTCGAACCACCAGCCGAGGACGTTGTAATAGTAAGGCAACGCGTACTGCTTGCCTTCAAGTTGTCCGAGCTTAAGCATCGAGGGCTCGAAAGTATCTCCCCAAGTTCCTGTTCCTTCGGCCGCCGGACTCTTCATCGCCTCACTCAGATCGACGATTTGGTCCTCTTCGGCAAGGTGCCAGTGATCCATATCCCAGCCCGGGAAGACGAGATCGGGGGGCGAGCCTGCGACGAACTTCGGTCGCAATTTCTCCCAGATGCGCGGGTCGCCCTCGACGGTGACCGTCGTTCCAGGATGCTTGGCTTCGAACTCCTTAGCGAACTGCTGGTACACATCGATTCCATAGCCGCCCTTGAATGCCGCAACCGACAGCTCAACTTTAGCGCCACTTTCCGTACTCCCGGATTCGCCGCCCTTACTGCCGCACCCACTACTGAACACCGCACACACGACGGCTAACGCTCCAATCTTTCCAAGCAATTTCACGATAAGAATTCCCTCGACACGACTTTATCCTATCGCCGCCGCTGCTGCCAACGGCGCATACTTGAAGCGAAGCTTCCGGATGCTGCCCGCATGATGAATCTGCTCCTCCTTTCAGCTGTGATAAACAACCCGCTAACCGTGATTCCGACGCCGACGCATGTGTCGATGGGGACGGGAAGTTTCGAGCTCAACGCCAAAACCGTTGTGGTAGCTGATGGACTGACGGAGGTCGTCGCGAAGCAGCTACGCGCCTATTTGCAGCCCGCCACGGGGTTCGAACTTAAATCGAAACGAACGGCAAAGTCGAACCGCATCGCTTTTTTTACGACCCACGACCCACAGTTAGGGCTCGAAGGTTATCGGCTCAAGGTGGATCATGAAGGGGTCGGTATCTGGGCCAATTCCGCCTCTGGGCACTTTTACGCCGTGCAGACGTTGCGGCAGCTCCTCCCGGTCGAGGTTTTTGGAGCACGTCGGACCAAGCAGCCTTGGACGATTCCGGCCGTCGAGATTGTGGACAAGCCTCGCTTTCTGTGGCGAGGGTTGATGCTCGACGTTGGTCGTCACTTCTTTCCGAAGAAAGAGGTGCTCAAGTTCATCGACGCCCTGGCCATGCACAAGATGAATCACCTGCATCTTCACCTGACCGAAGACCAGGGATGGCGGATCGAGATCAAGAAGTACCCGAAATTGACTTCCATTGGTTCGATGCGAAAGGAGACGATGGCCGGCCACTATAGCGACCATCGCCACGATGGAACTCCCCACGGCGGTTTTTACACGCAGAAGGATATTCGCGAGATGGTGGCCTACGCCGAGAAGAACCACATCACGATCATGCCGGAGATTGAGATGCCGGGCCACTGCCAGTCCGCTCTTGCCGCCTATCCCGACCTAGGCAACACGGGAGCGCAGCTTCCCGTTCGTGTGGATTGGGGCGTTAACGAGAACGTTTACAACGTCGATGACTCGACGATTTCATTTCTGAAGGACGTTCTCACCGAGGTCATGGCGCTCTTCCCCAGCCAGTTCATCCACATCGGCGGAGACGAAGTGCCAAAGAAGCAGTGGAAGGAGAGTCCGCATGTGCAAGACCTGATGCGGCAACGGGGTCTGAAGACGGAGGAAGAACTGCAGAGCTGGTTCATCCGCCAGATGGACGCGTTCCTTTCAAGTCACGGACGCCGATTGGTCGGCTGGGATGAGATTTTGGAAGGTGGTCTCGCACCGTCCGCGACCGTTATGTCTTGGCGTGGAACCAAGGGCGGCATTGCCGCGGCGAAAGCGGGCCACGACGTAGTGATGGCACCAACAACGTACACATATTTCGACTTCTACCAATCAAAAAGCATCGCCACCGAGCCGACGGCAATTGGCGGATTTCTGCCGCTCGAAACGGTTTACGCGTACGATCCGGTACCTGCAGAACTCAACGCGGCGCAAGCCAAACATATTCTCGGAGCCCAGGGTCAACTCTGGTCTGAGTACATTCCGACGACCGATCACCTGGAGTTCATGGCCTTTCCTCGAACGTGCGCGCTTGCGGACGCCGTCTGGCGGGCACCAGGATCAACCAACTTCAAGGGCTTTCGAGACCGACTCACGACACACTTGATGCGGCTCAAGGCGATGGGAGTCAATTACCGTAACCCGACGATTGGTTCGCAAGCAGCAGTCGGAACGTGGCGGTCCGGGCAGATTAGCGAGCACTGGACGCCGCATGTGTGGGACCTCACGTCTTCATTCAACAAAGCGGGCAACTACGCCCTGACGTTTCAGTACACCAGCGGCGAGCACCGACTCGATATTGACGGCATCGAGATCGAGGCGGACGGAGTGATCGTCGCTACGGATGGGCATCGCGGACGCACGGGTGGCGAGGACGTCCAAAACGTTTATCGCGTTCGTTTGGCAAAGGCGTACAAGAAAGTCTTGATTAGGGCAAAGGTTCGAGCCGATGGCGGCTCAGACTCAAACGGAGAATTGTACGTCGTACGTGAAAGGTAGGCTCGCCCGGTGATTGTGGGCCTGGGTATCGATATTATCGAGGTCGAACGAATTCGGCGGGCGATGGTTAATCCGCGCTTTCTGGAGAGGATTCTCACTGAATCTGAGCGTGAGATATGCACGACGGCGTCGAGAGTGGCGGGGCGGTGGGCCGCGAAAGAGGCGATCGCGAAGGCCGTCGGCATGGGTCTGACTTGGCAGGATGTCGAGATTCTTCCTGACGACTTTGGCGCGCCGGTGGTGAAGATTACGGCGTCGGATTATGACCCGCAAAATTTTCGACTGACCGTTTCCATCACGCATGAGCGCAATTACGCCGCCGCGGTGGCGACTCTCGAGCGGTCCGGAACGTAGGAACAGTGCGCCGCGAGGCCCCAAGAGTGTCAAGAAACCGGGCAATCGGATGGAGATTTCTTACACAATAGTCTTTCCCAACGACTGTGAACGCTGTCCTTACGCATTATGAACTCCTCGGCGTGGGTCCGAGTAGCGATACTGAAACGCTTCGCCGGGCCTACCGGCGCTTAGCGCGCAAGCACCATCCCGACGTCAATCCCGACCCTCGGGCGCACGAGAACATGGCGCGCATCAACGAGGCCTTTGAAACCCTCGTCGATCCTTCAAAGCGGAACGAGTACGACGCGCTCCTCGCAGGCGGAGGCCACCTCGATTCAGCGGAGCGAACGCGTCAAAACCAACGCCCGGTCATTGTCAAGCTCCTGCACCGCATGCGCGGCCATAAGACGCCGGTGTACACCGTCGCTTTCTCGCCCGATGACGGCTGCCTCGTTTCCACGGGCTTCGACAACGAAGTCATCTGGTGGAATGAAGACACCGCCTTACCGAGCAAATCGATGAAGATCGAATTCGGCACGATTTCCGTAATGCGGGCGTTTTCGCTTGGTCGGTTGGTTGCCGCGGGCTCTGCCGAGAACCAAGTCAACGTTTACCGAATGGATGGCCAGAAGGTAGAGACCTCTCGAACGCACCACGACGAGTGGGTGGGATGCCTGTCGATCTCGCCGGACGGCTCGCGCATAGCGACCGGCTCGATGCACGCGACAACGACGATTACAAACACGCAGGACGGCCGCACGGTTTATCGCAAACTGAACCATGATTCGGCGGTGACGGCTTTGGCTTGGTCACTGGACGGGCGCGTGTTCGCATCTGGCTCCGCGGACACCACGGTAAAAGTCTGCGATGCCAAGAACGGTGACGTGATCCGCGAGATCAAGCAGATTCGTTCGACAACCACGGCGCTTGCCTTTTCGAACGACGGTGTCTATCTTGCCGTCGCTGCCGTCGATCTTTCGATTCGGATCTTCCGGGTCGCGGACGGCGAACTCGTGAAGATGATGTACGGTCACACAAGACCGATCGAGTCACTATCGTTTCATCCTAACAACTGGCTCTTCGCGAGCGGTTCGCGCGACGGCACAATTGGCCTGTGGAACGCGGCGGAGGGAATCGGTAACGTCCGAATCGACGCCTCGAATCGTCCGATCGCCGCCGTCGTTTTCAGCCCGGACGGTAGCCGGCTCGCTGCTTGCGGACAAGACAAGCTCGTCCGCCTCTGGGATGTCGCCGTCAAAGAGACCGCCTAGCGCGGTACCCGGCAAATCTGCGGGCACAAGCGTCGATAATTCGTATTACAATGAAGTCGCGGCAAATCGTCGCGGGTGAATTTTGAGCATTGGAGCGACGATACAACGGCTAATTCTTGTTTGGCTCTTTGTTGCGCTAAGCCTGATGTCCGTAGTGAGTGTTTACGGCCAAGTCGACACCGGCATCCTCCATATTCCCGGTGCCCCCGGTTATTTCCAGCACTACTCTTCGCGCTCGCCAATCAAGCAGGTAAGTATCGGCTTTTGCACTGCCTGCCTGCGCGCCGACGGCACTGTCGTTACGTACGGGGCCGTGAACCGAGTTGCGCCGTCAGTAGCGGTGCCGGCTGACCTGACCGATGTCATACAAATATCGGCGGGCGTGAGTCACATTTTGGCGCTTCGGAAAGACGGCACCGTCGCCGCTTGGGGTGACAACATTACGAGCCAGTGCAACGTGCCAGCTGGGTTGAAAAATGTGATTCAAGTGGCGGCGGGCAACTGGATCAGTTTTGCCCTTCGCGCGGACGGTACCGTGGCGGTTTGGGGGGCGGGAAGTTGGGTTGACCGAGACTTCGTGGCAAGTCTGACCGGGATCATCGCGATCGTTGGCGAATCAGTGCCTCTTGCGCTCACCGCGGATGGAAAAGTAATTCCGCTCCACTATGGGCTTGTCCCCCCTCCTTCCGACCTTGGTCCGGTGAGGCAAGTCGCGGTGGGCGGTTTCCCCGACAGCGGTCTCGCCGTCCACTATGCGGCACTCCTGCGAGACGGCTCCGTGCGATGCTGGGGCGACAACACTTTCGGAGAGAACAACGTGCCGGACAAAATGGGCACCGTGGTCAAGGTGGCCTGTGGTGCGACGTTCTCCGCGGCACTCAACTCGGAGGGCACGATCTTCACCTGGGGGAACAAAACGGACAGCTATCAGGCCGGGCCAGGAATCGATATCGCCGCCAACGACTACACAATCGCCGTCGCAAATGTCACAGGCTCCGTAGGAGTCGTCTTCCAGCACGGTTACTTTCTCGGCAATGAGCCCTGCTCAACATCCGTTCTGCCCGATTTCACGCACACGATCGCCATTAGCGGCCAAGCGGGGCTCAACGCAAATGGCACGGTTTCGGTGTGGGCGTTCGGCCCTCCAATAAAGCAGTCCATTCACCAGGTTCCGTTTGGGGCTCAGGGAGTGATTCAGGTCGATCAGCGCTACTCGCATGTTGCTGCGCTGCGAAGCGATGGCACCGTAGTGGCCTGGGGCCAGTCGAGCGATCCGTTCTTCCAGACGGGATCGATTCTGAATGCGACTCAGATTGCAACTGGGCAATCTCACGGCGTTGCGTTGCTTGCGGATGGCACGGTCAAGTGCTGGGGAGACAATTTTGCGGGACAATGCGGCCAGCCGACTGGGCTGGCAAACGTTGCATGGGTTGGCGCGTTTCTTGACGGATCGTACGCGGTACGCACCGATGGCACAGCAGTCAGTTGGGGCTCCGCGGCAAAGGTGCCCGCTTGGCTTCCTAAGGTGAAGCAGTTCATGGGGACCTTGTTTCCTAACGCGGACGGATTCAGAGCGATTCTGAAGGACGACCGCGCGATGAACTTTGATGGTACGAATCAGATTTTTCCGTCAGCGTATGTTGACGTCCAGAGCCTCGTATTTGGCGTAAGCGTCTACGGCAACTGGCCGGTGCTGACTCACGACGGGCGGATGGTGACGGACGACAGCACCAACACAAACGTCGTCTCCATCTATGATTCAAGTCGGTTCGCCCAAGTTGACGGGTTTTCTACGGGCCTTAACGCAGGCTTCTTCCTCAATCGAGTCGGAATCGTTTCAGATCGGAGCATTTATCGACCTGGGGAATCCGGAACGATTACACTGACCGTGCCGACACCACCTGCCGGTGGGGCCGTCGTCGCGCTGAGCTCGTCGAATCCTGGCGTCACCGTACAGGCGACCGCTTCGGTCGATACTTCCCACCTGCTGGACGTGCCAATTAGCATCAAGTCAACGGCAAAGCCAGGGCTGACTATCGTGACCGCGACCTATGGCGGAGCGACGGCACGGGTCGCAATCGTCGTGCCGCTGGGTCCGGCGAGCCTCACGATCACCCCAACGACTGTTGTCGGCGGAAATTCTGCCGTCGGTAAGGTCACACTCAACGGCCCTGCGCCCGCGGGTGGAGTCTCGGTTACGCTGAGCTCCGATTATCCGGACGCGACATTACCGGCGAGCGTGATCGTCGCAGGTGGTGCGACCGCGGGAACGTTTGCGATTCAATCGCTGCCTCAGAGTTCGGACGTAACGGTTCACATCACGGCGAGCTTAAATGACGTTAACGCGACCGCGAACTTGCTCCTGACTGCACCACGCCCTATCTCGGTGACCGTCGCGCCGACCACCGTTGTAGGCGGGTCGAATAGCGTCGCGACCGTGACTATTGGCTCTGTTGCCCCCTCTAGCGGATTGATTCTGGCGTTGGCCAGCGACTCCGCCGCGGCCCCTGTTCCTGCGACGGTAACGATTGCGGCGGGAGCCAAGACCGCCACCTTCTCGATCGCGACGATCCCAGTTTTGACGACGACAATCGTGAAGTTGTCTGCGACGTCGAATGGAACGACGGTGACGACAAATCTTACGGTCAGCGCTCCAACCGTAACGTCATTGGCCTTGAATCCGACATCGGTCATTGGAGGAGTCACCGCTACGGGCACGATCACAATCAGCTCACCGGCCGCCCAGGCGATGAATGTGGCCGTCACTTCGGACGACCCGGCGGCGACGACTTCAGCTTTGGTTAGCATCGCGAAGGGGTCCACCACGGGCACCTTTGTGGTCACGACGGTGGGGGTCGCGGCGGATCGAACGGTTCACCTACTGGCGTCATTTAATGCGACAACCGCGTCCGCTTCCTTGGCGATTCTTGCCCCGACAGTAACCGCTCTGTCCCTAAATCCGACATCGCTGCAAGGCGGTGCGACGTCGACTGGCACGCTCACCATATCCGGGATCGCCCCGGCCGCGGGTCTGGTTGTTTCGCTGAAGAGCGATAACCCCGCGGCAACGGTTCCTGCGAGTGTGACGGTGCCCGCTGGGACGAAGTCAGCAACGTTTACAGTCTCGACTCTGGCCGTCGCGAGCGACGCGGTTGCCAAGATCACCGCGAGTTTCGGCTCGTCTTCTCAACAAGCACCGCTCAGCATTCTTGCGCCGAAGATCGTTTCTGTGGCCCTCAATCCCACTTCGGTTCTGGGGAGTCTCTCCTCGGCTGGCTCCGTT
>JBBRML010000109.1:0-9940 GCA_038230855.1 Fimbriimonadales bacterium | reverse complement strand
TCACAACGATGCCCGGATCGACTGTGACTCCCAGCCGATTGTGCCCAAGCTCCGCACCGCTCGATTCCTGGGCGGTCGGTTGCGCCGGACCGTCTCGCACGAGCGACCGATCTTCGATACGGTGGCTCTTCGGTGGTGACTCAGCAGTCCGACTCGCTTGTTCTGCTTCCTGCCGAATCCGCGACACGAGGAGTTCAATTTCCCGACTCGCGCCATCCCATTCCTGCCTATCTGTTTGCATCCGGCTGCGGAGTTCATCGCCCTGTCGAGTTAAACTGGCGTGTACCTCTCCGAGGTGCTGGCAGAGGCCTTTCGACTGTTCCCGTGCATCCCGAATGAAGCTCACGAAGTCGGCCCATTGCTGCTTCACCTCTTGGCCCAACGTGGCGAGCAAGTCGCGTGTGGAATTCACGTCGGTTTGAAGCGCCGCTTCTTGGTTGAGTTCGACCGTGTTCTGATGAGCGGCCGCTTTCAGATCGCGTCGTGCTTGTTCGAGTTCAACCCGAAAGGTTGTCAACTGAGTCCGGAGTTCGCTGACTTCTGATCGCAGTCCTTTGAGCGATTCAACAAGTTCTGGTGACTGGCGATTGAACTCTTCAGGCGACGTGGGTGGGGCCGCTTCAATGGGAGGGTTGGCGACAGCGGCGGTACTTGTCTTCCGCGATGTTCGCACTTTCGCAGGCTGCGCTGATAGATCATTGAACAAACCGGACGGTGATGTCGTCACCTGAGAGGTCGTTGTCCTCGTTGAACGGGTTTGACGAGCCGGAGCCTGTGCTTTGCGTTGCGAACTCGGAACGGAATTGGTTCGCGACTCCAGGTCGGTTGAAGTCGTCTGATCGCCAGTCTGAATTTCGGGCGCTTTCTTCTTCGCGCGTGCCATGCTTCTTCCCCGCAGTGATGCCGAAGAGAGATACTGCAAGGTTAAACCGTGGTGCGATGATGGCTCGCGGCGCGTTCGCGTTCCCAGCGGTGCTCCCGCTCTCGGCGGTGGTGGTGGTAAGCGAGTCCAACGAACGTGATCCCGATACCAATGACGGCTGCCGAAGTCAGAAATACCAGGACGAATGTGAGTGGCCTGTCCATCTGCGAGAGAAGCACCAAGGACGGTTCGGTCGTGCCGCTCTCGGCCCGCGTCCAGTGATGCTCGTAACGGGTTCCGATCCCCAACGCGGTGAGTCCCAAGCCGATTAAGGCTCCGGCTGTGATAATCGCGCCGCACAATGCTCGCATCTTTCTCTCCTCGTCCGATGTGTTTTGGAATAGTTGGGGATTGCGAATGTTGGGCAACTAAGCCACCGACAGCGACACTCAGCCCACGACCCAAGTCCGGAATACACTCCGTATTTCAAACGGTTCTCGGGCCTGATCCTCATCTCACTTACTGGCCGATCATTCGGAGGCACCCGCCGAAGACCAGTAACACGCCAGCCAAGATAATGAAGAGACTACTGCACCCACAACTGGGCCAAGCCCCGAAGTTACCAGATGGCCCCATCTGCCCGAGGAACCCACCATTGCCGGCTCCGCCGTCCGTACTCATAAGCTGTTACTCCGCGAGATTCGTGATTGGGTCGTGATTAGGGCGAATCGGTCGGCGTCATCCGTTGAGCGAGCCTATCAGTCGTTCCACATCGCTGGAAGCTACGAATGCGGCGTATCGGGGCGGACCCTCGAGATACCGGTACGTGATAGCTCCGTCGTCCGCACTGCTCGCAGTCGAATGCCGACGCCAGCGTTTGCAAATCTCGCGCCATATGTGGACCCATTCTCCAACGCCTGCGGCTACACCGCCCGACCGCTTGAACCACCCACGAAATCACTCGCGGCAGTAATCAGTGCGACGGCCAGAATAACCAGTTCATATTGGAGCACGGTCGTATCTCTTGTAGGCGTCTCGTCCAATGAAATGAGCGGAGGTCTGCACCTGAATCATCCGCATGTTGCTTGCTCGAGCCAAGTCGCTTCGCAGGAGGGAGTCATTGCAACCCCTCAAAACCATACTCGCAGAGGTTGAAGTACTCCTGATTCGCTTCCTGAATCTGCCGACTGAGGGACTCGGGAATCGTTTTGCATTCCATCAGCAACGCGTGACGTTCTTCAAGGAGGGTCCACAGGCGATCTGCCGCCAGTTCCATCTCGGTACTTCGTCGATGTCGCGACGGTTTGCCAAGTCGCAGAGTCGGCGGTTGAATGCTCACGGTGGTGTCCTTGGCGGGTACTCCTGCCGCAGTCGCGGTCCCGCTGACCATGCAAGCGAAATGCCAAAGCCGGTGGGAGTCATTGCGGCGGCTCGCGAGATTATGAAGCCTCACATTACAGTCGGCCCATTCGCAATCCCCGCCAACGCGGCGTCCAGCAAATCCATTCTCGCCAGCCCTGTTCGTAACGACTCCGGAATGCCCGATTCGCCCCAACACGCCCCGGCCAGTTGCCCGCACACAGCCCCGGTGGTATCGGCATCGTCGCCCAGGTTCACAGCCCTCAACACAGACTCCTCGAATGTGCCCGCGTCGTGAAACGCCCAAAGCGCTGCCTCCAGGCTCTTCACAACCCAGCCCGATCCTTCAATTACCGGAGGCTGCTTCTTCCGAAAGCTGCCCTGGGCAACTTTCTGAATCAGCGGATGCAGCGGCTTCATGTTGTTGAGTTGTTTCAACGCTTTCCAGTCCGGGCACAGCACAGCATCACGATCCGCTCCGTGGATCAATGCCACAAGCACGGTCGCCAGATACCGACATGCTGACACGCACTGGTCACTTGCGTGCGTGGGCAAGCTGGACTCTTCGGCCAGCCGCGAAAGCTCGTCCAGCTTGTCCGGGTACAGGTGTGCGTACCGGATCGGCACCGGTGCCAACCGCATGATCGACCCATTACCGCTGCCCTTGTCGGAGCGGTCGCCCGACGCCATCGCGTTCTTCGAGGTGAGAAATCGCCGCAACGCGGCGCTGGTGGTGTTGCCGATGTCGAAGCATCGCTCGCTCACAGAATAACGGCCATTCTGCCACCATTGGACATACCGCTCGACCTGATCGTTCAGGTTCCAGCCCGCCTTGGCAATGCTGTCGGCGAGGGCCAGCGCGAGGCTGGTGTCGTCAGTCCACTCTCCGGGGTTCAGGCGGTGCGGCCCGCCGCTGCGGTAGCCCGTCACGGGCGTGAAACTTCCTGGAGGCTTGAACTCGACGGCGGCACCGAGAGCATCGCCCACGGCCAAACCAATCAGGGTTCCTCGGGCGCGGTCATCCATGAACGTCTCCTGTGCGTTTTGAGGCGGCTCAGGCACGAAACCGACAGAGAGGTACAGATCAACCCGTTCGGCCGAATTCAGGGCCGCAGTGGGCCGAGAAATGCCGTTCAAGGTCGCAAGCCTTCGGAGTTACAACTTGGGTCGCGTGACGAGAGAAGTGTGATTGCCGATTCTCGGTCCGTGGCGTTCTTTTTCTCTATAAGCAACCATTTGGACAGGAGTAGTTATGGGTATTACCAGTATAGAGCTTTAGGACGCTATCGCGGGAGAATCGGCAACGCACCAGCACCCGATCCATGGCACGCGCCACACTCGCTCTGTGGCTTTGAGAAAGGCGGCGGGCACATCCCGCCGCATTCGCGATCACACCTTCGACGAAAATGTGGTGCTGATCTCGGTGTCCGTCCTTCGGATCACCTTCACAACGACATTCCAGGGCGGGGCGCACATCGTTTCTACCGGAGCGGGCAACACGAACCGATCACCGTTCTCAAACGCCACCACGCGGTCGTCGAGTGCCGTGTCAGTCACCCGGCCTGCTCGCTGAATCACACCGCTGCCGTAGACCGGGTGAAGCACCAAAGTACCGCTCGGTTGCTGCCACAGGTCATTTTCGCTGTACACACGCCCTTCTTGCGGTTCATCCTTTACGCTCGGAACCACGATCCCGTGGACGCTGGACTCAGCAAGCACCTTGCCATTGCCGCCGATGATGTACGAGAAGGTCGCTCCAGCACCGAACTCGCGGAACAGGTAGTGGTCTAGTTCGCGGAGCTTGCTTGCAAGCCCGATGGACACCGGCAACTCGCTCACGGTCGGCTCGGCGATCTTTGGCGTCTTGCTGGTGGACTTTCGGTCCTGAGAAATGGGGCGAGGCATTGCGTCACCTCCTTCGGGAATCCCTCCCGCTGAAGAAGACGGCAACGAGCGAATCGAGAACGAACCCGGTACTCGTCCACCGGCTTCCCCTCCACTGTTATTATACCAGTTTTACCCAGCATTTTCCAGCATTTGGTGGCATATCATGAGGGTAACATCACGCCCCGAAATGTCTGCTAAGACGACTGCAATCCAGCCCGTTTCGGGATGTTCGTCATCGAGGGGATCACTTGCGGAAGACTGTGTTCTCGGTGACGCAATGGGGGTAGAACAGTGGACGACTTGATTCGCCTCCAGGGCGTATGGGCTGTCGTCACCCACAGGCATTTGGGGAGACGCTCCACGAAGAAACAGAGCCGCTGACGCCGCCTGCCTTGAGTTTCGTGCTGTCCGGTGATTCTTACTCTCAGAGGCGTGGCGAGCGAGTCATGAACGCGGGCCACTTTTCGATCAACACGACCGCCGAGCCGAAGCAGTTTGACGTGATCTTCGACCGGGACCACGATTCCATGCATGTCATTCCCGGCATCTATTGCTTTGTGGAAGACTTGTTGGTGATTTGCTTGGGAGTCGAGCGACCAGATGAGTTCGTTGCCCCGCCGCAGAAATCGCAAGCACTGTGGGTCTGCCGACGGGTTGAAAGTCCGCCTCATGAACATTATTCGAGTCAGCCAGACGCATAGCTACCAGCGGAGACCTTTGATGAAGAACACCGACTACATGGACTCAATGCAACGAGACGACGAATCCCTCACCCCGGCCGATCTTATCGTCGCCTACGAGCAAGGGATCGAAGACCTGCGATCCGCCGTGGCGGGTATGACCCCAGAGCAGGTACTTGCCCGCCCCGTTCCCGGCAAGTGGAGTACGCAAGAGTGCGTGGGCCACATTGCCGACACCGAGATTTTCTTCACGGACCGCATCGTGCGGACCATCGCCCTAGACCGCCCGCTACTGCTGAGCGTTGACGAGCGGCACTACATCGAGCGTCTGAACTATCAGGAGTTTAACCTCGTGGAGCAACTTGCACTATTCACGAGTCTGCGGCGGCACGCAGTCCGTATCCTTCGGATGCAACCACCCGAAGCGTGGCGACGCAACGCCGTTCACAGCGAGGCTGGTCTTGTCACGCTGCGACAACTGGTGCTCCAGGCCGTGCGGCATTTGCGACATCACCTGCCTTTTATCGTCGAAAAGCGAGTCGCGTTGGGAGTGTCGGGGCCGTGAATCATTCCATACGCGACTCTGGGCGATGCCGGGATGGTGGGCGGTGGAAGTACGCCACAACCCGGCGAAATCTCACTCCCACATCACGGCGTCCATTGCCTTGAATTTCCAGATTCTGAATTCACTTTACCATCCCCGAGAAAAGGCAGGAGAAGGCGAACTGGTCTCGGAACCCAGGTCTAGCAGTTGCAGTCACTGGAAACGAGTTCCGCTACCGCGTTCTCTCGTGTAAATTCGATGTCGGAAGAGGGGGGGGGTAGGAGCGGCGTCACAAAACGGTAAAACGCCATAGGGTATAACGTTGGGTTGATGTGTTACGGGCAACTACGGGAAAGTGAGCCGCTCGAACGGATCGGCGGCGGGAGGAACTCTACAGTGAACGGCGCAGACTACGATGAATGCAAGGCGGCGTTCATTGATTTGTCAAAAAAATACGAAAACAGTAATCGGAACGAAGCTATCACCAGACTAGCTTTTATCAATGACTTTATTTCGTGCCTAGGATGGGACGTAACAAAGGACTGTGTAGCAGAGGACTTGATTCAAGAAGACGTGCATAGTAAACAATACGCCGATTATGTTCTAATGTGTCCTCAGCGAAGTTTGGTAATTGAAGCAAAACGTGAGGGAAATTTATTTGAATTGCCTGTCGGCAAGGGAAAGAGAGAATACAAATTAAAGAATCTATGTGACGATGTTGAGCACTTGAAAGAAGCTATAGTCCAGGTTACAAAGTATGCTCAGGATCGAGGGATTCCGCTGGTCGCTGTATCAAATGGACATCAGCTAGTGGCGTTCGTAGCGATCCGCATGGATGGCGTGGCACCTAAAGATGGCAAAGCGTTAGTCTTTAAAAGTCTGGATCATATGGTTGAGGACTTTGCACGACTTTGGAATGCGTTATCGAAAGAATCGGTGCAGCAGCAGTTATTGTACAAAACATTGACAGGAAAAAATGCGAAACCGATGCCAACGAAGCTTGCGAAATTATTGCATCGGTATCCGGATGTCAAGAAGCGTGATGTATACCAGGCAAATCTCCAAATTTTGAGTGAACTAATCATTGAAGATTTGGCATCGGCTAAGTCACTTGAGACAGAGTTTCTAACCGAGTGTTATTGTCAAAGTGGGGCGCTGTCTCAATATGCCTTGATAAGTAGGGAAATCCTAAAGGCTCGATATGCGGCACTGTTTGACGTTGCAGAGGGAGCAAAGCCGCCTGTGGTGCAAGCGGCAAAAAACAAGAAAGGGGTGTCCAGCGAGTTGCTTGCAGAAAGCCTCAGTCGTCGTCCGATATTGCTCGTCGGGGATGTTGGCGCAGGGAAAACTGAGTTTATACGGTATCTTATTAAGGTGAGCGCCGTAGATGAATTTAAGAAGGCAATTAGTCTATATATAGACCTTGGCTCAAAGGCGATCATTACCAAGAGTGTTGCTGAAGCGGTATTAGACCTCTTGCCAGAGGAAATTGAGGCGAACTGCCAAGTTAATATTGAAGATAACGCATTTGTTAGTTCCGTATATTATTTAGATTTGGCGCATTTCGACAAAAAATCGATTTACGCTCAACTGCAAGGTGTAAATGATACGCTATTTGTTGAAAAACGGATTGATTTTCTGTCCGCAAAGATTGCGGATAAAAAAGGCCACCTCAAAAGATCGTTAGATTACATATCGAAAAATCAGTCGAAGCAAGTCATCGTGTTTATCGACAACGTAGATCAGCGAGATTACGACGTTCAGCAAGCTGCGTTTTTGGTCGCACAAGAAATGGCAGCTAACTGGTCGGTTACGGTGTACATTGCCCTCCGGCCAGAGAGCTACAATCGCTCTTTGAATGAGGGGGCTCTGAGTGGTTACCACCCAAAAGCATTTTCTATTGCGCCACCACGGATCGACGAAGTAATCGTAAAACGTCTAAAGTTTGCACGCAAAATGACTACCGGGAAAATTAAGATTCCAGCCCTTAGTCCGGGTATAGACCTCGGGACATTTGACACTGCGCTGCGTGCATTTATTGAGACAATTGAGAGAAATTCGGAGATTCCGGAGTGCATTGATAATATCTCAGGCGGAAATGTGCGAAAGGCACTAGATTTTATTCTGGACTTTTTCGGCAGTGGACACGTTGAGTTGCAGCGAATTGTGGACAGCTATATGAAAGGGATACAGATAAACATCAGTTTACGTGAGTTTATGAGGGCCATTATATATGGTGATGCGAAATTTTATGATCCCGATAAGTCCCCTATTGCCAATATATTTGATGTAGTTACACTTGATCGTAAAGAACATTTTCTTGTCCCATTGATGATTGCCTCACTGGAGCTGATAGCCTCGAGGATTACTACTGGCGACATTGGCTTTGTGCCGACTATACAAATTTATGACACGCTCCAATCTATGGGATTTTCCCCATTTCAGATTGAGGCAGCCATCCGCCGAAGTGTTAAAAGCCGATTGCTGGAAGTGCCCGGAAGAACACCATTGTTGGAAAAGTCGCCAATTCCTGAGCTTGTGCGAATTACTAGTGTTGCAGCGTATCACACCAAACGGCTACCGATGTACTTTGAATATCTAGATGCCGTTGTAATTGATACGCCTATTGTTGATTTTGATTTTAGTCTTACTATTCTAAACGTTGAAGATTTGGACCAAAAGCTTGTTAGAGTGAAGCGATTTTTAAGCTATCTCAATGATTCCTTTGTGGAGCTAATAAACCATAGGAATATATACGACTGGCCAACCCTCTCCGCCGAGGCTTTGAAAAGAGTCGATAGTATTGTTCAGCGAATTTGAACGACGCCGGATCAGCCGGTCCGCCAGCAGTTCGCATGAGAGACACTTGCGACGTCTACGAACCCCATTCCCATTCCCCCGGCTTCGCTTCGGCTGTGAGTCACTGCTGTGCCGTGGCGGGAGTCGTTCGCTTGATTGCACCAACCGCGACCGCATTGATCTAAATCGGTTAGCTGTCCGCTCACGCCAGAACACGGCGTAGGAAGTCGTTCACCTCTCCGGCATTGAAGAGCGACAGGGCATGCGATCCGCCCGGAACCACCACATCCGGTCGGGTTAGTTCGACGGGTAGCGTGCGGTCGGCCTCGCCGTGGATGTGGAACACGCGAACCCGCTTCACTGCTGAACTCGGTTGCCAACGTAGCACCGCACACAACGCCCAGCGAACGAATGCGGCCTCCGGTCGTGAGAGCCGTTGTAAGCGGCGTGCGGTGCCGCGTGGGAGCCACCGCTTGCCAACTCGAACCAGCACGCCGGCGAGCCAACCAATCCGATCCGGCCCCAGATGCGCGAGCGGGCGAAGCCGACGCCACCTCCAGGAGAACTCGGCCGGTGAGCGGACGCTGCCGATCAGCACGCATGCGACCGTTTGCAGGCGCGGTGCCATTTCCAGGGCCACGATTCCGCCGAAGGAAGCACCACCGACAACGCACGGCCGACTGGGATCAACGACCAGGGCGAGTCGTGCGGCGTAAGAGCGGAGGGACTCGTTCGGGAGCGGGGTGATCCATCGCGGCACCTGCAAGTGGGGGAAAGCGTGCAACTGCGAAGCGAACAGCCGTTCGTCAGCAGCCATGCCGGGGAGCAGCAGGAATGCGGTGTTGTGAGCCATGTTTCGATGCGAGTGGCGGAATGGTATGGTGAGCCGATGTCTGAGCGAGACACAATCGCGATACCATATCGTCGCCGATTACGCTCGGAAAATCAGGTACGACCGAGCACAATCGGCTCGGCATCAAAAACGCGAGCAAGGGAATGCCAATGTCCCCGACCGCCGCGCCGTTCACCTTGAAACTCCGCGTGTCCGACGACGACATCGACCCACAAGGGCATGTGAACAACGTGTCCTTCGTTCGATTCGTGCAAGAAGCAGCCGTGGCCCACTGGCGAGCCGTTGTCTCGCCGGAGATGCGTGCCGCGTTCACCTGGGTCGTTCGACGGCATGAAATCGAGTATCTGCTTCCCGGTCTGCCGGGAGACGAGTTGCTCGTGCGCACGTGGGTCGGTGAGCCTTCGGGTGCGACTTGGGAACGCTTCACGGAGATTCGTCGTACCGAGGGCGGGGATCGGGCGATTGTCACGGCGCGGACGGTGTGGGTGCTTCTGGATGCCGTGAGCAAGCGGCCACGGCGAGTCGATGCGGGTATGGTTGCTCAGTTCGTCGGCAATGACTTGCCTGCTGCCGAGTGACACGAAAGTAAACTGGGTGCTGGCGATTGAGTTGCTCACCGAAGGATTGAGCGATTCGGAGAGGGCTTTCTTTAGCTTCGCGATTCCCACTTCCCATCTGATGCCGAGGTAATCCGGCAGGCTCATCAGAATACGCTGCGATATCGCATCCTACCGTCATTGCGTGAACGCGTAGAGTGTGTTGACATTTCACCAATCAAACTCAAGTTCAACACAGTGAAGCGTGAGATGATGACCATCACCGTCGAGAGCCGCCGCAAGAAACTCACCAGCTTAGAAAAGCTCTGGCCCGGCGCGACGATCATCGACGTGACTTCCAAGGGCGTCGAACCATGGGTTCGATTCAGCCCGTTCTACCCGCACGGTGGCATCCCGATG
>JBBRML010000108.1:0-10088 GCA_038230855.1 Fimbriimonadales bacterium | reverse complement strand
TTGACGAACTCCGCATCCAGCTTCGTTCGTCATAGCAAATCGCCGATTTGCGTGGAAATCAGCGATTTGAACGCTACGCTTCGGTTCAAAGAACCGAGCTACGCGACTTGGGCATCCATGCCCAAGCGGAGGCTGTTGAGTTGATCAACAGCCTCTTCGGACGCTGTTGACGAACTCCGCATCCAGCTTCGTTCGTCATAGCAAATCGCCGATTTGCGTGGAAAGCAGCGATTTGAACGCTACGCTTCGGTTCAAAGAACCGAGCTACGCGACTTGGGCATCCTTGCCCAAGCGGAGGCTGTTGAGTTGATCAACAGCCTCCTAAACGACCTAAAGCCAAAACACCGCGAAATCGTAAAGCAGTTCGCATCGGGATGGCGGCAATTTGCGTATTAGCTGCCTCCGTCGGGTTTCTCACTTTTCGAAAGTCTGAAGAAAGTTCGATCCTCGATCGATGCTCTGAGATTGAAGAGGAGATGGGTGAGTATGACGGGCTCGAAAAAATCCCTCGGTTGCTTGTCGTAAAGGGCCTCGTGGAAAAT
Source organism: Fimbriimonadales bacterium (assembly GCA_038230855.1). GTDB lineage: Bacteria > Armatimonadota > Fimbriimonadia > Fimbriimonadales > Fimbriimonadaceae > Fimbriimonas. The sequence goes on along the minus strand of JBBRML010000108.1, from coordinate 9,546 downwards.
CTTCAATTGGTTCGCGTAAGCCCACACAGCCAACGTGGTTACGATGGCGCGATTTGGTGCTACTTAATACTTGGGACGGAAACAGAGGCTCGACGACTCCAAGATGTCTCAAAACGGATGGATGTTCGACAGAAGGAACTTGATGACCTGTTTGCGATGTTCCCGAGTAACAGGGGTAAGTAGCAAGACCCTGGTGCGGGCTCGAAATGGCGAGAGGCTCGGGTCCGAAACGTAACCCCATCGCGAGGCAAGCACTGAAAGCAAGGCCGGAATCTTGGACTTTTCGCACGAGATGTGAACGCGTTCCCCTGGATCAGTAGTTCGCAATCTTAAACCAATTCCGCCGAGCAAGCACCAATACGTCGATTATGAAAATCCCTGAAGAAGTTGAAACACACAACAGGTTCCAACCGAAATGGCTATTCCGCCTCATGATAGTCATGCTTGCCGCATCGCTATTAGAAACACTTGCTCTAGTCGTACTTGTCATCATGCCGTTCCTGTCGGGGCCTGACACGGGCGAACATGGCATCGTGGATCTCGTAGACATCATAGGCATTCTGCTGATGCTTTTGCTGCCTGTTTCGATGACTATCAATTTCGTCTCGGCTATATTTTTTCATCGCAGATTTCCAAAGGTCGCTATGGTCGCTCTTGTCGGCGCGGTCGTTGGCTCGTGCTTCTGGTTGTACTTAACGCGCCTTTTCGCTTTCTGAGCCGCAGGCTCGAAACATGAGTGGAAAAGTTTCTTACGGTAGCCGAATGGTGCCTCCAGCCACTACTTGCAGACCCTACAAAGGGAGATCAGGAACCTTAGGCAATCTCTTCCGAAGACGGGTTGCTATTTGAATTTCGCCAGCCTCGCCCTGCTTTGAGATGAAGGTACTACTCTGCAACTTTCTTCTTGCGAACATGTTTTGGATGCCAATTTGAGACGGTGGGTTAAGATGCTAGGAGTGAGAAGCGCAATTTTGCTCTTAGTTTGCTGCACAACCTTGGCTTGCGGTGGGCACGACACGGAATCGAGTCACATCGAATCCACAGAAGAGCTTATCGCTACCCAGCCTTTGGCGGACTCGTGCCGTGACTATTCTTTGGATGAGATCATCGAACAGATCCGGCACAAGATTTCGATGGGGGAAATCGAGCAAAAGGCGTTGAAATCAAAGTTGGGCTTCTTCGTGGATCTGAAGACACACTGCCCCAAGAAATAGACCCGCATCGCAGCTTTGATCAGGCTGTCAGGTACCAGAAATTTACGTGCGAGCTTACATTGACGGCGGATGAGGCCGGCGCAATCGGACCGATGTGACGGAATGAAGTCGATGATATTTAGAATCTTTGGCGGTTTATGCGTCTCGATCGTTTCGCTCTATATCGTTGCAATCGTGATCACATTGGTGTTTCAATTGCCGCCTGATTTCGGGCCAGTCGACACCTTTCCGGGGCTAGTAGCCGTTGTACCAACGGGGCTTCTGGGATTCTGGTTCGGCTATCTGAGCGTCAAGAAGTTCCAGAGAAGGCGCACCCAGTGATTGGCCCGCAAGTGCCTGCTGTAAATTGTCCTCTTACGCCACCGATGGTGGAAAGGGAGTGTGGACAGTGCCGGAGATCTTGGATTCGAGAAACTTCATCTCGCCAATTGAAATGGGCCCTTTGTGGACCTTCTTGTGGACATAATTCGCAACAGCCTTACTGTTCGCATTCGATCTTGTCGGGACACGTAGACCGCAAAAGTTCTCGTTGCACCGACGATCGTATACCGAACATACACTGAGTCAAGAGCTTTACCCAGAAGCCTTCAGAAGTCCGGGCCACCGCCATGGAAGGTACCTACGCGCACTGTCCTCGCGGCTTCTTTTTGAGCTGGCTTATGTTTAGGGTGGCTATCCGCTCTCTGAATTTCCTGCGTGCTTTCGTCAGCAGGAGCTACTCCGAACTCGCTGCCAATTCCGCTCACATTTATGACCGGACTGACAGAACTGGCCGCCAGAAGTAGGTTCATTCACCGGGAGACAACAAATGTCATTTCGCTACTTTAGTTCTTCTATGGAGGTACCGCTGAATGTTTCGGGTGAGGCCATACCGAACCCTGGTCTGCAAGCTATCGGCTGGTCTCGTCTTGTGTGGCAGCTGCCCTTACCGTTAAAGTGCACGGCGAAATCGGGGCCTGTACCCGGGCCATTTGCTGGCCCGGATTGCGGCAACTCAAGTTCAGGCGACGGTCGTATTGACGGTAAAACTACCCGCGCGGTCGTGGAACACCTTGATCGTGTAATCGCCAGGGGCGACGACCCATTCGAACAATGCAGAGTCCGTTGACTCATCGAACGACTGAAAGCCAAATCCGCCGGCCGTCGTGTGGCTCCAGCCGGTCAGCTGTCCGCCATCCTGCGAAAGCTTGCCGCTGACGAGCCATGTCGGCGAATCGGTAGCGTCGTTGGTTCTCTCAAGAGTTGCCATGACCCCTCGGCACATGTTTCGCTCCTCGGCGACCTTTGTGACGTTTGTTGGCAGCCAGCCTGAATTTCGCACGCGAACTCGGACTCGACCTCCCTCAACGGTCACGTCGGTGAGTTCTAGCTTTGGCGAGCACGATGCCTGCCAGATCACCCAATCGGCCAGAGGCGCGATTTCCGCCTCAAGAAGGGGAGGAGGAGGGTTTCGGAACGCGTACTGTGCATCCCATCCGCCGATTTCGACCTCGCCGAGTTGAGGATGAGTGAAAGGTTGCCATGCGTGATAACCCTTGCCTTCAAGCGCCGAGTCGCTCCATCGCAGTAGCGTGATGTCGTCTTCGAAAGGGTGCTCACGGAACCAATCGATGTACTTGAAGTCGGTGATGCCAGCTTGGCGCTGTGGGCTCCAGATCTCCGTGGTCCAGCTATACACGCCGCGGTGCTCGTACATCCAGTCATCAAAGGTGCCCGAAATGTGTTCTTTGGGGTGGTACTTGAAATCATGAAAGACGCTGATTGCCGGGTAACCGGTCATCGATGCGCCTTTCTCGCCGAGTTTCTTGTAAGTCCAAATATCCTCGGCCGCCAATTCGTCGTCGGCAACCTTCGCGGACGGGCGCAAATTGACGCCGCTGTACGTGTGGAAAGTCACCGCTCCGCAGATATTGGGGCGATCTGTGACTGCCTTAACGCAAGCGTGGATCTCCGGCTCACTCGTTGGAAATGGGCCCGCGCCGTACTGCTGTGCTTCGGGCCGCCAGCCGTGGGGAAAGTTTCGATTCATGTCGAGCCCCTGGGGCAGCCGGCGCGATTTCATCGTTGCGCCATCAAAGTTGTGAAAAACGCCCTCGGGTAACTGGCGGTAGTAAGTTCCACCGGTCTCTCCCGGCTCTCGGCGTTGCATGAGCCTCGGCTCCGCTTCCGATATTTTCCACGGTCCGTTATCGTCGCGGACACGCATGGTGAGGATTCGGCCGTCACCATCAAGGTCTTGCCGCTCTAGGCCGTACGGGTCTTCGTCCTCGAACGGATATTGCCTTGTCGATGAACGGATGATGCGCGGTGGAATTTCAAGCGCCCATTCCGCTCCATCCGGTCCGAGGCGAGGCACGAGATAAAACGCTCGTGATTTGAGGAGTTCTCGACCGGTGTCCGTGGTCAGCAGTTTCCACGCAACCATTAAGGTTGCGGAACAAGCACTGACTTCGGAAGCGTGAATGTTTCCGTCGCACCAGAACGCGGGCTTGGTCGCGGCGGAACCAGTCGCTGCATCCGTGATGGTCAGAATCCAGATGTCGCGCCCTTCGTGCGATTTACCTATTGAATCGAGCATCACAAGATTCGGATACTCGGCAGCGAGGTCCTTACAAATCTGGGTGAGTTCATCGTATCGGATGTACCGATCAAAAGGAATCGAGGCCATGGCGTAGTTTGGCGCAAATAATGTAGCACCTGCACAAACCGGCTGTAGTCACGAGACAATTCGAATCTCGGCGGGGTACCTTATGGTTTCGCAATGAAGCAAACCCCTAGCGGGGTTCGCCCGTCTATTTATATACCTTTGCTACCGCCTAACACTAACAAAACGCCCCAGCTATTGGAGCGCGCTCCTCACTTAACCCAACCCGCGGTCACTCTTGTAATGGGGTGGTCTGGGTTACGCAAGATCCGTAGCGAGTGGGAGCGACTTCAGGAACTAGACTCGAATCACTCACCATACTGCACGTGGGCATGGCTAGAGGGCTGGATCCAAGTCTTTGGCGCGACGGTCACCATGATGACTTTGGTCGTGCAGGATGACTCGGGGCCGATCGGAATTGTGCCGTTCCACCACCCGCGCGCGCGCCGTTTTGGACAGATGCAACGATTGCGGATGGTTGGATACGCGGGTTATGTTGAGCCGTACTGCATGGTAGAGGAGCCGATTTGCATGATCGTTCCCGGTCAAGAAGATCGAGTTTGGGCGGCGGTGGATCGCAAGTTGTCGGAAGTTCTCTCGAGTCGTGACATAGACTGCGCGGTTTACCGACGGCACATAAGTAGCGCTCCCAAGAAGGGCCTTAGCATCCGGGCAAACGGTCTTGTTGAATTGCGGCATGCCAAACCCGGCCCGATGGTCGCGGAGACAGACGGCGGATGGGCGGCCTACAAGCGGCAACTTTCACGCTCAATGCGCGACAACATTGCGTATTATCCAAAGTTGCTTGTACGACATGGTCACACGATGGAGATTCGGTTTGAGCGCGATCCCGTGGCGGTCGCAGAGGCCTGTCGGACGCTGGTTTACTTGCATCGACTTCGGACGTGGGAAGACCCGAAGATGGAGCACAAGGATTACTTCGACTATCCCGTTCATGAGCATATTCTCGAATCGGCGATCGTAGAGATGGCGAAGGCCGGGCGGGCGTTTGTCGCCGTGATGTCAATCGACGGGAAGCCAGCGGCGGCCCAGGCCTTTCTGAGTTCGGACGCAACGCTGTTATTGCTTTATTCTGGCTTTGACCTTGCGTGGTCGAAGTACAGCCCGTTGTTTATTCTACAGACAGAAGTGTTGAAGGAAGCGGCAAATTCCGGCACATATCGCTTCGACTTTTTGATGGGCAAGGCGCAGTGGCAAAAGCGATGGGCCGCGGCCAACGAGGGCCAGATTGAAAAGGTTGTGCACCTCAAGCTATCGCCGGTCACGGTAGCGAGAGTAATCGGATATTGGGTGGTTCGTCATTCGCGAGTGATCTGCCTGCGGTCGACGATGTTGCGAAAGCTAAAGCGCCGGGGCGTGCTTCGCAATTTGCGTGACTCGACTCCGGCTTAGGCAGGAGATGAAATGTCACCTAGGGTAAGGCATTCCGACGCGAATGCCGGTTGTCTTGATGTAGCAAAGAGCTCAGCGAAGACTAGCAACTGCGGATCGACATGGGATAGCGCCTGGGGGCGGGCGGCGATGACGACGACTTCTGATTCAGACTGCAGTTCACTGCTGGCCGCAGCCAACCAATCGGCCAAGCTCTGACCTCCTCGAATGAAGTCGCGTAGCTCCGGCAACCGCTGAGGGATAACGGGCGCGTGGCCAGTAACCGGCCAGTGCGACACCACGAATTCAGAAGCCGCAATCAAGTCCACTTCTGTCGGGCGAACGACGGCAATGCCGCGGAAACGATGTCCGATCCTCGCGAACAAATCGACGGCTAGGGCGTGGCGCGTTGGGTGCTTGCATAGCCAGTCAAGAGCGTGTCCTTCATTCAGTACCGACTCTCCAAGGGACGGAAATGCGCGCAATACGCGAGTGGATGCAAAGAACTGGAATTTGAGGCCGCGCTCACGCGCGGCGGTGAGCAAGCGCAAGACCATTGCTGGCTCACCGTGTCCGAAATCAGCGGCATCCGCCGTGTCCCACGGCACGTAATCGAGATCGAAGCGCCATATGACGCGGCGCTCGCTCATTCGAAAGGCAGGTCAACCGGGGGTGCGGGCCGATTGATCGGAATTTTTGGTCCGGTTGGTCGAACGCTACTAACAGATTTGAGGGCAATGATCAGGGTGACGAACATGATCAGCAGGGGCGGCGCAAACGCAAAGGACGGGTGGGTTCCCTTGCCCGCCGCGAATCCGATCGCCCTCGCGAAATCGGTGTAGTTCAAGAAGAACCAAATTGAGGATATCAGCCAAGTGGCCATCAAGCCGATGCCCACGGGCGTTCGTCCTGCGATCAGGTGCCCGAGCCCTGGCCAGACGAGGGTGACAATGGTTGCTTGAAATCCTCCCAAACTTCCTTCGCCGGGGTTTAAGAAAATGTTCTCGGCCATCGCCAAACGGGTCTGGTCATCGATACTTCCGATGTTGAACTCGTGCAACACCGCGGTGCCAAACTTCCGCTCGATCGAGACGCTCTCTGGGTAGAGTTCACGTGCACGTTCATAGGCTACTTTTGCCGTGTCGTAGCGCTTCTTGGTCATGTAGTAGTCGCCGAGGGCCTCCATAATGCCGGGATCGCCAGGCGCAAGGTTGACGGCTTGCATGAGCAGGTCCTCGCCCGCCCTGGTGTTGTTGCGCGACAGTTCCAGACGGGCTCGAGCGATCAACGCTTCCGCGTCGCGCTTCATCTGCTCGGTAGGTTTTGTCCGGTCTTCCGGTAGTTCGATGGTGGGTCGACGCGCGGCGGCGACGTTGGTCAACTCAATCGGCTCGCCCCATTCCTCGCGCAACTCCTTAATTCGAGACTCGAGCGCGCGTTTTAGGTCCTTGTCTTTAGACTCGCGTAGTTTGAGCTTGAGACGTGAATATTCAGCTCGAGCCTCGCGCAGCTTTGGGTCATTTTTTGGGATTAGCTCGGCTACTGGCTCACTTGTCGGCGTCGTCTCGTCGCTCATCATCCATATCTGACGAAACAACAAGGGCGTTTAGCACGAACATTCGTCGGCTGAGCAACATATCCGCAGAATCGAGCATGTTGTTCGCGTCGTCGATAGCCCGTTCAATTTCCGATCGGGCCCAAGGTTCGCGTGATTCAAAGTCGCGCATGATCGACGGTTCTAGGTACGCCGGATCGAGCATTGCGGCCACGGAGAGGAGGCCGGCACACGTTCGGCGATAACCCTGGCTCTCGCGGATTTGCGATGCGACATCGTCGAGAGAGCCTAATTTGACGGACTCAACGAACCGCACGACGCGATCGGAGAGCCAAACGTGCCAAGGGTCACCGCCTTCCGGAAGCCCAAACGTCGTTCGGACGGCAGGCGGATTGGGCGGTCGAGCACCGCTAGTCAAGGTTGGTGGAGGGCAACAGGCTGCCATAAGCTTCGCTCCTCAAGAGCTTTCGGGGGTGTGATTACATCGTATCAAATTTTCCCCGTATATCCAAGTCAAAAAAGTATAAGAACGAAGAGGGTCCTACGCCTCGACTCGCTATGCCACCGCAGTCGGGAATCCGCGCCGGTACCATTGTGGGATGGGATCCGAACTGAGTCTTGGCGCAATCGTGCCGAATTGGACACCGCCCCCGAGGCCAACGGCGGAGGCTATTCAAGGTCGATACGTGCGATTAGAGCACCTAGAACCCCGTCACGCGGCAACTTTGCATGCAAACAATTCGCTTGACACCGTGGGGGCGATGTGGACGTACCTCGGGGTTGGCCCGTTTGCGAGCCTAGGCGAATACGAAAGCTGGGTGAACCTGGCCACCGAGTCTGTCGACCCGCGTTACTACGCGATTTGCGATTCGGGGACCGGAGAGCCGCTCGGAGTTGCAAGCTACCTTCGAGTTGACCCAAATGCGGGAAGCATCGAAATTGGCTGGCTCACGTTCTCTCCAAAGTTGCAGCGATCAACGATTGCGACGGAGGCAATTTTTCGGATGATTGAGCACAGCTTTGCGTTAGGGTATCGCCGATGCGAGTGGAAGTGCAACGCGCTGAACGCAGCATCGTGTCGCGCCGCCGTACGGTTTGGATTTACCTACGAAGGCATCTTCCGCCAAGCGACGATTTCGAAGGGGCGCAATCGCGACACCGCGTGGTACGCAATCATTGACGCAGATTGGCCAGCCATTCAGGCTCACTATGAAGAATGGCTTGACCCGGCCAATTTTGATGGCGACGGGCTCCAATTGCAACCGCTTAGGACTTAAGCCGTATAAAATGGGAATTAGCCTGCGACGGCAGGCGCCAAAGGACGACAGATGACGAAATTAATTAATTTACTAGCGGGCACGGGAATGCTTGCATGTTGCGCAGTGGCGGCGAGTTCGGACGGTGATTTCAAGAAGTTCATTACGGCGGAGATTCCGAAAATGAACATGGCATTCAACAAGAAGGACGTTTCGTACTTCGAGAAGGTTGGCACGGATAACTTCACGGAAACGCAGGGCGGAAAGACAGCGAAGAAGGCAGAGGCGATGGCGAGCCTGAAGCAGCTCTTCAGCATGGCTTCCAGCATTGATTGTAAATATTCCATCCTCTCTTGCGCGTCAAAGGGCAACACCGGTACGGTTTTGATGCACGGAATCCTGAAAACAACGATGCCCGCAGCCACGGCAAAAGGCAAATCCCAATCCATGGTCATGGACATGACGGAAAAGCAGACTTGGGTGAAAGTCGGCAAGAATTGGAAGATATCTTCGCTCAGCGAGGCAAAGCCGTTAAAAATGACGGTGAATGGCAAGCCGATGGATCCTTCCAAGATGCACGGCGGCTAGAATTCGTTTCCTATCTCCCTCGGCGCCTCCTCATTTCGGCGGCGGCGGGGGAATCCGGATTTTGACCTGTGGCTACTCAGGATCGATCACTGAGTCGGCCGATGCGCAGCTTGCAGTGATTCCTGCCGTGGTACGTCCGCTGCGATATCTCGTTTCAAGTTTTCCCGTCGACTTTGGGGGCTTTGCGGGCTTTTTCCGGGGTGGCGTCTGCTATCGCGGCGGCAAGGCCAGCGACGCTAATCAGCATGTACCCAACTTCATACAGATCGTGCCGCCCAACGTTGAAGACGTTGTCAACATGAACGCCATGTGCGACGTTTGACGCAGTTCCTAGAGTAAGTAAAACGAAGCAAAGCACCATTGACTTCGTGGCCCATGGCAGGCCCCTAGCGACTTGACTTGAGAGCCAGATTTGTGCGGGAATATAGAAGAGCAGCAGGAGCACTATTTCTTGCAGGCTCGGAGATTTGTGCTCTATCTCACCAAATAGCAACGGTCGATCAAGCAAGAAGAAGCAGGTGATTGAGATCCGGTTGTAGTTCTCGGTAAAGAAGTCCACGGCTACCTTGTTCGTTCACGGTTTACCGCAAGTTTGCGCTTGCGCTTCGGTGCGCATCGAAGAGTTTACGTAACTTTGCAGAATCCGAGAGACTCCGCAAGCCAGCATGGCGTATAAACAGCCGATGACTGTTTCTGATGCTCTGGCCATTCGCCGTGCGACCCCTTCCTTCGCCAAAGACGTTCCGATTACTCGCGCCGAGATCGACGCCATTATCGATGTCGCCAACCAAGCGCCGAGTTCGATGAACATGCAGCCATGGGAGTTCGTTCTCTGCCACACCGAAGCGGAGAAAGAGCTGCTTAAATCGGTCAGCTACAACCAGCCAAAGATCGGCG
>JBBRML010000107.1:0-10244 GCA_038230855.1 Fimbriimonadales bacterium | reverse complement strand
GCAGGCACAGCGACGAATCGGTCTTCAGACTGTGATAGGCGATTCAGATGTCCAAGCGCAGATTCGTCTCCTAACAGTAACAGAGCCTCGTAGTAGCCTACGTGAGCAATGACGTTCGAGTCTGTTTGCTATAGGCTCTCCAAAACAGGAATCAAGTCCTTCCGCCGATATCGACCCATCGCACCGGCAACGTGTCTGCGCACGAAGTCGGTCGGGTCGCTTAGGCTTCGATGAAGCGCTCTGTACGCTCGCTGCGTTCTGATTTCCCCTAGTGCATCGGCAGCGGTGACCTGTACGATCCATGATTCGTCACCCAGCCGCTCGACTATTGCAAACGTGTCTTGCTGATTGCCGACCTGCTCCAAGATTTCCAGCGCTTGAACGCGCACAAATTCATTCTTGTCCGTACACAGCGCCCTGCATATTAGGCGCAAATCCGCTCTGAGCCGTCGAGGACACGGAAATTTGAGCAGACGCGTTATCGCCAACAGTGCGTCTAAGCGTCGGCTACCGATAGCCGCCCACGCAATTTGCATTTCGCCTTCGATCGGGATTTCAGGTCTAAGCATTTTCAGAGTTTCTTTCCACGGGTGCAGGGATAATTTTGCCCGTAACCCGTGAGCAAGCAGTCGACCAAGTTAATGTGCTACACGGGTTACGACCGCACGAGCAACGGTCTGCACCCGTGCCACCCCAGCTTAGTTTAAGTTTGAAGATGCGCCCGTTTACATCCGAAGTCGTGACCTGTGAACGCAGAGTTATCTTTTCACGGGTTTCGGGGATAGCCCTGCACCCGTGCCACCCATCGATTAGCATATCGGCCTTCCGATCGCAGTATGAAATCCCCACTATCAAATCAAAAGCAAGCGCCGAGTCTCCACCGCGCCCGTGTCGCAAACTGAACACTTGGTGAATCACCGTTTCGTCAAGTGAGTCGGAAACAAGTCGCTAAGGATTCTGCGCTTTCGGCTCTCGCAAATCGTAGCGTCGTTTGTACCCAGAAGAGAGTCTTGTCACGATAAAGTGATCACCGTCGGATATGAAGCGAAAGTCCTCCCAAAGACCAGCGCTCGTTAGGACGTTGCCGAATTCGTTTCTTGCAACTATTTGCAAGTTCGCGATCTTGAATTTACTCAGTCCAAGTTCCCAATCAACCATGGCGACAGCATCACATAGGTTCTTGTCTGCATTTGCCAGGTGTTGTATATTTCGGGTGTCTACGGTCCATCGTGGCTTCCAGATATCTGCCGGATTGCGTATATCCACCTGTTCGACCGATTCATATTTTTGATGCTTCTGAGCATCAAAAATGCGAATCCGAAACTTCGCCAGGGTCACGCACGGCTGCTATGATTTCACCTTCGGTCGGTTGCTCTAAAATAATGCACCCAGGCATCCAATCGGCATATGCGTGGTCCTTGATCGAGGGCCACCTTTTGATGGTGTCATCTGGGAGCGGCACTTATCTCGCAAGTAAGAGTTGGGCGTTAGTAGCTCCCTTTGCTGCAATCAAAGGCCTTGTATCGCCCAACATCGTTACTTAGCGCTAATTCGATGTCGATGACCGATTTACTGTTGCCAGCAGCATTAAACGTCAAATGCACTTCATCAAGACTGTATGTAAAACTTGCCTGCTCAAAGCCAGCCTTTTGCACAACACCAAATTCTTGAATCAAATCACGCCTGGATTTCGGAGGCATCTTATGAAGCTGATAATATTGCCTCGTTAACTTGAAAACGTCTTGTGCGACTTCGATCAGTTTGTGGTGTTCATCTGCTGCCGCGTTGGCATGGCCGTTTCGCGTACAGCCGAACAATGCGACAAGGAAGCACATGCTCCAAGCGACACTCCACTTTATCATAACTTTCTTGTCCAAGGGGCTTGCACCGGGTTCTTCAGCGTCATGCCGGGAGCCCCGTCGGCACTTTCCAAACTACCATGACGGTAGCTCCCCGGCCAATCGAACTCGGCACTGCCCATGACTTCGTAGGCGATTGCTAACCACGCTGCCCGCCATTCCGCTTTTGTAAGCTGACTGCAGGCGAGAATGTGGACAAAATCAAGACGATCTTTGCCTCGATGCTTGCGTTTTCTCAGAGCAGACCTGATTTCAGCGGTGTTGAAAGTCTTCCCATCACCCACTACGAATCCAGACGTCGAACTGCCATGGCCGATGAGAATGGCAGCTTCAGCGGTAGACAAGAATTCCTCCAACAGTTCAGTGTTTCTAATGAGTAAAATTTTGACATCATATTCCTTGCCGAATTTCTCGAGGATGTACTGAATGAGATTGTATTCGGCTGCCTCTAACCCCTTAGCATCCCCAAGGCAAACGATTAGTTGCTTTTTTAGACCGTCCGCGTCGATTGCTTTAAGAGGGTGATTGTCACAGTAATCGTACCAATTTGAGCCGTCGTGGCCGAAGTCAAGTTCTAGGAATCTGCCAATCGATGGATCATACAAACGATAACCGAGAAGCTTTAGGCCAGTGTCGTCGTCTTCTCGATACCCAAACCCGCCCGCGAAGCCGAGGGGGTTCTTGGACCCGGTTGTTGACGTGAGCACCCCAAAGGCGTCGTAGTCTTGCGTTCAGGCTGTCGTCTGAGATGTGTTCGTGTGAAGCTTGTTCGTGCCTAGGCGGTCGCCGTGCGAAACAAGCGTCGAGCCGGCTCCCGGCTTCATCGAGATTCCGGGATTGAAGGTGTTCGTCCCATCGGCGAGTAGGGGCGCCGTTACATGCGCGCCCGCACGTTTGTACGTTTTTGTGGTCGAGCCAGACGTCTTCGAGACCCGGGTGTCAAGGCCGTTGTACTCGTTGGACTGGTTGAGGCCACCAGGGCCGGTGATGTTCGTCACACGGTCTTCGTCGTCATAAGTGAGCGTGGTCGTCTGTCCAGACGAGTTGAGCACGGAATTACAGCGACCATTAACGTGGCCATAAGTTTTGAGCGCGGCTCCCGACGCATTCGTCACTTTCCAGAGCCGATCAGGCGAATCGTAGACGTAGGCCTCGGACAGCCCTCCCGTCGCGGACTTCGTCTTACGATTGAAGTTGAAGTCGTAGGTATACGAACATGTGTAGCCTGTTCGGGATTCGCTCAGGGGTTCGTCGAGCAGATTGTAGGTGTAGCTCGTCGTCGTCGCTCCAACCGTCTTACTGGAAAGATTTCCTCCGGCGTCGTAGATATACGATTCGTGCGAAAGCGTGTTGCCGTTTGCCAGTTTGTGGTGAATATCGTTCACAAGGTCCAGGCCGTCATAGCTGTAGGTCGTGAAAGTGAAAAGGCTCCCAATTCACAGGAAGAGTTGGATGGCAGGATTTTGCGATACATCGACCCATCCATAGCCGAGTTCGCGCAGTCGTCGATCGAATTCTGGCCGGGAGGCCTCGGGGACTTGGAATCCAGCCAGCACTCGTCCCACGTCACTCCCGTGATTTCGATAATGGAACAAGCTGATGTTCCACTTGCTTCCAAGTTGCGTCAGAAAAGCCCCGAGGGCGCCGGGACGCTCGGGAAAGTCGAAGTGGAAGACACGCTCGTTCACTACGTGACCGGCGCGTCCGCCAACCATGTGCCTAACATGAGCTTTCGCGATTTCATCATCGGTGAGATCGGTTGCTTGAAAGCCCCAAGACGCCAACTGCTCCATCAGCTGCAAGCGCTGAGCGCGATCCGTGACCTGCACTCCGACAAAAACGACAGCGGAGTCTTCGTCTCCCAAGCGGTAGTTGAACTCGGTGATCGGCCGGCCAGTGAAGGATTCGTACAGGGCAAGAAATGCTCCCGGGCGCTCGGGAATGCGTATTGCAATGACCGCTTCGCGATGCTCGCCGATTTGGGCGCGCTCAGATATGTGGCGTAGCCGATCAAAGTTCAGATTCGCACCCGTCGCCACTGCTACGAACGTTTTGCCCTGCTCACCGAATGCACGAAGACCGGCGTATGCTAGGGCGCCAGCAGGCTCGAGTAGGGCACGGCGGTCGTCAAAAATCTCTTTTATCGCGCCACAGATAGCGTCATTTGAGACGGTGATGACCTCGTCGACAAGCTCCTGGGCAATTCGAAATGGCTCCTTCCCTGGCGTACGAACGGCCACGCCGTCCGCGAACAGACCAGTGCGATCGAGAGTGATGCGCTTACCGGCAGCGAGCGATTGCTGTAATGCGTTGCTGTCTTCCGGTTCTACGCCAATGACGCGAGTGGAAGGTCTCAGTTGCTTGAGGGCGAGGGCAATCCCTGCTATGAGGCCGCCGCCGCCGACGGGCACAAATACCGCGTCAATGGCATCCGCATATTGCTCGTGAATCTCCAGACCGATTGTCCCTTGCCCGGCTATGACGTCTGGATCATCGTAAGGGTGGACGAACGTTCTCCCGCTTGATTTAGCCAATTCGTTTGCATGCTCAAACGCCTCGTCATAGGTGTTCCCGTACACAACCAGCTCTGCGCCGAGTGCACGAATTGCCTGCTGCTTGATTAAGGGAGTCGTGACGGGAACGACGACTTTTGCCGTCGTTTTCAGTTGTAGCGCGGCCAACGCAACCCCTTGGGCGTGGTTGCCAGCGCTAGCCGCGATTACACCAAAGTCCAAAACTGCGGAATCGAGGCGCGCCATCATGTTGTACGCCCCTCTCAACTTGAAGCTGAAAACTGGCTGAAGATCTTCCCGCTTCAAAAGCACGCGATTTCCGCTGCGGGCGCCGAGACTAGCGCAGTCCTCGAGCGGCGATCGAACGGCGACGTTGTACACCGAAGACGATCGGATTCTCCGTAGGTAGTCCAAGTGCGAGGGAGGTGTCGTGATCATCGGTGGCACGGAATGAGGAATTAAGGCGCCCATTTGACGTTTGCTTGAACAGGATACGTGCCTGGAGCTAGGGGCAAAATCTCTCGGATACCTTCGTTTAAGGTCAGCCAAAATTCGTTGGGAAGCGATTCTTCAAGTCGTTTGAGGGCGCCATTATCGCGGGTAACCATACGCGCGGGAATCGGCGAAAATGAGTCCCACTTTCGCGAGCCATTCGAGCCGTAGTACACCGCGACACACGCGACGTGAGAGCCTAGTGATCGGCTTTGTCCCGGAGGAAGACTTGTGGGCCAAATTTTGACCACTGGGAACTCGTCGGTTTGATTCGTAGATAGGTCAGTCCATGCCGCGAGCATCAGCGGCTGCGATTGCACGACAACGGCGGGAACAATACAACCGATGCGAAAGTGATATGACAACCTCCGATATCTGGCGTAGATCTTAAGCGCCGGATACGCCATGAAAAATAGCGGAATTAGGCACGCACCTTGAGCGGACAAGGCAAGCACGAAGAACAGCAACAGACTCGCGATGAAGAGCAACACGTCGACGATCAGCGCCGGATAATTTTGGGCAATCACGAACGGACTCACACGGAGTTCCGCCGGAAATGCGGCGCGAGCGATTGGCTGAGTCGGCATATTGCATCTTACCGGAGGGCACAATCCGAACCTGTTCCTCCGGTAGACGCATGCAATCAAAGCGTTACCGCCGCACGATATGGACCTTCTCCAGAGACCGAGATTGACG
Source organism: Fimbriimonadales bacterium (assembly GCA_038230855.1). Lineage (GTDB taxonomy): Bacteria > Armatimonadota > Fimbriimonadia > Fimbriimonadales > Fimbriimonadaceae > Fimbriimonas. Next base: position 4,684 of record JBBRML010000107.1, on the reverse strand, counting down.
CTCCAAACGCAACCGCGATCTCCGGCCCATGCAGCACCTTCTGCGGGCTTCCGTCTGCGATGATTCGGCCCTCGCTCAGAAGTACGACTCGGTCAAGTTCTGGAATCAACTCTTCGAAGTGATGGGTGACGAGCACGAGCTGTACCCCTTCACGACAGAGTTGTCGCATCGTCTGCAGCAAACCCGCTGCGGCGACGATGTCCAGACTGGTCGTCGGCTCGTCAAATATCAGCGCGCGGGGGCGATGTGCGAGCGCCCGGGCGATCATGACTCTGCGCGCCTCGCCGGATGAAAGCTGCGAGAACTCTCGGTCCGCGATGTGCGTCGCGCCACAACGACAGAGCGCTTCCTGCGCTGCAGCCGCCTCTGCGCCGCCGCTTTTACGGGTGCGATCATATCCAGTGTGTCCGCTAAACCCAGATAACACGATCTCACGCGCGGTGAGACTTGCATCAAGAGCGTATTGTAACTCGGCAGAAACAATGCCGAGTTGAGACCTCAAATCCCACACGTTCCAACGGGTTTGACCGAGCACGCGACACTGTCCGCCAGGCTTGGCATAGAGTTCACGGCTGATTAACTTCAACAAGGTCGACTTGCCGGATCCGTTCGCCCCAAGAATCGCGACGTTACGACCTTCGGGGATCGTGAGGTCGAGACACGACAGCACGTCGCGCCCGCCGCGCGACACGGTGACGCCGCGTAACTCCAGCAAGTTTTGCGTCCCCATGAATCGGCTACTTTGCCTTGAGGAACGGCATCATCGCCCGTAGCTTTTTGCCCACTTCCTCAACGGGATGCGTTTGCTCCGCTGCCCGAATTTTGTTCATTTCGGGGTAGCCCGCTTCGCTCTCCGCAATCCATTTCTTGGCAAACGTTCCGTCCTGAATCTCCGTGAGTAATTGCTTCATGACCTCTTTCGTCTGCGCGTTGATAACTCGTGGCCCCGCCTGGTAGTCGCCCCATTCTGCGGTCTCGCTGATTGAGTACCGCATGTAGTTCAAGCCACCTTCGTACAGCAAGTCGACGATCAACTTTGTCTCGTGTAGGCACTCGAAATAGGCGGCTTCTGGCTGGTAACCGGCCTCGACCAATGTTTCGAAACCCGCCTTGATAAGGGCAGAAAGGCCGCCGCAAAGGACTGCCTGTTCGCCGAAGAGGTCAGTTTCAGTCTCCTCTTTGAACGTCGTCGCGAGGATTCCAGCCTTTGCACTTCCGATTCCCCAGCCGTACGCCAGGGCGACCGCTTGGGCATTGCCGGTTGCGTCTTGGTGGACGGCGATGAGTGCGGGCATTCCAGCACCCGAAACGTATTCGGCGCGAAGTCGATGACCGGGTCCTTTTGGCGCGATCATTCCAACGCTTACGTGCTCGGGAGCGACGATCCGGCCGAAGTGGACATTGAATCCGTGGGCGAAGAGGAGAAGCTGCCCAGCTCGAAGGTTTGGTCGAACTCCTTCCTCGTATATTTTGGACATGGGCACGTCCGGCGTGCAAAACATGATCACGTCGGCCCATTTAGCAAGGTCGGCGACTGATTCGACGATGAGACCCTCTGCTTCGGCCTTTTCGCGACTTTTGCTAGTTGCGTGGAGTCCGACGCGAACGTCGACCCCGCTATCCCGAAGATTCAGAGCGTGAGCGTGGCCTTGCGATCCGTAGCCAACGATGCCGACCTTTGCGGCGGTGATGAGTTCAGGATTGACATCCTTTTCGTAATAGATTGTTGCCATAGAGTTGAGAGGTAAAGAGTTATGCGGTGACGCGAATTGCGACAAGACCGCTACGCACGATTTGTCGTATGCCGTACGGTTGTAGAAGTTCGATGAGCTGATCAAGTCGCGATGTCTCGGCGCTGCACTCCAGCGTGAGATGCTCTGACGACATATTCGCGATCTCGCACTTCATTACTTGGGCGATCTCAAGGATTTCTCGACGACGATCTGCGGTCGCGTTCACCTGAATCAGAGCAAGTTCACGCTGGACGGCGTTCTGTTGTGGGAGGTCGTCCACTTCGACGACTTCGATCAGTTTTTCGAGCTGCCTGACGCACTGCTGGAGCACGTGGTCATCGCCGTTCACAACCAGGGTCATGCGCGAGAAACCATCTTGCTCGCAGTCGCCCGCGTTGAGGCTCGCCAACGAAAACGTTCGGCGCCGAAAGAGGCTGACGAGCCGATTAAGGGTGCCCGCCTCGTTTTGAACGAGCGCAGTGATCGTGTGTCTCATCGCGGTACCCCCGCAGCGGGTCGCAGTGCCGGATCGTGTACGAGGTGATCGTTAGACGCCCCAGCGGCGACCATCGGGAAGACGTTCTCTTCCATCTCGACCATGAACTCGCAAAGGACCGGTCCAGGAGTGGCGTGCGCTTTGGCGAACGTTGCGGCAACGGCCTCCTTTGTCGAGCATCGAACAAACCCGACGCCATACGCTTCCGCAAGCTTGGCGTAGTCGGGATTCCCCATTTCTACGTGGCTGTAGCGATGCTCGTAGAAGAGCTCTTGCCACTGCCGGACCATGCCTAGGTAGCCGTTGTTGATCAGGCAAATTTTGACGTTGAGCTTGTTCTCGACCGCGGTCTGGAGCTCTTGCAGGGTCATCTGAAATCCACCGTCGCCGACAACAGCCCAGGCAACGATGTCTGGAAAGGCGAAGGCGGCGCCCATTGCCGCCGGGAATCCAAATCCCATCGTTCCAAGTCCGCCACTGGAAAGCCATTGGTTCGGGCGCTCGAACGGATACATCTGAGCCGTCCACATTTGGTGTTGGCCGACATCGGTGCTGATGATGGCCTTTCCTCCGGTCGACTCGCTGAGTCCGCGGATGACGTGCCGCGCGAGGAGGCCGCGATCGTCGGGAATGACCACGGGATACTGCTCTTGCCACGATCGAATCTGCTTCCACCACTCCCCATGCTCTTTCTGGGGAGCGGCGGCGGCGAAGGCAGGAAGGGTCAGCGCGAGGTCCCCGGGAACGGTTTGAATGGTCTCGACGACCTTTCGGAATTCGCTAGGGTCGATATCGAAGTGGATAATCTTGGCGTGGGGGGCAAATCCCGCGACCTTTCCAGTCAGCCGGTCATCGAATCGAATGCCGATTCCGATCAGCAAGTCCGCTTGCTGGACGGCCATCGTCGCTGACGCGTGCCCGTGCATTCCCATCATTCCGAGTGATCGCGGATCGGTGCGCGGCATCGAGCCGAGGCCAAGCAGTGAGTTGATTACCGGGATGTCCGCACGTGCCGCAAGTTCCTGCAAAGCAAGTGATTGATTGGACCAGATTACGCCCGCTCCGGCGATCAGCACAGGGCGTTCCGCCTTGGCAAGAAGCTCGACGGCCCGGGCGACACTCTCGGGATCCATCGGTGCGCTGGGCCTATATCCGCGCCGTTCTACCGTTTCGGGAAACGGAGCGGCGGTCTTTGCGATGAAGACGTCCTTAGGAATATCGACGAGAACGGGGCCCTTTCGGCCTGAGTTGGCGAGATAGAACGCCTCCGCAAGCGCGTGTGGTAGGTCGTCGACGTTATTGACGAGATAGTTGTGCTTGGTAATCGGGATCGTGATTCCCTGGATGTCGGTTTCTTGAAACGCATCCGTTCCGATCGCCCACGAGTTCACATTGCCGGTGATCGCGACCATCGGCACGCTGTCCATCATCGCGTTCGCGATTCCGGTGACAAGGTTGGTTGCTCCGGGTCCGCTTGTGGCAACACAAACGCCGACGCCTCCCGTAGCCCTAGCATAGCCGTCGGCCATGTGCGCGGCACATTGTTCATGCCGAACAAGCACGTGATGTACTTGCGGCCAATTAATCATCTCGTCATAGAGAGGCAGTACGACGCCACCGGGATAACCGAAGATGGTTTTCACCCCGTGACGCGTCAGCGCCTCCATGACGATCTTTGCACCAGATCGTTGTTCCATATGGGTTCCCATCCGACAACGTCGTCGGCGCTTTGAGGGTCATTCCTCGGTCGTGGTTCTCGAGCTCGCTTGCCCCAAAACCTCGAAAGGCCTTCCCGGTTCCCCGGGAAGGCCTTTCGCTAAAGTGATTTCTTCCCGGTCAGCTTATCGCAGTAATAATAATGCTAAGAAGCGAAATAAGAAGCGCACCAAGACCGAGCTGAAGGATATTCAGCTGCACTGGAACCGTATTGTTCGGGTGCGTTCGCGTCAAGGTTTCGGTATCTTACCAGGCTTTCTTCGATTTTCACTGGGGGGGCGAATATGATGCGTGCACAGGCGGATCAAGGAGCATGCCTGGCAAACTTTGGATCGACACGGTGTGAGCGTGATTAGGCGAGTTGGAGCCAATCTCCGTTGACCGTGCATCTGTCACTCGTCGAACGTCGGCATCGGGTTGCCTGGCCACGAAGCGAATTGCACCTAGCGGCAGCCTCAGGGTGCTTCTTGCCAGGGATCACGGGCCGGAGGCCACCGGTCGCCCTTCTACCGGACAACTTAGCGGCACACGTGGTCACGTCGGTCGGCGTTCCTCTCGAAGTCTCTTCGGCAACCTTCACATAAATAGGGGGCACCAATCTGGAAACACTTCCGTCGTGAATTCGGTAACACCAGACGGTCTCAGTAACTCCACACCTGTCAGAGTCAAGAAATGGCCCCATGCGGAAGTAACAAGAGTCGGCCCGGTCTTTAGACAGGGCCCAAAATTTCGGCGGTTG
>JBBRML010000106.1:0-10297 GCA_038230855.1 Fimbriimonadales bacterium | reverse complement strand
TCGACGCGAGCGGCAACCCGACCGGGCTATCTTCGCAGTTCCTCACGAATCTGGACGACATGATGAACCGGGCGAATACCTACAAAATGTCGCTCTATCTCACCTTTTTCAACGGCAATGACCTTGGCACGGCGTGGAATCAGACGCTACCCTCCGGTGCCCACATTCAAAACTTCATCGACAACACGACGTCACGAACCGCGATGCTTAACAACGTCATTGGGGTCGTCGCAACGCGCTATAAAAACAACTCGGCGGTCTTCGGTTACGACCTGATCAACGAGTCCAACATTGGGTCGGATCTCGGTTACTACAGCTGGTCCAACATGCGAGCGTTCGGCTTGGCAGCGGCGAGCAAGATCCACACGAACGCCCCTGGTACTCAGGTGACGATGAGCACCCAATGGTTACAAGCTTTCGATCCAGGCAACTTCTCGGGATCGTACGGCGGACTAGGCTTCGACTTCTACGATATGCACCAGTACGGCGACAATCCAACGGTCGAGAACACAACTTCGATGGGAGTGGACAAGCCTGTGCTTCTTGGCGAGTACGGCCCGAGCACAAAAACGGACTCAAATCAAAGCACGAACTGCACACAGTTTTTGACTCAGACGGCGAGCAAGGGCTGGGCCGGATCGGGACAGTGGGCGTATGAATATCCAGGCGCGTCGGACGGATACCAACTCGTGAATTCGGACGCCTCTTGGCGGCTCATTTGCACGACGCTCTACAATTACGGTGCGAATTTGGCGACCTTCACGGGTTCGGCGACCTGCTCCGCAAACGTGAATCGAGGGGCGGTTCTCGCCATCACCTCAACGATTACGAGCACCGCCTTCCGACTGTCGAATGCGATTTCGGACTTCGAAATCTACAACTCTTCAGGCACAAAAGTTGCCCAAACCTGGGTGACCGGCGTCGACTTCTACAAAGGCGACGTCAAGACCTATCCGTGGAATTGGACGGTGCCAAGCAACTTGCCAACCGGCACGTATCACATCGCAGTATCAGTGAACAGCCAGAACTGGGGAATCAATCGACTCTGGGTCGGTTCTGCGGCAACATTCACTGTCCACTAACGGTGTCAAGTCGCCTGTCGATCCTTTCAGTCTGAGAGTGGATCGACAGGCCTACGCGGCACGCAACTACCGGCTAAGATGGATATATGATTCAATTCAAGAAAGCGGGCTGCCTTGCTGCAGTCGTTACTGCGATGCTGTCGACGAGTTGCGGTGGAAGCAAGACAACACCGACATTCACGCTGCCTGGAAAGTTTGTGAAAGTGAATTTGGTCGCTGACACGGCAGGAGCGACGACAACCGATGCGAACCTCAAGAATGCATGGGGCATGGCATTTTCACCCTCTGGGCCGTTCTGGATTTCCGCCAACGGCACAGGTAAGGCGACGGTTTATGACGGCTCAGGCACCAAATTCGGGCTCGAAGTCGATATTCCAAGCGCCGCTGGTGGAATCGGCGGCCCCGTCACGGGACAGGTTTACAACGGAACCGCGGGATTCGTCATTCCGGCGGCGGGAGCAGCAAATTTCATTTTCAGCAGTGAAGACGGAGTGATTTCGGCATGGAACTCGGGAACTGCTGCCGTAGTCGTCAACGACCGTTCAGCGACCGGCGCGGTTTACAAGGGCCTGGCGCTCGGTGGAAATTTCCTGTATGCCACGAACTTTCACTCCGGCATGGTCGATGTCTTCGACTCGACCTTTGCCTTCGTAAAATCGTTCACAGACTCGACGCTGCCCGCCGGGTATGCACCGTTTGGCGTCACTATCATCGACGGCAAAATTTGGGTCTCGTTCGCAGTTCAGAATGGAGCGATGCACGACGATGTACCCGGCGCAGGCAACGGTGCCGTAGTTGCCTTCAATTCGGATGGTTCGGTCGCCACGCGGTTTGTCAAACAGGGACACATGAATTCCCCTTGGGCGGTCGTGAAGGCACCGGCCGGTTTTGGCGCATTGGGCGGGCAGATCTTGGTTGGTAACTTCGGAGATGGGCTGATCAACGCTTATGATCGGGTCTCAGGCACATTCCTCGGCACACTGGAAGATTCAGCCGGAGCGCCGCTCGTCATTGATGGGCTCTGGGCGCTCGGTTTCGGCAACGGAGGTAGCGCAGGTTCGACCGGAAAGCTTTACTTCACGGCCGGACCAAACTCCGAGGCGAATGGACTATTTGGGTCGTTAACGCCGACTCCTTGACTTGGAGCCGACTGGGTTAGCGCACGCTGATCGGGAGTTCGACGGTGGCAGTGAGACCGCCACCGTACGTCTCACTAAACCGAAGCACTCCGCCTACCGACTCGACGATTTCCTTCGCGATAGCGAGACCTAGACCGCTGCCGCCGCTCTTTCGGTTTCGCGCGGAGTCAGCCCGAAAGAATCGTTGCCCAAGGTTAGTTAGTTGGGCGGGGGGAACCCCGGGGCCGTGATCCACAACCTGGACAAGCGCGTTTGCGCCATTTGAGGTGACCGTCGCGACGATCGAAGAATCCTCTGGGGCGTATCGGATCGCATTGTCGAACAGATTGAGGAACACGCGGGTCAGCTCGTCCGCACTAGCGTGAACCGATGTCGAATTTGAGCCCTTTAACTGGATCCGAAGCTGCCCACGAGGAATCTGTGCGATCGCCTCTTCGACCACTTCGAACAGGTTCAAAATCTGGTGCGCCTCCTCTGCCTGGCCACTGTCCAACCGAGCGAGAGTCAATAACTGCTGCGTGAGGCGATTCATCGCATCCGCGGCGTGATCCGCAACTACGAGCGCTTCGGTCAGTTCGGCAGGTGTCGCCGTCGCCGACAGGGTGGCTGAAGTCGCGAGCTTTATGCGCGCAATCGGAGTCTTGAGTTCATGCGCGGCATCCGCGGTAAATTGACGTTGCCGACGAAAGGCGGCATCCAGCCGCTCCAGCATGCCGTTGAACGTTCGTGACAGCTTCGCGAGTTCGTCGTTGCCGCGGGCTGGGAGGCGCACGCCTAGGTCGTTGTCCGTTATGCGTTGGGCGGCAGCCGTAACTTCTTCAACCGGACGCAGAGCACTGGACGTGAGAAACCACCCGGCGGCAAAGGCCACGACGAGCGCAATCGGTAGTAAGACAAGCATCGTTTGGAGCTGTGACTGCTCCAGACGGATTGAGTCCGCCAGTAAGTAACTCAATTGGCCCACACCGATTACCGCACCGTGGCGCGAACCTGGTCTGTTGTCTTCGTAAACTGGCAGGTACAAAACGCGCACGGGGCCATCGTCCGTGCTCGTTGTGAGATAGACCTCTTCGCCTTTGAGGGCACGCTCATACGCGGGCGGGCTAATTGGACTCGTGCCTGAGTCTGGGCCAATGCTCTTTGCTTGGAGGTCGAAGACGATCGGACGTTCGGGCCCGCGACGTCCGCCAGGTGGACCTTGCGCAATAAATTGCCCGCCGGCACCTCGCCCGGTTGGTCCGCCCGAACCGAAGCCAGGTCCTTGGCCGAAGCCGCCACCTCGACCACCTGCGCCGCCCCGCCCAGCTCCGCCTCGACCCCCTTGGCCACCGGCGCCTCCTTGTCCGTCCTGACCATTTTGGCCAGCCTGGCCGCCGAAGCCAAACGCACCCTCGCCGGGATCGGTTCCACCCATCAACTGAACTCTAGACATCGGGCTGTCGACGAATCCACGAATACGGCCCATCATATCGCGGTCGATGGAACGCGCGACCATAGTTTTCGTGGTTGCGACCATTGCATAACCCATGGCGATGAGCAACGCCGCGAGGACGAGCACGTTCATCAGGGTCAGTCGGAATCGAAAACTCATGGTCTAGTCGGCACTGGCGCTGCGCAAAGAGTATCCGAAGCCGTGAACGGTATGAATCAGCGGGCGCTCCCGGCCAGCATCTATCTTCTTTCGAAGCGAAGTCACGTGGAAGTTGACGGTGTTTGAGAGGCTGTCGTCGTCGGCCCAGATGTGGTCGATGATAATGTCTCGCGTTAGAGTTCGGCCCTCATTGCGGGCAAGAGCTTCGAGCAAGCTGTACTCGCGCGGCGTCAGGTGGACCAACTCACCGGCTCTGCGAACCGTTTTACCAACGGTGTCAATCTGCAGATCGGCGACCTCGATGACTCCAGACTTTTGCGATTTTTCGCGGCGCAAGAGGGCGCGCACTCGCGCCTTGAGTTCGTTGAAATCGAACGGTTTGGGCAAGTAATCGTCCGCGCCTGCGTCAAGTCCAGTGATCTTATCTAGAGTCGTGTCTCGCGCGGTTAGCATCAGGATCGGCGTGGTCACACCTCGACGGCGCAGGGTTTGGCAGACTTCGATGCCGTTCTTTTTTGGCATCATTATGTCAAGGATTACGACACCATAACTACTCATTTCCGCTTGGAAGAGGCCCTCTTCTCCGTCCATTGCCACGTCAACGTGATAGCCCTCCTTGCCGAGGCTGACGCGCAGGCGTTCGGCGATTACGTCGTCGTCTTCAACCACCAAGATTCGCATGTAGAGAAAGTATAGGTCCCGGTCGTTTGAATTGTATTTGGGTCCGGTTTGCATTGGTGGCCGAGAAGCCTACATGCGGGACGGGAATGCAGGGGTCTACGTCGATGGTGCCCCCAAACCCGGATGGAAAATTGTCGTTCCGGAAGTTAGTGCACTCGGCAGGTTGGCGAAGCGTCAGATTCACGGCAAGAGTATTTCGATCCCTGGTGGGGATCCCTATTAAAGCGAAGGGTAGCCGCCCCGAGGCGGCTACCCTGGTACGAACGAACCATCGGATTTCAGCCCTGTAGGGTCTGCCGCCAATGCCATTTGATCTTGCCGTCCATTCGACCGAGCGGTTTCAAACTACAAGAGCGACGGGAAAAGCACCCCTCGGCTACGCGCTACGCGCGGGAAGCTACGATATAGTTGCCAAAGCTGGAGGTTTTGTACATAGTCACGGAGAAAGAGTCCACGGGCGACGACAGTCGCGATAGCCCGAGTTCGCGATTCGGACCCCCATCCTGGGCGAGACAGAACCCGCCGTCCTTCCCCCTAAAGAATAGGGTGAAGGACTAAATCTTCACGCGGCGGACTCGGTTGTGATCGGAGCCATCGCCACCGTTCCCGTCTGCAACGATCAATGCGCGGTTGGGCAGGTCCAAGGCGAAGCCTTCCAGCCCGTAGAACCGAGACATAGGCCCGACGCCTTCAGCGTAGCCCTGCGTGCCGTCGCCTCCAATGGTTTGGACGACATTTGCGGCGGTTACGCGTCGGATTCGGTGACCCGTCGTGTCGGCGATATAAACGTCACCGGTCGTTGGGTCGGCAGCCACATCTTGCGGACCATTCAAGGTGGCGGTGGCGATGTCTCCGTCTGTTGCGCCTGGGGTGCTAGAGCCAACAAAAGTCGTGACATCCCCCGCCATCGTAACTCGACGAATCCGATTGTTGTTCTGATCCGCGACAAGAAGATCGCCGCCCAGCAGCACGGTCACACCGTACGGCCGACTGAAGAGTGCAGCACTTCCACTCGCGTCGTTAAATCCCGCGACGCCATCGGAGCCGGCAATCAGCGTGTTTGACTTTGTAACAGGATCGAGTATCGAGATCGTGTTTCGCGTCAAGTTGGACAGCACGATGCGATCATCCGCTAGAGCGACGATGCCGCGCGGACGCCCCAGATTCCGGTCGACTACCGTCGCAACGCCGGTGACCTTGTCGACGACCCAGACGGTTCCCGTCGTTCCGTCCTTGGCCCCCAGGTCATTAGCGTCGGTGGAGACGTATAGGGTGCCAGACGGGGAAACGGTTATTCCAAACGGGTGGCTAAAATTCGCCTGCTTTACTAACGTCGTGACGACGCCACTCTTTAACTTGCGGACGATTCCATTGTCAAAGTCACAGACGTAGATCGAGCCGTCCAAATCGACGGCGACATTCACGGGGTTATTGAAAGTAGCGGTCCCGACAGGGCCATCTTTCGCCCCGGACGTCGCCGATCCCGTCACGGGCTGAGACTGGTACGGAACGACGCTCGCGGCAAACCCTGCACAACCAGCGAGGAACAAGCAAACACCAAAAAACGCGGAACGGGAGCGTATCACGGCATCAGTGTAACTGAGGGTCGGAGGCAGGCGTTACAAATGACCCATCAACGATACGAACGATGCGGTCTGCTTCCCAGAGCATCGACTCATCGTGGGTGACCATTACCATCGACCCACCACCTCGGTGCTCGTTGAGCAAACTAACCACGGCTGCGCCATTTGTGTGGTCGAGCGACGCCGTTGGCTCGTCGGCGAAGATTACTTTCGGTGAGCCCATCAGGGCGCGTGCGACACAGACGCGTTGCTTTTCTCCGCCGCTAAGTTCATGCGGCATTCGATGGCTCTTGTGCCCGATTCCAAGAGTGTCGAGGAGGCCTTGGGCGATGCTTCGGTTTTGCTCGGTCGGATTCGCAATGAGCGCGTTTTCAATTGCCGTTAGGTATCCTAACAAATAGGGTTGCTGAAAGACAAAGCCAAAGTTGTCTAGTCGGGCCTTCGATCGCTCCCCGTCCGACATCGAGCTGAGATTTTCCCCATTGAAGAAGATGTCGCCAGCGGTGGGAATCTTTAAGCCGCTCAGCAGATATAGCAGGCTGGATTTGCCTGAGCCCGAAGGGCCGAGTATGCCGAGAAACTCACCCTCGTTGACGTGGAGGTCAATGTCACGGCAAGCGAACACCGGCCGGCCATGATCCGAATACTCCAACGTGGCCCCTTCGGCGCGAATCAAACGAGCCTCCTTTCGACGACTCCGACCGGGTCAAAGGTGCGAAACCGATTCCAAACCGTCATCGCAGCAGCGGTGAGAATTACGATCGGCACCGGGACGGTGTACCAGAGAGCGCGTGCCGCAAAGTGGTCGAGGGCGAATGCCTTGGGAGCCATTAGGCAATAATCCACAACACTCAACGTTGCCTGGGCTAGGAGTAGCCCGAACACGTAGCCCAGAAGGACAACGGCGGAGACCTCTCGCAAGGATCGCCACACGAGTTGCCTCTTCGTATAGCCGAGGGCCTGAAGCAATCCAAACTCTAGAATGCGCTGCGACTGGTAGATGTTGATCAGCATCGCGACCATCAGCGTAATCACTCCGACGATGAGGCCGATGACCACATTCAGCATCGCGAAAAGGGTTTGGAACATCGTGTGCGTTTCCTTTTCCAACTCGGCGTACGAGAATAGCTGAGTACGAAGACCTTTGAGTCGCTTGGTTGCCCAAGCATCGAGTTTCGTTTGGTCTTGGCGGTTGTGCGCGAAGATTAGCGCGACGTCGATGGGAGGGAAATGGTTTTCCCGTTGATACTCAATGGAATCAACGGCAAACCATCGATCAGATTCAGCAATTCCGACGACCTTCACGGCATGGGGCGAGTAATTGTCGGTGAGGTCTGGTGAGAGCAGAGTCGATCCGAGCTTTAGTTTGAGGTTGGTCGCAACGTTGCGGCTAACGATTGCCTCGGCGGCCCCTGGTACAAACATCCGGCCGGTCAAATGGGAGGTGTTTTCGCGCTTGAGATAGTAGTTCGCGTCTTCAGTGGACATGCCGAGTACCACGAATGGCCACTTTCCGACGATACTTTGAATCACGCACCCTGAGCCTCGAATGATCATCACACGCTCGATCGGGACGGGGCACCCCTTGCTTACTATTTCCACAAGGTGCGGGGTCTCACTCGATAGCCCACGTGGAGTGACGGCGAGATACTCTTGGAGGTAGCCGTACGTCGTTCGAATCGAGTACGGAATGGAATCTACGAGAGCAATAATGCCATTGACGAGCATCACCGCGAGCATGATTACTCCGACCAGCGGGGCAGTGCGCTTGAAATTGCGGATCAGATAAACAAACGCCGAAAGGGGCTTGAGCTCTGCCACGTTCTAAGTATGTACGCCGTCAGCGACGCGCATATCGCAGGAAGACTTCGTCCCCGACCACAAAGTGGCTCTTGAGATTGAACTCCGGCAGTTTGTGTTTCTCAAAAGGTTCGCCCTCGGCGTAGGTTGGCAGCCCTCGTCCCAGTTTGAGTTTTGGAGCAATTGTTAGAAAGAGTTCGTCTACGAGATCTTCGGCGAGGAACTGACCATTGACCTTACTGCCGCCGAGAATGAGGAGTCGTTTGACGCCGTGATCGTGTCGGAGTTTCCTCGAGATCTCCGCCATGGAGTCCCCGGACATCACTAGACCTGTTCCTCCGCTCAGGAACTTTGACTGTTGGTCTATGTTCCCTGAACGACTCAGAACGACGCGCACAGGGCAGTTAGGATTCCAAACGTTTCCCGTCGCCCGAAGGGTCTGTGCACCGATGAGTACAGCGTCAGCAGCTTCGATCGTACGGTTCATGAGGTCGTGATCGACCTTCGAGCCGAGGTCATTCACGGAGTCTCCAAGCTCACCGCTCACCGTCTTGCCGTCGATCGTGGAGACCATGTTGATGAACGTATATGGACGATCCTCAGGCGAGGGAGGGAAGATTAGGGCGTCGGTGATGGATGACACTGGGGTCATATTTTACGGCGAAACTGTTGGCTCATTCCACTTCACTAAGGCGGGGGGCGGGGCTTACGGGACGGCAGTGGCTTCCGTTCGCTCGGCTGCCTGACCCGCGACACCTACGAACTCGGTGCCGTCGCGGTCGAGCCAGTCGAGCATGTACCGGATACTTCCGGTCGCCATGCAGATGCACGTATCCGCCGAACCGTAGTAGAAATGGATGGTGTCTTTGTCGTCTGCGATGGTGTAACCGCACGGGAATACCGCGTAACCAACATCGCCAGCGGTCTCGTACGGTGCCTCTGGACCAAACATCCAGGACTGGCCGCGAACTAGGCACGCGGCAGGATTTTCCTTATCGAACAGTGCGAGGCCCAGACGGTAAAGAGATCCGGATGCGTGGTGGCGAACTCCGTGATACATCACGAGCCATCCCCGCTCAGTCTCGATCGGAGGAGGTGAAAGGCCAATCTTGTTTGCATCCCACCACGCGCCCCGGCGGGCAGGAAGCAGGAGAACGTGGCCGCCCCAGTTCCTTAGATCTGGCGAAAAGGAGAGCCACATGTTGGAACCAAGATCGGACGTCGGACGGTGAATCAGCGCATATTCACCGTTGAAGCGACGCGGCAATAGGGCCGCATCCTTATCATCGGCCTGCATCACGAGTCCGAATCGCTCAAATGTTTTGAAATCGTCTGTGGATGCAATCGCGACTCCGGGACCAGTTTTTCCAAAAGCGGTGTAGGCGATGAAGTACTCGTCTTCTTCAGGCATGTAAGTTATCCGCGGGTCTTCCACTCCCCACAACTCCTCGGGGTAGTTCAGGGGATCGGGCACAAATGTTGGCGCCGAGTCTATGACCCAGTTGTCGACCCCGTTCTGAGACCGCGCGGCGCAGAGATGTGAGATTCCGCGTCGATCCTCGACGCGACACAGCAACAAGGTTGTCGAGTCTTTCAGCCGAACGGCACCGGGATTGAATACGGTGTGGACCGGGTATGGCCAATCGGCCGCGCTGAGAATCGGGTTTTTCGGGTGCCGTTCCAGCAGCACCTCATATTTATTTGACTTCATAAGTGTTTGATTTGAAGGCGGTGGACTCGTTGCGGCTGGCAGCATCCTGCCACTCGGCCGATGCGCACAGGAATGAAAGAGTTGATTCCGCCCCTTGATTGCGGTTCCGGCGGCTCTCGTGGAGGCCGTCGTGACAGCCGCCGGACGCTGCATCATACAGCGGCACGCTGAGCATGTTCTCACCCAGGAACCAGTCGTAAGATCGGGTCGCTTCATGAATCCACTTCGGATCACCGGTGACTTCAAGTGCGGTCAGGCAGGCCGACATTGAAGCCCAGGCCTCAAGCGGCTGCTGGTCGAAAAACGCTCGCGATTCTCCGCAATGGTAGAAGCCGTCGGAACCGATCGGAGCAAAGACGTCGCGCGGGCCAGTTTGGATTTCCATGAGCCACTTCAACGATTCGATGCCTGAATCAAGCATTTCATGATCACTTCGCGACGCTCCGCCAACAATAAGAGCCTGCGACAGGCGAGCATTCGCGTAGGTGAGACTACGTTCGAACCATGGCCATTCCGGCGTTCGATTACGCTGGTACAACTCGAGAAGGCGTCGTGACATCTCCCGAAGCACAGACTCGACCTCGACGTTTGCTGGATTAGCGTGGAGGAAATCTTCGCACCCAAGCACGGCGTAGGCCCAGGTTCGCGGACTGGTCGTCTCGCTGAGGGCGACAGATCCAATTTCGAAAAGACGTGTCGCAAGCGCGCAC
>JBBRML010000105.1:0-10498 GCA_038230855.1 Fimbriimonadales bacterium | reverse complement strand
TTTTCTCGGTGATGGGCGAGAAGTTTATCCCGTCGCTTTCAACGACAATTTCGGGTGTGGACGCACTAAACGGGAAGCCCCTCACCGCCCACCATTTTTTGGTGGCGTCACCTGTTTTTTCGGTGATGGGCGAGAAGTTTATCCCGTCGCTTTCAACGACAATTTCGGGTGTGGACGCACTAAACGGGAAGCCCCTCACCGCCCACCATTTTTGCCTTTGTTGCGGGTTCGAACCTCCCGCTAAAACTTCTGTCAAATTCATTTCCTGGAACCCCTCAAAGGCCAAGTTCCGCTTCCGTGAAGTTGCTCGCACGATGGTTTTGCGGGGTTTTTGGGGTGTCTTCTGCCGCGCCAGAGTGGGCTCTAAGCGTTTTTACTTGGGCATCTGCGCCGGGACCTACCGAAGGGTTAAATCTGCGACCGACGGGATTGCGAGTTGACCCGCGGGCCCTACCGCAACGACCCCAGTCAGAACGAGCAGAGTCGCACACCCCGCTCGGACGCCACACTCAATGTCGGTGTCCATCCGGTCGCCGATCACCAAGCAATCGGCGGGCTTCAAGGCCCACTCCCGCATAGCGAGTTCCAGCAGGTACGGATTCGGCTTGCCTACGGTAATCGGTTCACGCTCAGCACAGGTCGCGAGCGCGGCTACGAGGGAGCCAGACCCGGGCATGATGCGATCGCCTTCAAGCGGATATGTCGCGTCGCGGTTTGTCGCCACGAAGTCTGCGCCACCGCGAATGCCTTGAAGCGCGGTATCCAAAAATTGAAAACTGAAGTGGCGGCATATCCCGCACACGACGACATCGGCGTTGGCTGGAATTGCGGCGGGAACGCCATCCTCGTCGAGGTTGACGACGGTTATCCCTTCGCGAGCGAAACTTTGAGCGAGCCCCCGCTCGCCCACGATGAACGCGGTCTTATGACCGGAATCTCGGCAGTGAATGGCCGCTCCTCGACCCGTACCGTACACTTCGCGAGGTTGGGCGGAGAAGCCCATGTGAGCGAGTTTGGTCGCGCAGGCGTCGTTCGTCAGGCCCGAGTTATTCGTGAGATAGAGGACAATCGCGCCAGCCGCCTTGAGCCGCGCAACCGCGTCCACGGCTCCGGGTATTGGCTCTTGCCCCCGATAAAGGGTGCCGTCAAGGTCGAAAATATATGCGCGGTACGGCATCAGACTTGGCGGTTGAGCACGTACTCGGCAACGGCGATCAGCAACTCATGTACTTCGCCCGACGGAAGCGGCTCGATCGCACGAATTGCCGCCTCAACGTGCTTCCTCGCTTTGTCATGAGCCAGTTTGTACGCCCCACGCTTATCCATCCAATCGGCCAGCAGTCGGATTTCGTCTTCGTTGGGAGAATTGCCGAATCGCTGACGCACGATCGTCGACTCCGCCTCGGACAGCAGGGGCCGGAGATAAATGAGGGGGAGCGTCGCCTGCCCTTCCCGAAAGTCAGTCGCTCGCAATTTGCCCGTGGTGGCTTGGTCGCCAAAGTAGTCCAGTAGGTCATCAACTATTTGGAAGGCGAGGCCAACGTTTAGACCGTACTCCCTCAACGCGTCGTAGGTCGTGTCGTCGGCGCCGGCGATGATCGCACCCATTTCGCAACAGCCTTGGATCAGCGCGGCCGTTTTCATGCGGAGGACCTTCAAGTGCTCCTCTTCGCTGATGTCAAAATTGCCCCGGAGTTCCAGTTCGCGAACCTCACCCTCTACGATGGCAACGACGGACGCCGAGACGGCCTCGATGAGACGCACGTCGCCATCTTTCGCCATGATTAGCATCGCTTTGGCGAGTAAGACGTCTCCCGACAAAATAGCGGCAGCGTTCCCAAATTCGGTTGCAGCGGTCGGTCGCCCGCGGCGAGTGGCGGCGTTGTCGATGACGTCGTCGTGCATCAGCGTCGCCATATGAATCAGTTCCATGCAGGCTCCGAGTTGACGACTACGCTCGATTGAGAACGGCTTGCCGGTCGCTCGAGCCGCGAGCGTTACGAACGCCGGTCGAATGCGTTTGCCTCCCGCGCGGAGCGTGTGCTTCCCAATCGAGTGAACAAGGTCAGTGGCAGAAGCGATGTTTTCCTGCAGAATTTGCTCTACTGCGGCAACTTCTGCCGAAATGAGATCCTGCACTTCGCGGCTCAGCGGGCGATCTGAAAGCATCGAAAGAGGTGAAACGGTCATGGTTTGTGTCCGATATGAATGCAGATGTTGCCGAAGAAGAGATCCTTCCATCGCACGTCGGTGAAGCCGGTGCGGCGCATGGCGTCAGCAAGGTCCTCGCGGCCAAGGAATCGATCCACGCTCTTAGGCAGATAAGTGTAGGCGTCGCTCTTCGTGAGACGAGTGCCCAGAGTCGATATGACAGAACCGGCCAAGTGCGACACGGTCCGCACGATCCAATTTCTTGGCTTCGCCATATCAATCGAAACGAAGCGACCGCCCGGCCGAAGTACCCGATAGATCTCACGATGGGCTTCGTCAATGTTTTCGACATTCCGAATGCCCCATCCAACGGTCACGCCGTGGCACACATCGTCCTGGATTGGCAGGCGGCATGCGTCGCCAATCGAAAGTCCGTCCATGGGCTTTGCGCGTGCTTGATCGAGCATCGGCAAACAGAAATCGAGGCCGAACACTTGGCCCGAGTCGCCAACCGCGGCTCGTAGTGGCGGCAAGAAATCACCGGTTCCGGTACATACATCCACGGCGATGTCACCTGATCGGAGGTTTAGGAGGTCGACAGCGTGCTGTCGCCACCGGTGATGAAGTTGCATCGACATTCGGCCGTTAATCCGGTCGTATTCGGGGGCAATTTCGGCGAACATGCGGCGGACACGGGAGCGTTTCTCCGCTCCTTCCGCCAACCAAATCGCCGTATCTGGCTTCATCCTATCTGCTTTATACCACGAAAACCGGCGAACTATTCGAACTTTCAGAATCTACTGAAATGTTATTCAGGATTAGCGGAGGGACCGGGCAGAGTGCCCGGTCCGATTCCGACTTAGATGACCTGTTGCTCGCGGAGGATCGGGTAGTGGCAAGCCTTGAACTTTTTGCCGCTCCCGCACGGGCAGGCATCGTTTCGCGCCACTCGGCTCCAGTCGACCTTGTCCAGGTCCACAACCGGAAGGTTTTCGCCTGTCGGATCTGCTGCTTCGCCGTTGTCGAACCCGAGCACGCGATCGATTTGCGGGTTAGGCATCAGCGAGAACACCATGCGGCAAGCGTCATCACGAATGCCCTTGAGGGTGGACTGGAACGTGTCGTAAGTCTCTCGCTTATAGGCGACAAGCGGGTCGATTTGACCGTAGCTACGCAGGCCGATGCCTTCACGGATGTACTCAATCGTCTGGAGGTGCTGCATCCAGCGATCGTTGACTGCCTGTAGAAGCACGTACTGCTCGAGGTGCCGCATCTGCTCGTCGTGAACGACGTCGACCTTGGCATCGTAGGCTTCGAACATGATGTCGCGAATTTTCGCGGCCAGTTCGGGTCCCGGCGAGAATGCTTCAAGATCTGCACTCGTCGCGTAGTCCACGAGCGGGAAGACTTCGTTTAGGTCTTCGAACAGAACGCTGTAGTCATAGACTCGACTGCCGTCCTCTTCGATCATCCAGGCATCCTCGACGACCGAGTCGGCAAGCTCAGTCAGGTACCCACGCAGTTCTTCGCGAACGTCCTTGCCAAGCAAGACCTCTCGCCGGAGGCCGTAAATGTGCTCACGCTGCGCATTGAGAACGTCGTCGTACTCCAGAACGTGCTTTCGAGCTTCGAAGAAGTGGTTCTCGATACGTTCCTGCGTTTTCTGAATCATACGGCTCAAGAATCCAGCGGTCACCTCTTCCATCGGTGGCCACATCTTGAGGACCGGATTGTCCATCATGTTCGGATTGAAAATCTTCCAGAGGTGGTCTTCAAGCGAGACGAAGAATCGACTTTCTCCGGGATCGCCCTGCCGTCCAGCGCGGCCTCTGAGCTGATTGTCGATACGGCGACTTTCGTGTCGCTCAGTACCCAGAATGAACATTCCGCCTAATGCTCGAACCTCTTCGGAAAGCATGCGCCGCTCAGTGTCATCAAGAGGAAGAGGAGGAGCCGCTCGCTCGCCGCCGCCGCGATGGTAACTCTTGAAGGTCTCCGCCAACTCGTCCTCGCCATCTGTTGCAACGTCGACCTGAGAGCGCGCCAACTTGACCAACTCGTCCTCGATGCGACCACCGAGCAAGATATCTACACCACGACCCGCCATGTTCGTGGCAATCGTGACCTGACCCAATCGGCCAGCTTCTGCGATGATGAGCGCTTCGCGCTCGTGGAACTTCGCGTTGAGCACGTTGTGAGGGATGCCGTGTTTGAGGCAGTCTTCAAGGATTGCCTTGTTTTCCTGGCCCAACTTCCACTCTTCCAGACACCAATCCATCCAGTCGCCCTCAAAGACATTGCTCTTAAGGTCCAACTTCGACAGCAGACTGGCAAGGGCTTGGCGGTCCATCTCGGCGAGTTCCGCGTTGTAGAGCCGGGTCGCTTCGTCTTTGAGATCGCCCTTGATGTCTTTTTTGACCTCTGCCTTTTGGCGAAGGCGCCAGGCAATGATCAGCCGCTGTAACATGTCGGCGGTGAGTCGCGACGAGACACGCTCGGACATCTCGACCGAGCGCGTTCCGACCAAGACTGGCTGTTGCTTCGTGTGGATTCGCAAAATCTCCCATGCGATTCCTCGGAATTTAGCTTCCGTCGTCTTGTAGATGATGTCGGGCTGGTCAAGGCGGCACATGGGCCGGTGAGTCGGCACGGTCACGACATCGAGGCCGTAGATCTTTCGGAATTCGTCCTCTTCGGTCTTCGCCGTTCCCGTCATTCCCGCAAGCTTGTTGTAGAGGCGGAAAAGATTTTGGAAGGTGATCGTCGCGACGGTTTGGCTCTCGCGCTGCACTTTGACGTTTTCTTTCGCCTCAAGGGCTTGATGGAGACCTTCTGAATAGCGGCGTCCATACATCGGCCGGCCCGTGTTCTCGTCGATGATGACGACTTCACCCTTCTGAACCATGTAATCGATGTTTCGATCGAAGAGTGAATACGCTTTGACAGAGGCGTTGACGTGGTGAAAAACTCGGGGGTCGGACGCGATGTTTTCGATGCCCATCAGGCGCTCGACCTGGTCCATTCCCTCTTCGGTAAGCGACGCAGAGTGGTTCTTTTTGTCGCTCGTAAAGTGAACTTCCTTTTCCAACTGCTTGACGATCTCGTTGATCTGCTTGTAAACCGAAACATCTTCTGTCGACGGACCGGAGATGATGTGCGGAGTACGCGCTTCATCAATCAAGATGGAGTCGACTTCGTCGACGATCGCGAAGTTGAGCTCGCGCATGACGAGACTTTCCTCCGTGAACGCCATGTTGTCGCGCAAGTAGTCAAAGCCGAACTCGTGGTTCGTGCCGTAGGTGATATCGCAACCGTAGGCGTCACGACGGGAACACTCGACTAGATTCAAGTACCGGGGATCCGGATGATCAGCGCCGGGCGTGTAGAGATAGCTGCCACCGAGTTCATCGGAATCTTGCGACTGACCCTGGATAATTCCGACGCTCAATCCCATGAAATGGTAGACCGGCCCCATCCAGACAGCGTCTCGTCGCGCAAGGTAGTCGTTCACGGTAACAAGGTGGGCTCCGCGACCGGCAAGCGCGTTCAAAATCATCGGAGCGACGGCAACGAGAGTCTTTCCTTCGCCGGTCTTCATCTCAGCGATTCGTCCTTGGTGTAGCACGCATCCGCCGACCATCTGGACGTCGAACTGCCGCATATTTAGCTTGCGCTTGCTCACTTCTCGTGAGGTCGCGAACACTTCGGCCATCAAAGAATCGGTCGACTCGCCTCCCAAGGCGCGACCCCGAAAGGTCGCCGCATACTCGCGGAGGGCGTCGTCGCTCATGGCACTTATCTCGGCCTCAAGGGCATTGATCTTTTCGATCATCGGTTGGACGAGGTCGACGTCGCGCTTACTCGTATCAAAAAGCTTTCGCAGAAAATTCATAGGTTTACGGGATACATGGTCGGCAGGCAGGCAGATTCTCACACGCAAATCTCTCCAAGCAGCCTGGCGCTTGGGGCAGAGTGTCTCTGTGTGGGACTAGGTGCAGGGTCCGTCGCGTGTGCGATCCGACCTGGACGGTGCTAGCTCGTAACTGCCCTCGACGTACTCGACGATGACGGGGCGAGCCGCGCTAGGAGCGTGGGCGGAATCCAGCTTGCGAAGGTTCAGGAGCGTTCGGGATCTGACACGCTCGCCTTCGGTCACGGCATCCGGACGAAAAGTGCTGCAAACGGGGCTCGACGATCTACCATCAAGCGCAAGGCGATCCACAGGGATTGAGCCCTGCAACAAAAGCAGGATTAGAATCGGTATAAACGGCAGCATTCGATCGACGGACCTAAGATTATAGACGCTTGAAGCCTCGACGCAATTCCGTTGCCAATCGCGAAGAGTTCAACTGGATTGGGCAAGCTTCTTCTTCCAATCATCCAGGAAGCGTAAAGCCTCGAGCGGGGTGAGGGCGTTAACATCCAGCTTCTTGAGCGCGCGCATCATTTCTGGCTCCTCAAATTCAAATAGCGTAAGTTGCAACCGCTGCGTCGAAGCGGCGATCGCTTTAGGTTTGTCGGTGCTTTCCAACCCTTCGAGGATTTCGGTTGCCCGAGTTAGGACGCCGAGCGGCACTCCGGCCATTCGCGCCACGTGAACTCCATACGAGCGATCCGTACCGCCGGGGAGCACTTGGTGGGTCCAGACGATGTCTTGACCGAACTCTTCGACGGCAACCCTATAGTTCGCGACGCCCTCTAGAGTTTCTGCAAGTTCATTCAACTGGTGGTAGTGCGTAGCAAACATCGTCTTCGCGCCGACGGACGCGAGGTGCTCGACCATGGCCCAGGCGATGGCGAGGCCGTCGTACGTTGATGTACCTCGCCCGACTTCGTCCAAAATGACGAGCGAACTAGGCGTGGCGTGATTCAGGATATTTGCGGACTCAACCATTTCGACCATAAAGGTCGATTGGCCGAGCGCGAGCTCGTCTTTGGCACCGATCCGAGCAAAGATTCGATCACATAGGCCCAGGCTGCACTTCTTTGCGGGCACAAACGAGCCGATTTGGGCAGTAAGCACGATGAGCGCGTTTTGGCGTAAGTACGTCGACTTTCCGGCCATGTTTGGGCCGGTGAGCACGATCAGCCGATTTCCGTCAGGAGTGAGGTTCGTGTCGTTAGGGACAAAATTGCTCGATGTAGACTCGACGACGGCGTGACGTCCGCCCTCGATCACAAGCACATCATTTTCACTAAGCGTCGGTTTGACAAGCCCGCGACGGGCGGCAACTTCGGCCAAGGAGCAGAGCGTGTCTAACTCGGCGAGGGCGCGAGCGGTTTGAAGCAGGGCGCGGGCGTGTTCTGCGGTGCGAGTCCGGAGGCGGTTAAACAGATCCGCTTCAAGATTGGTCGCTTTCTCCTCGGCGCCGAGCACGAGTGATTCGTGTTCCTTCAATTCGGCGGTTATGTATCGCTCGGCA
Source organism: Fimbriimonadales bacterium (assembly GCA_038230855.1). Taxonomy (GTDB): domain Bacteria; phylum Armatimonadota; class Fimbriimonadia; order Fimbriimonadales; family Fimbriimonadaceae; genus Fimbriimonas. The sequence continues at coordinate 2,924 of JBBRML010000105.1, read as the reverse complement.
TTTGCGGTCGTCTGTTTGCGAATGAAGTCGTTCGGCACTCGGTCGATATGGGACTTCGAGACTTCGAGGTAGTAACCGAAGACGCTGTTGAAGACGACTTTGAGTGTGGAAATGCCGGACCGCTCTCGTTCACGTTGCTCCACTCCTGCGATGTAAGACTTGCCGTTTCGAGTTAGGTCACGGAGTTTGTCAAGCTCGGCGTCGAATCCTTCCTTGAAGACACCGCCGTCGCGAACCGTGTGGGGCGGCTCGGCAACGATTGCGTTTGCAAGAACGATCGCAAGTTCTTTGTGGTCGCCGATCTGCTCGCGCAGTTCTTGGATTCGGCCTAAACCCACCAGACGAAGCGGATCCGCGAGGTGTGGGAGCGCAAACAGCGAATTCCGAAGAGCGGCAAGGTCTCTCGGTCCAGCGACCCCGGTGGCGACTCTCGAAACCAACCGTTCGAGATCGGAGATCCGCTTGAGTCCATCGCGCAAATCGCCACGCGCCATCGCATTTTTCAGGAAGCGCTCTACTGCGTCGAGACGCGCCTGGATCGTCGTTCGCTCTAGAAGTGGCTGCTCAATCCACCGCCGGATAAGCCGCGAGCCCATCGGCGTGACGGTGTCGTCAAGGACGGCGAGCAGGGTGTGTTTCCTCCCTCCGTCCCCCATGTTTTGCGTGAGTTCCAGACTTCGGCGGGTTGCCAAGTCGAGGCGCATGAAACCATCCACAGAATAGGTCGAAATGGACTCAACATGATTGAGGGGAAGTTTGTTTTTGTCGGCGTAGGCGAGGATCATTGACGCGGCAATGATCGCGGCGGGCTTGTCCGCGCATCCAAAGCCTTGAAGATTTGTGACGCCGAGTTGCTCGAGTAGCCGCCGGGTGGCACGCTCCAAGTGAGGAGGAGGGGCGGCAGTCGTCGCGGCTCCGAGCGAGCTTGCGACAAGGTTTGCATACGCGTCAGTGTTTGGCGAGTACAGGAGTTCTCGCGGTCGAATCCGGGCCAATTCTTGGATCAGCCGGTCGTCAGTTTCGTCTCCCGTTATGTCCGTGACGAGGAAGTCGCCTGTGCTCGGGTCCAAGATTGCGAGGCCAGCGACCCCGTCTTGCATGCACATCGCAACAAGATAGTTGTTCTGGCCGGCGGTCAGCATGCTGTCCTCAACCAAGGTGCCGGGAGTGAGAACACGTGTCACACCACGCTTGATCAAGCCTTTGGCGAGTTTAGGGTCTTCGAGCTGGTCACACAGCGCCACTTTGATCCCCTGCTGAAGGAGGCGAGCAAGATACTTCTCGACGGAATGGAACGGGACGCCGGCCATGGCGATGCGGCCATTTTCGCCGTCTTCGCGGCCAGTGAGGGTGATTTCCAGCGCAGCGGCAGCGGTCTCCGCATCCTCTCCGTAGAACTCGTAAAAGTCGCCGACGCGCATCGCCAGCACCACACCGGGATGCTCTTCCTTCGCCTGGAAGTACTGCTGGAGCATCGGAGTCCGCGCTTTCAAGATTGATTAGAGTATGTATCGCCGGGTGGTCGAGATTCCCGCAGCGCCGAGGCAGGCGGCTACTTCTTGCCGACGCGGAGCAGCGTCCAGAGCGAGCTGTGGGGATTATCTTTGACGGTGATTGATGTCGGGATCACGTCGTACTTGCTACTCGGGACCGTGAGCAATAGGCGCATTGTGTCGCCTTTGAGTTCGATAAGTACCCTTGCGTCGCGAATTAGGACGGTCAGTTTCGCGTCGCCTGACGGCGATGGATACAGCGCGGTGATGGAGTCAACCTTCGCGGCACCAAGTCCCTTTTGAACTTTCAATTCCCCCTCGAATTTAGCGACCCCTTTTCCAATCTTGGGCTCCTTGCCCGGGAATGAGAATTCGAACGACGGGAGGACCGGCTTTTCCTTTGTCGAAGCATTTCGCCCCAGATAATCAAGGTCGACGACCCGCCACTTGCCGTGCATCTTCGTCACGAATGTTTGGTCAGCCCCGCTCGACGCGGCAATGAGGAGAAAGAGGAATGTCTTGAACGCCGAGAACGAAACCATACGCGTCTATTCTATTCGGTGAGTTTGGCGGGCAGGGCGCATAATACGATGGAGTCGCGAATCAATGACAAAACTCTTACTGCGTTGGGTCCTGCTGGCCGTTTCCGTATTGTGTGCGTCCTTGCTAACGAACGCCTTGCACCTCGGCTTCAAGGCTGACATGTCGGCGTCCGGCTTTTTGAAGATCATGATCGGCGTGGTCGTGCTCGGGTTCTTAAATGCGACGCTCGGCAAGGTCCTCAAGATCTTAACCTTGCCACTGAGTTGTATCACCCTTGGCCTGTTCTCCCTTGTTATCAACGCCATCGTATTGATGGCGGCGGCAAGCCTCAATCTTGGGTTTTCGATTGACGGCAGTGGAATGCAGGCCTTTCTCGCCGCGTTTGTTAGTAGCATCCTCATCTCGTTTATCAACGGCGTTCTCGGCGTATTCTTGCCCGACGACAAGGACGAGTAGAGCTCTGCGATGGTAAAGACGTTCCGTCTGCGTCGATTGCTCGCGAAGTCCGGCATCCTGCGGAGCGCGATTCTCGCCTTCATTCTCGGTCAACTATGCCTTTTGACCGGAATGGGCCTGAGCTATCGAGTGCTGATAGTGCCGATGTTGCGGTGGGCGGCGCAAGTGACACGGGCGGGCGTCGGAACGTTTGTTCCACCAGAGAGCGTGGCAATAACGGCGCACTTCGCCGGGCTGTTCCTGATGATTGCCGGCATCTACCTGTCGTTTATCGCGATGCGGCAGGCGATCAACCACATGGTGGGAATTCTAAATCCGAATACGTCAGGAACTCTTGATCTGTTTCTACGGCGTCAGCAGCTTCTGCAGGGCCCACGCATCGCCGTGCTAGGCGGCGGAACGGGCCTGAGCACCCTCTTGCGAGGCCTAAAA
>JBBRML010000104.1:0-10509 GCA_038230855.1 Fimbriimonadales bacterium | reverse complement strand
CTGCAGTGGAATGATTTCGTCATCGCACGCCATGACTGCCACCGCCCGGAATTCTAAACCCTTCGCCAAATGCATCGTGCAGATCGAGATGTAACCGGATTGGATCTCCACGTGGTCGTCTAACACCTTAAATACCATCCCGGCTCCCGTCACAGCTCGCTTTGCCCGATCCAATTCGGCAGGCGAGCGAACAATGATAGCCATTTCGTTGGCTGCGACACCTTCTGCAGTAAGCTTGATCCACCGGCTAACGCATTCACACTCGTCGATCTCGCTCTCAAGGGATGTAATGGTGGGCGCCGGACCATTAAACACAGATATTGTGTCCCGGCGCTCCTCAGTGTTTCCGTCCACATCGGTGACCGATGGGCCCAGCAGTCGATCAGCATGCTGTCGGATTTGGTGGGATGTTCGATAGTTTACCCGCAAGGTTCTGGAACGGCCACGAACGTCAACGCCCAAGGCTTTCCAGGAAAATGGCGGCTGGAAGATTCGCTGCCCCAGATCGCCGGCAAAGAACAGCGCATTCGGGCGATTTCCACCAAGCGCGGCAAGGAACCGCAGATGACTGACACCAAGATCCTGCGCTTCATCGATGACACAGTGGTCGAAAACGACCTTCCCTTGCCCTGCGAGCTTGGAAGCGAGGGTATTGAAGAGTTCCGCCTGGGTAATTTTCCCGGCGGCCTTCAGCGCGGAGCGCACATGCTCAAAGATGGACCATAAGACGCGACGTTGCGCTTCGGGGAGCCTGGTCTTTCTTCCGAGACGAGCAACGTCTCGATAGGTCTCCCAGGTGCTGATTTGCCAGGCGTCTACGATCTGATTCCACTCGGTCAGTAAAAACGGAGCGGTGAATCCATGCCCCGGAACCTCGGCCGCAGCCTCCCTCAATAGCTGTCGAAAACTGTCGGGAGACACGATTGAAAAGGGACTCACGTGAGTTTTGAACATCCGAGCCCCGATAGCATCGAGTGCGTGCACATCGATGCGCTCTCCAAGGCGAGGTTCGTTGCCGAGCAGCCGAGTTAGCTTGGTTTTTAATGAATGCGCCAGCGTATCCGAGAAAGTCGTCAGCAGTATCCGGGCGTTGGGATGTTGGCGTGCCAAGTACGCAGCTCGGTGCAAGGCAACGATCGTCTTTCCCGTTCCCGCCGAACCTGCGACCCGGGCCGCTCCGGAATACTCCTGCTCCACCCACTTTCGTTGCTCCGGGTGCAAGAAAACGGTCCATTTCTCCCAGGGGAAATCGAGTGCGCGTTGTAGTTCGTCGACGTTAGTCATCACACGGAAGCGTCGCTGCGCGTCCGGATGATCAAACGGGTTGGTAGGCTTAGGAACGACGTCGACCCGCGGCTTGCCTCCTGTTGCCAGTTCCAAGACCGCTTCTGCGGCCTCGGCCGGCAGGTGTCACCGATCGGCATAAAAGAGCCGCGGATGATCGGCTTAATGGAGCCAGTTTTAGGTAGCTAAAGCGGACATCCCAGAGTGGCTAAGAATGGGCAGATTTTAAGGCGTTGGCAAGCTTCGGTTTTGGTGGAGGCGGCGCGACTTTAGGACTGCGGCCGGAAGGCCCCTCAAGCTCGATGCAGTAGGCGTTATGCCGGAGTCGGTCGACGGTCGCTGAGGCGAGCAGCCGATTGTTCGGGAACGCTTGGTCCCACTCAGTAAAATCCAGATTACTGGTCACGATCGTGGAGACGCGTTCATAGCGCTCGGCGATCAAGTCGTGCAGATCCTCGTCCGCCGGCGGACGCAGAGGTTTCAAGCCAAAATCATCAATGATGAGGAGCGGCACGCGGGCGAGAGCTGCGAGCTTGCGTTCGTAGCCGCCGGTGGCGCGAGCGGCGTTCATGCTCGCGACGAGCTGAGCGCAACTAGCGAACACCACATCGATGCCCCGGCGGATGGCGCAATGACCGAGTGCCTGCGCGAGGTGGCTTTTGCCGACGCCGACCTGCCCGACGATGAGCACGGGAGCGTGCTCGGCGAGGTAGCGGTTGGTGGCGAGGTCATGCACGAGCGCTCGGTTGAGCTTGGGGAGTCGATCGAAGTCGAACTGATCGAGGGTCTTCTGAGTACGGAAGGAGGCCCGTCGCAATCGCGAGGTGAACTTCTTCTGCTCGCGACGAGCGACTTCATCCTGTACAAGCAAAGCGATAAAATCGGTGTAGGCGAGTTTTAGGTCAATCGCTTCGCGGTTACGCGCCTCGAGCGAATCGAGGACGCCGGAGAGGCGCAGTTGCTTCAACAGTGGACCGAGTTCAGGGATGGGGTTCATCAAAGGCTCCTTGAGGTTAACGGACAGGAAAACAATAGGTTAGTGCCGCGTCTTGTCATCGACATCGAGATCGAAAGTGAACAGCGTCTGGGCGTCGCGCTGAAATCGCGTGTCGCGGCCGTACACGAAATCCTTCTCGAAGCACGCCGTTGGCAGCGGTATCCGGTCGAAGCCACCTGCGAGGATGGTCTTGACGGTGCGATACGAGGGCGAGGCGTGAGTGAGCGCGCGCATACAGGCGGCCTCCAGCCGCTGACGGCCGTAAGTATCTGCAAGACGTAAGACGTTCTGCGCACTGCGCAGACGCTCAAGAATCCGATCGCTCAACAGCTGATCGATCAGCGCTGCGCAACTCGATCCGATCTCGGTGGCCTGCTGCATGCACCACTGCCGGTCGTGCGCGAAGAACGATCGGGCCTCGGGCGGCATGTGATCTGGGTTGGTACGCCGGCCGCCGGGACTACGGCAGCGCAGGTGAGTGGCGACGAGGCGATAGTCCTGGAAGATCGCCACGATCAGGTCCGTGGCGCGCAGCCACAAAGTCTGACCGACCAAACCAAACGGCGCGGAATACAGGCTGTAGTTGAACTTGAGATGGCAGTCGCGGTGCAGAACGAGGCGATGCCACGATCCCATATCCGGCGCCACCGCCGGTAGAATCTGCATCAACGGCTTCTCGACGGCGAACAGATCGAGCGGTTGCTCGCGTGTCGTGCCGTGAATGCGCGCGCCGGCTTCCTCCGTGACCCAGCGCCAGGCTTGGGCGTTCAAATCCGCGAGATCTCGGAAGATGCGCGTCGGCAGAAAGTTGCCCTTGACGTACTTGACGCCCGCCTCGACGATCCCCTTCTTGGCCGGGTCCGCCGGTGGGCACGGGTCGATTTTAAATCCGTAGCCTTCGGCGCACTCTGCGTAAGCACGCTGTACGAGTGGATCGCGGACACAGGCCTTCGTGATGGCGCACTTCGGGTTATCGATGATGAGTCGGCGTGGGACGCGGCCGAACCACTCGAAGGCGCGGCGGTGTAACCCGAGCCACGTCGGTACGCTCTGGTCGAAAACAAACTCGACGTATTGATGGCGCGAGAAACACAGTGTCATCACGAACGCCCAGGCGCGGCGCATCTGCCGGCGTTCGGCATCGAACAGAAACGGACCCGCGCCGAAATCCAACTGCGCCGCTTCACCCGGCGCGAAGTACAGCCGGACTGTCGTCGCGGGTGGAGTCTTGGCTTGAATATCCGCGAGCATCCGGCGCACGGCCGAATAGCTGCCACGAAATCCATGCTCTCGGCCTAGGGCAGAGTGGATCGCGACGCCGCCGACGCCTTGGCCGGCCCAACGTTCCACTTGAGCTCGGAACGGCTCGACCGTGGAAATGGTGCTGCTGGCCCGACGTGGTACGTCGAGCACCGCGGCGATGGCGGTATCATCGGGCAGTGGCGCCTCGGGCCGCAGCCACCCTTGGGCGTCGGCCAACAACCGGAATGCCGCGACCTTCGGGCGACCCATCAACCCGCTTCGGGCGATGTCCCGATCTGAGTCACCCTGCCGCAAGCGCAGCAGAACCTGACGATACTGAAACATCTCGAATCTCCTTCGGCCCATTACGCTCCCCCAACGACAAAAGTCGTCAGGGTAGCCGCTGGCCCCTAGTTCGAGATGTCCGTCCTACCCCCTTAAACTGGCTCCAATATGCCGGTCAACGAGTGGCTCCATTATGCCGATCACGCCCTGGCCTCATTACGCCGATCATCCGGTGGCTCTGTTATGCCGATCACGCCCTGGCTCCTATATGCCGGTCGGTGACAGCAGGTGATCGGCGATGGTTAATAGGGTTTCCTCGGTGGCCGACCTGATGTCGTCGATCCACTCATCCGGCACACCATATTTAAGAAGATCTTCCCGTGTGACGTCTGCGAGTACGGGATTCTTGCTAGGGACCAGCCTTGCGAGTACGCGAGTCTCCGTCTGCACGTAGACGGGCACGATGATTTCTTTGATCGACTCGCGAATTTCTACAAGCTGGGCCGCACCGGTCTTGGGGTGAGTCTCGAGCTTCCGGCGCTCCGCCCAGTCATAGGCTCTGTCGTGATGATCGACATAGCACAGCAGCACGCTACCTGATGTCTTATGGACAATCAGTCGTATATCCGAGCTGACGCGAACGGACCAAAAATTCCGGTCTTTGGCTTTCTCAAGCTTGTGGAAATTCATCCCCGGCGAGGCCGGATTCACCTGCAGATCAAAGGCGGTCGTTTTTACAGCCTTTTGCTCCTCGCCCGTCAGACGGGCCAGGCTACCGGTAAACGTATCCGCAATCCGAAACTCCACGCAGCTAGACCCGGAACACTTTCATCACCTCGTCGCCCAGGTGATTGATGACTTTGACGGCGATTCGCCCGGATTTCGGTTTAGGAAAGGGACGAGACGTGTCACTGTTGAGGGTGGCCCACGCGTCCGCGTCGATCTCCGCCTTTAAGGAAGTTTTGAGGCCACTATACGGATCATTGGCGCCCAGGAAATACGCGTGCCGAACGAAAAAGCTCTCTTCGTTGTAGTCCGTGTCAATGAACCAGCAGGCGATTTCGTTGGGGCCGTTGCTGACTACTTCGCCGGTTTGCGGCTTGAACACATCCACTCCGTTCACCTTGACACAAATCTCGCCATTTTTCTCGCTAGTAAGATCAATATCCGGCTCCCCGAATATTACGAAGAGATTGCCCTTGCCGGTGTTCTTGAGATCCTCGGCCATATGCAAATCGGCGTTCATTCGCGCCTTGAGGACCGGTATGCGGCCTAATTTATTGAACTCTGTTGCGTGTGCTTCGTAGTTAAACGCGCAAGCAATCAGCACATCGAATCCCGCGTCGCCCGCCTCGCGGGCCGCCGCGACCAAATCAGCGCGTTGGACCGTGCCAAATTCCGGCCCGATGAAAATGGCGGCACGCCGTTCCGCCTTGCCTTCGAGATAATGCCCTTCGGCACAAATTAAGTAGCCAGCCCAGGGTGTTAGGCTAGTAAATGATATGCGATCTTCCTTGTGAGCCTGCTGCACTCCGGCAGTTTGAAGATTTTCAAGGATCAACAGAGGGAAGGATCGTTTGGCGTCCACTTCCGAGAACTTGCTCTTCAGCGAGTCAATCAATTCGTCGTTTTCATCAACACCGAGCATGCGATGAGGACTCAGGCTCTCAACCGTGAAGGGCCCGGCGACTCGCACTATTTTGGTGTCGCTATACGGCTTGTCGTACAAATATTCAAATTCTGCCTTAGCCGAAATCGATTCATCCATTTCCTTTTGCTGAGATAGTCGTGCCTCCCACCACTGCGAATGGGCTTTCTTCGTCCGCGCATCCCAGTTTGGGAGTGGTTCACGCGGTATTTCCCAATCCTGAAGCGCTTTGCCAGCCAACGCATTAAGCTCTTCTCGAAGCGGATCCAAGATCGCAATCCATTTCCCACGAATCACATCGATCTCAGAATTACTCGCAATTGAGCTAAGCATGATATGCGGAATACGTTCATAGACGAAGCCGTGGCGGATGTCGCCGTGTACCGGTCGTGAGCTGGGCGCGGAGCGGGTCACTTCCCCTTCTTTGATTTGTCCCTCTCGCGAATCCGCCAATAGATAATACGCATAGCGGGCTCCCATTACTCGCGCACGAGCCAGAGCAAGGGCAACCCGCGACGTATCCATAGTAATCCACCGCCGGCCCCACTGCTCTGCGACCACGGCGGTTGTCCCGGAACCACACGTCGGGTCGAGTACGAGATCTCCCGGATCGGTTGTCATTAAGAGGCACCGTTGCACGACCGTTTGGGACGTTTGGACAACATATACCTTGTCGGACATGAAACTCGCGCCAACATCCTCCCACCGGTTCGTAATCTGCACGGCAGGAAAGTCATCGAGGTAACGTACGTATCCGAGACGGCTTGAAGTAGACTCCAGCCGGCCGGCCGCCTCTAAACGCGCCATTCCCACTTCGTTCGTTTTCCATCGAACCGCAAGGGATGGCTTATACACTTGGCCATTGAGCTTCACGCCAAACCAAGAAGCCGCGCCTTCCCCTTTGTCTCGCCCGGCACTCTGCGAGGTTAGATTATCGAGCGAGTAAATACGAAGCTCGCCGGTTACAACCCGCTTATCATTTAATAGGTCATCTGTTAGAGACTGACTCGATCCCGCACGATCTCGAATTCGGTTGTAGTTCGTACCCCCCTTCTCGCCGGGCCGTTTGCGCTTTAAGGCAGGCCGATATTTTACCCGTGGCTTGTCTTTCGAAAACCACAGCAGATAATCAGTGGTCTGACCAAGATGCTCTTCAGTGGAGCCCGAGGTTTTTGCAAAGCCGATCTGCGATATAAAATTGCCCTCGCCAAACACCTCATCCATAACTGCGCGTACCCGATGAACGTTTTCATCGCCGATCTGCACAAATATCGAACCGGAATCGATAAGAAGATCTCGCGCAACAGTTAGGCGATCCCGAAGATATGTTAAATAGCTATGTATTCCATCACGCCATGTATCGCGAAACGCCTTGACTTGCTCCGGTTCACGGGTGATGTGAGAAGCGTTGCCGTCCTTCACGTCACGGCTGGTTGTCGACCACTGAAAGTTGCTGTTGAATTTAATGCCATAAGGTGGATCGAAGTAAATGCATTGCACTTTGGCGCGGAGCCCTTCGCGTTCGGCGAGGCTGGCCATCACCTGTAGAGAATCGCCCAAAATCATGCGGTTCGACCAGTTCTGGTCGTGTTGGTAAAACTCCGTTTTGTCGGCGCCCTTCGGGATGCCGTTGAAATCCGAGAATAGGTCCGCTGTGCTCTGCCCGCTATCGTGAGCGCGCTCCCGCGTCTCGTGTAGCAAGTCATCAATCAACGCCTTCGGGTGGACCTTTTCTTGAATGTAAATGGGCGGTGCCTGAACGACTAGGTCACTCCAATCTTGAGCATCTTTTCCCCGCCAGACTAGTTGTGGATCTATATCTACGTTACGTGGATATTTGAGGGCCTTCGGTCGTTCCTCCTCTTTCTGAAGAACCGATTGAAATTCCGCAGTCGGAATATTCTTGCGCTTTGCCTCATCGTGCTTTAAGGATTCGACGGATTTAATCGTGGATTTCTTTACCATATCATTTACCTAATCCGACTGCTTGTTCGAGCATTGCATTGAACTGTCTTTCGACTTTGGCCTTGAATTCACTTTCCATCTCGAACACGTCTTTGAATTCAGCGAATGCCCATCGCCCGTATGCAGCAAGGTGATTCACGCCTGGAACCCAATACGTGTCCATTGCGTTCTTCTTGTCCTTCGCGTCCTCTAGCCGATAGCCCTTTATTTCTACAACAAGATGCAGCGGATCTTCATCACCATGGCCATCGTTCACTATGACAATGAAGTCTGGACGATACTTCCGCGTTACGGAACCGAAGTGGTACGGGACTTCAAAACCGAGACTGTGATTTTTGGTGTAAGCGACCACTTTGGGGTGTGCCTCTGCCACTCGACAGAATTCGGCTTCCCAGTCGCTGTCGAGAACCACCCAGTTGACGTGATTCTTTGGCGGAGGACCATCTGTGTTCCAACGCTCGGTGCGCGACGTATTGAAGCGAACTGCGCTAGTGGATCCAGTCGGGTTGTATGGGTCGAGGAGCGCGACGATCGGCCGCTTCCCAATTGCCTCTCGGGTGATGCCGGCCATGATTCGCTCGCTCGCCATCGCGGCGATGTTGGTGTACTTGAGTTGGGCCGGGTAGGTCCCGCCCTTGCAAACCAAGCATTTCTCATCAATCCATTGCTTGACGATGCGTTTCAGTTGACCGAACAAATGCAATTGGGGGTCACCATTCGCATCACGCCACTTTGTCATGAGTAAATAGGAGGTCAATTCATAGATTACTTGGGAAGGCCGCACGTCCCCCGTGTGGACAAGATTCAGGTTAACGGACTCACCGATGATGCCGGAGGTGGTGGTTTCCGTGGCACCGACCAAAAGGGGCGTAAGTTCGAGTATCGAATCATCATTGAAGGTCGCCGTTAAGCGGTCTTCAGGTAACTCTACTCGATACGCCTCCACTCGAGGAAACCGGATTTCCAGATGATCGCGACCCGGACGCACAGCCATGACCGAAATCGTCTCTCGCGGTGGTTGCGGCGGGGAAACAACCGGCTTAGCTGTAAAGTCGAATGGAATCCCTAAGATGTCCGCATATTCGACATTGAGTAAGTTGTCCTCATTCAGATCGTATGATTGCCGGCGGAGCGCTCGGCCAATGACCTGCTCGCAAAGCAATTGCGTGCCGAAGGCCCGAACGCCCAATACATGGGTGACGGTATTCGCGTCCCATCCCTCAGTCAGCATTGAGACTGAGACGACGCATCGTATATCGGCACCCAATCGACCTGGCTTGCCGACTGTGTTCATCACTTCGCGTAGCAAATCCTGGTCCGACAAATTTTCGGCGTCCCGGACATCGCCCGTGCGCTCCACAATTTCGCGCCGAAATCGTTCTATTTCGAACGCAGCCATACCTCGGAAATTATCATCGAGGGCTTCTCCGGATTCGAGCTGTTCGCTATCGATCAACAGCGTTCGTGGGCGAGGAAGTGGATTGCCATGTTCGTCGTGATTTTGGAACAGCGGCAGCCGTCCAAACACTAGCTGACTCGAACCGTCTTCATTCTCGCGTTGAAAACCCGATATGTAGTCGTACACCAATTTCGACGAAGCGGTGTTGTTGCAGACGACGATGAAACACGGCGGCACCCGAATTCCGGCTTTCTCCCACAACTGGAAGGTTTTGTCGTAGTGACCGTAGAGAGCTTCCAGAGCCGTCTGCAGTTGCGGCGGAAGGCTTAACGGATCAAGGTCTTTCGATTTGCCGCGACCCTTCTTCGGCATTTTCGAGCCAATATGCTTCCAGAGCTCGCGGAACATGGGCATTTCGTTGCCCGGTATGTTGTCCGCCACGGGAACTCTGGGCAGTTTGACGATGCCGCATTCGATCGCGTCCATGAGGGAAAAATCGCTCATGGTCCACGGAAAAAGCGTGCCTTCTGCATATCCCGATCCGCTTAGGAAAAACGGAGTCGCCGACAGGTCAATGACTTTATTGATCCCAAGTTGGCGTCCGACAGTCTCTAAACCTGATATCCAAACCCGAGCGGCCTCGAGATTGCTCTCTGCTTCCTTTCTTTCGTCGCCTTTAAGTTCCTCGTCGTCCTCTTCTGCCGGCTTCTCTCGATAACAGTGGTGCGCCTCGTCATTGATGATGAGAACGTTCTTCATCCCCATCAATTCGGGCATCACCCTCTGAAGCATTTGGCCTTCCGTTTCGAGAGTATCGAGCTCATCGCCTCCGCGGCCTTGGAGTAGGGCACGGCCCCCAGCGGACAGTTCTATGCGTTCGCGCCGCTTAAAGGCATGATAGTTGGTGATGACGATCTTCGCCTTCTTGATGTCTTCCATCATGTCGGCCGGTACGAGCTCGCGACTTGCGTAATAGCTGTCCGGATCGTTCGGCTGCAGAACGCGGAGTCGATCCTTGATGGTCAGTCCAGGCGCGCACACCAAGAACCCGCGGGTAAACGTCTTGCTGTTCGGGTGCCTTGCGGCGTTGACGGTTTGCCAGGCGATCAGCAGGGCCATCACGGTTGTTTTTCCCGCACCGGTCGCAAGCTTCAGCGCCAGACGCAACAACTCAGGATTGGCCGCCGTGCTCGCATCCTTTAAATACTGAATGAGGCCTTGCCCAACTTTGCCGGCATGAGGAGCTACTTCGGTCAGCCAAATGACGGTTTCAGCGGCCTCCACTTGGCAAAAAAAAGGTCGTAGGCTGCTAAACTCGTGATGACGCCAGTGCGTCAATAGGCGTGCAGTCTCGGGGGTGACCCGCCAGTCGCGGGGATTGGGAATTTGACGCCACCGATCTACCTCTTGGCGGACCGTGTTGATCTTAGTGGTGTGGTCGTACTGTTGGCGCGCGGTCGACAGTCCTTTTCCCTCGTCAAACACCAGGTCGGCCTGCTCGGCGACTCCTTTGCGCTTCTTAGGCTTTGGAATCGGAGTAATGAACCGCGCCTCGCGTCGCGACTCCTTGATCTGCTGCGTGGGTTGGCCGGTCTCGTCCAGCTCCCAATGACGAGCTGGGTATGCATACGGCGAATTGATGATTGGTCTTTCAAAAAACGCGTTATCAGTCATGTAAGCTCAGCCGAG
>JBBRML010000103.1:0-10792 GCA_038230855.1 Fimbriimonadales bacterium | reverse complement strand
GCGACCCCACGATGGCTGGCGTCCTTGCAAGCTACGCTTCAATCGCCGACGTCATCATCGCTGAACCGAAAGCGCTGGTCGGTTTCGCGGGTGCCCGAGTTAGCAAGCAAGCGGGGGTCGGCAAGGTCCCCGACGATTTTCAGAGTGCTGAGTTCGTCTTCAACCATGGCATGCTCGATCGAATCGTAGCTAGAAAAGACTTGCGGCCCACCCTTTGTTCGCTCGTCAAAATTTTGGGAGGTGGTCGACGTGGCTAAAACACACAAAGAGTGGGAAAAGCCGCTCATTGATCTCGAAGACAGCATCGCCCAACTAAAGGTGCATTTCGCCAAAGAAGCGGATGGCGAAAAACGCCAAAACCTGGCGGCGCGAATTGAAGAGTTTGAAGGAAAGCGGGATCGGTACCTTGATTTGAAATACGCCAGTCTGACGCCTTGGGAGAAGGTTCTCGTCGCTCGTGCTGAGCGCCGACCTTACACGCTGGATTACATCCAAAGCATGTTTTACGAGTTCATCGAACTCGATGGCGACCGGCGCTTTGGCCGTGACCACGCGATTGTCGGCGGTGCGGCAATGCTTGATGATCAGCCGGTCATCGTGATGGGACATCAAAAGGGCCGCAATATCCAAGAGCGGCAGTTCCGCAACTTCGGAATGGCCAAGCCCGAGGGGTATCGCAAAGCGATCCGGTTGTTTGACATGGCCGAGCGGTTCCGGTTGCCCGTAATCACCCTGATCGACACGCCTGCGGCTGACCCCGGGGTCGAAAGCGAGTCGCGCGGAATATCGGAAGCAATCGCCGCTGGGATGTTCAAGATGTTCGAACTCAGCGTACCGACCATTTCGGTAGTGATCGGCGAAGGCGGCTCAGGAGGAGCGATCGGCATTGCGACCGCGAATCGCGTTCTCATGCAGGAGCATGCGGTCTATTCGGTCATCCCACCCGAGGGCTGTGCGGCGATTCTGTGGCGAGCACCTGAGCGCGGGGAAGACGCCGCCGAGGCACTTAAACTGACGGCTCAGCACGCGTTTGAACTTGACCTGATTGATGAAATCATCACGGAACCGAAAGGCGGTGCACATCGAGATTGGGTCGAGTCTGCGGGCAAAGTAAAGACCGCCATTAAGCGACACCTTGCGGAACTTCAGGCCATGAGCCCAGAGGCGCTTTACGAATCAAAACACGCGAAGTATGCCGCGATGGGTCGATTCCTTGACGCTACGGCGCTCGTCTAAAGTCGAGTCGTTTCCCTCTCGGCTGATTTGCCAATTCACCGTCTCGCACGGCGAAGACGCCTCCGACGATGGTGGATACGACGCTACCGGTCAGAGTCTCATCCTCGTACGGGCTCCAGCCACATTTAGATTGGACCATTCCCCGGGTGAATTCGTAACGTGCCGCCAAGTCGAGTAGCGCGAGGTCCGCGTCGAATCCGACTTCAATTCTCCCCTTTCCCACAACGTCGTACAGAGAGGCGGGCCGCTCGCAGAGCATGCGAACAACGGTTTGTAACGCCAGGCGCCCTTGGCTCACAAACGTCGTCAAGACCGGCAGCATCGTTTGAACTCCTGGCATCCCGCTAGGAGATCGCGGGTAAGGGGCGGCTTTCTCGTCAAGCGTGTGTGGGGCATGATCGCTCCCAAAGACGTCAAAGACTCCGTCGTTCAGCGCCCGCCAAAGTCCCGATCGATGTGATTCGTCACGGATCGGCGGATTCATCTGAGCAAGAGTTCCGAGTCGGTCATAACACTCCGGGCCGGCAAAGAATAGGTGCTGAGGCGTGACCTCGCAAGTGACGTCAATTCCTTTCTTTCTCGCCTCTTGGATAATTCCTGGCTCCGTACCCGTGCTTATATGAAGGATGTGGACAGGCCGCCCAGATTCGGCGGAGAGAGCCAAAATCCGGCGCGTCGCGATTTCAGCACTTTCCGCGTCCCGCAAATCGGGATGCTCGCGCGCATGCGGTTTAGAGGAAATCAGGGATTTTCGCTCTCGATTGCGTGGTTCATCTTCGGCATGGATTGGGCACCTTCTCGAACCACTTCGAAGGACCGCGCGAAGGTCGTCGTCATCTGGCACGAGGAGCGTTCCGGTTGAACTTCCCATGAAGATTTTGATTCCTGGCACGCCGGGCAGATTCTCAAGGCGTGCTAAGTTTTCGGAATTATCCGTAGTGGCCCCCACGAAGAATCCATAGTTCGCCCAACATCGCCCTTCGGCACGCGCGAGTTTGTCAGCGAGTGTGGCCTCGTCTACAGTGTTGGGCTGCGTGTTCGGCATCTCCAGAATCGAGGTGATTCCTCCGAATACTGCGGCCCGCGTACCGGATTCTAGATCTTCTTTTTGCTCAAGACCTGGTTCGCGAAAGTGCACTTGAGTATCGATTCCGCCAGGCATCAAGTGTAGGCCGGTTGCATCAATTACCGATTCCGCCGAGATGCTTCCTAAGTCACCAATCGCCGCAATACGTCCGTCGCGGATTGCGACGTCCGCCTGTTCAAGCCGCGTCGATGAGCAGAGCACGGCGTTCCGGATCAGAATGTCAACTCGCACGCTCCTATTCTGATTCAGAAAGCCCTTCGCTAAAACTCAAAGGTAGAATTTCCGCGATGCCTACCCAAGCCGCAGAAATTCCACTGCGGGCCAAGGTGAAAATCCTCGGTATCGACGTTGATCGAATATCGATGGCCGACACCGTCGATTTGCTAGAGAGCTACCTCAAAGGTGATGTCATGCACCTCGTGCTCACGGCCGACGCATCCGCGGTATTCATGGCCGCTAATAATCCCGATGTGCGGAGCGTGTTCGAGAGTGCCGATCTGGTCACAGCTGACGGTGCGGGTGTCGTGTGGGCCGCCAATCATCTCGGCGCGCCCGTGCCGGAGCGGGTTAGCGGGGTTGACCTTGTGGAGCGGCTTTTCGAACTCAGCGCGAGGGGAGGCTATCGAATCTACTGCCTGGGTGCAGCGGATGGCGTCGCGCTCAATGCGTCGCAAACTTTGCAAACACGCTTTCCAGGCGCAAATGTCGTCGGGACCCATCATGGCTTTTATGCCGCCGATACAGAGCTTCAGATCGTTGAGGAGATCGCCGCTACCAAGCCGGACATCTTGCTCGTCGCGATGGGAATACCGCGCCAAGAACAGTTCGTGATTCGCAATCGCGAGCGCCTAAATGTAAAAGTGGCAATGGGTGTTGGAGGATCCTTCGACGTGTTCAGCGGCAAAGTGCGTCGCGCTCCAACGTTCATGCGACGCTTGCACGTAGAGTGGTTGTGGCGTTTGATGCAAGATCCGTCGAAGGCGAGGCGCATCGCAATGCTCCCAAAGTTCATGCGCGACGTGCGGAAGCAGGCAAAAAATGAAAATCTACACAAAGACCGGCGATGACGGCAGTACCGGAACGTATGGCGGCACTCGCATGTCAAAGGCGAGTCTACGCATGGCGGCGATTGGCGACGTGGATGAATTGAACGCGTGTGTCGGTCTCGCTCTGGCCGCGAACGAATCGCACTCACGACTCAATGAGATTCAAAATTGGCTGTTCGACGTCGGCTCTGAATTAGGAATGCCGTTGGTCGCCGCAGGGGATACGTGGATATCGTCCCGCGCAATTGAGGTGTTGGAGACTGACATGGACGAAATGACGGCAAAGCTTCCTATGCTGCGAAACTTCATTCTGCCCGGGGGAAGTGACTTCGTCGCCCGGTTGCATCTTGCGCGCACGGTTTGTCGACGAGCCGAGCGTGCCGTAATCGCCTTGAACGACGTAGAAGCGGTCCGATCTGAACTGAAAGTATTTCTGAACCGTCTTTCTGATTGGCTGTTCACGGCTGCTCGCTTCGCGAACGCGGCGGATGGTCGTGAGGACATCGCATGGCGCAAAACAGGTGTAATCAATAAATGACTCCGCTGGTAGCTTCAATCTGTTTGGGCTTTGCCCAGGAATCGGCGCCTCGCGTCACGGCGGCAGAACTCATTTCGAAGGCTTTCGCGCGATACGCGTCCGCGGACCGCATTGTCGGAGACATTCGGCTAACTCAGGTTGCTCAGAATCGATCCGTTAACGTCGACACCCAAATTCAACTAGAGAAGCCTGCGAAGGTTTTCCTCTTTCAACGGCGCGGTGGATCTGAGCCTCGTGAAAGGCTCGTGACGAGTGACGGCAGAACGTTTTCGTACGACAAGCCGGACAAATCGCTCGGTAGGCCGCGATACACCGAAGACATTCACATTTTCTTTGCAAACAAGCCAAAGGATCTCACGATCGGAGACATTTACCTGGCCGGGGTTACTCGTGAATGGGCTGACAAGGGCGCCATGTTGGACGTTATCGTGGCGCGTTCGGAAGCAACGGAAAAGGGCAAGATTTATCCGGACCTGCAATACCGATTGTCGCAGTGGCCAGCATTTCAGCTCCAAGGCAAAGTGCGTATCGGCAACGTGGACGCGTGGGGCATTTCCGGGTCATATCGCGACGATGAATCGAAGCCGGTCACTGGATCGTTTGAATTGTATATAACTGACACGGGCGACATCGTGCGGTATGTACTAAGGCAACAAATGGAGTTCCCAAACATCACGAAGGACATCATAAATGTCGTCTCCACTTGGGATATTCACGTGATCGTGAATGGCACCACGAATGCGGCTCTGTTTCGTGTTGTGAATTGAGCAATACATGGAACTTGAATTAGTGTGGGTCAAGCCCGATTGAGCCACGATCGAAAGGTAGAATTAGCGGTAAGAACCATGGACACAAGCGTCGTTCAGCAATTTGACAATCTTAAGAAAGGGATGCGGGCGCGGCTAATTTGCGTCGAAAACACCTCCCCTTCTGCCAAGCGCCTCCAAGAAATGGGGTTGACGCCGGGGACTGAATTTACCGTCGTTAAGGTCGCTCCATTTGGAGACCCCATCGAGATCGAACTGAGAGGATATCGCCTCTGTTTGCGCAAGAAGGAGACTGAAGGTTTCCACATCGAACTTGTCGCCTGATTCGCTCGCAATCTCAACGCCGCTTATCGCGCTGGTTGGCAACCCAAATGCCGGAAAAACCACGCTCTTTAACGCCCTGACCGGCTCCCACCAGAAGGTTGGAAATTATCCCGGCGTCACCGTTGAAAAGGTCACCGGCCGCGCGACCCGCGGTGGCACGGAAATGGACTTTCTGGACGTGCCCGGCATGTACAGTCTAGACCCGGTTTCAGAAGATGAGAGGGTCGCCGTCGAGGCTCTACTCGGCGTTGGTCAAGATGCCCGAAAGCCCGACCTTGTTATCTGCGTAATTGACGCCACAAATCTCGAGCGAAATCTGTACATGTTCGCGCAAATCGCCGGGCTCCGAGTTCCTTGCCTCGTTGCGCTTACAATGGTCGATCGTGTGACCGCTTCCGGCCAATCAGTGGACCTAAACTTGCTCAGCTCATTAGTCGGAGTCCAAGTGGTTCCGATCGTAGGCCACAAAGATCGCGGCATCGATGAATTATTTGAGGCAATCGCCGTCGCCCTGCACGACAAGCCTGTGCCCTCACTTTCGCGGCCGAGCGAGGCTGCCCCTGAGCCTGTAGACTTGCACCGCATCGGCGAAGACGTTAGCGCACGATTCGAGTGGTCCTCCCAGGTGTCAAATGCGGTGATTCGTCGCGCTGAAGGCATCGCAAAGCGCTCTACGACGGACAAGATCGACTCCATTTTGACCAACCGAGTGTTCGGATTCGTCATCTTCGTCGCGTTCATGTATGTCGTTTTTCAGTCGATATACACGTTTTCCAAGCCCATTCAAGATGGAATCACTGCCGGGTTCGGAAAGGTTTCGAACTTCCTCTCACCTCATCTTGCCGGTGTTCCCGCCCTTCGTTCGCTTGTAACTGACGGCATCATTGGCGGCGTTGGCGGCGTGCTTGTGTTCCTGCCTCAGATCGTAATCCTCTTCTTCTTCATTGCCGTCTTGGAGGGCACTGGCTACCTCGCTCGCGCCGCGTTCTTGATGGATCGACTCTTGGGATGGTGTGGCCTCAACGGTCGAGCGTTCATCCCGTTGTTATCTAGTTTCGCATGCGCAATTCCGGGCATCATGTCGGCGCGGGTGATGCCAGATCCGAAGAGTCGCCTCGCAACGATAATGGTGGCCCCGTTGATGTCCTGCAGCGCGCGTCTGCCTGTGTACATCGTCGTCATCGGAACGTTGATTGAGCCAAAGTACGGCGCGTTCTGGGCTGGATTCACGCTCTTTGCGATGCATTTTTTGGGACTACTTGTCGCCATCCCTGTCGTTTATATCTTCAACCGCAAGATATTCCGTGGGACGCGATTGCCGTTCTTGTTAGAACTGCCTCCTTATCAATGGCCGAAATGGCGAGATGTGTGGATCGCGATGTACATCCGCGCAAGGATCTTCGTACAGACTGCGGGCACAATCATCGTCGCGATGTCCGTTGTCATCTGGGCGCTCAGCTATTTCCCTCACGGCTCGACGGCAGACCGAACGCGGTGGGAAGAGGAGATTCGGGCTAATCACGACCTGCCTGACAGCACCGTCGAACAGTTCGTCGAACAAAGGCAGCTCGCCAACTCAGTGCTTGGCCGTTTTGGAAAGGCGATCGAGCCGGCCTTCGTCCCGCTTGGATTTGACTGGCGAATCACGACCTCGATCCTGGCCGCATTTCCAGCGCGCGAAACCGTCGTTCCGTCCATGGGAATTCTGTTCTCTCTCGGTGCGGGCCAAGAAGGAGAATCAAAGATCCTCCAGCATGCGATGGCAGATGCAAAATGGCCGGATGGTCGGCCATTGTTTAACCTTGCGACATCAATCGGTCTGATGGTGTTTTTTGCGCTCTGCGCACAGTGCTTTTCGACACTCGCGACCGTGCGGCGTGAGACTAACTCGGTCAAGTGGCCCGTCGTCATGTTCGTGTACATGACGGCCCTTGCGTACATCGGCGCACTGATCGTACAGCTAGGCTTTCGCTGGTTCGGCTAAAGCGAAACTTCGCCCGCTCGAATCTGCGTTCGAACGATTTCTGCGGCCATTTGGACAACCGTCGACTCTTCCGTAGCGCGGAGTTCGTCAATGAGTCTGTCGATGTACGCCTCGTCCACCGGACCGTGGTATTGGTCGCCAACTTGAACCACCGGCGCGCGTCCGCAAGCGTTCAGGCACTCCACTTCCTCAAGCGTGAACATGCCATCGGCGGTTGTTTCCCCATTGGCGATGCCAAGCTTCGCCGTGATGTGGTCTCGAATTCGGTAAGCGTTCGTGATGTGGCAAGTGAGGCAAGTGCACACCTCGATCTTATGTTTTCCAGGAACGTGGACGGCGTTGTACATCGTGTAAAACGTCGCGACGCCTTGCACCTCGGCGTACGCCCGGCGCAGTCGATGCGCGACCTCGGCAATCGCGTCACCGGTCAGAACCCCGTCATATTCACGCTGAGCGATCCAGAGAACGGGCAAAATGCAGGCTTTCCACTCTGGATAGTGGGTTTTTAGCGCTTCGACCTCCGCGATCGCCTGCGCAGAAAAGTTTAACTTCAAGTCTTCTGCACGGGGCTGCGAAGGTCGAGCGGATGGGCTACCGAGGTGAATGAGTTCGCTCATAGGACCAGGCAGTATGATACCGCCCTGCCACCGGCTTGCCACTGAATCGGAACGTAGAGTTCTGCCTTACAATCCGCCGGGTTCTGCATGTCGTGAACGATGTAGATCTCAAATACCGGCAGCGGACTATGGAGAAGTCGCAGCACGATCAATCGGCAATATCGTTACCGACTTTCCGTTACCATCGGTCCATGCGACCACCACGAGCTCGCCGTCGGGTGAGGTTGCGACCACGGAGTCATTTCCGTCGGCCGAGACTTCCATAACCTTTGTAGTCGGAGTTTGGACCAGGATTCGCCGTCCTGCCGTCCAACTGAAATATAGACCTTTCGGTGTACTGGCCGCAGAAGCCTGCTGCCCCTCGGCAAACATGGACTCGGGCCGCATTAGGCCGCCGCGGTACAGCGTCCCTTCGCGTCGCCAAATTGGCTCGCACTCACGCCTGTTTGTCAAAACGAAGGCTCCGCCGTCCATTGGGCAGCCGTCAAGCTTCCATGTTCCACGTCCGAGTTTGCGCGCGGCTCGAAATGTCGATCCTCCGTCGGCCGAGGTCGTCAGATACATATCGCGATACCCTTCAATCGAATTGCGAAACATCACGTAGATCAATCCTTCGCTGTCGATCCCTACTGTCGGAGTGCAACACTCACAGATCGACCCTCCGGGCGATTCGTAAATGAGGCGATTGGGGGTCCACTTTAAGCCGCCGTCTTTCGAAACGGAACCGTAAAGCTTTGTGCCTGTACTACGTAAGTCAAGCCAGGCGCAAAAAATGGAGCCGTTGGTGCCGGCGGCCATGGCGTGCAGCCCTTCGCGGGCGGAGCTCGGAACGTCGTTGACTGACGTCCCGTGGGACCACGTTTTGCCGCGGTCAGTCGATCGAAAAGCGACTAGGTTTCCTGTTTGGTGGGAGATTGCGGTGACGACCACCGCCGACTCGTTCACGACGATTTTAGGACCCCGGCGCATGCCTAACGCCAATTTTGGCAAAGTCCCGACGAGGACAGGTTCCGTGTATCGATGGGGCTCGACACCGGAACGTGCCACAAACACTCGCCCGTTGGCGTCTCCGTAAGCAACATACACCGTGTGGTCAGCACCAATGGCGACCTGAGGTTCCTTTCCGGCTAAGACCGATCGGGCAACATTAGCCTGCTGAGAGAGCCCAAGGGCGAGTAGGCACGTGAGAATCGCCATATTTAGATGATGGACGATTCAGCGGAACGTTAGCATCAACGGCGACAGTACCAAAACCTTTTACCTTCGGCGCAGGCTGGTCACCAAGGTTGCCGAGGCGGTGCCAAAGGTCAGCGACAGTTTCATGTCGGTCGCTGCCATCACGCCGTCACTAACTGAGACGAGCTGACTGCCCGTGCCGCTTGCTTGGCCGTCGATTTTGACGGCCATCTCGGCATACTGCTTACCGGCAACGGTTTTTAGACCCTTGAACGTGAAAGTCGCCGTCTCTTGATTGGACTTGCTAGCAAGCGCTCCAAGGTTTAGCGGCAACTTCGCCTTCCAAACCGCTCCTACCTTAATGGAGCCGTCTGGGTAGGAGGAGCCAAACGCATCGCCACCCGTCGCTCGATTCTGGCGATCAACGACCATTTCAAACGGCTTCGGACCCGATTTGACGCCCTTGACCGTAACCTTTATCCTAGCGGTGCCATTTGTCACTTCGACGACATCCCAGCGCAAATGCACGACGGTCGGCTCTGGAAGAGCCGGTGACGTGTTCACGATGTCGTAGAGGATGACTTGACCCTTGCGATAATTCGCTCTAATCGTGTAGCCACTTGGCGTTTTCTTCACTTGAGCGCTGCCTTGACAAACCCCAATCGCGAGCAGTGCAACGACAAAGCAACAATTCTTAAGCATGAAAATCACGTCCTTTTGTAAATTGCGGTCTAAGCCAACGTTCCCATGTCCAAGCCGAACGGCAACTGCAGCTAACGTGACCGTCCCTCGTCCGACACACAGACCGCCCATCAGCGAGGTCACCTCGCCAGGGTAAGCGCAACACGATATTCGTTGTCTTAAACTTCTTTCGGAACACCAACAATGATTGGACGATCTTCCTGAGCGTTCGAAGTCGCTTAGAATAGATTTTCAATTCCGCCTAGACTCGGACTACCTTCAGAATCTCTAGCTCAACAATCCAAGTGTCCGAGGGCGTCGCGTCAGGAATGCCCTTCTGGGGACCCAAACCGGGAGGTAGCTTCACTTCGTATTTGCCACCCTCTTGCATCTTTCGCACCGCGGCATCTACACTCGCGATGATTTCGTCCTCATTTCCAACGGTGAAGGTGTAAGGTCCGCCCTTCTTGTGCGAGTCCTGAATCAATCGTCCGCTACTCAACTTGAAGACGGAATGAACGGTGACCTTGTCGCCTGCCTTGATGAACAAACCGCTTCCGTCCTTGATTGCGGTTACGATGACCTTGCCCTGGTCTTCCGCCTTCTCGACGCCCGACAATTGCACTTCAAAATACAGGTCGGCCTTTGGCGGGATCTTGCCGCTACCATTGACTCCGTAAGCGAGACCGAAGGGAATTTCGAGCCTGCGCTTTCCTCCGACTCGCATTCCTTGCAAGCCCTGGACCCATCCATCGATAACTTGATGGTCGGCGACGACAAACGCAGCCGCAGTTTTGCCGTAGTTAGATTCGAAAACGGTTCCGTCGGCAAGTTCGCCTCTATAGAAAACGGTGGCTCTGTCGTTCTTCTTCAGAATGTCCCCCGTTCCTTTTTCGATGTCGATAATGTTTAGTTTGGCGAGGGGCGGCTTGGCGGGCTTTTCGGATTTCTTGACGTCATCCGAAGACTTGCTACAGCCCGAGAGCAGAATTCCTGCCGCAACCACCATTCCCAACGAAAACTTCATTGCTTTGAATCTACCTCTTACGTAGCCTCTAAGTGAACGTCCTCAGGTCTCCAACAGTTCCCAATCCGGCTTGAGTTTCGGCGGCACGAGTACACTTTGCCCGCGATGGCCAAGGATAAGAAAACTTCCAAGACCAGTCAAGCGCCCCGATCCATCCAAAATCGGAAGGCGCGGTTCGACTACGCCATCGAGGACACAATCGAGGCGGGAATCGTGCTCCTCGGTACAGAAGTGAAGAGCTTGTTCCTGGGGAAAGGGAACCTCACCGACGCGTACTGCCAGGTCATTCGCGGCGAAATTTGGCTCATC
>JBBRML010000102.1:0-11393 GCA_038230855.1 Fimbriimonadales bacterium | reverse complement strand
GGAGAGCGATTGGCGAGCGCACGGCTCCGAAGGGGCGGCACTTTGGAACGGAAGTCAATCTGCGCACGCTGATCGAATTACGCAACGGGGTGGCTTCATGTGTGAGACCGAGCGTATGGAGGCGAAGATCGAGAACCAGCTAGAGGGTATCGCTGGCTCATTGGAAGAATTCTTAAACGCGCTTGAGACAGGTAGCACGCCTCAGGGTGAGTGCCATGACAACGTAAACAGCCTCGCAATGGTGTTCGGGGCGATCGAATCCGCATCCCGAGGCGAGCGCGTCGAGATTGCGGAGTTGCTCGGATGAGCCTTTTCGAAGAAGAAGCCGCGCCAGCAGGCTTGGCTCCGCTTGCAGCGCGCATGCGCCCTAGAACCTTCGACGAGTTTTACGGCCAGCGGCACATCGTGGCTCCCGACGCCGTGTTTCGTCGTGCCGTCGAGGCGGACAAACTTTCCTCTGCGATCCTCTGGGGGCCGCCCGGGGTTGGTAAGACGACGCTAGCTGAGTTGGTCGCAAGCGTTTCTAAGTCTAAATTTGAGCGAGTAAGCGCCGTATCTGCGGGCGTCGCAGACCTGCGGCGGATTACCGAATCCGCGCGCCTATCAAGACGCAAAACGATCCTGTTTGTCGATGAAATTCATCGGTTCAACAAGGGACAACAGGACGCAATTCTCCCTTTTGTGGAAGATGGCACCGTGCGACTTATCGGAGCGACCACCGAAAACCCGTCATTCGAGGTCAACCCCGCACTCCTTTCACGGTGCCGAGTGTTTGTGCTCACTGCGCTCGAAGACGACGAGATTCGGCGCGTTTTGGAGTGTGCGCTGACCGACGATCGCGGCCTTGATAATCAGGTCAAGATCGAGGAGGCAGCGCTGGCTGCACTCGTGAATCTTGCTAATGGCGACGCACGTAGCGGCCTGAACATGCTCGAACTGTGCGCCGCCATCTCCGACGAGATTTCAGTTGACGTCGTCTCGAGCGCCGTTCAACAGCGATCGATTCTATACGATAAGAATGGAGAGCAACACTTTGACCTCATATCGGCCCTTCACAAATCTGTCCGCGGTAGCGATGTCGATGCATCCCTCTACTGGCTAGCTCGGATGCTGATGGGAGGTGAGGACCCGCTGTACCTCGCGCGCCGAGTCGTCCGCATGGCAAGCGAAGATGTCGGCCTCGCAGATCCGCGTGCTCTCGAGATTGCCATCTCGGCACAACAGGCAGTCCATTTTATCGGCATGCCAGAAGGTGCCCTGGCGTTGGCCCAAGCCGTGGCATACATGGCCCTTGCCCCCAAGAGCAACGCGCTGTACTCAGCTTACAAGGCCGCCGCAACCGACGTTGAGAGAACTCGCAACGACCCTGTGCCAATTCACCTCAGAAACGCACCAACTCGACTTATGAGCGACCTCGGCTACGGGGAAGGTTATAAGTATGCGCACGAGTACGAAGGAGGCGTTGTTGCCCAAGTGAACCGGCCGGAATCAGTCGCTAATCATGAATATTACGTCCCGACAGACCGGGGTTGGGAAGCCCGAGTGAGGGAGCGCATGGCGCAAATTCAGCACATCTACGCCGAAGGAGCGAAAAACGAGGATAAACGGTAAAATCCAGCACGGATGGATACCACTGACCGGCTCATTCGAGCGGTTCAACTTGCGGCACGGAAGTTAGCCGGTAGCGGCAATTTTAACTTATTGCTGAAGGACGTGTTGTTAATTTGCGTCGAGGCCGTTGGCGCGTCTGCGGGCACGATATACCTGCACGAGCCTTCTACAAAGCGATTGGTTTTTCAACACGTGCTCCCCGAAGGAATGGCCCATCGGTTGCCAGTACGCGACATCGCCGACGACTATGGCGTCGCGGGCTCAGCTTTTCAAAGTGGCCAAACGCAAACAAAAGTCTTTCCGAAAAAACCCGAATCCGAGTGGAACTCATTCGAGAAGGCGACTGGCGTAGCGATTGAGTCGATGGTTGCGACTCCGCTCGCCGTTGAAGACATGGCTCCGATCGGCGTTGTTCAACTTTTGAACAAGATGGACGGCGAGTTCAACCAAAATGACGTGGCCGTCCTCGATACGATTGCCGCCGTTGCGACGATGGCGTATCTCAACTATCGCCTGACTGAGGAAAGCGCGCGTGCGTCGAGTCTCCTAGGTATGGGCAAGGTAAGCCACGACATCGGAAACCTCGCCGCGAGCCTGTACGCGAGCCTGTCTTACTCGTCGATGGAATTCGAGAGCCTAGCGACTCACTTGCAGGACGAAGGCTGCGACGCGTCGACTAATGAACACCTCGACGCTCTCGAGCCGATGTTCGAGGAACTCAAAATGAGCGTGGGTCGAATCGTTGGCTACTCGCGGATTATTTCTGATATTTCAGCAGGTCGGTCACTTCGTCCAAACAAGCGTCTTGGATCGATCTCACAGACCATCTATTTGAGCACGTCCTATTTTGCCACGCAAGCCCGCGCGAATCATGTCGATCTCAAGACCGATATCCAGCCAAATTCAATCGACAGCGTTTTCGACGAGCTCTATATCTTCCGGATCGTGCAAAACCTTGTCGGCAACGCTATCAAGGCAGTACGAGAGACGACTCCGGACGAACTGTTTTCAGAGCAACCAACGGATGATGAGTCATTCGTGCCGCAAGGCACGGTCACGGTGCGTTACCGTTTTGTAGGTCAGGTGCACGTGCTAGAGGTATCGGACACTGGGCCAGGAATGACTCTCGCTACCGCAAACAAGATTCTTATGGGTGATGCTCGCAGTCAATGGGACAAGGGCAGCGGCAGCGGGTGGGGAACCAAAATTGTGTTGGAGCTAGCGGCTGCACACAGCGCCACCGTGCATATTGATAGCGAACTCGGGAACGGCGCAACGTTCCGAATCGAGATTCCACACCGAGGTACAGAGTAGGGAACCGCGAAAGGTCTGCACGCGTTCTTCCAACTGTAACCGAATGAGAGAGAAAACGATCCCACAACGTCCGGCAAAGAGCGTGTCCGCGCGCGTGGCCGCCGCATTTGGGTACTTGACTTTACTCGGAGGTTGCCTCGCCGTCGGCACGATAATGGGCTGGGTCAAGCAGAGCCACGTCGCCGGCGAAGTGTTCAGTGAAATTCTTCACCCGCACCCCCCCGCCGAAGTATTTAACGGCGACGAGAATCTCACCATTCTGATCCTGGGATGCGACCAGACCCTTGATGAGCGAACTAAGCGAGTAATAAAAAAGCAGGCACGTAGCGACATGATGTTGATCGCTAATTTCGATTTTAAGAACCACAAGGTGACCGGAGTTTCGATCCCGCGTGACACCGAGTGCATTTTGCCAGGCTACAACTCAACTCGAATAAATGCGTATCACAACGTTGCTCCAAAGGGTCACGAGGCAGAAGTTACGAAGAAGGCCGTCGAATATCTGCTTCCTGGCGTGGCGATTGATCGGGTCTTGACGCTTGACTACGAAGAGATCGCAAAGATGGTCGACATGGTAGGCGGAGTTCCGATTGATGTGGAGCGAAACATGGATTACGACGATAACGCGGGCAAACTTCACATTCACCTCGTGAAGGGTTTTGCGAAGTTAGACGGTCCAGATGCCGTGGGCTACGTTCGGTACCGACACGGCGATACCGACTTCGAACGCCAAAAGCGCCAAAAGCACTTTTTGATGGCCTTTAAGGATCAGCTGATGCGCAACTGGACGCAGATTGGTGTCGTCGCCGATCAAGCTGGAATTGCTTTGGGCGACGTGCTTTCTCCAAAAGAAATCGCCTGCATCGCGCTATTTATGCGAAAGATGAAGACGGAAGACATCCAAATGGATCAGTTACCTGTGCACGACGGGAGCAACGCACGCCTCATTCTAGACAAACGCAAGGCGAAAGAAATGCTCGCTCGCCTCAATCTGTTACACAGCGCAAATCCATGAGCGAATCAACTCCTTTCGATGCCTCGGCTCCAGAAGGTGATGCCGGACACTCGGGGCAGTATGTCACCAAGCGCGACGTCCGGATTCTTGTAGTCGGGTCTATCTTGCTCCTCCTGATTTTAGTGCCGGTCTATCGCGTCATGCGCGCTAATAGCTATAAGTCCGTTTGCGGCACCAACCTCGGTCAAATTTACAAAGCGCTCAGCATGTACACCCTGGATCACGATGAGCGATTCCCGCCGCTATTTGCTTCAACCTCGGACGGCCAGCCATACATAGACAAGTCTGGGTACCCGTACACTTGGATCAGCGATGTCTCGCAACAAATGTCGGCTCGCGCTTCGTTTGTCTGCCCGGCGGCGGAGTCCGAAGAAAACACGCTTCAGCAATCAAAGGACTCTGGAAAATTAATCAGAGGATCGTATGGCATGTACGCGCCGTACGGTGGCGTGGCGCGGTTTGATATTGAGAATCCCGATGCCGCTGCGCTTATTGTTGAGACTTCGAATCACGGCTCCAAAGGTTCGTTCGACCCAATTCCGCTCAACTCGATTTACGACGGATATATCGCAGGTTGGTCCGACGGAGACATGCGGCCGACAGAGAAGTCCGACTCCGTGACCCGCTTGGCTTACCGTGGTACAGCAAAGGGCCTGTTCGATCCAGACGGCGATTCGCGCCACCCGATCGGTCTCCACTTTGTCACCGTGTCCGGAAAGAAGATCTACTTGGGTCCGGCGGCTGCCACGATAAAACAGCGCGACGGTCGTCCGAGCGGTATCTGGACCGTTCCGCTTTCAAGCAGCAAGCGCTGAACTGTCTTCTCTCATTTGTTGAGAGACTGCGGCTTCCAAAACCTGCATCGCCGCAACCCAAACGGCCAAAATTTTCGGGTCTTTCGGAGTATCGCTCGGCCTTGAAGGTGCGTTCCATTCAAGTTCAGAAAAGACTTCCATTAGTCGCACAACAGAAGCCGTTGATTCCTGAAAGAGCGCGGAAACTCGCGAATAAAAAGCTGAGGCCAAGTTCGTTGCTAGGGGTGCAGTAGCTTCGTGCAACCTCTCCCACCCTTCAAGTAGCACCACTGACCGGAGGTCACCTTGATGCTTCCTACTGTCCAGCAAGCTCGCAACCGCTGCAAGTAATTCACCGTTCTGCGACTCAAGTGACGACGAGAATGGCACGTCAAGACGAAGTACGCGACTGGCCTGATAGTCAACGGCATAGCGAGGTTTCAGCTCGTGTGCACCACTGCGGCGACGCCAGTGTGGCTGCCAAAGTTCTAGGCCACGATTGCCATCCGTAAGTATTCCCCAGCGAGAAGTGGGTTGCTCTTGGCGCTCTAGCGGGGCGTTACGCAGACTGATCGCCAGGAATTCTACACTCTCTGATGCAAGCCGACGCATCCAAGCCGCGACCTGATTTGTGTGGCACCCGACGGCCGCCCCATTGTTGGCCCGATTGAAATCAACGGTCTGAACGTGCTCAAAGGTAGGGTACGAAGGATACAGTTCCACCGGCTCCGGAGTCTCGCCCTTGAGCAATGGGATTGTATAGGTTGCAAGGGTGACAACTTGCAAAACGTCCGTGCGCATCAATATAGTCTTTGGTCAAAACGTGTAGATTCTTAACCTGTAAATTGCCTAGGCACGAGTCGCGGCCAGAGATTCAAGCCATTCGCCACACTCTGCATCACCCGCAGGGGCAGTTTCCGGCTCCAAATACCATCGCTCTTCGTGTGTGCAAAACGAACCTGAGTGCACGATCTGCATTGCGCCAAGCGACTCAATTTCAAGCATATCCTGCCTAGAGAAAGTCTCAAAATTGCAGCCGTAGTCTGCGTAGACGCAAGTCGGGTCGAAACCAAATCGCTTCAGGAAAGTACATCCGTCGAACACGAGGGCGGCGTATCCTTGTTTGACGAGAGCGCCGATCTTGTTCGGCCCCTTCGTTGGATCGTGACGGAACCGCAAGACACGGTCGCCAAGCGTAAATCGTGAGTCGTGAAGTTTCGTGTAGGCCCACAACACTAGGGGCATGGCAGGCAATACATTAGTCCGATGAGACTCAAAAGGAGGCATCGGAAAGATGACCTCGCCGCCTTCACAGATCGTTGCCGCCCACGGTGCAAGTTCCAGATCATAGGTCGAATAGTTGTAAATACGGTGCTCGAGCCGGAACGATTTTGCGGTCGGTCGAGGGGTAATCCGGATTTCTTTCTGGGTGTGATACTTGTCAATTCCGGTAGTAAAAATATGCGTCTCTCCATCCACCGCGTACTCCACCTCGGCATTGTCCGGCTGCATCGATCGTTCCTTCGTCTCCGGAGCGATCCACAAGCGATGCCCGCCGTAACCTACCCACTCATCGGCGCCCGATTTCCCAGCCGTTTCGGGCACGACGTGCATGATGTTGGGTCCACCAACGAATCCAAATCGGACGATACGCGGCCCAACTTCGAGAGTGACAATCATCTCGATGTTCTGACAAACAATCCGAGCGCAACGAGCCCAACCTGAGAAGGCGACGATTTCCATGCGGCTGAGTTTTACCCGCCATACTCTAGGGCAGAATGTCGAACGTCCCTGAAAGCCAGCGTCGCTGGATCGATTTGCGCTCAGATACCGTGACCAGGCCAAGTGCCGAAATGTACGCAGCAATGCAGAGCGCCGTCCTGGGCGACGACGTGCTTCTAGACGACCCGACCGTTGCCGACTTGGAAGCATTAGCCGCAAACCTGGCCGGCAAAGAAGCTGCCGTATTCGTTCCAAGCGGCACTATGGGCAACCAAATCGCCGTGGCGTCGCACACGCGTCCCGGTGACTCAATGCTGATCGAGGAGGAGGCGCACATTGTCTATTACGAAGTTGGCGCCCCCGCGATTTTCTCAGGCGTCCAAACGTGGACAATCCCCTCAACACGCGGAGCGATGGACCCTGAGTACCTCGAGCGAAGGATTCTCAGATCCAGTCTGCATACACCCGGAACTCGACTGATTTGCGTTGAGAACACGCATAATCGGGCCGGAGGGGCAGTGATTCCGCTCGGCCACATGCGCGCGTATCGCGAGATCGCGGATCGGCACGGAGTGTTCGTGCACCTTGACGGTGCGCGTGTCTGTAACGCGGCGGTCGCCCTGGGTGTCGCTGTCTCAGAAATCACGCAATACGTCGATTCGGTCAGCATTTGCCTCAGCAAGGGCCTGAGGTCTCCGATTGGTTCGGTCCTCTGCGGTTCGAGCAACTTCATAGAGGACGCTCGGGTCTGGCGAAAACGAATGGGGGGCGGCATGCGACAGGCGGGTCTGCTCGCTGCATGTGGAATCGTCTCGCTTACTAAGATGATTGACCGATTGGCGGACGACCACGCTCGAGCCAAGCGAACGGCGAAAGAGATTGCTACGTGCAAAGGGTTTCACGTTGATTTGGATGGTGTCGAAACGAATCTGCTGCTGGTGACAACCGATCGTCCTGCCGCGGAGGTCGTCGAAGCCTTGGCTAAACATAACGTCATGTGTTTTCCCGTCGCTGAAAATCGTTTGCGACTGGTCTTCCACGCGGACATCACCGACGCACACGTAGTCGCGACGATTTCGGCTTTCCAAGCGGTCGCCGATCGCATTAATCTGTAGTCTTCCAACCTGACTTCGCCATAATCACGGTCAATGCTCGGATTCGTGCTGTCGGTGCTATTCGGCCTTGGCGCTGTGGGCCTCGGTCTGCTTTGCGTCGGTCGGTTTCTTCCGCAGGATCGAGCCGCCCGTTTCGGTCTTGCCGGAATCATCGGCCTCGGCGCACTGGGAACGCTCACGTACGTCTTAGGCATGCTCGCTGGCTGGCCGATTGCGTTCATGCTGCTAGGGCCCGCAGTAGCCTACGGCCTGTATCACCTGGTCCAAATTCGCAGTGAGTTTAAGACTCAGCGTCCAACTGGCAACGACCAATTCTTCGTTCTCTCGCTCGGACTGCTTGGGCTCCTCGCCTTGATTGGTGTTGTCGCACCGAGCACATCACTGGACTGGGACAGCCTTGCCTACCAGATGGCGGTGCCAAAAATTTGGCTCGCCGCTGGTCGCGTTGAATTCATCTCGTACATCCACCATTCGAATTTTCCGGCTGCCGTCAATTCGTTGTTCGTTTGGGGCCTGATGTGGGGCGGCCAAATTGGAGCAAAGACCTTTTGTCTGCTGTTCTTCGGGTTTGGCATTACGGCGGTGTTCGGTCTCGGACGCCAGGGGCGCGACAATGGCGCTGGTTGGTGGTCCGCTCTCGCGTTTGCCGCAATGCCCGTAGTTTGCTGGGAGGGAGGAACCGCATATGTCGATGTCGCGAATGGACTATTTCTCGGGCTAGGCATCTGGCTTGCCGCCCGCGCGGTGATTAACGAAGAACAATCGCTATTTCTGCCCGCCGCGCTATTGTGGGGATTCGCAATAGGCAGCAAATACACCGCGCTGCCCTCAGTTGCCGTCGCTGGCATCGTGTTGCTAGCTCTTTCACGAGGCAAGACCGCGAAGCCGTTGTTGCTTGCCGGCCTCCTGAGCTTGCTCATCGGCTGCCCGGCGTACATTCGGAACGTCGTCAATACGGGCAATCCTGTCTATCCGTACCTCTATTCCAAGCTCGGAGGCAAAAACTGGGATTCCTTCAGTGATCAGATTTACCGCGAGGAACAAGCGACTTTTGGGGTCGGGCGCGGTTTGGCTGCGGATCAAACTTCTTCTTTAGACCATCCGCTGCAGCCGATGCGAGTCGGGGCGGCAATCCTCGGGCTCGGATTCGAACCCGGTCGGTTTACTAACCCTCAACCGCGAGCCGGTGCAGGATTTGCCAACCAAGCGATAGGATTCGGGATTGTGACCGCGCTACTCGTAGTGATCAGCGTGGGGCGATCGCGATCGGCGGCTTGGGCGGCAAGCACAATCAGCCTGCTCTGCCTTCTGATGTGGTTTGCTCTTAGTCAGCAGTCGCGCTACATCGTCGGCTTTTTTGTGCCTGCGAGCATTGCTATCTCCACGCTAGACGGCCTCCGGCAGCAAATCGTACGTGTTGCGGTTGGGATTCAATTTGCCGTGACGGGCTACATAATTTACTCGTCGGTCACAACTCGGCAGGTCGAGATTCTCGCCGGGAAGTCGAACCCTCCATCCTTCTCGAAAGTTGCGGAAGAGTTGAATTCGATCGCAAAGGGAGGTCGAGTCGCGCTCTTTGAAGAGGTTTTCGGCTTCTATCTCGACGTTCCCTATTTTTGGGCAAGCCCCGGGCATACGACTGAGTTGGGCTACGCCGAACTGAAGGACGGGGATGGCCTCGCGAACGCTCTTAAACGCGTCGGCTGCACCCACGCCTATCTCAAACTGAGCTCCAACGTCGGGGTGGATGTTCAGATGGCAGAAGCGATGCAGTCGCCTTCAGGGACGATCCCGGATCTGGATACTTCCGACATTCGGAACAAGTGGAGGGCGTTGTTCGTTGACGCCGTTCATCGCGGCAGATTGACTGCAGTGAAGCCGTTTGGTTCGGGCGTGGTCTTTCAAATTCATTAGCGGTAATCTGCGCCCATGCTTAGCATAGTCGCTTTCGCGCTGCTTCCAAAATGGAAACTTGTTTGGTCGGATGAGTTCAACAAAGACGGATTATTGGACCCTTCGAAGTGGGACTACGAGACCGGGATGGTCAGAAACAGCGAGGCTCAGTTCTACACGCGGGCTCGACGCGAAAATGCCCGAATTCAGAACGGACATCTCATCATCGAAGGGCGAAAAGAAGATTATCAGGGCGCGAAGTACACAGCGGCCAGCGTCATCACGCACGGCAAATTCACGTTTCAATACGGTCGGCTGGAGGTTTCTGCAAAACTGCCGAAGGCGCTCGGCACTTGGCCGGCCATTTGGATGATGGGAGAGGATATCGACAAAGTCGGCTGGCCGAGATGCGCAGAGATCGACGTTATGGAGCATGTCGCGCACGACCCAGGCACGATCTACGCCACGATCCACCAGATCAACGATGCGCACGACCATTGGAGCAAGGGAGATAAAACAAAACTTGCGGACTATGGCGATAGGTTTCACGTATATGCCGTCGAATGGCTGCCGACTGGCCTCAAATTCTTTGTAGACGACAAGATGACCTTCGAGTTTCCATACAAGGGGCCATCGACGTGGACGTTCGACAAGCCCATGTATCTGCTGATCAACTTGGCGATCGGCGGAAATTGGGGGGGGCAGAAGGGCATCGACGCCGGCGCATTTCCATGTCAGTACGAGATCGATTACGTGCGGGTCTTTGCGCCGACGCCAAATTAGTCACTCGCGTGATAAGCCTGCACGGTGCTGATTCCGTCGCGGCAAATCCACAGATGGAAAGTGTCCTTCGTCGTCGCAGCACCGTAGTTGCCGTCTCGACCCAAAGCAAAAACGACGCATGCCATTTGAAGCGACTTGGGTTGGCGACGTTTCATATCGCGTATGACTCGATCGCATGCCTCTTGTGCGGAGGCGCCATTTCGCATGTATTCGACGGCCCGGAACGAGGCGCAAGCCTTCCACAGTTCTTCACCCCACCCGGTCGCACCCGCTGCACCGGCTTCGTCGTCCGCATAGATTCCTGCCCCGATAATCGGTGAATCCCCAACCCGACCGGGGACCTTCCACGAAATCCCGCTCGTGCTGCTCGCCGCAACGAAGTGCCCCGGATCTTCCAAGCCGATCATCGTCACCGTGTCTCCGTCGGCGTGATCCTCCGTGGTGTGGATGTACTTGTCAGCGAATTGTCCGCGCCGCCACTCTTGGTACATCTCCACGCTCTTTGCTGTCGCCAGGTTTTGCGGCTCTAGCCCCTGCTCAATCGCGAATCGGCGCGCCTGATCCCCGGCAAGCATGACATGGGGTGTCTTGTCCTTGACCAGACGCGCGACGGTGATCGCTGGAGAGATTCCACGTAGGGCACAGACGGCGCCTGCTGACAAGTCTCGACCATCCATTATCGAGGCGTCAAGCTCTAGATCGCCATCTCGGTTCGGAAGGCTGCCTCGACCGATAGCGAGCAACGACTCGTCTTCTTCGCACATCGTAAGCCCAGCTTCGAGACACTGTATGAGATCACCGCCGCCTTGTCGGGCTTTCCATGCGGTGTTTACGGCGATTTCGCCGGGCTTTTCCCAAGTCGCTAGAAAGGTGGTCACGAGCTCTAAATCTACCTGTTCGTTGTAGACTGCGAATTGTGTTTCGACACGTTTCGTTGGCTTTGATTCTTGTCTGTGCTACCTGGGCGTTGTGGCCGCGTAACACAGCGAATCCAAATGCGGGTAAGTCAACCCCGTCTTCGATTAGCAACCGCAAATACACGATCCGCGTCGCTCCTGGCGTCTATATGCCAAACCGTCGACCGATGAATGTCGGCGAGCCTCTAAAGGCGCTTACGCAAGTTGCGGCTGAGTTTGAGGGCCAGTT
>JBBRML010000101.1:0-11412 GCA_038230855.1 Fimbriimonadales bacterium | reverse complement strand
CTGCTTCACCAGAGAGCTTCTGCTCCTGAAAGCAGCCCCCACTTTCCCAGTTCATCGGTTCAAAGAGAACTGGAGTGGCTGTTCTTAGTCCACACCAGGCCACAAAGGCTGGTTTCTGAAACGGTGCGGAGTTGACGCCTCCTGATGGCATGCAAGCGGCTTTCACTGAGCCTGGCTCTGCTTAGCAGCACGGATATCTGGAGAGCTACTTTGACAATCTGCGCGATGAGCTCTTGAACCGCGAGATCTATTCAAGTGGCGCCGAGTTACAGGCAAGTCTCGACACGCACATGGAGTTTTACAACCTCAAGAGGCCGCACCGAAGTTTGCAGGGGCTCGCCCCTGCAAACCTCAAAGAGCAGACTTCACACACAATACAGGAGGCGGAAACACTAACACTCTAGCCTGGACTAGAAATGGGGACCAGCCATCCCGTTGCCGGATCGTGGACTGAGCGGGTTTTCCGCATTTTCCGTGAGGCAAAACAACCATGTACTTTAAAAACCCTGGAGTTAGCCGATGAAGCTGACCCTTTAAGAAGCCGTAACCAACACGATCATCTCAGCCCTTGAAAAAGGCGTCGTGCCCTGGCGAAACCCATGGGCCACAACCACGTCCGTTCCCATTAACGCCATCAGCACCAAGGCTTATCGAGGCGTAAATGTCTTACGCCTGGGTATGAGTCAATACGCCGATCCCCGTTGGCTGACATTCAAACAAGCTCAAGAACGTGGCGGTGGCGTTCGACCTGCCGAGAAGTCCACTATGGTGATCTTCTGGAAACGCTGGGAACCACCAGCTGCCAAAGATCCCGAACGACCCGTCAGCCAAGATCCTGTCCTTCGCTACTATGACCTGTTCAACGTTGAGCAAACCGAAGGACTCGGAATGCCTGAACTCTATGTTCCGCCACCCATGGCAGACCAGGACAGACCGCTACTTCTTTGGTTTCGGTTTCGGCTTAGCCTTTGGTTTTGCCGCCGGAGCCTTTTTCTTTGCGGCGAAGCGCCCACGTGGCTTTTTCTCGCTTGGTCCCGCATCGCGCTTCTTCTGCAGTAGTTCGGCAGCGGCAGTTTCCGTCAAGGTCGCGGGATCGATGCCGCGCGGCAGAGTCGCATTGACCTCACCGTCCGTGACGTACGGACCAAACCGACCTGCGAGCACCTTCACGACGCCCGGAGAGCCAGGAAGCGACGCCCACTCTTTGATCGGCCCTGTTGGCGCTTTGCGTGCCGCCGCGTATTTCGGCATGGACAGAAGCTCGGCGGCTTGATCGACGGTCATGGTTGCCCCGTCATGCCAATTAATAACCGTTCGACGCTCTTCCCCGCACTCAATGTACGCGCCAAACTTTCCGATTCGAAAATCAATTGGCTGCCCATTCTCGGGATGATTTCCAACTCGATGCGGAAGTCGGCACAAGAAATCCAAGTCGGCCTGAGAAAGGTTGCGCGGATCGCCATCCGCGGGCAACGAAACCCAGACGGGCCGCTCCTTTGCCTCCATCTCTTCGGGCGTACGCTCGGCTTCTAGGTAATAGCCTTGGCGAAACTTGAGTAGTAAGCGCCGCCCGGTATCAGGATGCACTCCGATCGATTCCGAAGGTGCGGCTTTCGTTTCCAGTAACTCAATCGCCTTGGCAACGGTTAGGTCTGCCGGCGCAAGATCGTCCGGAACGGTAGCGTATCGTTTGTTATCGGCCTCGCCGACCTGGATAAAAGCTCGGTCGTCTTTGCCCTGACGAACGACAATTCGGTCGCCGGTCTCCGGATGGTAGCCAATTTCAAACGCCGGATACGGAATCTCCCGTTTTCGAGCCTCTACCATCTTGCGCAAACCAGGTTTTTCATCCGATCCGATGAAGAACTCAGAAAGATAATTTTTTGAGTGCTCCTTGCCGCTTGCGATATCGTCAAGTTCGTCGTCCATTCGAGCGGTGAATCCCAAGTCCATCAACTCGGAAAAACTGCCTTCCAAAACTTCCATTGTGAGGAAGGCGAGGAAGGTCGGAATGAGCTGGCGCTTGTCCTTCCGGACGTAACCCCGGTCGACGATCACTGCAATGATCGACGCGTAGGTGCTGGGACGACCGATTCCCTGCTCCTCTAACTTGCGAATGAGAGTTGCGTCCGTGTACCGGGCGGGAGGCTTCGTTTCATGGCGTTTGTCGCTCAGCGACTTCAGCTCAACTTCGTTGCCTTCCACGAGCCTCGGAAGCTTCCGATCATCAGAATCGCTGGCCTCGTCCTCCTTGCCCTCGCTATAAACTCGCAGAAAACCTTCAAATTTGATCTGGCGGCCGCTAGATTGGAAAGTGAGGCGGCGATTGTCGGCAAAAGTCGCGACATCAACTTCGGTGCGAAGCACCTGCGCTGGTTTCATTTGGCACGCGACGGTTCGTTGCCAGATCAGCGTGTAAAGCTTTAGCTGGTCATCCGTAAGGTAGCGTTGAACGTCCTGCGGGCGACGAAAGACATCTGTCGGCCGGATTGCCTCGTGCGCCTCTTGGGCATTGCGGACTTTGCTTGTATACGGCACGGACTTGTCAGGCAGACAGTCAGAGTAATTCTTGCCGATGAAGCTTCGAATGCCGACGAGCGCGTCGCTTGAAAGCGTGAGGCTGTCCGTTCTCATGTATGTGATGAGTCCGACCTGCTCGCCACCCATGTCAACGCCTTCATAGAGCGTTTGAGCAATTCTCATCGTTCGGTCGGCGGCGTACCCAAACTTTCGGTTTGCGTCCTGTTGCAAAGTTGTCGTCATGAACGGAGGCGCGGGCCGCTCGGTCGCCTCGTTCGTCTCAACTCTGGTGACTTTGTACGGCTTGGCGGCACGCGCGATCGTGGCAAGTTCGGCGGCAGCCGCCTCGTCGATCAGAAGCACGTCCTTACGATTGTCCTTGAGCTTTCCGGTCAGGTCGTCGAAGTCATTCCCTGTGGCAACTCGCCGATTGTCGACAGACTTTAAGACGCCCGTAAACGCAATGGAGTCCTTCTCAAACGTTGCCGCAAGGTCCCAGTAAACGGACAAGACAAAACTCCGCCGCTCTAACTCGCGCTCGACGACCAGCTTCACGGCGGGACTTTGGACCCTCCCGGCCGAGAGATTCTTAGTAACCCGAGACCACAAAACCGGCGAAAGCGTGTACCCGTACAGGCGGTCTAGGATTCGCCGCGTTTCCTGAGCATCCACAAGATTTTCGTCGACAACTCGAGGTGACGCGATCGCCCGCTGGATCGCATCGCGCGTAATTTCGTGAAATGCAATTCGCTGAACCGTGACCCCTTTTGCGGGCTTAAGCACCTGCAGCAGGTGCCACGCGATGGCTTCTCCTTCGCGATCTTCGTCAGTCGCGAGTACAAGCGTCGTCTTCCCTTTCAGGGCGTCCTTCAGCTTTTTGACCTGCGCGGCCTTTTCTTTTGGCACTTCGTAGAACGGGCTGAAGTCCTGATCGACGTCGACGCCATAGTCTGCCCACCATTTCTTGCGGTGCTCTTCGGGCAGCGCCCTTGCGTTCGGCACAAGGTCACGAATGTGACCGATGCTCGCAAGCACCTCATAATCACTGCCGAGATAACTGCCGATGGTTTTGGCTTTGGCGGGAGATTCGACGATGACGAGCTTTGTTGACATGCGAT
Organism: Fimbriimonadales bacterium; assembly: GCA_038230855.1. GTDB lineage: Bacteria > Armatimonadota > Fimbriimonadia > Fimbriimonadales > Fimbriimonadaceae > Fimbriimonas. The sequence goes on along the minus strand of JBBRML010000101.1, from coordinate 7,774 downwards.
TCTTGAGCGGCGCGGAATGGACAATACACTATCTAATGCCGATTGTCTGCGGGTGAATTCGAATTCTGGGCTTTTTCGCTTTAATCAGTAGATACGCTACACTCTAGTCAAGTTCGCCTGAACGAAGCTATTTCGTTCTCCGATGACTATGGAAGGTTAAATCGATGCGATTGTTGGCAATTGCGGCGCTGTATATTTGCGGTTCCCTCGCGAGCGCGGATGAAACAAAACTCGGGCTCTACATAAAAGGCTCGAAGATTGGCTCTTTGTCGTACACGACAGAGGAGACTGAGTTCGCTGGCAAGCCCGCGAAAAAGACCACCTCAAAGACCGAGATGAGCTTGACCTTGGAAGGTCAGGCCGTCACGATTTCCGAGAATTCATCGAGCTGGTCCAGCCCAAACGGAAAACCGTTGCTCATCCGAAGTTATACGCAGAGCGGGGGGAAATGGACCCGTTCTGAGGCTCGATTTGGACTGACAACAGTCGCGGTCGACACGAACAGCCAAGGCCACAAATCGTCGAAAGTCGTAAATATTCCTCACGGAACGGTGGTTGATGACCCCCTCGTGCTCGTCCTGAGTGGCGAAATTGCCATAGGGAAAACTAAGTCGATTTATGCATTTGTCCCCACGCTGGGCACGTTTCAAAAAAACATCGTTCATGTGATTGGGGCGACGAAGACGACCCTCGGTGGAGCGAAAGTGGACGCGACCCTGGTGGAGATCACCGACTCCAGTTCCGGCGGAGTCACGAAAGTATTCATGTCGGCGAAAGGCGACCCGCTGAGGATTGAGTCTCCGCCCAACATTGTTATGATTCCGGAGCCGAAGGTAGCGGGCGATGGCAGTACGATCCGACACATCGAAATTCCGAGCGACGCACCGCCAAAAATCGACCTGGCAACGCTAACTAAAATAATTCCAAGTCGGATCATCGCCGATCCTGCGTCACTCACGAAGCTCAAGGTTCGTTTTGTGGGGAAAGATCTGTCGAAACTTCCGAATGATGAGCACCAGACCGTGACCCAGGACGGTAAGGCGTGGGTAGTCGAAATTCATCCGACCAAGTTCGGCGAAGGCAAGACTTACTCCATCCTAAGTGCCGCGAAAGATCAGGATGACTGGATCGCGGCATCGATGTACCTTCCAAGTGACAGCCCAAAATTTGTTCGACTTGCGCGTCAAATCATCGGAACCCGCACAACAGTGCGAACCGCCGCGTCCATGATTCGTCAATACGTGTACAAATTGATGAAGCCAAACGCGGGAATGGGGATTCTTCGAGACGCGAGCGACGTACTGGAGAGCAAGGAAGGGGTGTGTCGGGACTACGCAGTTCTGACCACGACCCTGTTGCGCGCCGCGCATATTCCGGCTCGGATTGTCAGCGGGCTCGTGAGCCTCGATGGAGAGTTTTACTACCATGCGTGGGCAGAGGCTTGGGACGGAGCAAAATGGATTGGAGTTGACTCCACAACGGACGCCGATCAAATCTCGGCCGCGCACATAAAGCTCGCCGATGGAAACGTTGAGAAGGCATTCGCGTTTCTATTATTGGACAACGTCAAAATGGAAATTATTGAGAGTTCGAAGAAGTAATCCCGTATGAAGCGAAAACCTGAAAAATTGAAGTCATACGCTCCTAGTCGCATCGTGCCATATCGCACGGTCATCACTTTCTTCTTTGCCATTTTGTTCGCCGTCGGTTTCGGCCTGTACGGCCGGGCAACGCTCAGCTACATCTACGAGCACACGCTCAACGGTAATCCGAAGGAAGATCCGTACGGCTCGAAGGCGAACGTGCTCATTTGGGTTCCGCTCAGCGTCTTCGGAGGCATCGCGGGGGGCTTTCTTGGCGGCAAGTTTGTCAATCTGCTTCAGCGGTTCGACAAGATGGACCGCGGTGACAAGGTCACCTTGTGTGTTGGAATCTTCTTGGGCCTTTTTGCCTCTGTGCCTTTCCTGACTCTGTTCCAAGGTCTGGAGTTAGCGAGCGTTCGGAACGGCCTCACGATCGCAGTCATTATTGGTTGCTGTGCGTTTATCACATTCTTACTGAGTTCGTGGAGCGATTCGTTACCCTGGTACAAGGGCCAAGCGCGCGCGCGCCGAACGGGCATCAAGGTGCTCGACACGAACGTTATCATCGACGGACGCATTCATGATGTCGTCAAGACCGGTTTTTTGGAAGGCAAGCTTTACGTTCCGCAGTTTGTGCTCGAAGAATTGCAGTACATCGCAGACTCGCACGATGCGCTCAAAAGACAGCGCGGCCGCCGGGGTCTGGAAGTTTTGCGCCACATGCAAAACGACTACGAACTCGCGGTTGGGATCTACGATAAGTATGCCAATGACGCCTCCGAGGAAGTCGATGCTCGACTTGTCCGCCTTGCCAAAGCGATTGGCGCAGACATTGTCACCAATGACTTTAATCTCAATCGCGTCGCGTCGCTTCAGGACGTCAAAGTGCTGAGCCTGAATGACCTCGCACTTTCGTTGCGGACAAATATTCTTCCTGAGGAAACGATCGTCCTCAAGATCATCCGCGAAGGAAATCAGCTTGGACAAGGCGTCGGCTACCTGGACGACGGCACCATGGTGGTTGTCGAGAACGGCCAAAACCATCTTGGCGAAACGACAACCGTGGTTGTGTCGCAAGTGATCCAGACCGAGCGAGGCAAGATCATCTTCGCAGAAATGGGCGGAGCCGACGGTACCGATTCGCGCCGGCGCGGACCCGGCCGCCGACCGCACTGATGCGAACCCTGGCCGTGATCCTTGCTGCGGGCCGCGGCACGCGATTCGGCGAAGATAAGGTGCGCCTTCCTCTGGGCGACCGGGCCGTGTGGCAATGGTCGTACCGAACGTTCGTGGCCCATCCACAAGTTAGCGAAGTCTTGATCGTGACGGGCGAGGAATTCGTCGAGGAGACCATCCGGCTGGCACCAGAAGCTTTAGGAGTCGTTGCCGGAGGGGAAACTCGCAAACAAAGCGCTCAGAAGGCAATTCCCTACTTCTCAGGCTTCGACGCCATTCTCATCCATGACGCCGCCCGCCCGTTCGTCAGCGCGGAAGTAATCAGTCGTGTGATGGAGGCGCTTGAGACGAACATCGCAGCCGCGGCGGCGCTGCCGGTGTCCGACACCATAAAGCAGAGAACGGACGCCGGAATTCGGCACCTTGACCGCACACAACTTTGGGCCATGCAAACCCCTCAGGGCGCGCGCACGAGCGAATTGGAACGGGCCTATTCAGCCAGCGCCGCAGAAGCGACAGACGAAATGCAGATGCTCGGAGAGATTGGCGTCGAGCCTGTCTTTGTCATGGGAGATGAAAGCAATTTCAAAATCACGACGGTTCCCGACCTCACGCGGGCACAATTGATGGTGGCTGCGATGAGTGAAACGAGGACGGGGATCGGCTACGACATACATGCATTCAGCGCCAATTCGGAGCGAGTGCTTTGGCTCGGAGGCGTCATGTTTCGGGGCCACCGTGCCCTGGAGGGCCACAGCGACGCCGACGTGCTCCTGCACGCCATCACCGACGCGATTCTCGGCGCGATCGCAAAAGGCGACATTGGTCAACACTTCCCGAACACCGATCCGCAGTGGTGCGGCGAGCCTTCACTAACCTTTCTGAGTCACGCGGCGGCGATCGCCCGCGCAGACGGATGGACGGTCCTCAATATCGACGCGACGGTCATCGCCGAGACGCCAAAAGTGATGCAGCGAGCCGTCGAGATACGACAGCGAATCGCTTCCGCACTTGGCTTAGAGCTTGATCGCGTCAGCCTCAAGGCGACCACGAACGAAGGACTCGGATCGATTGGCCGCTCCGAGGGCATTTCCGCGTTTGCGGTAGCTACGCTCAGGCGGCCATAGCGAAGGGCTCTTCCCCTTCTTCGTCCAGCCGGTGTCCCGCTTCGGGAGCGACAAGCGCGCCGAGTCGTTTCGTGCTTTGCTCGGTCTGGAGGTTTCGTTCGACACTTCGAAGTAGAGTTTGTCCGTCGAGGCCATCCTCCGGATACACCGCGACGCCCGCGCTAAAGTCGAGTCTGAGGCGGCCCAACCGATCGTGCCAGAGCTTTGGATCTAGTTCATGCATCATGTTTCGGACGCGGTCAACGGTTTTGGCCGCATCGGAGAGTTCTGCTCCCTCAAGCAGAACTACAAATCCATCGCCGCCGTAACGCGCCACCGAACCGCCGTTACCTACCGACTTCTGGAGCATTTCAGCGAAATCACGCAGGATTTCGTCTCCCTTCGGAACGCCGAAAGCGTCGTTGATCGCAGAAAATGAGTCGAGGTCAAAGCAAATCACGCTCAGGGCCGACGATCGTTTGCCAGTCGCGAGAATCTGATCCAGCAGCTCAGTTACGTGCCAGACATTGCGAATCCCGGTTAGAGGGTCAATATCCAGATCCGCCGCCGTCCTCTCTTTCAGCAGCCCGTTGTAGAATGCCATTGCCGCCTTCTCCGCAACCGATTCGAGCAGTTGCGTGTCCTCGTCGCCAAAGGCCTCAGAGCTTGGATGATAGAGATTGATGACCCCAATCGGCTCGCCGCAATAAGTAACGGGCACTACGAGCGCCGAGTTCTTAGGAATCCATGGATCGGACGTCACCGCATTAAGTAGGAGGTCGTCGTGATCGTACTCGCCGCTGTAGCTCGTGTTCACCATCATAACGCGGAGGGAAAGGCTCTCGCTGTTCAATGACTTTCCGCCCACGAAATATTCGCAATTCGGGCCGATGGCGGCGCGAACTCCGAGTTCGTCCGGAACACTCGTACGAAATTGGAAGAGGCAAGTAGAGCCCGGTATCGCTTCGCAAATTTTTCGGCCGAGGATGTGTAGCGTGTCCTGCAGGCTCATGCTCGTTGACAACGTCTGGGCGATCTCATAAAGCGCCCAAAGTTCCGCCGACGTCTTGCCAATCACTGAGGCAACTCGTGAGCCGGGTGCCCGGCTCCGCTTGCGACGCTCGATTTGGTTCGCGCGTGGGCCATGTCCTTGAGTGGCCATCTCATCGATCGTCGGCTCGATCACCGCGGCAAAAGCATCGACAAGTCTAGGGTCAAATTGCGTTCCCGCGCCCTCAATGATTTTGGCGATTGCCATTTCGTGCGACCAAGCTTTGCGGTACGAACGTGATGACGTGAGCGCGTCGTAGACGTCGGCGACGGCCATGATTCTCGCGTTCAAGGGAATATCCTCACCTGCGAGTTTGTCCGGATATCCTTTTCCGTCCCATCGCTCATGATGGTGTTTTACGATCGGGACGACGGGCCACGGGAATTCGACCGGTTCAAGGATCGCCGCTCCGATTTCGGGATGCAGGCGAATCTTGGCGAACTCTTCGTCGGTCAAGCGACCTGGCTTGAGCAGGACATATTCTGGGACGCCTAGTTTGCCGATGTCGTGTAAAAGGGCGCCGGTGCGGATCGCCTCCAGCTCGTCACCCCCAATTCCGAGTGATTTTGCAAGGGCGACGGCATAGGTCTGAACCCGAAGAATGTGCTGGTGGGTGTATTGATCCTTCGCATCCACGGCAAGTGCTAGGCTCTGGATGGTCGCATTGTACAGGCGACCAAGGTCTGCCCGGCTTCGGTCGAGGTCCTGAATACGCTTCTCTCTCTCGTGCTCGCGCGCCTTCGTCATTCGGTAAACCTGGAGAAACGCGAATCCGACGGGTAGTTCGAAGACAAGAACCATGCTCATGTCATTCCCAAAAACGACAAGACTGATGACGGCAGCAGTGGAGGCGAGAATGGCGCCGACGGTTCGGCAAAGCGGCTCGTAAGCGGCGTGTTGCTGAGCCAACGCTTCTTCCGCTTTCCGTTGAGCGACGATTTCACCTGCTAGCAGGACAATCCAGAAGGCAAGCATCGATGCTCCCGCATGGACTACGAGACTTACTGAGAGAGCATCCGCTTCGGCCTTCGGGAACGCCCGATAGACCAGGGCTGCCACAACGACGGCGAGTCCGGCGACGCCAAAGCGACGTGCGGAAACGACTATATCGCTGCGTTTTGGCGTGAGGCTCGCAGTGATGACGGCCGCGATTGCGCAGGCTCCTAAAACCCTGGGGCCGCTGATTGTCAGCCCTAACATGCCTACGAAGACATCGAGTGGTACGCGAGTGACACGCTGGGCCCACGAATCGCCCGCACCTGAAAGGAGTTGAACCGTACGGCCGGCGGCGAGGCTAGCAAAGAGAGCAAACGCAGGAATCAACCAAGCTGCCGAAAACGCGGCCGGTTGCGGCGAAGCGAATAGCCATCCGAACGCGAGGGCGCCAAAGGCTGCCCAAATTAGATACGAGATATTGCGCTCAGCGGCACGTTCCATTGCATGGACACTTCAACTCCATCTGAAGTGACTCACCGAATTATCGGACTGGCAATATGGTGAACATCAGGTTTGTCCTCGAAATGTTCATATTCCGTCGTGCGGCTCAAGGTCACTCAGGCCCCGGCGGCTCAAACTTGCGGCGATCGCCCCAAGCATAATCGCGACCGCGGCGGTTTGGATTGCGAGGCGGACCCCAGTTGAAGGCACCCAAAGGTGAATGCGCCCAAGCGGCAAAAAGCCGTTCTTTCTCGACGTTTCGGCGAGCCATCCATAGAGCAGTGTGCCAAACGGTGACAGTCCGTTCAGTCCCCAGATGTGCACGCTCAACACTCTCCCGCGAAGCCGTTCGGGTGATAGCATCTGGAAGAGGGCGTTGGTTGTATTGAATTGAGCGACGACGGCCATGCCAAGTAGGGCAAAGATCGGATAGGCGACCCACTGGTTATGGGCGTAAGGGAGTGCCGCCAAACATGCGGTGATGATCCACATTGCAGAGCGAATGATTCCACGCTTGTACGGTCGGTCCGAGACGATCGTCGCCGCCACGAGGCCAATGATCGAACCAATACCAATCGCCGTGTAACAGTGGCCGAGTGCGAGTTTACGGCTTTCTTGAGTCGTAAATCCCATCACTTGACTGACAAAAGGTGGCAGCAGAGGCAGGTAAACGATGCCGAAACAGGCGGTCAGTGCCTCAAGGCAGAACAACGTACGAAGCCTTACGTCGCGCATTGCGTACGTCATGCCTTCGAACAGCATGTGTCTCCCGGATTCGTTGGTTGTCCGCTGTGCAGAGAGGTCTGACTTTATGCGAACTGCCGACCAAATGAGCGCGATGTAGCTAATGCCGTTTAGCAAGTAACAAGGTGCCACCCCGACGCGCGAAAGAACGATTCCTCCGAGCGCCGGACCGAAGATTCGGGCCAGATTGAACGTCATCGCGTTCACTGGGACGGCGGCGGCAAGGTCCTCCGGCGGCACCACCCGCGACACGACGGACTGCCGAACGGGCATTTCCACGCAGCCGACGAGGCCCAGCATGAGTGCCGAAACGACGATGTGCCAGTACTGCACAAAATGGTATTGAGTGGCTACCGCCAAGTAAATCGGTCCAGCGGCCAGCGCAGCTTGCGTAATGATGAGCAGTTTGCGCTTGTCAAAGGAGTCGGCAAGAGAGCCTGCCATCAATCCGAAAACGAAGACGGGCACGCTGGAACAGAAGCTGACGAAGGCGAGTTTGGTCTCGTTTTGCGTAAGTTCGAAAACGTAGTAGCCTTGGGCTACGGTTTGCATCCAGCTACCCGTGAAGCTGAGAAATGCCCCGATCCACAGGTTTCGAAAGTCCCGATACCCCAGCACTTTGGCGATCTTTGATTGCTGAATCGCGTGTACTCCGGCGGCGAAATAATGTCCGCCGG
>JBBRML010000100.1:0-11561 GCA_038230855.1 Fimbriimonadales bacterium | reverse complement strand
GAGTTCGTGTGAAGTCGGTTCGTTCCGAGCCGGTCTGCGTGCTGCACCTGCGTTCCCGACGAGTTCTTCACCGAGATGCCAGGGTTGAAGGTGTTTGTCCCATCTGACAGGAGCGGAGCGGTGACATGCGCTCCCGCTCGCTTGAAAACGGACGTTCCGGACGTCGTCGTCTTGGAGACACGCGCATCGAGGCCGTTGTATACGTTTGACTGGATCGTCGTCTGTCCTGAATACGGCGATGAAGCGGTCGTGATCGAGGAAACCCGGTCCTCGTAGTCGTAGTTCAACCGGGTGATCTGGTTCGATGAGTTCGTGACGGATGTGCACCGGCCGTTTGCATCGTAGGCATAGCTCTTGATGAGGCTGCCTGACGGTCCTGTGAGGGACGACAGCTGCTCTCTTCGCCACAACTCGCTCCTCGCAGGGCGGGCAACGCGCGAATCACCGTGGGGCACCTCGAAAGCAATTCGCAAATTTCTCAGCAATTCCACTCCGAACAAGCCGCGACAAGTGTCCGCCTTGCGTTGGAATGCGTGGCCGCGTTGCGTTGGGACCTGCATCCTCCTGCAGGTCCCAACTCCGGTCGGGCACGCGTCCTTCGTTGGCAAAATCGCCTATCATCATCCCGGAGTCTCTAGTTTTGAATCGACTACCAAATGGGGGCAGGCCAGTGCGATTCCAAAGGAAGAACGCGTTCTCACTAACGCGGTGGTCACGGCGGACCTCAGACTGCGAGTTTCGGTCGCTTGGTCCGAACGACCTCATCGCGTTTTGAAGCCTTTGTCATCAATGGCGGCGGATGCTCGCCATTGATGCGAGCTTACCGTCACGCGGCACCCCTCTCCTTTTTACGAACCTTTGCTGAATTCGCTCAATATCGCTTTTGCCGAGTCTGATACGTTTAATATTGCACTCGTGGTGTACAAGTGCAATACTCCGGGGGCATCTTTCTCGCCGAGAATCAGCAAACACCCATAATAACCGACGCGGGCGATAGCGCTGTCGTCTGCGGAAATTAGTGACCTCATTAAGGGAATTACTTCGCCTCTACCATAAAGGCCTAAGCTCGTTGCAACGTTTCTACGCACATACTCGTTTCTATCACGAAGGCTATTTTTTAGCGCCGTATATGCAGTCTTAGATCGCAACTCGCCGAGAGTTTCTGCCGCCGTCATACGGACAGCTGCCGACCTATCCGACAACCTCTCCACTGCTGCACCCACGTCTTGCAATGTGCCGACGACCTCAAGAATTTCAAGCGAAACGGCGCGGGTGGGCCAATAGCTGTCCGTGCAAAGGGCACGGCAGAGTAGCCTAACTTGGGATCGCACTCCACGACTCATTTGCGTTTCAAGCAACTGCTGAGCCACGAACAAATGATGGAATCGCCGACCCGCGGAAGCTCGCCATCCTTGGGCAATATGGTACTCAATGCTATGCTGCTCCTCACATCCTTCCCTCATCTCTATTTACCTCCAAGTCATCCCTTTTCCACGTCGACGTTACGTATTCTCACCCTTTTTAGGCTTCTTGGTCTGAGTTCCGCGTCTTGCACGATCGCGATGCTTCCGACCTTTGAGCGTAGCCAGTATCTTTTGAATTCTCAGTTTTTCTGCGGGCGTAGGGTTGTGAATCCTTCCAAGTCTTTTGTATTCCTCTTCTAGCTCTTCTGTGCTCCAACCATCGAATTCCGTGTGGTGAACATTCTGCTTTCCTCCCTTCGAGTTCGTAGCTCCGCTGGCTCTGGGTTTTGTATGCCTGGGGGGTCCAGAGTCATCGCCGAGCCTAGTCGGGGCCATAAATGCGAATATCAAGCTTAGGCGCGTCGCTATGAGCCCGAACGGCCCGAGACCACTTGGCGGCGCGTTCGGACTCACCGGCGCACCTTCAGACGGCATGGGAGGTGCCTGCGGCTGAGCAATTGGCTTCGGGAGATGTCCCGTTCTTAGTTGAAAGTTGAACTGTTCGGCGGTCCGTTCTCATGGTTATACCGCTTGTCGTTCAGTCTCTCTTCCGAGTGCGGTCTGAAGCATCCAGATCTCGTTATGCCCCTTGATTGCTCTGAAGCTACGTTCCGCTTCCATGAGGCCAGCGGCAGTCCATCTGAGGGCCTGGTCTTTTCCGCTTTGCGGGTTCGTGGTTCTTCGGGTGATCGTTCTGAGGATGCTGTTGACACTCTCCGAAAGGTTTGTGCTTTGAAGCGAGGCGATGAGCATTGGAGACAATCCGAGCCGGTTCAAGGTGAATGTATCCTCCAGTCCTTCCAGAACAGATCTGGCGGCATCTGGGTTCTTGACCTCAAGCTCCCTGGCAAGTTGCTTCATCCTTGCCAGACCTCGCTCTGGGTCGAGCTTCCAAGCGGCTCTCATCGAGGCGCGCACGTACTTCACCTTGTCGGTGCTGCTGAACCGGTCAGTCACGTTGCGAATCTTGTGCTCACGGCAGCGCTGGATCTCGTGGTGAGTCCCGCAGACCGCCTTGATGGCCGCTCTAAGGGCTTTGGCTCCGTCAATCACGAACAGGAGCTTCTGCTGGATATCCAAGCCACGTTCCACAAGCGATGTGAGCAAGTCGGATACCACCTCCTTGTTCTCACTTGTGCCGTCCGCAGCTCCAAGCGCATGCTTCTTACCGCAGCTATCGATACCGATAGCGCTGACGATCACCTGCTCGCCCATGCGAACTCCATCCATCATGATGACGAGCAGGTCACTCGGAATTCGTCGCGCCATCAGTTGTTTCAAAGCAGCACCCGTGCCTTCTACCAAGCGCCGCGAGAGATTCGACTTGGAGATCCCGACCGCATCAGCAGCGTCTTCCACCGCGCGTTTGTAGTTGCGTGTCGACACGCCTGCCATCGCCGCGCGCATCACCTTCGCGCCAGCATCCGAGTTCGAGGCGAGAACCTCGTACGCAGGGATCGTCACCTCCGCTCCGGATTTCGTGCGAACCCTGGGCCGAGTAACCCGAATCTTGCGACCAGCAAGGTGCACCGCGCCAGGCTGTGTGCCGTGACGGCGACATTCACCGCCCGCTTTGCCTTGGTGAGAAGAACCGGCAAGAGACTGCACAGAACACTCAAGAAGAGCGCTCACCACCAACATCCCAGCCTCGATCACGGTGTTTTCCATGAGCGCGCGGCACCGGGAAAGAAGGTCCACATCCGACTGGATGTCCCTAGCGAGAAGAAATGTCGAAGTTGCCTCAATTTGAGACCGAGAATGGGTGTATCGTTTACTCAAGGTGGTCCTCCATGTTTGGGTTACAACCCGTCTAGACGGGTCAAACACGGGCCACCGATTCATATTCAACTTTCAACTAGATTCGAGGCATGCCCCGCATTCGTGTAGCTACCGAATTACTCATCGTAGAGTCTCTGCTTCATTGATCTCACATTCCTGGATTTCTCGATCGTTTCCTGGAAATCTTGTTTCGTGCCGTCGATATATCCCGCAAGATTCGTGAGGATGAGCACCTCAATACCATGCAAGCAGGTCAGCAAACCACGTTGCCAAAATTGATAGAACTGCATGAGGTCTGCCTCCGCAACTGGATTGACAATCGTCATGAGCTTCCAGAGAGGAACAAGCTTACTATCACGATTTGCAGATCCGACGAAAATGTCGAGAATCCTGTCACGTGAGAACTCGGCTGAGAATTGAATCTCCACAAATGCGTTTCTTAGAAATACCGTATATTGAATACCACTAGCGCCATAGTGCTCCGTCACTTCCGAAATAATCCAGGGCCCATCTTCGGAAGTAAGGTGGCATTCTGAGCCATAAAAGTACTCATGCATTTCCTTAATGGCTGAGAGTTCTTCTGTCATTTGCTAAGTTCCCCATGGACCTACTTGATTCCTAAGAAGCCAGACTTCTGACTGCGTTTCGCCTCGGTGGGCGGCCAGTACCAACCAATCGTTGGACAGTGCCGTTTTTTGATCTCTTCGCGTTCCATAGCATAAAATGGGCTCAAAATCTTCCTGCCAGTATCAAGCCCGATGTCGAAGATTTCTGCGCGAGCATCCATTTGTTGGTTTATCCATGCACGATTTGCCTCCATCCAGACAGTTTGATTAAATGGCCCTGGTTGATCCGGAAATGTTTCCGCGCCGAGAGCAGCAGCAGCGGGTGTTACGCGAGCCATCGTTTCGCCAATAGCAACCCGCTTAGGTGACTTCTTCCTTTCACCGCGTTCACATGTTGCATCGCCAGCGATGAGCGCTACGAGAGATGCCAAGAACGCCCTGATTATGTTGATGGGCTTTGCAAGGCTTGCCGCAGCAGCCATACCCTTTTGCGCACCGGCAATGATCGTCGGCATTTCGGCCGGCGTAAGCGCACCGCCACTAGCGGCGGCAGGCGCGGCAACGGCAGTCGACATAAATCCTAATGGATCGAGCCAAACAAGCGGATTATTCCTGCAGTACCCATACCAGTTCATCCCCGATCCAATCGGGTCTCGCTCCAAGAACCGGCCGATTGACGGATCGTACAGGCGGTGCCCGAGGAGTTTGAGACCGGTTTCCGAATCTTCTTGGTAGCCATAATCGCCGGCGAAGCCCAGCGGGTTCTTGATGCCCGTCGATGACACCGCCATGCCAAACGCGTCGTAGGTTTGGGTGCCGGAAACCGCTTGCGAGGAGTTCGTGTGAAGTCGGTTCGTTCCGAGCCGGTCTGCGTGCTGCACCTGCGTCCCCGACGAGTTCTTCATCGAGATGCCAGGGTTGAACGTGTTCGTCCCGTCTGACAAAAGCGGAGCGGTGACATGCGCTCCCGCTCGCTTGAACACCTGCGTGCCTGACGTCGTCGTTTTGGAGACACGCGCGTCAAGGCCGTTGTATACGTTCGACTGGATCGTCGTCTGTCCCGAATAGGGCGATGAAGCGGTCGTGATCGAGGAAACCCGGTCTTCGTAATCGTAGTTCAGCCGAGTGATCTGGTTTGATGAGTTGGTGACCGACGTGCAGCGTCCGTTCGCATCGTAGGCATAGCTCTTGATGAGGCTCCCCGATGGACCTGTGATGGACGATAGTTGGTCCTTGTCGGAGCCGAGATAGTTGTAGGTTTCCGAGAGCCCAGGAGCTGTCTTGGTCTTGCGATTCCCGTTAAAGTCATACGTATACGAAGTAGCGCTGGACCCGACTGTCTCCGAGAGCAGCTGGTCCAGGACGTCGTAGGTGTAGGAAGTCGTGGTTCCATCGACCGCCTTGCTGGTGAGATTGCCTCCAGCGTCGTAAACGTAGGCTTCATGCGAGAGTGAACTGGCGCCGGAGGTCTTGTGCCAGACATCGTTCACGCGGTTCGAACTGTCGTAGCCGTAGTCGGTCGTCGTCCCGTTGAGGTTCGTCTGCCGAGAAAGCCTGCCATAGCTGTCGTAAGCGAATGAGGTCGTTTCGCTTTCTGGATTCTTAGTGATGGACGTCAGTCGATGCGCCGTGTAGAAGTAGTTCGAGACGTTGCTGCCGCCCTGACTCATGCTCGTGCGGCGACCGCAAGAGTCGTAGGCGTAGGTTATCGCGCTCTGCCCAGCTTGGGTGAAGGAAACTTCCCGCCCGGCCGCGTCGTAACTCCAAGACGTCGGGCCGGTGCTGTCGGTCATCGTGACGCGCCGACCATCGCTGTCGTAGGCGAGGCTCACACCAGTCCCCGTCGCGTAGTTCACGGACGTCAGCAAGCCGCGCGTATCATAGGCGTACGCCGTGTGCTGGCCCATCCCGTCCGTGCGCCCCGTCTGACTCCCTGCTTCGTCGTAGGTGTACCACTCGGACGCAAGGTCTGGATACAGAAGAAATGCGACTTCGCCCCTTGGCGCGTAGTCATAGATCCGCGACTGGCCGTTGCCATCCGTGATGCTTGTGACTTCGTTCAGGTTGTTATAGCCGTAGGATTCGCCGTGGCCATCTGGGCGAGACTTGAGGGTCAGCCGACCGTTGTCATCGTACGTGAAACTCGTGTATCTTCCCAGCCAGTCGCGAACACTTATCGCCCGGTTCATCTTGTCAAGCCCGAGCAGGATGTTCGCGCCATCGCTTGAGCGAGTGACACCGACAACACGGCCAGAAAGGTCATAGGAAACGGTGAGGGATCGCCCCTGCGGATCGGTGATGACGGCCGGTTTGTCGGTGTAGCTGTAGGACGTGACCGATGTCGTTCCATCAGGCGTAGTGACGCTAGCGATGCGGCTCCATGAGTCGTAGGTGTAGCTGGTCGTCGCTGGTCCCACCACCGAGGTCACAGGATCGCCGTGCTCGTTGTAGCTGTTCGTGAATAGCGTGCGCCCTGTGGCGTCTACCGCTGAAAGGAGATCGCCGTGGCCAGACGAATCGTAGTTGTACGTCGTCGTGAACCCAAGTCCGGTCGTCGCGAAGTTCAGATCGTTGGAGAGGGTGTAGGAGTAGACATCGCTGATGTTCAAGCCATGCTGAACGGGGTCTTGGCTGCTTGCAAGCGTTCCAGAGCCTTGGGTCGGACCGATCGGGTTATCCGGGACGTTGTAGGTCGCGTAGCTGGTGGCACCTCTCTGGTCCTTCACCTGGGTTGGGTTGTAGTACGTGTCGCGCTGGGTGACCGTGACCTGGCTTCCGGCTTCGTCCTGAGTTGCATAGAGCATGCCGCCGCTGTAGAAGTCGGTCCGGGTCCGGCGAACTCCGTTGGTCATGCGCCTTGGTAGCGTCAGCACCGTGTTCGTCGCGCTGTACGTGTAGTCGTACTGATTGCCTAGCGGATCCTTAAACCAAGAAAGACCACGGGTTGCGTTGTATCCACACGTCCAGGTCTTGCCAGCCCGGTCTACTTCCGTGACGAGGTTGTAGAAGATCACGGGATCGTAAGCAAAACTCTCGCACGGCGCAACCTGGTTCGTAGCGTCTACCGGCCACGAAACTTTGCGAAGGAGTTTGGGCCCCGTGTAGTTGCTAAAGGAGCCGGTGTCAAAACTCCAAACCCGGTTGTCGCCGTTCCCGGCAGATACGAAGGTGTAGTAGTACTGAACCTTGACCGTGTAGGAGTTGGCGAGCTGAATGAGCTGCGAGGTGAACGTGAGCCGGTGGCCGCTTGGATCCTCAACGTAGTTGATGACCCGGTTGGTGCGGTTGATGATGATGGACTTGTTATGCCGGTTCTTTATGTTTGTAAGCCATGCTCCGCTGTTTACGATGGTTCCGACGTTGTAAGGAACTCCATCGAGCGTGCAGACCGTTCCATCTGGAGATCTGAGCTGCCAGTTGTTCTCGCCCGTTCGAACCAGGATGTCGTAGAACCCCTTCGGTGGGTAGAAGACGTTGCTCGGATCGACTCCCGCTGCAAGATTCTGACGGTTGAAGAACTCGATCTTCTTGCCAGTCGGATACGTCACCGTCGCCTTCTTGTACGTGTTGCCATCTTCTGCCGTAGACTGGCCGTTGTAGATGACGAGCATGTCGTAGGAGCTTCGCCAGTTCATTCCCCAACCGCAATCAAAGGCTTCTTGCGAATTCTGATACAACGTCAAGTTGATGCCCATGCCGCCTGGACCAGACCAGCTGACGACCGGAACTGTCGTTAGGCGATTGCCAGTCAACGTATTGACAAGGCCGCTCGCAAACTCTGAGCCTCCGCCAGGGCCATTGCCTTCCCACGGGAACGCCCCGCCAGTGTGTGACCCAGTCGGCGGTGTTGAGGAGCTTCCCGTTGTGCCGCCCGTGGTTCCGCCGCCTTGGCCTGTCGTTCCACCGTCAACCGCGCCCGTCGTGCCGCCGCCGGGAGTGCTGCCACCAGGAGAAATAGCTGCAGGAAAGCCGTTACTGGGTGTCTCGATCCCCGTGTACGGAGACGAAACCTCGCCCGTCCCACCGCCCGTGGTTGAACCGCCGGTGGTGCCCCAGCCGCCAAGATGATTAGCGGATGGCCCGTAAGTGCCGAACTTTGACCACACCAGATTGTTACCCGGGTCTCCAAGCGCAGACGCGTTGAACGCCCCGGGGTCCAAGGCCGGGCTATTGCCAGCCGCGATATTATCCGCTTGCGCAATGTCAGCGACTTCGTCTGCTGACCATATGCCGCCTCGCGAATCCGAATTCATGGACGGTGCCGGACCGGGATCTACAGTGGGTGTTCCGAAGTCGTACGCCGTAGTCACCTCAAACGCCGCTCGCGCCTTAAGTACGAGTGCCTTGATTGGTAGGACCATATCCGCAAGCCCACCCGCGAGAGTCCCCGAAATGAGGGCTGAGCAAAGGAGGAGGCTGAAGACAACGCGGAAGAGTGTGCTGGGCGGCCGTTTGTTCACGGCGAAAATAAGGTAACGACGTAACCTTATCACGTTACACGGAAAAGTGCAATGGAACGAAGGAAATTTGATTAACAGAAAGCGACCCCGCCAAAGACTTGGATGCCACTGGTTCCGTACCAATGCTTCGGGCTCCGCTGGCCCGATCGGATCGGTTGCTTCTGCGAGTTGCTATCATTTGCGTTCCAGTACCCGCCTCACCAAATCGAACCGAGCAGTCCCTACGCGCGACGGGACTCACGGATCGCTCTCGCCACCCCGATCACGCGGTTGGCGGCTTCTCGGGCGAGGTCTAAGCTCAAAGGTCCCAACGAGAAGCGGAGTCCTTCTCGCGCTTCGGCCAAAGAGTATCCGCAGGCGAGCAACACATGGCTCGGCTCAATGCTCCCGGAACTACATGCCGCCCCGCTGCTTGCGCTGATCCCTTCCCGATCCAGCCGAATCAGCATCGTCTCGGCGTCTATGCCTGGGATTCGGCCATGACAGTGCCCGGGAAGGCTCGGCACTTCTGGTGGCACACTCAAGACGAACCCGCCCTTGGAGAGTCGCGCGGCGAACTCGTCGCGAATACTGGCGTCTGTCGATCGCGAGCCCAGCCGAACCGCCGCGCCGAAGCCCGCGATTGCCGCGACGTTCTCCGTACCGCCCCGCATTTCGCGCTCTTGGCCGCCACCCGCGATCAGGGGCTTCAGCTTGACACCGGCCCGAATGTAGATCGCGCCGACCCCTTTCGGCCCTCCAACTTTGTGCGCGCTCAGGGTGACGATATCGGCGTCTAGGTCTTGGACTGTCCACGCGAGAGGGCCAAGCGTTTGCACGGCGTCGGTATGGAGCAAGGCACCGTGCGCGTGGACCAGCTTGGCAATGTCACGAATTGGATTGATCGTGCCGAGCTCATTGTTGGCGTGCATGACGCTCACGAGCAGCACGTCATCGCTCAGCATTTCGGTTAGGGCTTCGAGCGATATTCGGGCATGCCGATCCACAGGGATCGTTTCGAAGCGATAACCGAGACGCTCAAGCGTGTCACGACAATTTAATACGGCGTGATGCTCTGATGCGCCGACCAAAATGCGGCTCCGGTGGCCGTCGGAGTTGTTCAACGCGGCACCGACGATCGCCATGTTTGCGGCTTCGGTTCCGCTCCCCGTGAACAGGACTTCGGCGAACAAGCATCCCAGACGATCAGAGAGCGTCTCGCGTGCGGAATCGATTGCATCCTTCGCGCGTCGACCATCCAAGTGGAGGCTTGACGGGTTACCGAATCCGTCCGTTAGCCAAGGCAACATAGCGTCCAGTGCTTCTGGTAGCACGGGCGTCGTCGCTGCGTAATCGAGATAGATGCGGTCCAAGGTTGCAGTAACGATTATGCTAGGCTAACGCAGTGAGTGGGGTTCAACGCGCGAACGGAACAGGAATACCGTCTCGAGCCGCGTTCAAAAAATCAGTGAGACTCGCCCTCACGCAAAGTTGGAATTTGCTACCTGAGGCCAGATTTCTACCGGCATCGGCTCACGTTTTGTGGACGCCAACGCACCTTTGGGTCTTGGGCGAGATGGAGGATCATGACGTCTTTCACGACGCGCAGGAGGACAATGCGCGCATGTGGGAACTTGGCGACGTCTTCGAAGTCTTCTTTCGGGAGCGAGGGCAGGCGGGATACGATGAAGTCCACCTTACGCCGACGAATCGTCGCATGCACTTGCGCTTCCCGAGCCTTCACACGATTAATTTGGTGCGAGTCGGCGACGACCATCACAATCGTTACTTCGTTCCCACGGACGGCTTGATCACCGAAGCGACAGTGACGGGCGAAGGTTGGCGGGCGATCGTCGGGATCCCTAGAAAGAACTCGGTGGGTGACGTGCTGACGATGAGCATTTGTCGGTACGACGCACATCCCGACCGCTCACCGACGTTTTCGTCGACTACTCCGCACAAGACCGCCGATTTCCACCGGGCCGGGGATTGGCTCGAATTCGAGTTGCTCGCCTGACGGGCTCGGCCAGCGGCATTATGATCGGATTGAATGGTTGCGGAAAGTCGAGCCGGTCATCGCTCGAAGTATGACTATTGAACTCTCACTTTCCGTGCTAGGCATATACTGTCATTCAATGCCACGTCATTGCACATGGATCGTGCTGGCCGGAACTATGGCCGCCCTCGGGTGCGGAGGATCTCAGCACGCAGAAATGCCCTTGAAGGTAGGCGAAGCGTTCACGTACGAAGTGGTGAGCGGGATGGCCGCGAAGCACGTCGATACGATTCGAGTGGTGGGGGCCGTGCCATTGGCCGGCGTCTCTGGATTTGAACTCAAAGGGGACCTGGGGGTTTCGACATTCGCCTGGCGAAAAGGGGAGTTGCTCGTCGGAAACGGGCCCTACGGGCACATCGAGCCGCCGCTACCCTTGCTCGACCTCGATGTGAAGCCAGACAAAGAAGGAGTTCGCACCCACACTTGGGCAGGCACAATTACGACGGTTGGCAAGCCGATGGTGGCGGAGGCGACGGTCCGCACCGACCCAGACAAAATTCAGTTTGGATCGCACGCCGTCACGACGTTGCATTCGACCGTCGTGATAACAATGGAAAAGCGCACGATTACACTGGAATCGTGGTTTTTGCCCGGGACGGGCATGATCAAGCAGCAACAACGAACGGGCACGCAACTGAATTACGCGGCGACGTTGCTTGCGCAGTAGCGGTTACTACTCTGCTTTTTTAGCTTTCTTGGCCGGAGCCTTTGCCTTTGGTTCTGCGGCTGGCTTTGGCTTTACGTCGGCATATTTCGCCCGAAGTTCGCGAGCGGCTGCTTTGATGACCTGCTCTTTTCGGTGCCGGCGATTCCGGATCTCTTTGTTCTTTACTCGCATTGCTAGAGAGGCAGGATACCCGCTAAACGTCTTTGGGGTGATTTCACGCTTCGGAACCCTCTCTAGGCTGGTCCTGGAGAGGGTCGGGCGATGGTTTTCTGCCCAAGCTTTTGCGTAGGCGGCGGCGGCGGCGGAGTGACGTTCTTGTATTTATCGACTTTCCAAACGAGGGGTGCCACGGGTGCAGACCGATGCTTGCATTGGACGTAACCCGTGTATCGTACATCTCACCCACCTCGTGTTCCTGGCCCCGGAATCCCGCCCTGCCCTGCGTTGGGACTCCATAAGATGCTCAACGAATGATGGCTTTTGCGCAACCCTCTCCGGGGTTGGACTCTTGGGGCGATCCGCTTCCCCGGGTATTCGCCTTCGGCTCGACCCGGGGCTAAAAATACGCGATCCCTTCAGGATCGGGGACAT
>JBBRML010000099.1:0-11730 GCA_038230855.1 Fimbriimonadales bacterium | reverse complement strand
GGCAACGCGGTCAAGTTCACGCCCGCTTCTGGCTCGGTGACCGTCTCGGCGCATCTTGGCACCGATCATAAAGAGATCGTGATCGGAGTCCGCGATACCGGCGAAGGGATTCCGGAAGAGGCTTTTGAGCGCATCTTCGAGAAATTCGAACAAGTGGCAACGCGCAAAGCTGGAAAAGCCATGTCCACGGGCCTCGGACTCACCTTTTGCAAGCTAGTTGTAGAAGCCCACGGCGGCCGAATTTGGGTTGAAAGTGAGTTGGGCGTGGGCAGCACGTTCTTGTTCACCTTGCCTCAATCACCTTCGGGACTTCCGTCTTAGAGGCTGACTGGTGAGCGGAGCAGCCCATGAGTGAGACGGGATTCGAATCTTGTCGACCCGACCAGACTTTCCACTTTTTGTCGTCAGCAAGTTCGAATCTTCTTGCGCCGACGAGCTCTTAATCAATTGTCCGGAGGGGATTCGCCCAAAAGGTGACGTACCGAATACATTTGACCCGTGTGGTACGCGACGTGGAAGGCGGCGTACTTCAAATACTCGCCGTAGTTCGAGTTGGGGGACCACCAAGGGGCGCGGCTATTCATGTCGGGAGCGAGGGACTTGAAATAGGCCACAGATTCCTGATGCACGCGCATTAACTCGCTGCCGACCAGCTCCGCGGACATCGCGAAGTGCTCCGCGGAGGGAGCCGCCGCCTGAGTCTTCGGATAGTACGCGAACCGCGCATCGATCAACAAACTCTTCACCTTGCACTTGGTGAGGTCGGGTTGCTCGCCGCCGCTTTCGCCGGCGAAGCGCACGGCCTCCCAGTACGCGATATGGCCCGCCAATTCGCCGACAGAGAGCAATCCGCCGGGCGGGCGCCTCCAAACATTTTCGTCGGCGAGGCCCTTGAACGCCTCGCCGACCTCGAAATATCCTAAGTCTAGCGGGGCCAGGTAATCGTCAATTGTCATGTTTGTTTTCCTCTTCATCCTCTAGACAAGTGTCTACCATATTTGGGTGCGTGGTGTCTACGTGCCTTACTCCGGCCCCCGACTGACCTCACCGCGATTCCAACCTCGCGCCATCTTGGACTGACCTCACCCCGGCGCACAGACTGCGCCGACGTACTCCGACAGCGGAGAGAGTTTTAAGCCAACTTAACCTCAAGTTTCTGACCCGCTTTCAGGGTTAACGGGCGAGTGAATGTGATCTTTGCGACGGCGCCAGTTTCCGTGACCGAGGACGGCAAAGAGCGGCCACCGACCGTCACTTTCAGATTCCCGGACCCAAGTGCGGGGACTGAAAGCTCGGTCAAGCGAACCTGCCCCCACGCCATTGAAAGCGATCGAGAGTTCGAGGTCTGCGCGTAGGTTCCCCATCCCGCCGCCGTCGTGAACGCCGACTTGAACTCGCTCGGAGCGCCGGCAGGAGCGAAGCCGATTCGTCCCGCGGGGCCGTGGTACGAGAAGCCGGAAAGCGCAGTCAAAACTCCCCAAGAGGCCATCGCCCGGGAGTAGTGGTCGCTGCACTCAACCTCGTTATACGGATTCCGCTTTGCAGGATGATAGCGCTCGTGAACGGCGCGGCAGATGGCAAGACCTTCCTCGACCATGCCTTCCCAGATCATGTGTCCGGCGACCTGGTATTCGATGCCCGTCCAGACCTCGTCGCGATAAAGGACAGGGTCCTTTTCGCGACCACCGATCGGCCACGTACAGGTGAAGAGGCCACCTTCGCCGGGCAGAGCGAACGGCCGCTGCGGCGGCCAACGCTTGTTTTGACCCGCGACATCCGGGGCCCAGTTGTACTTCCACACCGACTGCAGCGCCTTCGTGACGGACTCCCTGGGATAGATGTGCCCGAGGCCGACCTGGTGGGCCCAACCTTGCCCAAAGAGCTGATCGGCAAGGCATCCCGGGCCGTACTGATACTCCTTGTACTTCGTTTGATCGACTTCCTGAATGAAGTATTCGCCATTGAAGAGCCGCTTCATGGAGACGGCCCGACCGCTGAGATACAGACGATGGCACTCGGCTGCGAACTCGGTATCGCCCATCTCGCTGGCCATCGATTCACCTGCGCGAAGCGCGGCGAGGTACAGCGAACCCACGAAAGTATTTGCCCCAAAAAAGTCGATGTCGTAGGTGTTTGGCTGGGCATCTTCGATCATCCCGTCGCCGTTGGCGTCGTGCTTGATAAGGAACTCAAGGGACTTTTTGATGCGCGGCCAGAAATCTCGAAGAAAGTGATCGTCCGCGCTGACCAAATGTTCGCGATACGCCTTTAGCACGGTGCCGCACTGGCCATCGGCGGCGTATTCACGATCGCTGCGGAATCCGACAAGACCCGTCGCGGCATCGAACCCTGCGCCGTAATCCTGATTGGTGCGAACATTTCGCTCAATCTCGGGAAAGAGCCGCGCCATCGAGTGCTCGTAATTCCAAACGTGAGTACACGTGCCTGAACAGCACACGACGCCTTCCCATGACCAAAACCGGCCAGATTTCCACCACTCGGTCGTGCCCGTCGCCAGATTTCCGACCGTCGAATGCAGGCGATCGAGTAGCCAATAGGGCAGGGTCGAGTCGTAAAAAGTATCGCGCCAGCGCTTCGTGTCGCCGGCAAGGCGCTCGTGGTTTCGCACGACGTATTGGGCAACGGCGCCCGCGTCGGCGAAGAAGTTGGCGTAGTTGCGGCCGTTGGTGTGATGCGGAAAATGCCATCCCAGAACGAAAACGAACTTTCGTGATGCGCCGGGGTCGACGGAAATCTTGTCTGCCGAGACGTCACCCATCCCGAGGGCGACAGTCGCGTGCAGGTGGTCCGAGGCGCCGCTAGTCGGGTCGAACACGGCGATCGCGAGCGAGCCGGTGTCGCGGTTGACATCGCCATGCCTTGCGGCGAGGTCACGGACGGTTGGCGGTCGATCCGAGTGGGTGATCTGATCGATGTTGATGTGGCCCCAGCCGCCCGTCGCTTCATCGACGATCTCGATCGTCGCGGGCTTTCCGGCGAATTCGGCGACGTGCCAAGACTCCCACTCCAACCGCTCACTATTCAGCCCGGTCGCGGTGCGGACGACTTTTCCGCCCACAAGCAAGTTGATGCATGTCATGCCGGTGCGGTTGCCGCCGCCGATTTTGAAGTTGATGAAGTCGCGATCGACGGTGAAAGACGGCGACGTAAGGCGTCCGACCGTACCGTCGCCCTTGAGAAAGGAGTTCACGAGTCCCTTCCCGACGAAATTTGTGACCGGGTTTTGGTCGGCAAGAGTGCCCTTTGCCGGTCCGCGGCCAAACGCCTCGCCGGTCGCGGTCCACGCGCCGTAATCGTTGCCCTCAAAATCCGCGAGAATAACATCTGGCCTCGGATTGGCTCGAGTTTGGGCAGAATCAGGCGCGATCGGCTCGACTGAGTGGACGACGATCGCCATTGCCTCGCTCATTTCAGGCTTTGAGTGGCGCTTTCGGTCGGTCCCGAGTCGGCCGCAAGCATTCTCGAGGAAGCACCGAAGGTTGAACTCGATACGCGCACTTGCGACGTTGGTGATTTCAATTTCGAACACCGTGGTGGGGAGCGCAGAGTCCTTCGCGTTCATCGGAATGAACGGCGTGTAGGCGGTCATCTGCGCCTTTACGGGTGCGGCTGGAGCGTCGTATGTAACGATGGCGATCGGGTGCTGGCCGTTGAATGTGACGTTTGCGAACCCCTTTTTGTCGAGCGAGTAAGTCTGACCGTCGACTTGCACTTCGAAACCGAACTTTACGCTGTGCGGGATTGGTCGCTTGGCGTAGCTGTAGGGACCGACATTTTGGTAGTCGTGCCGGTTGAAGATCTCCCAGCAACCGAGGGTGCCGTCACCGCACAGATACATCTGGCCCGCCGCGATGCCGCCGATTGGCATCCCAATCGATTCGAGCTCGTCGCCCTTCCAAATTTCCTTGGTCCCGCGGTCGACGAGGATACGCTTCCATTCCGCGGTCAGGTGCTTATCGGCAGGGACAATGTGATCCTGCACGACGACGGTTCCGTCGGCAAGTCGCGCTAGCACCTTAGGCGTATAGCCGAGGCCGATGGTGGTCACGCCCGCCATTTTCAACATCGTTCGTCGTGTCATTTCGCTCATTTCATTCTTCCGTAGCCGGGACTTTCGCCCATTGTACGTTGCTTGCGCAACTCGCACCTTTACAATGCCTTAACCGAGGTACGTTACAAACAGGCTGGACGGATATGAAAGTTCTTGTGATAGACGACGAGCCAGTGATTCTCGAGACAGTCGAGAATAAGCTGCGCAAGGAAGGATTCACGATCTTCACCGCCGACTCTGCGGAAGAAGGGATGCGACTGTTTCGGCGCATCAAGCCTGACCTGGCGATTGTGGACATCATGCTGCCGCAGCGTTCTGGGTACGACTTTTGTCGCGCAGTGCGGAAGGAGAGCCAGACCCCGCTCATTTTCATGTCTGCTCGTGCTGACGACTCAGACCGAATCATGGGGTTGGAGCTCGGCGCAGATGACTACATTGTCAAGCCGTTCAATCTAGCTGAGCTTGCGGCACGGGTAAAGGCAATTCTTCGACGTGCCACGGGCGAGCCGGTAAAAGAAGTCATTTCGCGAGGAAATTTGCAGATTGATCCGCGAAGCCACGAGGTCTTTTTGGATAATCACGCGGTGGAACTCGCGCCAAAAGAGTTCGCGCTGCTGTACTTTTTGGCGCGCAACGCAGGGCAGGTCTTCAGTCGCGATCAGCTGTTAGATCGAGTCTGGGGCAAAGAGGCATACGTGAGCGGACGTACGGTCGATGTTCACATACGTTGGCTTCGCACGCGGATTGAGCCGAGCCCGGAGTCGCCAGTGCGACTGATTACGGTGCGCGGCGTCGGCTACAAGTTCGTAGCCTGATATTCGCGCTTGAGAAGGGCAAATTGTGCTTCATCGCAGAAATTGCCATTTTCGAAGAACTCGTCGCGGAGCAACGATTCCTGCTTGAAGTTCAGCTTGAGCAGCAGTCGCTTTGAAGGCGCATTTTCGTCCCGCACGCTTGCACAGATACGGTTCAGGTCCATCGGGCCGAACCCGTGCTGAATCATCGCGGAAAGGGCTTCGTAAGCGAGGCCGCGACGCCAAAAATCTCGATGCAGGCAATAGCCGATTTCGGCGCGCCGGTGTTCTCGCGACCAGTTCGCGTAGCCAAAGAGTCCGATGACGCGGTCGAGGTTGCCCCGCTCGACGACGGCCCAGTGCACGTGAGTTCCAAGGTCAAAGGCACGATTGAGTTGCTTGATGAGAAGCGCGGCCTCCCCTCTCGATTCCATCACTTCGCCATTGAACCGCTGCCCGACAGGGTCACTACGAAAGGCGAATAGGGCGTCGCTATCGGTCAAACGCAGTTCCCGGAGCACGAGGCGTTCGGTGCTCAGATTCTGGAAGCCGATCACAAACCTTGCGTTGCCGCTCCATCCACGAGAAGGCTCGTGCCACTCACGTACGAAGCGGCGGAGGAGCACAGGAATGCGATGGCAGCCGCGATCTCTTCGGGCTGGGCCAAGCGCTTCATCGGCGCGTGGGCAGCGGCAAGCTCGAGCTCTGCGGCGGCGGTTAGACCGCTGTTCTTAGCGCGAATTTCGGCGAGATGGTATTGACGATCGGTGAGCGTGTGTCCGGGCAGAACTCCGTTGACGGTGATTCCCTGCGCTGCCCACTCACGGGCTTGGAGACGCGTCAGCGCCATCAGCCCTGCCCGCAGCGTGCTGCTGATCGGAAGCACGGCGTTTGGCTCCTTGGCGACGAGGGAAGTGATGTGAACGATGCGGCCCCACTTCGCTTCAATCATGTCCGGCAAGATCATGCGGCAAAGCCGGACGACATTCATAAGTGTGCCGTTGATTCCGTCTTGCCACTGGTCGTCCGTCATTTCACCGATGCGACCGGCGGGCGGGCCGCCCGTGTTGGTGACGAGGATATCGACGGGTCCGAGGTCCTCTCGCGTTTGATCGACCCACCAAGCTAGATCTTCGGCATCGGCAACGTTGACGACGTATGACCGCGTCTCCTCACCGATGGCAGAAGCGGCGGCTTCGAGGTCGGCTTCGGTCCGGGCGCAAATCGACAGCCGACATCCTTCGGCGGCGAGGGCTTTCGCGGTGGCGAGGCCAATGCCTTTAGTCGATGCCGCGACCATCGCGACCTTTCCTTCGATTCCGTAATCCATGGTCAGATTATGAACTCGGAAAGTACAATAGGATTCCTGTTCCGGGAGGGATGGCAGAGTGGTCGATCGCGACGGTCTTGAAAACCGTTAGGCAGAGATGTCTCAGGGGTTCGAATCCCCTTCCCTCCTCCAGTGTATTTCTGCGATACTCGCCGCCCGCGGCGGCAGAGACGTTGCCAGGGTTTCCGCTTGTAGCCGGCTACCCTTGGCTCTAGTACAGCAAGCCCTTCTGTCTGGAGTGCTTCGCTCGTTATTTTCCACTGCTCCGTCGGGCAAGAAACGTTCCGCGGTCCAAGTTGGATTGAAGCCGGTGCAGCGGCAAATTTGGGCCGTGTTCCAGTCGTTTAGCTTCGATGAGCGGACGATTGACGCGATCGAAGCGGCGGATATACGCTAAGACCCTTCCAAGATTTCGGAGGCGGTGCGGCTCGCCTTTGCGAAACGCGCGGAGCACGACACGACTCATGCACGTGAGACGTGGTGCTTCGAGCCAGACGATTTCGGTGGCACGGGGTAGGCGTAGGTCAAAGGTGGCGGCAGCAAAGTTTCCATCGCTGATCCACGATTCACCCGCATGCGCCTGCTCGATCAAGGTGCGGAAGGCGGGCATGTCCTCTTTGGTTAATGGAGTCGGCCAGATCGAGTCGAGAATAATGACGGGTACCGCGAGGTGCTTGCCCAACTTTCGAGCGAATGTCGTTTTTCCCGTCCCTGCGCAACCCAGTATTACGATTCGGTGCACAAGGCTAGTTTAG
This sequence comes from Fimbriimonadales bacterium, assembly GCA_038230855.1. Taxonomy (GTDB): domain Bacteria; phylum Armatimonadota; class Fimbriimonadia; order Fimbriimonadales; family Fimbriimonadaceae; genus Fimbriimonas. Next base: position 4,779 of record JBBRML010000099.1, on the reverse strand, counting down.
CTTGTAGGTAACCTTCGGGCGAAAACATTGACATGACCAAACTGCTCGCGACTGCCATATTGGGACTCACCGCGCTCACCCTAGGGACGGCACAGGTGACGTCGGCTAGTGACGCCGCGCGAATCTCTAAGGCGTTTGTTGACGTCAAGAGCAGCGATCCCGTCATCCGCGAGGGTGCAATGTCGGATCTATTCTACGTCCACGACAAATCAGTCGTCGAGCCGCTCCTCGCGTTGCCACCTGACCCGTCACCCCGCGTGCGGATGCAGATTGCACGGTTACTCGGCAAGCTCGAAGACCCTCGATGCGACGCGGCGCTCATCGCGGCGCTACGCGATTCAGACGCAGATGTCAGGCTCGTCGCAGTTTCGTATGTGGGCATCCGACGCTTGCCGGCGGCGGCTGACGCTCTGCTCACACTTGTCGGAGATGCCGACCCACGGGTCCGCCATCAAGCAATCGTGGCGATGCAGTGGAATCGAGATTCTCGCAAAATCAAGCCGCTTCTAGCGCTTCTGCCAAGTGCCGACTGGCGACTGAGCCGTGCGGTCGTCGAGTCACTCGCGGAGGTGGCCGACCAATCTTGTCTCGAGCGGTTACTCGACCTGCAACAGAGATCCTATGTTGCCGATGCGGCTGCGGATGCCAGCGATATCGATCGCGCTTCCTTGCTTCGAAGAGAACTTCGCCATGCACTAGCTCAAGCGCTGGCGCAAATCGGCGGCGAACGGGCCCTGACAGCCCTCATCGAGCTGAATGAAAGGGAGCCGTCTTGGTGGTCCCTCGCCGCGCTGACTAGCTTCAATGACCGCAGAGCCAACACGATCGCACTCGAGGCCTTCGGCAAGGCGAGCCTGAGCGGAGGTCGATTTCTCGAGCAACTCGGTCGCAACGATTTTCAGCTCCTCCTCCAAGCCACTAAGCACCGAGACGTATCGACGCGATCGGCTGCGGCTGAAGCACTCGGGTCACTGAAGGATCGTAGAGCGATCCCCGCCTTGATCGCGCTGCTCGGGGATGCCGAGGATCAGGTCCGTCAGAGCACGATTTATGCGCTGATGAATTTCAAGGAAGACCAAACTGCTTTCGCGGCACTGGTCAGCATGCTGCGGTCCCAGATAAATTCCGCTCCCAAGAACACGTCCACAAATCTCGCGAGCGGACCCGGTTCGTTGACGGCAGACGCAGCCTTTCGGGCAGTAGGCACGCACCTGTCGCCACGAGACATGGGCCCGCTTCTGCGCCTCTTTGACGGCTCATGTGCGATGGACTTGCGTTCGAACTCGGAGGCCGTGGCGAAGAATGGCTTGCCCGCGCTTTGTTTTGCGTTGCGTGACCCTGATCCGGAAATCCGGCGTAAGGCGACGTGGGTTATCGGCACGATTCCCGGTTCTGACCCTCTGAAAGCAGTGATCGGGGCACTAAAGGACAAAGAGCCGTCAGTGCGCCGCACGGCGGCGACCGTGCTTGGAGGAATGAAGGCGGAGGCGGCGATTCCTGCGCTTGAAAAGGCGCTGAAAGACACGGACGACAATGTGCGTTGCCACGCGTTGCGTTCGCTTACTGAGCTGCGAGCGCCGAGCGCAGTTCGTTACGCCCTCGAATGGCTTCACGATCCGGTCGCCAGCGTGCGGATTGCGGCAATCGAATCATTGCCTACGGAAGACGTTACGGGCGCTATCGAGCGAATATCGCCGTTGCTGAAAGACAAGGTTCCTGCAGTGTGCGAGGCGGCCCAGTACAGGTTACGGTACTGCTACAATCGGCGTTCGCACGCGAATGAAGAGACGCAAAAGCCTAGGTCGGCGGCGACAATAGACGTTGCAGGTCTAGATGTGCCTACGCTTGGTAAGAAACTTACCGATCTGGATGATGCGGCCAGAAAGTCGGCCGCAAAGGAACTCGCCACCCGAGGAGATGCCTCGGTCGTTCCGGCTTTGCTCGCGGTAATCCGACATGGTGACGACGAGTTTCACAGTTGCGTCATACGCGCACTTGCAAGAATCGATGATCCCCGAACGGAAGATTACATCGTCAAGGAAATTCTCGCCGACAATTCGATTGCGCGATATGCTCCTAAATTTCTGGCGGAAATCCATTCGCCGCGTGCAATAGGAAAACTTTTAATCGGGATGACGAACGACTACGAGCACATGCGAGTTGAATGCCAACGTGCGCTGGGTTCGTTTGGCGCGAAAGCGGCAGCGCCGCTGGTTGCCTCCATTGAGCAATGGGATGCGCAGGGTGGGGCGCAGTTTTCGAAGACGGTAAAAGGCACGACCGATTCTTGCGAGCGCATCGCGGCCGGGCTTTCCGGCGAGTACATCTTTGCCTGGAATGACGTGTTAGAATCGGCGCGTCAGATCGCGGGCCCGCGGGTGAAGCAGATCATCGAGCGAACGTTTCAGCGTATTCGGCAGGCATACCTGCTTCCTCCGGATAACTCGTAATCGGCGCCCAAGCCACGAAGTTTACGGTCTCTCGGAGCGCGCCAGCAACTCCGTGAGGTCGCGCAGCCAAATGCTCGCAAGTGTGTGGGTGCCGTGGCCACGGGTTCGATCGGTGATAGGAAGAAGTACGAACTTTCCGTTTCGAACCCGAAGAATCGACTTCTCCAGCACACCGAGTTCGGGTGGATTAACGAAGTCGTCGGCGGAGTTTACGGCGGTGAGCGGAGCGACTATCTTCTCAAGTTCGGGCTCTGGATTGTAATCTTGAGAGGCTTCGAACTGATACACGAAGTCGTTCGCATCGGTTGCCGCGAGGCGACTCTTGACAGTTTGTTCGAGTTGAGCGTCGGCTTTCGCACCGGTGGGGGCCTGTTTCAGCATCTGAAGCGGACTGCTTCCCATGAGAATGAGTGAGTAAATTGCTCCGACAAGGCCGGGGGGCTGCTTGGTGTATTCCCCGCCCTTCCATTCCGGGTCCTGTCGGATGCTGTTGATCGCCATTCGCCGAATCATCCGATTTCTGCCCGCGATTTCGATCGGCGCGCAGGCAAGGGGCATGAGCGCGTCCATGTCATTGGCATACACCTCTCCCCACATCCATGTTTGCATCCCGCCCATCGATGTCCCCATCACCAGGCGTAGGCGGTCCACGTGAAGCAGTTCAAATACAACCTGATGTTGGGCGCGGACAATATCTGTGTACCGATACGCAGGAAATCTTGCGTGCAGGCCGTCGCTTGGTTTACTCGAGTGACCATGCCCAATGGCGTCGGGCAGGATGATGAAATACTTCTGTGCGTCCAGGGGCTGGCCCGGGCCGAATAGGACGTTTCCAAACGACGCAGCGAGGAACTGGTGGCCGGTTCCGCCCGTTCCATGCATCACCAGAATCGCATTGTCGACCTTGCCCGTTGTTGGGTTCTTTCGTGGCTCGCCGATGGTCGTGCAATGTAGCTTAAGCTCGGCCAGCTTCTCGCCGTTAGCGAATTCAAAATTCGCCACGGTGAAATCGTGCTCAACGGGAGGTGGATACGGCAAGACGAGCGCGGTCAGAGCAGCGAGAAGAAGCACACCCCCATTGTGAGCCTAGTTCACTAGAAAATTGAAGATCCGTAGAACACCCTCGATAGTGCGATGGAGAACGCGATGATGCCCTCCTGACAGGCGATCGTCTAGCATGAGAGCCCAAGGCAAACTCAGAACGCTGGAATCTATTCCAGGTCAAATGCTTGCATCACGATGCAGAAAGGCTTGAGGCATACTGCGACTATGCGGACGACCTTCACCGCTTCTCCAGATGTGGCCGAACAAATTCATGCGATCGCAAAGCGCACGGACCGATCCATAAGTTCAGTTGTCAACGAACTTCTACGCACGGCAATTTGGGGCGAATCGAAGTCACGTAACGTACAGTTCATAGTATCGAGTCGCGACATGGGCCTGCGCCCGGGGATTGACCCAGAGCGCCTCTCCGCGCTGCTCGTCGATCTGGAAGCGACTCACGTCGATCGTTCCGGACATTAATTTGCTGCTCTACGCGTACGATGAATCATCACCATTTCACGCCCGCAGTAAGGCTTAGTGGCACGATCTCGCGACCGGGTCCGAGCAAGTCGGGGTCCCTTGGGCGGTCACGATCGGATTCCTGCGGCTGACTACCAACAGGCAAGTATTCGCGAGGCCACTCACCGTTGGCGACGGCTTGGGAATCATATCCGGTTGGTTCGCCAGCCCATCGATTCGACCGGTCCAGGCCGGGGACGAGCATTTCACCCTGTTGTCGAATTCACTTTCTCAGATCCAAGCTGGCGGCAAGATGGTCAGCGACGCTCACCTTGCCGCAATTGCAATGGAGCACAGGGCGACGCTTCACTCCCACGACCGCGATTTCCAACGGTTCTCCGGGCTACGACTCCACGATCCGCTGGCGTGAAATCGCTGGCCAGAAATTTGCGGCTCCGCGCTCCGACCTCGAGACACTCCCTTATTGGGATTGGAGTCCTAGGAGGCTGTTGATCAACTCAACAGCCTCCGTTTGGGCATGGATGCCCAAATCGCGAAGCGCGGTTCTTGAACCGTAGCGCAGCGTTCAAATCGCTGATTTCCACGCAAATCGGCGATTTGCCATGACGAACGAAGCTGTATGCGGAGTTCGTCAACAGCTTCCTAGAGGCCCTACTCAATAATTGTCATAGGGGGTTAGCTGCTGATACCGATTTGGTGATGTTCGGACTTGCGTCAGCGTCCACTGTCCGCTGATGTCCTGGAGGACATCGCTCAGCCATATGGTTTGCGCCCGGCCATTTTGGTCGCGATACGTGTGCCGTCC
>JBBRML010000098.1:0-11771 GCA_038230855.1 Fimbriimonadales bacterium | reverse complement strand
GACCGAGCCAACACGAACCACTAGGGCTCCTTCAAGGTTCTGTGTGCCCGCAATAATCTGGTCTCCTAGCCCCTTCGGTTGCGGCTGTGCTTACCCTGTGACCGCACTCTGGTCGACGCTACTCGAACCTTCGCAAACTGAGCCGTCAACGGGGAATGCCGCGAAAGGCGCAATTCGGATGAGATCACCCAGCTTCAGGTCCTCGACAGGAATTACCGTCGAACCTTCGGGAGTCAATAAAATTGCTTCGGCGGGGCGCAGTTTGATGAGGCCCTCGATGGCCGAATGCGTGCGCGCCATCGCAAAGGACTCAAGCGTGCTCGACAAACTGAATAGGAAGAGGAGCGCGGCCGCATCCGCAGGGTGTCCGAGCCCAACCGCTCCTGCCGCCGCCATCACCATCAGCAGGTTTACATCAATCTCTCGCGCACTCAGCGATTCCAAAGCCGCTCTTACCGCAAACACCGACCCGAGTGCAACCGACAGATAGGCGAATCCCGCAGCGTGCGGAATAAACGAAAGCACAAGCGTGACAGCGCAGAGAGCGGTTAACCAGCTCTGCAATCTACGCATTACCGCCATTACTCTTGAGGAGTTTTCGGTGGAACCGCACACTCTCGCGTGCCGAAAAACCGTGTTCGGTGTTTTACGACCAAGTTGTAGCCCCACCGGATCAATGCGCGAGTCGGTGCGAAGCCGTTCAGCGGCGCCATCCAGCGCACGTACCATGGCCCGAGCGCGGCGAGCTTGAACCAGGCTTGATCTGCGCGAAACACTTTGCCATCAGCCTCAACGATCATTACGTCGCCGTACCCCTTCTTTATGGCCTCGTCGGAGGCGAGCACATCAATCTCGAGCGGCTGAGCGGCACGACGTGCCCACCGCTCGGCGCGGAGCTGGGAACTGTGACAGAGGTTGCAGCCTCCGTCGTAGAACAATTTCCAAGTGCTCAAGGTGACTCCAGTATATTCCACGCCCAAATATCGCAATTTGTGCGTGGAGATTGAGCCTACTGCAACTGCTTTCGCGGGTCAGCGGACTTGAACAGATCGCGGGCCTTGACTCGGGGCGGAGACGCTCCTTGCCGCAGATGCGATGGAGTCGGATCACCGACGAGGATCGTGAGCGCAACGGAGTCACCGATTCCGAATTCGCCGTCTTTCGGTCTAAAAGACGTGGTGCCATCAGCAAATTTTGCGTTGGTCAGTTCGACGTGCAACTGGCCTTGCGGTAGGTTGCCACGAACGCTACGACTCCCAGGGTCGATGCACTTCACGACGAGTACGTGGAGGCCCGGAGTGAGGTGATCAACGTAAATGTTTCCCCCTTTCCCAATGGGCCCCACCAGCGAGCCGTCCAAGGTCATGTCAAAAATGTCGTCACCTCCGCCGTGACCAGCCTTTTCGTCGGAGATAAAAACGCCCGATGCAAACGGGATGAACGTCGTCGGGTAAATCGGGGTCCGCGGCCAAGTCACGGTCTCCGCACCGCTCGATGTGATTCCGAGGAGCGTAGCCAAGCCTGGGCTCGTCTCCAAGCCAACTTCGGCGTTAATTTGCGAATTGATGCCGAGACTCACTCCTGAAACGCCCTTCCCATTATTGGGCACGAAGTCAGCTTCTAACGGGACCGCGAAGTCAATGCTTCCGTATGGGCCGTAGATGCTATCAACTAGAAAACTGATTTTGACTTTAATGGGTACCAGCGTGAGGGTTGCCACGTCTTCGCACTTGTTTACGCCCGCTGATGTCGTGTTGCCAATACTGCCCGTATCCGTCCATGTATCACCGCCTCTACAATGCAGGATGTTGACAAAACTGGTGTCTAGAGAGATTGTGCTATCGAAAACTCCACCAATTGATCCATCTACTTCGCTACTGATCGTCAGGTGTGGAGTTATCCAGATGAACGGACAGAGCTTGTCTGGATAGTATTCGTCGAAATCATGATCCACCCACTTCTTTTCGAACAGGGTCCACGAAGCCGTAACCGAGGTTTGACACGTGATGCTGCCCTTAATCGTAGGGGAAAAGCCAACGTCTAGATAGCCACTGGAGAGGTCAGCTTTGAAAGTCGGGTGGAAATCGATATCGACGGTACCGCTAAGATTCATCGTGTCAGAGAATGTGACGTCGCCCAACTTGAGCGACAAGACATCTCCAATGGAGGTCGTCCTTCCTTTCGACTTCTTCTTCCACGTGCATGTCGCGCCAGGGTCCAACGTCGGAACGTTGCCGAGTTCCGCCTGACCAAAACCGCCCATGGTGAGGCGAAGGTCGCTACATGCTTCCTTTAGAGTCGCCTGAGTTGTGGTCACCGTCGTCTGACCGCCAGATTTCGTTACGGAGACAACTTTTCGCACGCCACCGCCTTTGAGCTTGCTGATGAAGACATCGCCTGGCTTTAGATCGGGCACGGTGCCGGACAGAACCATTTCGGTCGGCGACTTAGAGACGAGCACGGTTCCCGATGCACTATCGAGAGTTTTCGTGCCCGCTTTTAGGTGATATCCCGACGTACTCACAGGAGCCGTTGGAGCGAATCCTGCGCAACCCGAGACCCCTATACCGAGTGCGGCCAGTCCAGCAATTTTCCAATTCACATCAATACCTTATCACCTTTGCCGCCTGACGCACACCTGATGCGCAACAAGTTGTGATAGGCTTGACCAATGTTCTCGCGTACTATGGCAGTCATTGCGTCGGTTTTTCTCGTTGGATCGGCACTCGCTTCCTCGTGGCAGGAAGAGCTGAGAAAGCAACTTCCGCTACTAGGCCACCGCAATTGGGTTGTGGTTGCGGACTCCGCCTATCCCTGGCAAACCTCGCCAGGCATCACCACAATCGACACCGGGGCAGATCAAATTTCTGTTTTGAAAGAAACACTGAAGGCCCTCCGAAAGTGCACGCACATCCACCCGGTGATGTACACAGACGCAGAATTGCCTTTTGTGCCCGAGAAAGAAGCGGCTGGCGTGACCCTGTATCGCAAAACCCTCAAGGGCCTGTTGAACGGTTACGACGTGAACTCTCTCCTACACGAACAAATCATCGCCAAGCTCGATGAAGCCGGCAAGACGTTTCATGTCCTGTTGCTGAAGTCCAAGATGACGATTCCTTACACTTCGGTGTTCATGCGGCTCGACTGCGCTTACTGGAACGGCGCGCAAGAAGGTCGCATGCGCGCGACAATGAAAAAGGGCTAGAGAGCGGGTTCACCGGGTCTGTCCGCCGGGGTGAGGCCGCCGCAGATTTGCGCAGGCGGAGGTGCGGTGCCTTTTCAGATCCTTCCCCAAATTCTTTAGGGGGAAGGACGGCGGGTTCCGTCCCGCCCAGGATGGGGGTCCGTATCGCGCGATCTGGCAACCGCGTGTCGTCGCGAAGTCTCCAAACGTCACTCCCAAACGAGGGGTGCCACGGGTGCAGCCGAAGGCGTAACCCGTGTATTGTAAATCTCACCCACCTATCGAATCTCGAATCTGGGTGAAGTTTGTTATCCAGAAACCTCGGCTCGTGCAACTCAGTCGATTCGAGTCCCGACGACTGTTCATTCTTACGCAACCCGCTCCGGGGTTGGATCTTTGGGATGACCCCTACCCCGGGTATTCGCTTCGCTCGACCCGGGGCTAAATTGCGCGATCCTTTCAGGATCGATCCGACGCCAGTTGTCCGAAGCTTTGCGTAAGCAAAGGTGCCTTGCCTTTTTACGCCGGACCCGGTCCGGCGTGTAGCCGAGGTGGGGCTGTTTCCCGTCGCTTCTCATTGCTGACTGGCACGCGCACTGGGTTGGCGACAATTACGACACACGGGTGCATCAACGCGAACCCTCGCGAAACAGGATCCGCCACGGTGAGGTGCCCTTTTTGTCTTAATCAACATTCCCAAACGAGGGGTGCCACGGGTGCAGCCGAAGGCGTAACCCGTGTATTGTAAATCTCACCCACCTATCGAATCTCGAATCTGGGAGACGGGGTCGAGCGAAGCGAATACCCGGGGATAGGCATGCCGCCAAAGCAACAACCCTGGAGGGGTTGCGACAGATTCGGACTCTGATAGCACGCTCCTACGCAGACCGGTCCGGGCTAGATTTCCATCTAGATGCGCCGCAGGTCTCTCGACTATCCGCCCGAACCCGGCTTGATAATCTTCTTCAGGTCCGCTTGCGAACTCTTCGACATTCGCTCTGTTTCCACTTTTCTGATGCGTGCAGCCGCGTCAGCGGTGTGGACAATGTGCGGAGTCAAAAATACCATGAGCTCCGTTTGACCTGCCGTCTTGTCGGTTGACCTGAACAGGTTTCCGAGGATCGGGAGGTCGCCAAAGAACGGAATGCGCTTGTCGGTCTGAGTCAATGTGTGCCGAATAATGCCACCCAAAACGATCGTCGCGCCGTCCGCTACCGAAACCGTCGTCGACGCCTTACGTGTGTTGATGATCGGTGCGTTGAACGACGTGAATCCCTGAAGGTCATCCGCCGACTGCACGACATCCATCGTGACGTTCCCGTTAGCCGTAATCCTAGGGGTCACCGTGAGCACGACGCCAACGTCCTGAAACGTATAGTTCGAAACGACGTTCCCGAGTGAGTTCGTCGTCTGCGTCGTGATATACGGAATCTTCTGGCTGACATTGATTTCCGCCTTAACGTTGTTCGATGTGAAGATACGCGGTGTGTCAAGCACTTTGAACTTCGCATCCGTCTGCATCGCGTTTAGGAACGATTTGTATTGACCTGCCGTGATCGTATAGTTCACGCCTTGGTTCTGTGGGGTCGGGTTCAGGCCGAAATCTGTGCCACCAGAACCACTCGTGCCGGGTCCGCTGAATATCTTGCTCGGAAGCATCGTCCACTGAACGCCGAGCTTCGTCGTCTTGTCGAGGTTAGCTTCGACGATTACTGTCTCGATCATCACCTGCTCCGCGACTTGGTCGATCTTGTCGACCATGTCGCGAATCGGCTTCATATTGCTCGGCTGGGTCACGATCAGCAGGCTGTTCGTGTTCGGGTCAGCGACGATGTTCACCTTACCGATGATGTCGCGCACGTTGACGATCTCTCCCTTCTCGTTCAGATCCGTGTTGAGCGCCTTATTTTTGTTACTCGACGATCCACCAAAGTCGGGTCCGAAGATGAAGAACCCGTTGTTATCGTTGGGATTCGCTCGTTGAGTTAGAACCTTGTTCAGCAGATCGGCCACGTCTGATGCTTTGGCGTTCTGGAGTTTGATCACGAATGAAGTACCCGCGAATTCGGCCGGCTTATCGAGCGAATCGATGAGCTTGCGGATAATTTCCATATTCTGGTGGATCGCGTTTACGATAATTGAGTTCGTCTGCTTGATCACAGTGGCGGACTGGCCGCCGGAACTGTGCTTGTTGCCTCCACCGCCACCGAATCCGTAGTAGTCGTAGTAGTTGTAGCCCTGGTTTCGATTGTTGCTGCTTCCACCCGATCCTTTTCCTTGCGGACTGTTTGCCGTGAGAACATCCTCGACGGCGGTCAAAACCTGGTCGATGGGCACGTACTTCAGTTGGAATACCTCAGAGTCGAGCGGCGTGGAGCTGACAATATCGAGCTCCTTGATGAGAGCGGCAACGTCCGTCTGATCTTTCGGCATCGCGGTAACGATCACGATGTTGCTGTACTCTTCGGACGTGGCCTTGACTCCCGTCGGACGGCCACCGGGCTGACCACCAGGCGGCTGGCCGGGCTGAAAGTTCGGCTGAAAGTTCGGCTGACCGCCTCCTACCGGGGCTCCGGCCGCGCCAAAAACTTCGTTAATGACCTTGGCGATCTTGTCCGCACTAGCGTGCATGATCGTATATGGTTTCACTACCGGGGCCTGCGGAGGGGGAGGAGGCGCTGGTTGCTGAATAATCTGCGGCTGCGGCGGATTTCGGCGAGAGACAATCATCAGATTGCCTTGCTTCGTCAGTGTGAAACCGTTCAGGCCGAGCACCGTGTCGAAGATTTCGAACGCTTCTTTGAGTGGCACCGCTTTCGCACTTGTCACGGTGATCAGGGTCTTGAAGGAAGGATCCTTCAGGATCGTTATTCCTGAGGTTCGCGAAAATAGCGAGATCAACATGTCCGGATTCGCGTCCGTGAAATCGAGGAACATCGTCGTCTTTGGGTTGAGCTTGAATTGCGTGTACGCAGGCTTGGGCGGGACAGGGGGCTGGCCCACCATCATGTTTGGCTGGGCTTGCGCGTTGACGCCTGCCTTTGAAGCCGCACCTTTCGACGCACCAGCGGCGCCGGCGCCAGACTGGGCTGCGGGCTTCGACTGGTCGCCGCCGGATGCGCCCGGTAATTTACCCTCGCCTTGCGCGCCCGAAACCGCAGCGGCAGCCTGCTTGGTCTCGACGACTTGCTTCTCAGCACTCTGCTTCTCAGCAGCGGCGGCCCCGCCTTGCTGCGCGAAGCCGATTCCTGCGGGCAACAGTGACAAGGTTGCGAGCGACATTGAAGTCAGTTTGTGTTTCATGAGAAGAGTCCGGATTGAGTTGAAATTGCGTTAGCCGCCGCGAGAAGCACGAGAAATAGATACGGGGGCGCTCATCGTCGTCGATCCACCATCCAGTACGATTTGGCCACCGCCACCGCCAGGCCCACCGCCAGGATTACTGAAGCGGGCGCTTGGATTCGCGACGCCTGGAATACCGTTCGGGCCTCCTGGCCCACCGCCCGGTACCTGTCCGGGTCCACCTGGCGCCCGTCCGCCCGAGTCGACGAGAGGCTTATTCTTCGGCGCAACATTTGGATTGAACCGATATACGGTTTGAGAAACGCCGTCCTCACCCACAAAGATCAAGCTCTCGACGGCAACGCTCGACAAATGTGACTTCTTCCAGGCGTCTCCCTGCTTCACATAAACACCAAGCTTAGTGCTCGTGTTTTCGAGCAGGGCCATTTTTTGGCCGTCTACTTCAACCATTCCCGTATATATCCAGCTCGGCTCACCTGAGGCTAGGTTGGCTGGAATCTTCATCAACTCCTCTTCCTCGCGCTTTGTCAGAGGCACGTCGATCTTAACTAGCGGTTCAAACGAGTCGCGTGGGGAAGTTCGAGGGCGTTCAAACCTTATCGCGATGTCAGCGGGTGCGAACTCCCACTTGACCTCCTTACCCTTGACAGCAGTTCGTTTTTTGGGAGTCACCGCAACTGCTGCTGGGGGACCGGCATATTGGAAGTACGCAGCCACGACGACTCCCGCGAGTCCGACATAGATGATGGGCCTAAGAAGTTGCGACAATTATTTAGTTTCCTTGTTCGCGAAGGCGGCGAGGGACAGGCTCGCGTTGACGCCCTTTGAGTTGTTCGCGCGATTCACTCGCAACTCCGAGAGTGCGATCTTAGAATCCGGCTTTTCAAAACTACGAACCAGTGCCATCACATCCAAAAACTTTCCTTCCACCACCAAAGTAAACGGAATCTCAAGCAGCAAAGGCGCGACGATCGGGTTCGTAACCCTGAACCGCGTCACTCGCAACTGATGCTGCGCACACTCTCGATTGCAAACCTCAAGCACCTTCGAGCTGATGCCCTCGGGGGAATCGGTCCAGGTCCGCCGGGCAATGTCAGCCTTAGCTTCTTCAATCTTGCCTTCTTGCTGCTTTGTCGTCTTCTGTAAAACAAGCAGTTTGCCGTGCGTGTTCAACGGCATTTCCGGCTTCGCAGCCTTCACAACAAAACCGAGCCAAGATGCGATCGCGATCGCGAGCAGAGACGCAACAAACAGGACGTCCCAGGCCAACTTGGAATTGATTCCGGCACTTTGCACTTTCACTGTTTCACGACCTTTCTGGGATTGATGACTGGATTTGGTCGGTCAAAAGGCAGAAGGCCCAGGACGCGCCCCGTGATCGTGAAATCTGTAATTGGCTTTTTGTCGATCAGGGTTTGACTCGCCGACACGACCTTGACTTCCGTAAAGCGGGCGTCTCCCGAGAGGTCGTTCGCAAGGTGCGAAATATCGGCGTCGTTCGTCGCGAATCCTGCAACGGACATCAGCGCGTGATGCCCGATCACGATATTCGTAAACCAGATGGTATGCGGTGCCGTTGCGGAAAGCACAGTAACGACGTCGGAAACCTTCTGCCCCGGATTGAAAGCGACTCCGAGCAATTGATCTGCGTTCGCAATCGTTGCCAACTTTGCGTCGACCGAGGTTCTTTTCGTGGTCGCCGCCTTCATCTGCCGGTTCAAGGTCGCCGAGCGCCCACCCGTGGCCGTGTGGGTTTTGTACTTGGTGTTGTACACGTACGAACCAAGCAGAACCGCTACGAGCGCGGCACCAATTGCGCGACCCGCTCGAAGGTTTGCCGCGCGCTCTTCCAGCGCCTGCACGCGACCGGGCAATTCAAACGTGAACAGTTGCTTTTCGTACGCGGCCGGGTCGGCCAGGTATGAAATTGCTGGTCGATCCACCCTGAAGGAAGCTTGAACGTCTGGACTTGCCGCCGCGATCGTCGGCCCGGCCGGAATCCCAGCGATCGTAAACGTGCGCTCGATTTCATCGTGAATTTCTGCGACGGACTCGGGCGTCGGCAACGACCTGCTGTGTCGCAACTCGCCTTCCGCGATGACGTCTACGCTCATCAACTCGCCGTTGATCTCTACAACTGCCGCCGTCTGTTGGCCCTGCGATTTCGCAAGTAACCATGAGCCAAATGCTACCGGGAGTACGAGCCGCACCCGAATGCCGAGCGCCTTCGCGTCCGTCAATGCGCGCTCCAACGAATCGATTTTGATTGCGCCGACGACCGCTAATCGTCCAGTCGTGGATACTTTGTCCCCTAGCCGGAATCCCGTTACGCACTCGCCGCGGCTGAACGGGAGCAGTTGCTCGAACTGCAACTCAAGCACTTTCGAAACTTCAGATCGCGGCGCGTTCGGCACGTTGACGCTTCTCACGAGAGCGCTCTGACGGCTGATTGCTATGACCGCCTCGCGGCCCCGGGACGAGCCGTTCAGGCAGTCCGAGATGGTTGCGCCAAGCAAAGAGTGCCCAGAGATCGGATCATAAACCCGAACCTTTGACGGCGACCATTCGATGAGGAGGGGTGCTATACGACTTGAGATTTCCCCTTCCCCCAAAAACCACGCCAAGTGCTCAAAACGGCAATGTTCAAAGCTCCTCCCTCTGGCAAACTCGCAACACTTCTTCTGGCGTGGTCAATCCGTCCAAGACCACCCGCCGACCATCCTCGATCAAAGTACGCATCATCAGAGTCTGAGTAGCGTAATTCTTTATGGTGCTTGCCGGCGCTCGATCCGTCGTCATCTTTCGCACCGCTTCATCCACCACGAGTAACTCAAAAAGTCCGGTTCGTCCCTTGAACCCTGTACCCGTGCACTTTTCGCAGCCTCTGCCCCGCATCAAGGTGCGACCATGCAAGTCTTCTGGAGTGATCTTGAGAGACTTCAGCGCACTCTCTGACTCCTGCACGGGCTCGATACAGAACTGGCAGTTCCGTCGTAGTAGCCGCTGTGCCATGATCCCGACGATCGAGCTGGCGGCCAGATATGGCTCTACCCCCATGTCCAACAGTCGGGTGATTGCTCCCGGCGAGTCGTTCGTATGCAAGGTGCTGAAAACCATGTGGCCAGTGAGCGCAGCGTGGATGGCAATTTCTGCCGTTTCCTCATCCCGAATTTCGCCGACCATCAGAATGTCTGGGTCTTGCCGTACGATGCTTCGGAGGCCGTTTGCAAACGTGAGCCCAATTTGTGGCCGAACTTGGATTTGGCCGATGCCGTAGATTTGGTATTCGACCGGATCCTCGATTGTCAGGATGTTCGTCGTCGTGGATGTCAGCTCTTGCAACGCACCGTATAACGTCGTCGACTTTCCACTTCCCGTCGGCCCCGTCGACAGAATCATGCCGTGCGGCTGGCGGATTAGCTTCCGAAACGTCTCGAGGATGTCGCCACCCATGCCGATCGCGTGGAGGCCGACGACCGAGGTCGTCTTGTCGAGAATACGCATCACCGCTCGCTCGCCGTACATCGTTGGAACGATCGCGACACGGACATCAATCGAACGACCAGCTACTTGTAATTTGATGCGCCCATCTTGCGGCAGTCGACGCTCAGCGATATTCATCTCACCCAAGATCTTAAGTCGTGAGACAATCGCCGCATGCATTCGCTTCGGCGGGTGCGCGATTTCGTGCATGATGCCGTCCAAGCGGTAGCGCACGCGTAGTTCGCGTTCGTATGGCTCGATGTGAATGTCGCTTGCTCCGTCGCGCACGGCTTGCGAGAAAATCAGATTGACCATTTGAACGACCGCAGTTTCGCTCGCCATCTGCTGCAGATCCGCGAGGTCCGCGTTGTCATCTAGTTCTGCTGAAAAGCCGTCTTCGCTTGGCAATCCGGCCAAAATCTTCTCGATAAACTGCTCTTCGAGCAAAAGTCGAATCATCGCAGGGTTGGCAAGCACCGCTTTGACCGGTCGATCGAGCAGGACGCCTAAGTTGTCGACCGCCAACAAGTCCTCTTCTGACCCGATCGCTGCATACAAAATTCCGCGCTCAATATATAGCGGCAGAACCTGATTTTTGATCGCAAAATCCCCTGGAGCAAGTGCTAAACACTCGGGGTCCGGCTTGACAACCTCAAGATCTACAAACGGCGTACGCTTGGGTGTGTGCGCGGGCGCGCTGGCGAGCGATTGAAATTCGATCTCTGAGCTCATGGCAATGCTGGCAAGTTAATGTGTGGACAGACGAATCCTTGATTTAGTTCATCAATTATGGCTATATCTTTGAACTTTTGTTAACCCACCCTAAAGTTTGGACGACAACATCGTCGCTCAGACATTGATCAAACGCATCAGGTTCAGAATGGTTTCTTTCCTGCTACGTATTGAGTGGCACTACGTGTTTTAGGGCACGAGAGTTCCAAAAAATAGTGCGGCTTCTTAGGATTGCGGACACCCTTAACGACCTACGGAGCTAGTCCGTCCACGGAACGAGGTCCGCTAAGTAGGTAGCCAACTCGTGCCCCATTTCTTCCTGCTCAAGAAACCGTGGGTGACCTGGGGTGCCGGCGGCCGTGCGAGTAAACGCAAAGTAAGTGGCTACCGTGCTCCCTGCTTTGCGATTGAATTCTCGCACCACATCCTGCAACGCGGAATCCCAGGCTCGATCGTGCATCAGGACCGTCGTGGTCAGGACAAATCTCGCTTTTGGATAGTGTCCGCTAAGTCCGCTTAAGACTTTGAGATACTCATCTGTCCAGTTGCGTTTCCAGAACACATCACCGATGTGTCCACCTCGGGCGTCGTTCTGGCCGATGGAGAGCACGACAACGTGCGGCGTGAAGCGCGTGAAGTCCCACGGCGTGAACTGACCTGACAGCGGATCTAATTTGTCCCAGGTGGAGGCAAGGCCGATCGTCTGCTCGAGCGAGCCGCCGAACCAACCGGTGTGGTCGAGCAGAGAAAGCCCCCCAATTCCTTGGACGTTGGCCTCCGCATGCAACTCTCGGGCCGCAATTGACCCAAAACCCCAGTAGCCATCGTTGAGCCAAGCGTTACTGTTCTCATATTGCACCGCGCCGTCCGATTTGGCCTCATAGCCGAACGCCACCGTTCCGGTGCCACCCATTACGGAATCGCCGAAGAATTCAACACGTCGCGTCGGACGTTTTGCCGGGGTCTCAAGTCGCCCTCCCTTGTTGATCCACATTCCCTTAAACTTCGCGATGCCGGCATAAGTGTCCTGACGGCGGAAGACATGGACTTCGTGAACGTGATTTGGGAG
>JBBRML010000097.1:0-11942 GCA_038230855.1 Fimbriimonadales bacterium | reverse complement strand
TCGAGCCGTACGACAAAGCTACCCATTTTCAACACGAGCGGCGGCATGATCGCAAGCTATTGCTCCACAGTAAGGAAATCGCTGTTCTGGCTCGAAAGGCGCAGGAAAAGGGCTTCGCACTCGTGCCGCTTTCTGTCTACTTCAAGAATGGGCGAGTCAAAGTGGAAGTAGCCTTGGGCCGAGGCAAGGCGATGTACGACAAACGGGCGAGCATCGCGAAGAACGAAACACGCCGCGAAGTAGACCGGCTCCGCAAAGAAGGCGCGTGACGTGCCTGAAGAACCTCACATTTTTGCCAACTATTGACGTGTGGTCAAGCACGATTCTCCGGCAAAACTTGGCATTGGCGATTCCGTCATGGCCGTCATCTGGATAGATGGCTCCCCTGTCGCTGCTCCAAGCATCGTGCGCGACGTCGCTCCGCCGGTACTGATCACCTCCGAGCCGGTATATGCCGAGGTTGATTGTCCCGAACCAGTAACTCTTCTCTGGACATTTGAAGGTCGAATGGTGCGCTCCGAATCACAGCTCATCTTTACAGAGCAAGTCGCTGCCGGTATCGCCCTTCATGTTGACCTAATTGATGCCAACGAATTAGACCGTCGACGCTTCGATCGAATTCCGGTCGAGGCCCCTGTCTTCGTGCGTAAGGTCAACGAAACCGTGCGGACAGAAGAAGTGCATCTATTTTTTGGCCACTCACAGGACGTCGGTCTTGGCGGCGCTTCGATTGTCGTTGACGAGCCGACGTCTCCCGGAACAACACTCGAAGTCACGTTCAAACCGAACGGTTTCGCGCCGATTAAGCTGTACGCGGTCGTAGTTCGCGCCGATGAAATTGGCTTGCGAGTGGCCTTTCTTGAGCCCGGCGGTCGTACCGACGAGCACCTTGAGCGCTGGATAAAGGCCGTCGCCTAGGCCGGCTTCAATGAACAGCCGAACCAACATCTGTTGAGGATTCGCGCAGGCTCGCCACAACATCTCGAAGGCCGTAATATCCAAAGCACACCGCGCATGCCGTCAGCGCGATGCTAGTAGAGCCATGTCCACCGAGATCGACGGCCGACGGTGCCGCCTTCCACGCGAACAACTCGGGCGTGAGCACCGCGAGGAAGGCCCCTTGTAAGGCGCCTAGAACGCCTTGAACTATGCGCTCGCCGATAGTAATGCGTCCCGCTTCGTCATCTTCGAAAAGCTGAATAACCACCAAAACCGTCTGCAATAGGATCGTGGCGACGAACATGTAGGAGTACGCGCCGTGGGGCGTGCACCACGCGGCAATGAGGGCAATCATCGCAAACAGGAAGCAGTGCGTCGCATGGAACACGAGCGAATCGGTGTGACGCAAAGGCTTTCGCGCCTCCAAATGGCGCGCGTGAAACACCGTTAAGTGAAAGCAACCGACCGTCGCAAGTACTAAGAGAACGGCTAAAGTCGGGCTCATCAAGATCGCCTCACAATAACAAGGTTGCGAGATTTAGACAGAGGACCACGCGGATTGACCGCATCGCACGGATATGTGCCTCCCCCTGCCCCAAACATACAGTAATCATACTAGGATTTTTCGTAGCGCGTTCCATGAAAATTCGTCTCAAATGCTATTGCAAATGCGCCTAAGATCGAAGGCATCTCACCGGAGGAATAGGATAAGCGCGCCCCACAAGACGAAGATCGTCGAAGCCCAAGGCAAACAGCCGAATCGCTTGCCTCGACTGCGGGCAGAAATTTCGATATGACCGCTCGGTGTTTCGTGTCGAGAGACCACATCGGCCTTGATCCCTTTGTCTTTCAATGTGCGCAGCGTCACCAGCAGTTTTTCGAGATCCGCCTCACTTGTGCGACTCTTGATCTGGATCTCCATGAGCAATCGTTCAAGTTCGAGACCGTGCATTGCCGCAATCTTGTGCAATTCGGACTGTTCTTCTTTGGTAAAGAACTGGTCCATGTTTCGCAGAACGTATTCTGGGTAGGACACCTCGCCTGACTTGAATCTAGATTCAAGCTCAAGGCTGGTCCATTGGGCTAGCCACTTCTGTTCTTCTTCGTGCGATTCCATGGGTAATTGGGCAGTTAGCGTTTGGCGACAGCCTTAGCTTGTACGATACGAAACGTAATTCGCGCGGTTGGCAGTTCGAATATTGCGCGCATTCGCACCGGTAATTCTATTTCGAGACGCGATTGTTGCAACAATCGAAGTCGCAACCGAAAGTCCGCCAACTGCCAAGTCAGGAGCATTCGCTCGCCATCGCGGATGAGTTGCTGGAACATTACCGCGTCAGATTGACTAAGCCAGGTACGACTCATGATCAGATCTGGGGGTAGCTCAACCGCCAGTTGGGCTTCTGCGATCTCGCGCAGTCTTAGCATCGATTCGTCAAGTGCGTCGTCGGCGGCCAAGGTGATCTCAATATCAAGTTGCCGTAAGCGGCGCAAAGTTTCTTCTCGAAATATTCTTACGATCTCAAACTTGGTCTCGTGATCCGAGTACATCGGAACGAATTCCAGCAGCCGCATCATCGTCTGGCCGACAAACTTGACTTGCCCCGGTTCCCAGGTTTTCAATGTTCGGCGGGCGTACGCGTAGGCTCCGTCTCCGTACTTCGCCCGATAGGCGTGAAGGACCTTGTCTGTTGTCGCAACGTCCATCGCAAAAAAAACTCGCGTTATCCGTTCCACGAGCGATCCGTATTGGTGGAACGACCGCGCCATCGTCACGTGGCTCGCATCGATGCGAGGCGTTCCGACGTCGTTCCACCGAACTCGAAAGGGCCTACTGAAGATACGGCGGTTCAGGGGCATGGGATTGTGCGATCGGAGGCACCATCGCTCGCTTCATCGCTTTGCGAATCTTGTTGCCTAGCGCATATATAACCACTGCGACGGGGCTAAACACAAGAAGCCAGAGGCTGAAAATAACCAGACTCCGTCCGGCAGTGATTCCCGCGGAGCTTGCCTGACCCCACGCTTGAGCAAACCACTGTGGATCGCCAGACGGTGGCGCGGCCGCGGCCGCACCCTGCTCGAACGTGACATTCAGAGTCGAAAGAGATGCCTGCTCTCCCAGAATTTTCCGCTGCCCCTGGACGCTTTCGATCTCGCCCCTTAACTCCGTCAGCTTCTGCTCAAGCATGACCGTGTTCTCAAGAGTATTCGCCCGACGAAGCATCGACCGCAAGCTCTCCTCCTCTGCCAACATCGTCCTCGTGCGGGCGTCTTGGTCGACAAGCTGCTGCGTGACGTCGGTCGCGTGAATAGTCTTTTCGAGCCGCACGCCGAGGTGCTCGATCCCGATGATGACGTCTTCAAACTTGCCGACCGGCACGCGTAGGTGCATTGTCATCGTCGGCGTTTGCCCGGCGAGGTTTGATCCCTCTTCCGAGTCTACGTAGCCCCCAATTTTCAGAAGCATCGAGTTCGTCTCTTTTTCCGCAATTTCTGAGCTCGGAACCCGTACTCGTAAGTCCATCGTGCGAATGACGTCTCGATGCTTCAGCAGTGGCGCATTGACTTCAGGTGTCGTCACTGTCGCTGGCACCGCGATCCCATGGTCATCTTGCCCGCCGAGGACCCGGCCGTTGACTCCCCCCCGGCGCGTCAGTAGCCCCGACTGAATGTCGCCGTTTACACCAGCCAAGCTCCTCATCGGTGATTTCGCCTCGAACGCAGGCGCGGAGGCTGCGCTATTTGAACTCTTTGCGGCTCCGCAACCGAGACTCCCCAGGACGACGGTGACGCATGTGGCAATTGCGAACAGATGGCGATTCCGGCGAGATGCCACCTGTTCTTGATTTTGATAATATTTCATGACCTTGACTCTTGTTTACTATAGGCCAGGGTCCTGGACGAAGGGACGAACCCAATCGCCCAGGACATGGGAATTATTTCTTAGACTCCTCCTTGAGAGGTGGGGTGCCTACCGTGTCCTTCTTGTCCTTGGTCACCGGCTTATCTCCGGTGGGTGAGGTGACCGCTGGCTCATCGCTACCGTGGCAGCCAGCCGAGACGATTCCCGCGGACAAGACGACGAGAGCGAGCATCAGTGCTCGGACTCGAATCAACGAATTGGTTTTATTTGTCATCACTTTTCCTCCTGTGACGAGAGGTGAGTGATCGAGCCGTGGCTAGGTGTTCATCGGATTTTCAGAATTTTTTCGCGCGACTCCCGATAACTCCGCGGTTAGCTGGTCGCGGTCGAGAGAGCCGTCCCAACGCGCAACCGCAAGCGTCGCCACTCCATTTCCTATAGTGTTTGTCAGGGATCTGCACTCACTCATGAAGCGATCGACGCCGACGATGAGGGCCAAGGAGGAAACTGGGATCGTGGGAACCGTGGATAGTGTTGCGGCGAGCGTGATGAACCCTGCTCCCGTGACTCCGCTCGCGCCCTTTGATGTCAGCATCGCGACCAACAACAGCGTCAGCACTTGGCCCGTATTAAGCGGTGTATTGGTCGCCTGGGCAAGAAATAGCGCGGCGAGAGTGATGTAGATATTCGTGCCGTCCAAGTTGAAGCTGTAGCCGGTTGGAACGACCAACCCGACCACCGGTTTCGGGACTCCTAAGCGCTCCAGTTTCGTCATCAACTGCGGCAGCACGGACTCTGATGAACTTGTGCCAAGAACGACTAGCAGCTCTTCGCGAATGTACGCAAGAAACTTCAGAAGAGAAAACCCAACTAGGCGAGCGACCAGTCCCAGCACAATCGCGACAAAGAGGAGAGCAGTTACGTAGAAGGTCGCCACCAGCGACCCAAGCTTGAGCAACGCTCCCGTGCCATACATCCCAATCGTAAAGGCCATCGCCCCAAATGCGCCAATCGGAGCCACCCGCACGATGATCGCAATCATCGCAAAAAACACTTTAGCGACGGTGTCGAGGATTGTGAGGGCACGCTGACCGCCGTCCCCTAGGGCAACCAATGAGAAACCCGTCAGCACGGCCAGGAGGACGATCTGTAGCAGCTCACCTCCGGCAAATGCGCCCATAAATGTTTCTGGGATTAGTCCGAGAAAGTAACCCTGGACGGTCTGGGCGTGAGCCTTCTGAACAAACCCAGCGACGGATTCTGCGTTCAGAGTGCGCACGTCAATCGCAAATCCCGAACCTGGGTGCAGAAGCGTCGCCACGCCGAGGCCGATCACCAACGCCAACGTGGAGACAACTTCAAAGTAGATGAGTGCCTTGATGCCGACGCGACCGAATTTTCGAATGTCGCCCATGTGAGCGATCCCGCTCGCGACTGTACAAAAAACGACGGGCCCGACTACCATCTTGATGAGCCGGATGAAACCATCGCCAAGCGGCTTGAGGCTTGCGCCAAAGTGCGGCCAAAGCGCTCCCACTAACACGCCAGCGACGACGCCGATCAGAACTTGAACATACAGCGACTTGAGGAAGCGCACAGCAGCGTCTTACCCGACCTCAGGCCAAGTGGCGCGACAACCATGCGCGATTTTGATGAATCATGTGCGGATGCCAATCGTGACCCCAATCGTAGGTGACCAACAATTTCTCCGCCGGAAGCGCCTCATAAACGGCGCGGGCATTCGCTGGACGAACCGCCGGGTCCTTTAATCCAAGCGAGACTAGGGTCGGCTTGTCGCAGCGCGTCGCATGATTTATCGTGTCGAAATACGGCAAAGTCGAGAGCACCCTTTCATGACCCAAAGGAATTTGGTCCATGTAGTCGCTTAGCTCTTTCAACGGGTACCGATAGATCGACTGAGTCAGCGTCTGCGCGATATTTGCTAGGAACGGCATATCGGCACACACGGCTTTGATGATCGGACACTGTGCGGCGAGCCATATTGAAATGCCCGCGCCCTGGCTCATTCCCATCGCGGCAACGCGATCCTCGTCAACTTCGATCTGACTTTGGAGCACCCGTGCGGCAACGTAGGCATCCTGAAACATCTGCCTAAAAATGAAGGACTCAGGATCTTCGGCCCCGACGCTGAAATAGCCGCGGGCAGGGACGTAGGCTTCTCGGTGAAAGCTGGATTCCCCATGAAAATTGAAGCTCAGGCTCGTGAACCCGTCGCGGGTCCCGTAGGCGTTTGGCAACACGCTTTCACGGCCATAAGGAGGGGTCCAAAGGAATGCCGGACGACGGCGAGCTCCCTCGGGATAAGCAATCCAACCGTTCAGCCTCCTGCCGCCTAGCGCCGAGAAAGACAGCGAATTGACGATGAATCCGGGCGAGTCGAAATCGTTCGTAATCGAACGCTGGATTTCTGGTTTGAACTGTTTGACTTCGGATACGGCTTCAGCCCAGAAATCGTCGAAATCGTCCGGCATCAGGGGCGATGAACTGCCCTCTGCCATGGCGCTTAGACACCGACCGCGCGTTGCGAGGCCTCGACGTGAGCTCCCGTCGTCATGAGCCATGCCGTTGCCCGCTGGATATCTTCTACCGGGCCCATCAGTTCGATTTGTGCCCACGCCGCGTCAGTGTCGACACTCGCGCGAAGAATGTTGACTTGCACGTTGAAATCGCGGCCTAGCTTCCAAAGAAGCGGAACGGCGGCTTGCTCGCCGTTGGCGGTGATGCTGAGTTCGACTTGGGTCATTCCTAATTCAATCATACCTAGCGGGCAGTTCAGCATCGGTCACCGAGTGGCGGGCCGTATAATCTAGCATATGAGCAATCGCGTTCTGGTCTTCGATACCACCCTGCGGGATGGTGAGCAGAGCCCGGGCGTCCGCTTGTCGCTCGAACAGAAGCTCGAAATTGCACGCTGCCTTGAGGACATTGGCGTCGACATCATCGAGGCTGGATTCCCGATAAGTTCGCCGGGCGACTTCGAGAGCGTCAACACTCTCGCCCGAGAGCTCAAGAACGTGACGGTCTGCGGCCTTACCCGAGCTCGCGAAAGAGACATTGAAGTCGCGGCCGAAGCGCTGAAACCTGCTCGGCGTCGCCGAATTCATACTGGGCTTGGCGTCAGCGAGAATCACCTCCAACATAAACTTCGCATGACGCGAGAAGAGGCCCTGGAGACTGGCGTCAAAGCGGTCAAATACGCAACGCGATTTACGGATGACATCGAATACTTTATGGAAGACTCGGGTCGCGCGGACCTTGAGTACGTCTATCGAGTGGTCGAAGCCGTCATCGCGGCCGGAGCGACAACGATCAACGTTCCGGACACGACGGGTTACACCGCGCCCGCCGAATATGCGAACTTGATCAGCACGATCATCGCGAACGTGCCGAACTCTCATCTCGCCGTATTTTCCTGTCACTGTCACGACGATCTCGGAATGGCGACCGCAAACACACTTGCCGGCGTCCAGGCGGGCGCGCGGCAGGTCGAAGTCACGATCAACGGTATCGGCGAGCGAGCTGGAAACACCGCGCTCGAAGAAGTCGTGATGGCCCTCAAAATCCGAAAAGACCTCTTCGGTTGCGAGACGGGAATCGATAGTCACAAGTTGTTGTCGGCCTCCAGACTAGTCTCGCGACTTACCGGCATGGTTGTGCAACGAAACAAGGCTGTCGTCGGGGCCAATGCATACGCCCACTCCAGCGGCATTCACCAGGATGGCGTCCTGAAAGAACGCAGCACATACGAAATCATCGATCCTCTCCTAGTCGGCGCAGAGAAGAGCGAGATTATTCTTACCGCGCGGTCCGGTCGCCACGGCCTGAAGTATCGCCTTGCGGAGTTGGGTTACAACTTCACTGATGAGCGCTTCGAGCAGATTTACGCGTCGTTTATTGGCGTCGCCGATAAGAAGTCAGAGGTAAACGAGGACGATCTGCTGGAGCTCGTGAAGTAGTTGACCACGCTGGAGTCAACACGCGTGCAGCGCGTGGGCGGGTCATTGCGTCCGCCAAGCGACAAGTCGCTGTCACACAGAGCCTATATGTTCGGCGCGATGGCCGCCGGACCGAGCATCGTCCGCAAGCCGCTCCACAGCGAGGACTGCTTGGCTACTTTGCGTTGTTTGGAAATCCTTGGAATGCAACGATCCGCTCTCGGAAACGACGAGTGGCGATTGACGCCGCGCTCTGAGTGGCTCAATCCCTCGCAACCTCTAGATTGCGGCAACAGCGGCACAACAATGCGCTTGCTGAGCGGCTTGGTCGCAAGCCGACCCGTCGCCGCGACGTTAATCGGTGACGCGAGTCTGTCACGACGCCCGATGAAAAGAATCGCCGAGCCCTTGCGCTTAATGGGCGCGACGATCGCGGGGGAAACCGCACCACTTGAAATCGTCGGTGGCTCGCTCAATGCCATTCGTTACCATAGCCCGGTTGCGAGCGGTCAGATAAAGAGCTGCGTGCTGTTCGCCGCCTTACGTGCAACTGGCACGACCGAAATCACCGAGCCTGCACTAAGTCGTGACCATACGGAGCGAATGCTTGCCGCGACAGGAGTGAAACTCGATCGGGTAGGACTTACGGTCAGCCTTCAGGGCGGCCAAGCGCCAACCGCGTTTGAATTCACAGTTCCCGCCGATATAAGCAGCGCGGCGTTTCCTGCCTGTCTCGCCGCCCTTCACCCCGGCACAGAGATTGTGCTCACTGAACTCGGCCTCAACCCCTCTCGCACCGGCATGCTCGATGTCCTGAAGGAGGTCGGAGTCGACGTCACCGTGAACCTGAAGTCGGATCAGCTTGGGGAACCCTTTGGCGACGTAACGCTCCGCAGCCCAGACATTTTGAAGCCATTCACGATCGCTGGCGACCTCGTGCCGAGACTCATAGACGAAATCCCCGTCCTCGCCGTCCTCGCAACGCAGTGCCACGGAACGAGCGTTATCCGTGACGCCCGAGAAATGAGGGTGAAGGAAACGGACCGAATTGAGACGATGGCGCGCGGCCTGAGGGCGATGGGTGCCACGGTCGAGACCTTTGAGGACGGCATGGCTATCACCGGACCGACCATGCTCTCCGGCGTCGAAATTGAGGCGGGAGACGACCACCGCATCGCAATGTCTTTCTTTATTGCCGGTTCCATTGCCGCCGGATCAACTAGAATTCACGGAGCACACTCAATTCAAACTTCTTATCCGAAGTTTGTTGAGGACATGAGGAGCCTAATCATTGAATAACGTTGTCATTGCGATCGATGGTCCCGCCGGCGCAGGGAAGAGCACTACAGCCAAGGCACTGGCAAAGGACCTCGGGATCCGGTATCTCGATACCGGCGCAATGTATCGGGCTTTAGCGTGGAAGGCCAAGAGCATTCATATCGCCTTCGATGACGAGAAGGGCCTTGCTGAGATGCTCGACCGAACCGAGATAAGCTTTGGCACCGGCGACCCTCAGATAGTGCGCCTTGACGGCGACGACGTTACCGACGAAATCCGTTCGCTTGAAATGGGCGAAGCAGCGAGTGCAATCAGCCAGCACAGTGCCGTGCGGAAAGGCATGGTCGCCCGGCAGCAAGCGATGGTTGCTCAGGGTGGCGTCGTCCTAGAAGGTCGAGACGCAACGACGGTCATCGCGCCAAACGCGACACTGAAGATATACATGACCGCCTCCCTCGAAGAGCGTGCAAAGCGTCGACACCTCGAGTTGAACGAGAAAGGCGGCGCGGACCGCTATGAAGTCGTTCGCCAGCAAGTCGAAAATCGTGACCATCGCGACATAAACCGCGAAGATAGCCCGCTCTCGGTCGCGCCACAAGCCCAGATCGTCGAAACGGCCGGACTGACAATCGCACAAGTCGTCGAAAAGATCAAATCCCTCCTATGAAGATTCTCATTCTCGGAGGAACCGTATTTGTCGGTCGCCATATCGCGGAGTTGGCGATCGCCCGAGGTCACGATGTGACCGTTTTCCACCGAGGCTCTAAAGGTCTGGGCATTGTAGCGGGTGCCGCGGAGATCCTAGGCGATCGCAATGCTGACCTCAGTGCCCTTGCGGACCAGTCATGGGACGCCGTCATCGACACTTGCGCCTATGTTCCTCGCGCAGTGACCCATTCAGGTTTGAGCCTAAGCAGCGCCACCCGTCGCTACATATTTATCTCAACAATAAGCGTTTTTGACTTCGACGAGCGTGGAACAGCGTTCGTCGGCAGCCATCCCACCGTGCAGACCGAGGATGTTACGGCGGAGACCTACGGTGCGCTGAAAATTGAGTGCGAACAGGCTCTCGCCGCGATCTTTGGCGAACGACTCACCGTTGTCCGCCCGGGTTTGGTCGCCGGGCCATACGACCCAACAAACCGCTTCACATATTGGGTCGAGCGATTTGCAAACTGCAACAGCGTGCTCGTGCCCGACCAACTGGACCAAGCTATCGCGCTGATCGACGCCCGAGACCTTGCGAACGAAACTCTCGATCTCGTCGAAAAAGAACTGTCTGGGTCGTTCACCGCGGTCGGCGAGAGGCGTACGCTTGGCGACGTGATGGATGCGTGTAACGCCCTCCGACCCCAAACGCGCCGATTCCTTTTTGATCCGGCCGAGTCCGATGCAACTCTGGGCGCGGAATTGCCGCTTGTCCTCGGCCGAACGGAAGGCAAGCCGTGGAAATACGAGATGGAGCCCCTCTTTTGGTTGTCGCCAACGCGGCCGTTAACTTACCGCTCGCTTGAGGAAACTACTCGGGACACCCTCGCTTGGAGCCTAAATCGGGACCGTTCCGTTCCTGATCGCGCTGGCATGACGCGGAAGCGTGAAGTCGAAATAATGGACGCGATCGCCGCTGCCCGAGAGGCTCGGTGAGCGGATCAACCGGTCGCCTCGTCGTCGCTGTTACCGGGGCAAGCGGTGCCATTTACGCTCAACGATTTCTGCGTCACGTCGCGAAGGTGTACGAAGAAGTATTTTTGATGCTGAGCGACCAGGCAATTCAAGTTGCCGCAACAGAACTCAAAGTGCAACTGGACCGGTCGAACTTCTGCACGAAGAACTGGCTCGGTGAATCCTTCGAGACGATACGACTAGCCGACAACAAGAGCTTCTTTTCCCCTCCGGCCAGCGGTTCCTTTAGGCACGACGGCATGGTGATAGTTCCTTGCTCGATGGGAACAGCTGGCCGAATCGCAGGAGGGATCAGCGACGATCTGGTGACCCGTGCCGCGGATGTCTGCCTCAAGGAGCGCCGCCCACTCATTCTGGTTCCTCGCGAGATGCCGTGGAACCTAATCATGCTAAGAAACATGACCCAGCTTGCGGAGGCGGGCGCAACAATCCTGCCTGCATGCCCGGCGTGGTATTCAAATCCCGCGACGTTGGAAGACCTCGCCGACACCGTGGTCGCCCGCATCCTTCAGCAATTGGGGTGTTCGCACGATCTGCAGCGCGAATGGATGCGGTGATCGAAAGGCCGCGCGCCTAGTAGGTGGCCATTGGCGGTTGGCCTGGGGCAGTTGAACTCAGTGAGGGTAAAATTGAACGCTTTCCCGTAAGGCATTTCCTACCGCCATGCAAGTCACTCGCGAAGATCTAAATACGTGTACCGTCAAGTTGACCATATCGTGCACACCGGCCGAAGTACACGAGGGTTTTACCAAAGCCTACAAGCAAATTTCGAAGCGAATTCGAATCCCCGGCTTCCGCCCCGGCCACGCCCCAAAGGCAATGATTGATCCGCTAGTTCCGCCCGAGGAACTGAACGAGACCGCCGTTGACCACATTGTTCGGTCCACGATCGTTAAGGCGATCGAATCGGAGGGCATCAAACCCGATAACACGACGCGACCCTCCGTAAATGTCCTCTCGATCGATCAGGCCGAAGGCAAAACAGAGTACGAAGCCAAAATTCCGTTGCCTCCTCAGGTCGAACTCGGAGCCTACAAGGGCCTGCCGTTGCACATGGAGACCCCCACCGTTACCGACGATGAGGTCAATAACCAGATTCTTGAGATGCGCAAGCGTCGACAAGCCCGGCAGCCGATCACCGATCGCGGTGTTGAATCTGGGGATGTCGTAGTTGTCAACCTCCGAAAGGCGGGCGAGAAAGGCGACGGCCAGAACTTCAT
>JBBRML010000096.1:0-12041 GCA_038230855.1 Fimbriimonadales bacterium | reverse complement strand
CGTGGGTGGCACGGGTGCAGGGACGCTCGTGCCCGTAACCCGTGGAAAGAGGACGCTGAACACCGGATACGACCGAAACCCAGGGTCTGCACCCGAGGAACCCGTCGTGCAACCGAACCGAGGTGTAGCCGAGTGGGCTGTTTCCCGTCGCTTCTAACGAACAACCGGAACGCGAACTATGGTTTTTACGCAGGTGCTTGCCTGTTGCTGGTTCCCGTAACTTCTAACGAGCGAAGTTCTCTCTCGTCCGAGGCGGAGTTGCAACGGAAGTTCAGAATTCTTGTCGAGGCAGTGGCCCCAGACGGATAGACTCACGACGCACTGGACCGAGAAAATGGCGACCGACGAGACGACACCCGTCCCAAAGATGAAATCCATCCGCGCGCGGGCAATCGTGAGCGCGCTGGTCGCACTTCCATTCGTGGCGATAGCGTGTACAAGCCAACACGTCTCCTCGATCTTCAGCCTGATGGTGCCCCCGATCTCGGCCCTCATCTTCCTGCTAATCCTGAACTGGCCGTTGCGAAAGCGCTATCCAAAGCTCGCCTTCTCGCAGACTGACCTGATCGTCTTCTTCGCGATTCTAAGTGCAGGAGGATCCATCTGCGGTGAATTCACCCTGATCACCCAGCCAACGAGCTTCTCCTATCCGTTCCACATGCGCTCGGATGCGACATATCAGAATCAGCTCGGCAAGTACGTGCCGAACGCATTCGCAATCAAGGACCTATCGGTCGTCAAGGAGTTCGAAGGCGGTGGCAAGGGGTGGCAGCTCGTCGTTCAGAAGCTGCCTGCGCTCCTTCCCAAATGGATCGCCCTTGCGGGAATCATGCTTTCCGTAGTCTTCGCGATGCTGTGCATCAACTCGCTGATGCGCGGGGCCTGGTGCGATCGTGAACGTCTCACGTTCCCGCTGATTCAGCTCCCGGTCGCCATGGCAGAAGGCGGTGGAGGCTCGGGAATGTGGAAGAGCAAGCACATGTGGATCGCCTTCGGAGTGATGTTCGCGATCGACATGCTGAACGGGTTCCAATATCTCTATCCAAATCTCCCGCAGATTCCGGTGAAAGACTGGTTCATCATCGACCGCATGCTCAAGGACCCACCCTGGAGCAACATCGGCGACTTTCGCATATCGCTCTACCCGTTCATGGCTGCGATCGGGCTCTTCATGCCGAACGACATGCTGCTCAGCTTCGTCGTTTTCTTCCTCATGCGGAAGGCGACGCACGTGGTGCTTGCCGCGAATGGCATTCCGCAATCCACCTTCTCCGGGACGGGCATTTCGCCGGGCGCTCCGTACTTCGACGAACAAACGTGGGGAGCCGTGCTCGGCCTCTTCCTCGGCGCAATTTGGGCCTCGAAGACCTACCTAAAGGAAGTCTGGCGCGACATTAAGTCCGGCCGAAAGGGCACAGAGGACGACGGCGTAGCCCATCGAACGGCCTTTATCGGCCTCATTCTGTGTGTCCTCATCGTGACGATCTATGGAATGTTCGCGGGCCTTCCGCCCCTATACATGATCGCGTACGTCGGTCTCTTTCTCATTTTCAGCATAGTCTTGACACGGGTGCGAGCGCAACTCGGGCCGCCGACCCACGAGTTCGCCTTCTTCGGATCGAGCGCCATCATGCATCGATTCCTCGGCACGAAGTGGATCACGGATTCGCAGGCGAATTACATCGGCCAGATCTTCATTTTTATGAACCGGATCTACCGGAACCACCCGATGCCGTATCAATTGGAGGCGATGAAACTCGCCAGCCTAGAGAAGGTGAGTCAAAAAAAGATGGTGCTTTGGATCTCGGTAACGACCGTGCTCGGCCTCTTTCTCGCCTATTTCTTTACTCAGACCGCAACCGCGAGGACGGGAGATATGGGCTGGAACGATGCACCAACCTATATCACGAACATCATCAACCACCGCCACGGACCAGACGTCATCGGCATCGTCATGACAACGTTCGGGCTTGCTGTTGTTCTCGGCTTGGACATGCTTCGATTCAAATTCCCGGGGTTTCCGCTGCACCCAGCGGGCTACTTCCTTTCCATGAATTACGGCGTCGACTACTACTGGTTTGGCATGCTCCTCGCGTATCTGGTGAAGTGCTTTGTCCAGCGGTACTATGGACTGCGCGGATACGACAAGCTCAGGAGCGTAGCGTTGGGCATTCTCCTCGGTGAGTACGCCGCAGAAACCATTTGGCTCATCGTCGCCCTCACCACCCATCGCAGCACGTATACGATTTCATTCAACGACCGATCGTTGGGCAATCAGTAGCAAATCGAACCAATGGACGAACCGCAATCACCCGAGCCAGAGAATCCGCCTACCTTACAAAAGCCGCCGCTGCTGGATAAAGTCCCTCCCGTAGAAACAGGAATCAGACATTTTGGCGGCTGGTTCGCCCTTCTTGTGTTCTTCGGTTACGTCCTTTACAGTGCGACCACCACGTCCCTCTCGCACCGACCCGACAAGGTAGAAACGGTGGCAGAAGCGGAGCGCTACTTGAGTCGTGCCGTCGATTCTCGGCAGCAACACTCGTCAGGCGAGCGCAAGGCCCACACCGATCTCGTCATCGCAACAAAGGTCATCGAGCTCAAAAAGTTCGAAATGAAGGACACCGCACGTGCTCTCGTCGCGATGGAGGCCGAGGCGAAAATGCCGATCAGCGAGCGAGCAGTCAGAATCCTAACCAAAGACGGCGATGCCGTCGACCATTCAATTCTGAATATTTACACCGGACCGGTGCATGGCCGTAATCTTCTTGTCCTACTCAAGCCCCTTGATTCAGAGCCCGTCCTCAAACGCGCCGCCACCGTTTACGCTTACGAGAAAGCGGGCTTTAAGCCTCCGTACGTCGGTGTCTCCAATTCAAAGAGTCGAGGGATCGGCCTTGCCTTCATCGCGGTCACGTTGATGGCGGGCGGATTGGCCTGGTTGGTGGTCTTCCCCGCGTTGACGTCTGGCGCGTTAAAGCCAAAGGGGCTTCAACTTCAGGCCGCGACAAAGCTTGAGGC
Source organism: Fimbriimonadales bacterium (assembly GCA_038230855.1). Classification (GTDB taxonomy): domain Bacteria; phylum Armatimonadota; class Fimbriimonadia; order Fimbriimonadales; family Fimbriimonadaceae; genus Fimbriimonas. The sequence continues at coordinate 9,020 of JBBRML010000096.1, read as the reverse complement.
TGACCGACTGGCCATCTATGCCGCGCTCGTCTTCGGCTTCTTGCAGATAGGTCAACTAGTTGCCTACGCTCTCGCCGTCGCTTTCGGCGGCGGACGGCTGACTGCCGCGATGACGTCGCTCTTCTGTATTCCCTTTATCGCGTTGGCATTGCGTTGCAAGGTGTTTGGTCGCCATATGTCGCTCGCGGAATTCGGACCGAGCCCAGGGGTGGGAGCCAAGCAACTGTTTCAAGGTGCGATCGGATTCCTGTGCGAGTGGCCGATCTCCATGGGCATCCTGACCGCCACCTCGATGCTGTCCAAATACTTACCAAAGGCTGAGCATCCCCTAACGACCGCCCTCGCGGCTGATCACAGCTTCGGCATGATTCTCTTTGGTCTGGTCACCGCCGCAGTCCTCGCGCCGATCAGCGAGGAAATCATTTTTCGCGGCTTGCTATTTCCCGCGTTCGCGAAATTAACCGGCAAGGTGTGGGTGGGAGCGCTACTTTCGAGTCTCTTATTCGCTTCTTTGCACCCACAAGGCGTCTCCGCGTGGATGGCCCTTGCATCCATCGGCGGAGCGAGCTGTATGCTCAGCTATTACACGAAGTCGCTGGCTCCGTCGATCATCCTTCACGCGCTCGACAACACGACGATCCTCATCATCAGCGTGCTTCTGAGCTAATCCCTGGTTACGGCGCGGACCACTTCGCCACGATCGTCCAGCGCGAGGGGTCGTAGAGTGTCGCCGACTTCGGCTCAGAGAACGGCGACCACACGATCACATGCTTGCCGATTCGCCGCGCCGCCGCGGAATGCGGCAAGGTGATTTCGGAACCCGTCTCGCCGTTGTGCAAGACCTCTGCGTTTTCACGGTTGATCACGATCAGCTCCGGCAGTTTTGCGTCCACAAAATGCATGTGCCCAGACGACTCAATGAGATCGGTGCGAGACTCGGTTTTGAGACTCACCCGCGCCGCCACTCGAGAGCCGTAGTCGGTGCGCTCGACGACGTAAGCAAACCCAGTGGGTCCCGTCAAAATCCCGTCAAACGCTTCGCCCAGTTCTGTTGTATCGAACTTATTACCGCTCACCGGATCGATGCGAGAAACTCCCCACCTAGCCCCGTCCGTGGTGATCACGTAAAGCGAGTCCGCTGCTGCGTATAAGCGGTCGTCCACTCGCGCCGTCGCGTACGAGAGGCGGTCCAGCCGCGCTACGAACTCCGGCTTCGGCTTCGTTGCCGCCAGGTCGACTTTCATTAGCACTTCCATCCACGGCGTCTTCGCGTGATCTTCCCACCTGACTAAAAAGAACGCGTTCGTGCCTAGGCGGCAAGATCCGGAAAGCGAGGCCGCCGTTTTCTTGCGGTCACCAGATCGGAACTTTGGAAGCAATCGGATGATTTCGGAGCGCGGAAACACCTTTGGCGAAGTCGGTATGTAGTCGAGGCGGGTGCTGCTGACCGCCTTGTCCTTTCTAACCGTCAATCCTCGATCGTCCCACACCGCAAAGGTCTGGTCGCGCCGATACATGATCGAGGCCAAGGGCTGGGCCTTCGGCTGTCGCAACGGCACGCGCAACACGCTCGAACCATTGCGTACGACAAAATGCTCCTCAAAGTATTCTAGAGTATATTTGTCTACTGGTTTCTGCTGGCTAAGGAAGCAAATGAAGGCCGGAATGATCATGCGAGTTTTTCGATTCGGAGGTCACATTGTACTGTTCTGACTGCCCGCGTTACGACCCTGAGGCCGAGCGCTGTAAAGACAATAAGATCAATCCTCAAAATTGGGAGACGGCGATCAATGTCTCCAAGGTGCTTGGATTGCGATCAATTTGCGTCTTTAACGACTTTCGCGAGCGTCTCGTAGCAACGCGACAAGTTCCTGACTCGCACACTCGCAAGCGGTAACCTGTTATCTATGGCTTCACTTGAGTTGCAGCGCCTATGGAAGCTTGCACAGGCGGACAATGCTCTCACCGATATTCGCCACCGCGCCGCTTCGCTTGATATCGGTCAAAACCTGATGCCGAAGCTCGCCGAACTGGAAAAAGAGGAGCAAGCCCTCACCTCTGAGGCGAAGTCACTTTCCTCCGAAGCCCTCGACCTCGAATTGCAGCAAAAGACGTTCGAGGCTAAGATCACGAAGTTCGGCAAGGAACTGTACGGAGGAAAGGTCGTAAATCCGCGCGAAGTCGAGAACATCGAGAAGGAAATCGGCATGCTGCGAAAGCACCGAGCCGCCCTCGATGAACGAATTCTGGAGCTTTGGGAGATCACGCCTCCGGCCCAGGCTCTGGCCGAAACCGCACAACGAAAGGTCGCCGAAGTGAAAGCGGCGATCGGTGAGCGGCGCAAGGTCGCTCTCGTCGAAAAAGCCCACCTTGAGGCCGAATTCAAGCGCCTCACCCAGGCGCGAGCCGATCTCGTGCCTCCCGTCGCGGAAATGCTTCTGACCCGCTACGAGGCTATTCGCCAACGCTGCCATGGCATCGGAATGGTCGAAGTCACAAAAAAGGGAACTTGCAGCGGCTGCGGACTCGTCCTTCCAGAGAAGACTCGTGCTGACCTTAACGACGACCGGGTGGTCGCCTGCGAAGGTTGTCGGCGCTTGCTCTACTGGACGGACGGTGTGATCTGAAGCGGTATTCCCTAATTGTGCTGGCGGCGTTGGCCGTAGTTATGAGCGGATGTGCGAAATCGCCGCTGAATCCGACCGGGCAGTTCACGAAGGTCACATTTCGCTTGAAAGTCGCGGGCAAGATAAACACGGCCGCCGACGATGATCCCGCGACGAGCTACATCTACGTCGTTGCCTTCCGTGCCACAAACGACCTCAACCCCCCGTCGAACGAAGCGCCGGTGCCGGTTATCAACGCAACCAATCCGAACGGTCGAGTTGGAGGGTCCCCGACTCACTTCGTTGAGTTCAACTCGCAAATCCCGACGTCATCGCTGCCCTTCACTCTTAGCAAGTTTGCCCTCGGCCCAACCGCCGATGACCCGACGAACCCGATCGACCTCGCCCACTGGGCCGATACCACCGCCACTCGCGGCGCAATCGTGAGCTTTGTGACCTATACCCCGGGTACAGGCGAACTCCAGTTCGATCTGTTCGTAAATCAAATGGCCGATACCGATGCCCTCGGCCAGGCTCTCCAAACTCTCCAAGTGCAGTTCCTGACGATGAGTCGCTACGCGAATGTTGGCGGCGGATCGCGCTCGTGGGATGCCCTCGGCGATGCTTCGATACCCAACTTCATCCAAGTTGACTTGCGGCGAACCGGGCACTACTCCAACGCGCTTTCCAGCGTCGAGCTTCCAAACGATGTCACCGGTGGTAACGACCCCGATCTCGACATCATCGATTGGTCGATTGACGTCGTCACGCCATAAATCCAGTTCTTGCGGCTTTCGGCGGCGTCCTTCCGTCTTGAAGGTCGATGGCAGATGTGGGCGACGGCCTCTGGCGATACAACTTCCGGCGCGTTGTCGTCGTCGATGTTTCCGACGATTACCGGTTCTTTCATCCTCCGATGCCGGCTTCCATGTACCCGGTCCTCGATGACGTTCTCCTTCCCGTGCACGGACTGTTCAAAGGGCTCGGCGACCGCTCGCTCGTCGACGGCTATTTGTACGATTGGCACGAGAGCCCGGATCGTGGTTCAGACCCTCTCTACGTCGGAGTTGTCGATCGCGTGCTTCTCCCTAGTAGCGCTTAGAAAGCGCACTCGCCCGGTTAGACCGCTCAAGCCTATCGCTCGTGCGAAAGTCAAGGGACCCCAATTCCGCATCGGACCGGTATCCTGAATCTGTGGCCGACCGCGCTCCGGGACCATCCGCGCTGGTCGATGTTGCAGACGTTGCCCTCGATCCCCGAACGAGCGGGTCGGAGGCGATTTATACCTATCACGCCACGCCAGACCTGAAGCCCGGGTCCGCCGTTCTCGTTCCTTTGGGCCCCCGTGTCGTGCTCGGCATCGTCTGGCGGCTGCGCACGGTCACCGAACTTGAGCTGGGCTTTCCGTTTACTGCGCTCAAGCACCCTCAAGGCGCCGTCGACGGTCTGTCGATTCCCGCCACAACAATGGCACTGGCCGAGAAGGTTGCCGAAGAAACCCTATGCCCGCTGCCCGCCGCGCTGACCCTCGTCACCCCTCCCGGCGTCCGAGAGCGCGTCGCGACCGTCTGGCGGCTGAAGGATACGGTCACGCCGCTGTCACCAACCCAGCAAGAAGTCAAGCGGGTGATGGAAGAGCAGGCGGGTGTGCTGACCGGCCCCGAATTCAGCCGACTGTCAGCCTCGCTCCAGCGCGCCATACGCGCAATGCACAAACTCGGAGTGATCAGCCGCGAGATCACCCTAACGAGCACGGCGGAGCGATCGGGCGTGTCTGGCCTCCTTCAACTGAGTCCCGACACCGCGAAAATCGAGACGTTTCTCCACACGGAAGGTCGGAAAAAGCCGGCTCAGGCTCTTGCCCTCATCAGTCTGCAAGAAGCCGCCCAGGCTCAATTCTCGGTCGCTGAGGTGCGAGCGTTATCCGCCGTCACCGTGGCCACCGTAAAGGCGCTGCTCGATGCCGGGCTCATCGAGAAGGTCCTACCCGCATCTGCGCCCGCCGCCCCTGCGCCGACTCTAAATGCCGCGCAGGCCAAGGCCGTTGACGCCATCTGCGCGACCGTCCGCGCCCATGAATTTGAAACGTTTCTGCTCTTCGGCGTCACCGGCAGCGGCAAGACCGAGGTCTACATGCGTGCCATGGCCGAATCGCTCCGGCTGGGACGGCAAGTGCTCTATGTCGTGCCCGAAATCGCCCTCGCGGGCCAAGTCATCGGGCAGTTGCGGAGAAGGTTCGGCCAATCCGTTGTCCTCCTCCACTCCGAGCTGAGCATTGGAGAGCGCCTAAAAACGTGGATGAGCATTCGGTCCGGCAAGATCCCGATCGTCATCGGCGCCCGGAGTGCCTTGTTCGCCCCGCTGGAGCACATCGGATTGATCATCGTGGACGAAGAGCACGACGGCGCTTACAAGCAGGACAACGCTCCGCGTTACCACGCCAAGCCGGTCGCGCTTCACCTCGGTCGCATGCACGGCGCCCCCGTCGTCTTCGGCTCCGCAACCCCGTCCGTCGAAACCTTTGCCGAAGCAAAAACCACGACTCGCCTTCTCGAATTGCCCCATCGCGCCGCGGCGGAGAACCTACCTGCGGTGGAGATTGAGGACCTCACGCTGGGATACAAGGCGGGCGCGCCGAAGATCTTGTCGGACCGCCTCGTCGAAGCCTTAACCGAGACCCTTTCCAAGGGCGATCAGGCGATCATGTTCCTCAATCGCCGGGCGTACTCCCCGTCGATCATCTGTCGCGACTGCGGCCACCACCTCGACTGCCCGAACTGCTCGGTCGCCCTCTGCTATCACCGAAAAGTGATCAAGCTCAAGTGCCATCACTGCGGTTACCAAATCGACCCGCCCGATAAATGTGCAAAGTGCGGAGGCATTCGCCTCAAGCCCCTCGGGATGGGCACCGAGAAGGTCGAGGAGGAGATAGGGAAGCTATTCCCCGCGGCACGCCTCGGCCGACTAGACCGTGACATTGCCGCGAAGAAGGGCGTCGTGGAGCAGACCCTTGCTGACTTTCGTGCGGGCGAAATCCAGGTGCTCGTCGGAACCCAAATGGTCGCCAAGGGCCTCGACTTTCCGAACGTCACGCTCGTCGGGGTAATTGCCGCAGACTTGTCCCTGAACCTTCCAGATTTCCGCAGCACGGAGCGCACGTACCAACTACTGAGCCAAGTCGCTGGGCGCGCTGGCCGCGGCGCCAAACCGGGACGCGTGATTATTCAGACGTTCAACCCCATGCACCCTGCGATCCAGCTCGCGCAACGGCACGACTTCGTCCGCATGTTCAACTACCTGCGCCAAGAGCGCGAGGACTCCGGTTACCCACCCTACTCGCGGCTACTGAATATCTCAACAAGCGGCGAAAACCGGGACGATGTGGTGCGGGCGGGAGACGCGATCAAGCGCCTGCTCCAAGGCCCGGCTCGCGACCGTAGCGTGGACCTGCTAGGACCGGTTGACTGCGCGGTCGATCGCGTTCAGGGCCGTTGGCGACGGCACATTCTGCTGAAAATGCCTCCCGGCACGCCCGCCCGTTGGGTGGGAGATGCCCTTCGCGATCTGAGTGTAAACGAGGTCCGCATCACCCTGGATGTCGACCCATACTCGATGAGCTAATCAGACAAAAGACCCCTCGCCGAGGCGAGGGGTCTGGTCAATGGCCCGTGGGCCAGAACGAGGCGAACCCGATCAAAAAAACTGCGTCAGGCCGTTGAAATGCCTTCGCTTGCTTGATCAAAAAGGGCGCCGCGCAACTTCAACTCCTGACGATGGGTGAGAGCACCCTCGCGATGTCGTTTCTCGAACGATTTGCCACGTTTGGCGTCGTCCGTCGTGAATTGCTGCACGATCCAGTTCTTGGTCTCAGCGATTTTTCGAACCACTGTCCGCGTTTGTTTTCGTCGCCAAGCTCGATTGCGATGGGTCATATTCAATGCCTCCGCTGGGGGATTTGATTTGCGGTTGAGCCGCAGTTTCATTCTCCGTCACTTTTCGATTTTCACAAGGGCAAAGTGCTCAATCCCCGCATTTAAATACGGCTGTCATTAGACATTGGCGACACGAAATGGGGTGATGTCATAACGTTGCCAAACTCCGGTCTGGATGTACGGCTCGCGGTCGACCCAAGCCTGGAGTTCGTCGTCTGTTTCGAACTGCACGATCATCGTGGACCCGATCATGTTTCCGTCGGCGTCGAGCATCGCTCCGCCGAGGACGAAGTTTCCGCTAGCCTTGAGCTCACTCGCCCCGAGCAGATGCTCGGAGCGAACGGTCAGCCGATGCGCACGCGCCGCCTCCCCCGGCGCATCCCACGCGTGAACAACCCATTGCTTCATGGCGGAAAGTCTACTGGCAATCAGAATCGAGGCATTTACTCGGTAGACGAACTAAGCTACCGCTAACTCAAAAGCAGCAATGCTGGCACCCGACTCGATCTCTTTGAGGACCTTGATGATCTGGTCCTCTGTGTAACGTTTTCCTGTGCTCATGATGCGTCCCCTTAAATGGAGACGGAAAACTAAAACTCAACGCTGGTCAGATTTTGGGGAACCAGTCTGACGGACAAACCAAGATCGCACCTTGTAATCCGTTCTGTATGGCACTGCGATGTGCTGAGAGAGACGCTTTGTGAAAGTCTGGCTGAGCCAAGAAACAGTGCCAAAATGAAGAGGGTTTTAGGGGCAGCGCTATCAGATTGGCTTCGGGACGAAGTCATCTCAGAGTAATTAGGAGATTTGACGGCTTCCGCGAAGGGTAAGAGTTGAGTTGCGCCTGGTGATGGTTTACGCCATTCGGTAATCTGTGTTCGGCTGCCGACCTCTAAGTAGAAACTTTGTCAGCCTGCATCCGTTACCGGCTTTGGCACCTTGTCCAAGTGAAAGGTTGAGAGTGCACCAGGCGAGGCGACCGGCCAAGACCTCTTCGAGTCGACTTAATTCTAGGTCGTGACGGTCGCGCCAAGATCGATATAATGCATTTCAAACTGCGAAAAGTGCGCTGAAGCGACGTCTGGCCGCCTATTTGTGGGAAGCCTCGAACCATATTCTTGCTGTTTGAGTCTTTTCCGACCTCTTGTAGGTGATTTCCCCATCGACTAGCTCGGTTCTGCGGCCGCCGTCTGTGAGCCACGGCCGTAAACGATAGCTCACAACCAAAATGTCTGCGCGTGTCGGAATCTTTGCGCTCCTGCACGCGAAATCAAAGCTTCTTTGCACAATCGATCCATTCGAAAACAATTGGCGTGCGGCGCGGGGCGTGCGGCCCAACCCATTAACATGCGTGTACGGCACTTCGACAAGAACGCGTCCACTTCCCAATCGAACTAGTTGCACGAAGAAAGTTGCTTTGTACGTACTTAGCTGCTGCTGAACTAGAGTTGCTTCGCCAACGAACTCCACATCAAGGTCAGTTGACTGCATCACAAACACTTTAGTCGAGCTGTTTCGGACGAATCGTTTGAATCCAACGATTTCGCCATAATCCCAATCAGGAAATCTGCCCTTTAGGACGACGCTCTGCGCAGAACCGTGACAAACGATCACGATCAAGCTGCACAGCATGCTAAACATTCTGTCTCGGCACGCAGAACATGCTGTCGGCTTTCACACTCACATGAATGCTAGGGGTTAAGTTGACGTAGGGGAAATCGATCGCCAGGCTGAATTTGATGAACTTCCACTTGTCCGGACACTCGACGGCCGACTCACAGGTTGTTGAGAGGGTGAGCGAGATACAGACGTCGAAATAGTAAGGTTTCCCTTGTCGCTTTACTTCTTCGATCCGGGTAAGGGTATCCCCAATCCCTGGAGTGTCGACAATATTACAGCCACCGTCCGCACACGGGCTTGGGTAATCGCACTTACCCCATTGGACGCGTTGCCAAGTGCCCGAAAAGGCATCTTCATATCCTTTCCATCCAGTACGAAACTCATTCCATCTCAATATGCACGGAATCATTTCTGGATACTCCGTGGCAGATCGCTTCTTCCATTTCGGAGTGATCGTAAACGATTGGCCCGTGAAATGGGGCTTCTCATAGAAGCCCTTAGCCGGGGCAGCTAATAATTCGTCAAGATACTTTCTACCTTCGACAAAGATAAAACCTCCGGGGCAGCAGCAGCAAGTGTCATCACAAGGCGCACGACCAGACGGGTCGACCCCAACGCCGGATTTGAGTAGCAATAGGCGTATGGACGTTGCTGCGGCCAAATTGCATCGCGAGTCGTCCACTGTCCTTGCTTCGTCCCGTAAGAGCGCGCTCGCATGTAATACGTCGCCCAGGTTAAGCCCGTTGGGCGGTAGCCAAGACTGTCGACCCATCCCATACGAAAAGCCGTACCCGTTGTGAGTTGCTCTCCATAGGGCTTGTACCGATGCTTCGCGGTGGAGGTAGAGGTTTGATCAACCGTT
>JBBRML010000095.1:0-12300 GCA_038230855.1 Fimbriimonadales bacterium | reverse complement strand
TCGACGAATGTCTCGAGCGTGATCGTCGACACCAAAGACGGCTGAATCTGATCCGATCCCTTCACATTCTAAAGACGAAACAGCTATCCAACATGATTTGCGAGAAAGGCCGAATAACCGCCTTTTTCAACACCCTGCTAGGCTGATTGCCGGCAATTTTAGTCCGCTGTGTCCACAGCGTCGGTAGAGCATCGAATCGTATCTAGCTGGATCCACGGTGAAACTTAATAATACCGCGATATATTGTGACAATAACAGCGGATTACTTGCTTCCTGTTAGAATTCTAATGTTCGCAATTGACCCATTCTTGGTGAGATCTTTCCCGTACGCTAAATCCACCTTCAATCGCATATTCGGATATCCCGCCACCGAGATCATTGGTTCGGAACTATAACCAAAGCCGGGGCGAACGATTTTGAACCCTGTAATCTCACCTCCGGTGCGCACTGGCTCGATCTTCCCGAGACAGTACGGCCACCACTCCCCGCGACTCTCGTTGTAACGATAGTAGTTGGAAACTCGATCGATCGCCTCGTTTGTAACGCCATAAGCGGACAATCGGCTGAGTAGGGCTGCTTTGTTTTTGCGAACTTGCGCAGCCTCTGGCTCGCGTCCCGCAGGAGCGGGAATGACATGCGAAAATGCCTCACGAAAAACGGTCGTCGGAACCCCAAGACCCGCGGCAATCAGCACGACCGGTCGCCCATGATCCTGGGCATCAGTTTGGAATCCACCCATTAATCTGATTCCCGAATCAGCTACAGGAATTTGGCTCAGCGAGCCCAATGCGCGTTCGCCGAGAAACGAACCTGCGACCAACGTTGACAGCAGCAGGGCCTTCGTAGAACTCTTCATGTCTAAACAATATCGTTCAGGTATTTGAAATCTATTTGGAAACCAATTTGACTCCGTTTAGATTCAAAAATTCGCCGCGACGACAAAACCTCAACAAAGTGAACTTCGCGTCCTTACGAGGCAAGTTCGCCAGCAAGTTGCCACGCCTACAGCCAACGAGACAGGTCAATTTCCTAAGAACGTCCGTCGAAGTGCGGGCACTATTCGCAAGGATTGAGAACTCGAATCATCAAACTTTAAGTTAGATCCGGTAAGCCGCCTGCCCCACAAAAATCAGGATTCCCAAATTTGTCGATTCGATGCCCAAACCCCTGGGCGATCGAAAGTAGCAACCGGTTGTGTGGCAAGTGACCGTAATTCAATGATCGGCCCATCGAGAAGCCGAGACCGTTACCAACCAAAACAAACGGAATATCCTCAAGCGTGTGCGAGTTGCCTTGCCCAAGTTCGTTCGTCCAAACGATCAGCGTATTGTCGAGCAGACTCCCCGAACCGTCCGATTCCTGAGTTGACGCCAAGCGTTGCGCGAGGTAAGCAAGCTGCGAACAGTACCACTCGTTTATCTTCGTCAACTTGTCTTGCGCCGTCGCGTTACTATCTGGCTCGTGCGATAGGTCGTGTTGACCCTCCTGAATTCCAAGCCATGTCATGCGAGCCTGTCCGACAGAGTTTGTGTATTGCAATGTGGCGACACGAGATGAATCTGCAACAAAGCTACTCACTAGCAAATCGATCTGCAATTTACTCAGCGTCGGAATATTGTCGTTGATGCGGCGCACCTTCGGCTCGACCATGGGCACCGCGTGACCAACATCAGTTGTGCGGGCGGCGAGAATCTCCTGCTCCATCTCACGTACCAGCGTCGTGTGTTCGTCGAGTAGCTTCCGGTCTGCGCTTCCGATGACGGCCCGCACTCGGCCCAAATCTTCGCGGAGATCGTCAAGAACGCTCTTTAGGGTTTCCTGGTCCTTCAGCTGACCATACAGTTTTCCGAACATCTGATGCGGATCGTCGATTGGCGCTATTGGCTTGTTCGGGCCCGAGTAGCACATGCGCGTCCAGGTGTCGGCGTGCTCCGGAACCATGACCCCAAATTCTAAAGAGCCGAATCTTGTGCGTGTAACGGCAGACTTCTGGAGGTAGTTCTTGATCTCCTGGTCGATGGAAATCCCGCTAGCCCACCCCGCAGGGGTGTCAGAACCACCTTGGACGTTTCCTGGATAGAGTTCGCTTCCTGTCAACAGGCAGCCGATTCCACGCATGTGGTTGTCGCCATCGCCACGTACTCGGTCAGAAACTCCTCTCAGCACGAGAGTGCGGTTCTTGAACGGCTGTAAGGGCTTGAGAATCTGCTTGAACTCGAAACTCGCTCCCGTCGCATCGGGCCAAAACGTCTTTGGAACGATGCCGTCGGGGCTGAATATAACCACAAGGCGCTGCTTTTTGACACGGCCCGCATGCGAAGCCAAAGATGGCAAATTGGCGACGAACGGGAATACCGCCGCGCTGACGCCGACGTCTCGTAAGAACTCGCGACGTGTCCGATTCAACGCACACCTGCTTGTCGTTTTGTGGCCGTCATTGCTACGATCTTTGCCATCAGCTTTCGAATACTATATCGGTTTTCTGCGAAGCTACTTTGAAGCGTCGCAAGCGTGTTCGGGCCGTACGCTAGAACCGGTTGCTTAACCAGGTGGTGGAAGAGCTTTTCGATGAATGCGCTCTGGGCCTCATCGCTATTCGCAATGTAGTTCGCGAGTTCGTTCACGTTTGCGAACTTGATCGTCTTGCCAGCCCGCGTGACGTAGCTGCCGCTCGAGTCAACGGGTTTGCCATTTTCCAAATCCCTCACCCGGCCGATCGCGTCAAAACGTTCCAACGTGAAACCTAGTGGGTTGATTTGGCCGTGACAACCGATGCAAGCGGCCGGCTTTGTTTGCACAGTTACGCGCTCTCGAGTCGTCCAAGAGGGATGCAGGCTCGGTGCAAGCGGCGCAAATGCTGAAGGCGGCGGCTGAAGGTTTCTGCCGAGCAGGTTTCGAAGGATCAATACTCCGCGGTGAATCGGCGAGCTTGTATCGAGGTACGCAAATCGACTCAGCAGGTACGGCTGGGTGAGCACGCCCGCTCGCGATGCTTCGGGAGGCAGCGCTACGAAGTCGGAGTCCGTGGGCAAGGTGGCTCCGTAAATCTTGGCTAGCCGACCGTTCATGAAGGTCTCTTGGCTGAGCATCAGCTCTCGGTAATCAGACTTTTCACTCCAAGCCGTACGCTCAAGGAACAACTCGAACGAGGTGCGCAGGTCGGAGACAGCTGCCGCATCAAAGTCAGGGAACGACTTTGGATTCTTCACGATATCAGGCACTTCGTCGACCTTCAGCCAACGAAGTAGGAATTCCCGGAGCTTTGTCCAAGCCCGAGGATCTTCCGACATTTTCTCCGCCTGCGACTCGATTTCCTCACGTGTGGAGAGTTTGCCAGCCTCAACCGCGTGAATCTGCTCCGGCGAAGGCAGAGTGTCCCATAAGCCGAACGAGAGGTTCGCTGCGGCTACGTACGCATCGTCCGCCCCAGTTGCGGAACCGCGATACAAAAATCGGGGCGACTTGATCGCCAAGACGACAACTCGTTTGACCGCCCCTTCAATCGAAATTGACGGATCAAACTGCTTCGTAACGTAAAGCGCCTCGACCTCTGGCAAGAGGGGACGTCCAAACGCGTGCTCGACGAAGGCATGGCAGTAAGCCATCACTTTCTCGCGCCGCTTTGGATCTTCTTCGGCAACCCCGCTCAGCATTGTCAGATTGTTCGCAACGTAGCGCGCTGTCTCAAGTGCCGCCCCGGTCGTAGCTTCATCCCAAGCTTTAGAAACGGTGTTTCCTCGCTCGAAGCCGATACTTCGGTCATCCGGCGGAAAGGGAGTTTCCACAACGAAAATTGGAGGAGACCACTGCGAGAAAAGGCAGTTGGTCGGGACATTCTCCAAAGCGTGATTCGGGCGGCGCCACATCAGAGAAATCGCGGAAGTCGAAGGCTTTTTGCCCTTGTTCTTCGCCGCATCATCAACTCCCGTCGTTGACTTGGAGAAATCGATTCGAATCGGATAGGCCCGGCCTCCGATCAAGTTGACGACGACGCTGCGACTTGGATCATTGATGGACTTCACCCAACCGTCGATGTGTGGAAGCGGTGCTCCATCGAACCACAGCCGCGTCGACTGGTTGCTCTTTAGGACAATTTCGTATTCGCCGCTGTCCGGCGCCAGTAGGCTGCCATCCCAAAAAATCGAGAACTTGAATGGATCGAACTTCTCCGGTATCGGGCCCGCAGAACCAAAATCAAAGGCGACTTGTCGATCCACACGATCCAGTAGCCGTTCATTTCCGTTGAAGTTTTGACCCTTGAAATACTGGCCTCTGAGCCCCTCAGCCTTGATTGCGGGCGTCGCAGGATGGTAGCCACCAACCAAATCGGCGATAGCATTCCGAAACTGTCGGACCGTCAGTCGTGACATGGAGATTCCGGGAGGACGATTCCGCTCTTGCGCAACTGGCGAATAAAACGCGCCATGAATGTACGAGGCGACCTTGTCCGCGTCCGGGCTCAGGCAGTGCTTTGCACCGGGTGGCATCGACTTCTTAATGAAGGCCCCCAGTTCAGCAATTGAGAGCTTTCCGCGTAACGGGAGGCTATACCCTTTGCCTCCGTCGCCTTTTGCGCCGTGACACTTCGCGCATTGTTCTTGATAAACCTGGGCGCCAGTCGATGACGGCTTTTGACCGAGTGGCATCGATACCGCCGAAATCAAGACAATTCCGCCGACGATCGGGAAGGTTGATCGCGTGATTCGTAGGTTTGTCATGGCGATCTCGAAATCGAAGCATACCGGTCGGCGAGGCTCGTCCATAATCTCTCCACACCGTGGACCAAGCTCGAAAATTTGGATTTGAAACGCGCATGCTGCACGCCGGTCAAATCCCTGATCCGTTCGTCGGAGCCCGGGCGGCCCCGATATACCAAACGACCTCCTATGTTTTCGAGAGTCCGGAGCACGCCGCCCACCTTTTCGAGCTTAAACAGTACGGAAATATTTACAGCCGCATCAGCAATCCAACCACCGCAATTTTCGAAGAGCGCATGGCTTCACTTGAGAACGGAACGGGGGCCGTTGCTTTGGCGAGTGGAATGGCGGCGGAGTTCACCACGATAATGACCCTGTTGTCGCCGGGTGATGAAGTCGTCGCGTCCAGCCATTTGTACGGCGGTAGCCTCACCATGCTCGTCCACACGATGAAGAAACTGTCGATTCAGGTTCACTTTGTCGACCCGACCGACCTGCATGCCTGGGAAGCTGCGATTACCGCAAAAACGAAAGCGCTTTTTGTCGAGACAATCGGCAACCCATCGGGGAGCGTTCCGGACCTTGAAGCGCTCGGTCAGCTCGCGAAATCTAAGCGGATTCCCCTCATCGTAGACAGCACATTTGCAACTCCGTACCTGTGCCGACCGATCGAGTGGGGCGCGACGATTGTTATTCACAGCGCGACCAAGTTCATTGGCGGACACGGAACGAGTATCGGTGGGGTCGTCGTGGACTCTGGTGACTTCGATTTCTCGAGGTACGCAACGATCGCCGGTGAATCCCCGTCCTATCACGGTCTACGCTTTTTCGATACTTTCGGACATTACGGGTTCCTAATGAAACTTCGCGCCGAGACCTTGCGCGATACCGGCGCATGCATCTCTCCGTTCAATTCCTTTATGCTGCTTCAAGGGCTCGAGACATTGGCGCTGCGAATGGATCGTCATGTTTCAAATGCCCAGGCCGTCGCAGTGTTCCTCGCGGCCCATCCGCGTGTCGGCGCTGTACACTATGCTGGCTTGCCGACTCACCCCCAGCACGAGTTGGCCAAGAAGTATCTACCCAAGGGCCCAGGCGCAGTCTTCGCATTCGACATTCTCCCAAGTAGCGGCGACGCTCGCGAAGCGGGCCGAAAATTTATCGAAGCTCTTCAGCTTTTCTCCCACCTCGCCAACGTCGGCGACGCAAAAAGCCTCGTCATTCACCCGGCGTCAACCACGCATCAGCAACTCTCGGATGAAGAACTCACCGCCGGAGGCATCAGGCCCTCAACCATTCGACTGTCGGTCGGACTCGAGTCGGTGGACGACCTACTTTGGGACTTGGATCAAGCGCTTTCAAAGGTCTAGCTCGCCCTTCTGAACGGTGGCGTGGGCCGACTTTCTAACGCCGGAGGCCGGGATTAAGGATGCAAGCTGGTAAACAGGCAACGTGTCGCGTGTGCTTGTCTGCGGTCTTGGTCAGGTTGGCTTTCGCATCGTGGACACTTTGCTCCGGCTCGGCGAGTCGGTAACGATCATAACCGCGGATGCTCGCGACGAATTTGCTGTGCGGGCCGAAGCAGAGGGCGCGCTGATCATCCGAGGGGATGCTCGATCGGATCAAGTGTTGCTCCAGGCAGGCCTTCTCGATGTTAAGGCACTGATCGCATGCGTGGACAGCGACGTCACGAATATTGAAATCGCTCTCGATGCTCGCAGGCTTGCACCCGACCTAAGAATCGTTGCCCGACTCTTCGACCAGACCCTGGCCCGACGTCTGGAATCGACCGTTGGAATCTCCCGCGCCCTCGGCATGTCCGTGCTTGCCGCTCCTGCCTTTGCCGCCGCCGCTCTAGGCGAACATGTTTTTGGATCCTTCACACACGGAGGTGAGACGTACCTCGCAACCAAACTTTCTGCTTCCGATGTTAAGGATTCAGCAAAAGCGATTCTCTGCGTGAAAAGCGAAGGCGATAGCGAAGTTGAGGCACTTTTGCGGTTCGTGGATTACTCCCCGAGGCTGCGTCCAGACCAGCCGAAACTTGGACCCAAGCTCGCTGCACAAGTGCGCGCTACCTTGGCCATGGCGAAACACACGTGGCGAAACGTTCCGAAGATTCTCCGCGTGCTCACGCTCCTCATCATCGTTTTTTCAACGGCCAGCGTATTCGTCTTTCGGATCGGACTTCATATATCCACCCTAGATGCCCTCTATTTTGTTATCACGACGGTCACGACGACTGGCTACGGTGACATCACGCCGAAAGATGGTTTGCCTTGGCTGAAGATCTACGGCTGCCTGCTAATGCTCTTCGGCTCCGCTTCGGTAGCAACGCTCTATTCGCTCTTGACCGACTTCGTAGTTTCCGCGCGCTTTAACGAGTTGCTCGGAAAGCGCGTCATTTCACTGCGTGGACACGTTGTGGTGGTCGGTCTCGGAGATGTTGGCGTTCGCACGGCCCAATCACTCGTCGAAATGGGCTCCGAAGTGGCCGTAATAGACTTGGATTCCGATGTCGGTTTCCGCCGAATGCTACATAGGTCTGTCGCTTTTTCGGCGGGTGACGGCCGTGATATCGAAGCGCTTGAGCGGGCTGGCGTGCAAAACGCGAGGGCAGTGATATCGGTTACGGGCAATGATGCCGTCAACTTAAGCGTCGGTCTCGCGAGTCGATCACTCAATTCCAGCGCACGCGTGATCGTCCAGATTTTTGATGGAAATTTTGCCCGCAAAGTCGATGAGGTGATGGATGTGAACGCGGCTCTGAGCGCTTCGCAGATTGCCGCACCGGGCTTCGTTGGCGCTGCTTTGTTCCCTGAAGCACTCTTCTGTTACATTCACGGCAATCGGTTCTGCGTCGTGAAGGCGGATGAATCTGGACGGCTAAATTTAGAGGCCATTCCGCTCGGCAACTCGGGCGATGGTGCGATCTAGACAAACTCGATCGTGCGTCACAATAAGGACAACTCATGGTCTGTGACATTCGGCTTAACACGGTATTGACTTCCGACCAGCGAGAGCACTACCAAGATTCCTCAGCTATCCGCGATATTCTCGCGACCACGCAGACAATCGCCGTCGTTGGTCTCTCCACGGAACGAACGAAAGCAAGCAACATGGTCGCTTCGTACCTGCAAGACGAGGGATACCGAATCGTGCCCGTCAATCCGCGTGCGAGCGAAATCCTTGGGGAAACCTGCTACCCCGATCTCAAAAGCATTCCATTCAGCGTGGACGTCGTTGATATTTTCCGGCCCACCAGCGAAACCCCTGGCATCGTAGAGGACGCCATTCAGATTGGAGCGAAGGCGGTTTGGTTCCAGCTACGACTGATCGACCTTCCCTCGGCCGAGCGCGCCCGAGCGGCTGGGCTAACCGTGATCGTCGATCGCTGCATAAAAATGGAGCACGGGCGGTACTGTGGCGCGCTCCATTGGGCGGGAATGAATACGGAACTCGTCAGCGCACAACGGCGCCGACGATAGCACGGACTCTAGCCGAGTTCAAGTAAGGTCGGACTCGGCTCCGCGTTGAGGTTTTCATGCCCGCTCGCTGAACAGGCGACTATAGTCTCAATGCGTACGCCAAATTCACCCTCAAGGTAAATCCCAGGCTCGATGCTGAAGCAGTTGCCTGGTTCAAGAACTTGCGAACTGCCGCCAATGATGTTAGGGTCCTCGTGACCGTTCATGCCGATGCCGTGACCGAGGCGATGAAAAAATTTGGGGCCGTAACCGGCCTCTTCGATCACGCTTCTCGCTGCCGAGTCCACCGAATCGCTGGTCGCTCCAGGTTGTATTGCCGCCCGCCCGGCCATGTAAGCCCGATAGACAATGTCGTAGACCGCTTTGGCTTTAGGCGATGCTGATCCGATGCAGACGGTTCGCGTGATGTCGCTTTGGTAGCCATCTAGGTCGCAACCAAAATCTAGGATTACGACGTCACCGCTTGCGAGCTTCGTATCGCCGTTGATGTGGTGTGGCTCCGCACCCCCAGGCCCTGCGCCCACGATGCAGAAAGTCGGCTTGGCACCTAGGTCAGTGAATGCGTCGCGGATAAAGCGCTCGACTTCCCGCTCCGTCAGACCGGCCTGGATGAATGTCTTGAGCTGCTCAAAAACGACGTCGGCAAGTGCACCGGACCGCCGCATCGTATCGAGTTCAACATCGTCCTTGATTCGCATCAATTCCGCAAGAACCGGTTGCGCCGGGACAAACTGCACGCCGGGTAGCGCCGCTTGGAGGTCGAGCAGCGCTTTGGCTCGCATCCCGTCATCCACCGCGACGATTCGACCGTTAAGCGACCAATCCGTTGCGAGCGCGACGACGTGAGCCATGGGGTCCTCTCCGTCCTTCCATCCGCGTACGTCAACGATGCCTGAGCGCAAAGCTTGCGTTACGCTGAGACTAGGCGTGATTGCGAGTACCTGTCCCGACGCTGAGATGGCCAACGCCAAAAACCGTTCGTGCGCGTCCTCGAAGAATCCGCACATATAGCCCATGCTGATTGGCGTTGATAAGAACATTGCATCAACGCCGTTGCGTTGCATTGCGGTCGCAAGTTTCGATACACGATCGGTGGACATCGTGAAGCAAGTGTACCAATCGAGGCGGTAACGTATCGGTATGGCAACCCGGTTCGTCTTCGAGCGAAAACAGCACGTCGCTCTAGAGCAATTTGATCCCGCCCCGCTTGGCCCGAAAGAGATGCGGATGCGCACCATTTCGTCGCTTATGAGCACGGGGACGGAGAACATCTGCTTCAATCAGAACTATGCACCGGGCACTCACTGGGATCAGTGGGTAAAGCACCCGTTCTATCCGGGCTATCTTTGCGTTGGCGAAATCACCGAAGTCGGGTCTGAGGTTGTTGGGTGGAAGGTTGGCCAGCGTGCCGCTACACGCAAACCACACGCGTCGGTGATCACGAACGTAGAAAGCGAGTACTATCCGCTCCCCGATGGACTCGGTTGTGCTGACGCAGGGTGGTTTGGCCTCGCGTTCATCGGCTTCTTCGGCGCTCGCGCGGCCGAATACCGCATCGGCGACTCCATAACGATCGTTGGAGCCGGTCCAATCGGCCAAATGAGCGTTCGATGGGCTTCGGCTCTTGGCTGCGAACGCGTGATTGTTGTTGATCCCGTTCCTTGGCGTCTGGAACTGGCTTCACGCGGGGGCGCGACTCACACTTTGGCGCTAAACGTGGACGAAGCTCCGGACGCGGTGATCAAGATTCACGGCTCGCTACCACGACTCGCGATGGACTGCACGGGCCATCCCGGCGTTTTCGAAAAGGCGCTTGCCCTCCCGGGCGACAAAGGTCGCTTGGTCCTCCTGGGCGACGCTGGCGATCCGTCGCAACAACGGTTGACGCCGGATGTCGTTCGACGGGGCATCGGTATCGTCGGAGCGCACATGAACCATGTTGACGACCTGTGGTCTTACCAGACGATTTTTCGGTACTGGGCGGGTCTATGGGGTCGCGGCAGGTTTAACCTCGACGGACTGATTTCACATACTTTCCGGCCCGACCAATGCGCGGACGCGTATCGGACGGCAAACGAACGGAGGTCGGAGACCATGGGCATCGCGTTCGACTGGTCCTAAAGAATTCCCGAACGAAGCAGATCTTTCAGCGTAAGCAGACCAACCACTTCGTCTTTAGAGACGACCGGAATCTCTCCAATCTTGACTCTGAAGTTTTGGAAGACCTCAAGCGCATCGGCTGCTAAGAGGTCTGAGTCAACGGTTAGGGGCTGATTATTCATCATCTTTTGTGCCGTGCCGGAAAGATCGCCCGTCGCGAGTAAGTGCGTTCGCAAGTTGCCTTCCGAAACGATACCGACGAGCGCCGCCCCGTCCATGACCAAAGCCGCTCCCGCCGCCGCTTGCGTCATCGCCCGAATCACTTCCAGAGTCGTTGCCTCCGGGCCCACAACAGCAATTTCGAGGATCGGACGCATGACGTCTGACACTTGCAATGTCAGGCGCTTTCCAAGCGTGCCCGAGGGATGGAATCGAGCGAAATCTTCCGTAGAAAATCCCCTCATTCCCATGACTGTCACCGCCAGAGCATCGCTAACGGCGAGCATAACCGTCGTCGACGTCGTCGGGGCCAGTTTATTTGAGCAGGCTTCCTCAGAAACGCCGGTGTCAATCACCACGTCGGCTTGACGTCCGCACGTGCTTTCTTTGCGACCCGTGATGACGATCGACTTCGCCCCAACCGATCGCAAGGAGGGAAACAGCCGAGCGATTTCGTCCGTTTCGCCGCTTTGCGTATAGAGCAACACCACGTCGGTCGCCGTGACCGTCCCCAAATCTCCATGCACTGCTTCCGCCGCGTGGAGAAAGAGGCTAGGGGTACCCGTGGAGCTCAACGTGCCTGCCGTCTTTCGGGCGATGTGTCCCGACTTGCCAATTCCGCACGTGATCGTGCGGCCCTGGCAGGCAAAAATCAGATCCGTCGCCGCAACAAAAGAATCTCCCAAGGCAAGCGCACAGGCTTCGAGGGCGCGCCCTTCATGCCGAATAACCCTGCGCCCTTCTTCGAGTTGGTTGATTTTGTTCATCGTCCCAAAATAGTTTTTCCGAAGAGCGACGCGATCCATTCCACCGCCATCTTCGCGGTTTGATTGTTGTTGTCCGTGAGGGGGTTCGTCTCAACGATGTCCACCCCTGCGAGCACATACGGGCAGGTTGGGTCATGTAATTTTTCGTAAAGTAATTCGGACATTAGGTGCGCCTCTCGATAGCTTAGACCGCCGCGAACCGCGGTACCGGTGCCCGGGGCGAGGAATGGGTCGAGCGCATCCACATCGAATGAAATCCACAGCCGTTTGATGCCAGAAGCTCGGTAATAGGAGTCGATGTGGTTAATTGTGGTCTCCACGCCTTCTCGGTCGATCTCATGCATTGAGACTGGAAAGCCCCGTTTGAGATACTGGCGCTCCAGAAGGTCAATGTCCCGCAAACCGAACCACGCAACGTTAGCAAGATCAAGCTTAGGCGCTCCCAACATGCTCAGCATTTCCGTCCACTCTTCGTCCCGAGCATCGTCGGTACCGCTTGGTAGCCCCGCGAGCGCGGCAACTGGCATGCCGTGAATATTTCCGGTCACGCTAGTGCCGGGCGTGTTGATGTCGCCGTGTGCGTCGATCCAAAGTGCCCCAAGCGGCCCACCGGTCGATCTAAGGCAGGCGCTTATTGCACCGACAACGACGGTGTGCTCACCGCCAATCACAATCGGAAAATTGCCGCCGCTGATTACCGCTTCGACGCGGTGCTGCAGCTCCGTGACCACCGCCATAAGGGGCGAAAAGTGCGACAGCAAGTCTTGACCGGTCGCCGCGTTCGATGCTACAGGAACATCGCCGATGTCGCGGACTTCAAGGCCAAGGTTCAGCAGGGTTTGTTCGAGCCCAGCGATTCGCACCGCCGCCGGCCCGAGGCGGCTACCTGGTTGAAGCCCGCATAGGTCAAACGGAGCTCCAATGATCTCGATCATTGGAGCCAGTTTACTTGTCGCGTGTTATTTCTTCGATAGCGCTTCGACGATGCCTCTTGCGCTGTTTCGGAAAAACACCTGTGAGTGGTGGGTA
>JBBRML010000094.1:0-13067 GCA_038230855.1 Fimbriimonadales bacterium | reverse complement strand
GGGTTACGGGCAAAGCCCTGCACCCGTGCCACCCCAGTTGGTATTTAGTTGGTAGCTCCCGCACCCGTGCCACCCGTCGTTCGCACAGATTTCTCGTCCACGAGTTACGGGCAAGGCGCTGCACCCGTGCCACCCGTCGTTCGCACAGATTTATCGTCCACGGGTTACGGCAAAGCCCTGCACCCGTGCCACCCTCGCTGGTATCTAGTTAGAAGCCTTGGACCCGTGCCAATCGAAGTTAGCAGAGATATATCGTCCACGGGTTACGGGCAAAGCCCTGCACCCGTGCCACCCACGCGGGTAATTAGTTGGGAGCTTCTGCACCCGTGCCACCCTCGTGGGTATGAGGTTAGAGGCTCCAGCACCCATGCCACCATCGCGTCACCTAGCCTTTCTGCAATGTCGAAATGACGCCCGCGTACTTCTCGCGAACAAATTTGCGTTTGACTTTGAGAGTCGGGGTCAGTTCTCCCGTCTCAATCGAAAACGGGCGATCTAGGATCGCGTGCTTCTTGACCAACTCGAAATTGGCTAGGGTCTTGTTAATCTTTCCGATTTCCGACTTGATTAGTTGCGCAACTTCAGGACTCGTACTCATTGCGACGGAGTCGGCGAGGCCGAGCTCGCGTCGAACGGCTTCAGCGTTCGGGACGATTAGGGCAGCGCAATACTCCATGCCATCGCCGATTAGAACGGCCTCCGCGATGTAGCTCGAACTCTTCAGCTTGTTCTCGATTGGCTGTGGAGCGACATTTTTTCCATTGCCAAGTACGAGGATATCCTTCTTCCGGTCGGTTATTTTGAGGTTCTTGCCTTCAAACTCGCCGATGTCGCCGGTGTGAAAGAATCCGTCCGAATCAATCGCGTTGGCGGTCTCCTCCGGAAGGTTGTAGTAACCCTTCATGAGACCCGGGCCACGCATCAGAATCTCACCGTCTTCCGCGATCTTGAATTCCATGTCGAGAGGTTCACCAACCGTCCAATACTTGTTGTCCTCGAAGCGGTTGATACACGAGCCAGCGGATGTTTCGGTCAACCCGTATCCCTGTAGAATCGGAATTCCGAGGGCAAGATAGAACTCGGCGACGGTGGGCGCGAGCGCGGCCCCACCTGAGACGAATGCACGCACGCGTCCACCCGTTCTCTCTCTTAGTTTCGACATGACAAGTTTGTCGAACAAAAACTGTAGCGGCGCAAATCCTCCTTGAGCCTTCTTGATCCCTTGACCAAGCGCCGCATGAAATAGCTTTTGTTTGAGCGGCTTCGCCTTGGCAACTCCGTCCACCACGCGGTCGCGGAAGGATTCGAGAAACCTCGGAACACACAGCATGATCGTCGGCCGAACTTTGACGAGGTCGCCGCTCAAACTTGCCAGGCTCTGCGCAAACGCGACGGACGCTCCAACGGAGATCGGGAGTGCTTGTCCGGCGACTCGCTCGAACACGTGAGACATCGGGAGGAAGCATAGGAACACGTCGTTCTCATCAAAGTAGATATGCCGCCTTGCACTGTCGCACACATGCATGATGGACCGATGCGCCAGCATCGCGCCTTTCGGTTGACCGGTCGTGCCGCTGGTGTAGATGATCGTAGCGGTGTCTTCGGAATCGATCTCATCGATTGCGGCATTCCACGCTTCGGTTGTCATCGGTTGGCCGCTGTGGGCTCGGGCATCGAGCGAATCAGGGCTATTCCGCAAGAGAACCGTCGGGCAGTCCCCTGTCTTGGCGGCCTGATCCACACCGCCCGCAATGCAAAGCTTGGCATCGCAGTCGAGCAAGATGTACTGCACTTGGTCGCCGGGAAGGGTCGGATAGATAGGAACGAGGATCGCGCCGAGACATTGAAGCGACCAATCGGCGAGAGCCCATTGAAGGCAATTCTCGCTGAGCACGGCGACTCGATCGCCGCGGCCGACGCCCATACGCACGAGCTCGCCGCAGTACTGGCGCACGATTTCGAGCAGCGATGAATACGTTATCGAGTCAAATCCGGTCGTAGCTTCGGCCGATGGCGACCCTTGACTGGCGGGAAGCGGAAACTTCTCTTTTGCGGAAAGTTGGAAGGCGACACGCGTCGGGTACTTGGCGGCGGTTGCGCGCAACATTGCGCCGAGAGATTTTGATTGAATCATATCGAGTCCGAGACAAGATGGCTGGTTGAATTTTGGCTGATTTGGTGGGCTCGGAGGGCTGGGATTTCTAGGCCCCTTCGAATTCGTGTTCCGTTCATCTCGGATAGCGGCGCTCGGTAGAATGGAATCAGAAACCAGTCATGTTCACCCTCCTCAAAAATGGCCGTATCCTCGATCCGTCGCAGGAAATGGATGCGATTGGTCACGTGCTTATCGAGGACGACCAGATTGTAGAGGTCGGCGATTTTGAGATTCCTGATGACGTCAGCGAAGTCTACGACTGCACTGGTTATTGGATCGCGCCGGGCCTCGTCGACCCCCATGTCCACCTTCGAGAGCCGGGCGACGAGCATAAAGAGACGATTGCGACGGGAACTCAAGCGGCAGCCGCGGGCGGATATACGACGATCTGCACGATGCCGAACACGAATCCGCCCCTTGATAACCCGGCACTGATCGATTTCATCCTGGACAAGGCGGCGAGCCCGGAGTCGGGTGGGGTTTTTGTGGCTCCGGTTGGCGCGTTGACTCGCGGAATGCTTGGATGCGAGCTTGCCGACCTAGCGGCGATGAAACGCGCCGGGATCGTTGCCGCGAGCGACGAGCAATTCCCGATCCAGAGCGCGGCGGTCATGATGCAGGCGATGCAGTTCTGCGTTCAGCTGGACCTTCCCGTCCTCGCGCACTGCGAGGACACGAGCTTGAGTCATGGCGGAAACATCAACGAAGGGGCGATGAGCGCGCTGCTCGGCTTGAAAGGTATCCCGAGAGCGGCGGAGGAAGTTGCCGTTGTCCGGAACTGCCTGCTTGCGCTGCATACGGGCTGCCGATTGCACGTGATGCGAATCAGTTCGTGGGGGGCGGTGGAGATGGTTCGGCAAGCGAAGTTTTTGGGCGCACCCGTTACATGCGAAATAACCCCGATGCACTTCACGTTTACCGACGAAAACGTCGGCGAATTCGACACACGGTTTAAGATTCAGCCGCCTTTGCGGACGCAAATTGATATTGATTTGCTGCTCCAGGCCCTAAACGATGGGACGATTGACTGCATAGCGAGCGACCACTCGCCCCATGCCTCGCACGAGGTGGACGTGCCGTTCGACGAGGCACCTTTTGGCAGCGCGCAACTAGAGTCTTCGGCGGCGGTGACGCTGACGATGCTCACCCACAAAGGCATTCTGAGTCCATTGGAGACGATACGCAAGCTTTCTACACGTCCGGCCGAAATTATGCGGTTGGATGCGGGTTCACTCCGTCCAGGAGAAACCCCGGTCGCGCAGATATGCGTCATCGATCCGGACTTGGAGTGGACTTTCGATCGAAATCGGACCTTCAGCAAGAGCAAAAACACGCCGTTCGAGGGAATGCATCTTCGCGGGAAAGTGTTATTGACATTTAGTGGCAGCGAAATCTATCGGGACGCATTGTTTGCGGATGAGCGTTATTCGATCGCGTAACGCTCTCGTCGCGCTGGTTGCGTTGACCGCGTGCGGCTGCTTTAACCGACAGCTGCCGGACCCCAATAATGCGGAGGCAGGCTCGATCGACCCGACGGCCCTTCAGTCGGACTTAAAAGGCATCACTGACCTTCTCGCTGTGCGCCGAAGTAAAAACGAAATCTCCGAAGCTGAATTCACGGAGCGCATCGTGGAGGGGGCGAACGACCTCGTCGAGCGCGGAAAGATTGATAAGGTACGCGACGAAGATGCGTGGCGCTATGCAGAAGTTTTGAGGGCAGCTCACCTGTGGGCAAAGGCGGAGACCTACTATCGTCAGGCGGTCAAGTGGGCCAACGCCAACAATGTGAAGGACCGGCACGTGAACGACACCCTGCACCTCGCCCAGACGATTGCGAACCAAGGTCGACAAGACGAAGCGATCGTCGTCGCGCGCTCGGTTTTCAATTCGCAGCCGGTCGACGCTGCGCCGATTTTGATTAGCACGAGGTTAGAGATTGTGCCTCCCCTCGAAGGCAAAGGGAAGGATATTGACCTTGCTCGACTGCTGATGGACGCGGCCAGCATCCGCGTGAAAGTGGACCGACGCACGCCGGAGGGACGTCTTTTCGTTCAGGCTCGGACGTATCACGTAAAGAAGGCCTTAGACGAAGCGATGACCCTGTTTGACAAGGCGGGCAAGCACGATGAGGGCCAAGAAGCGTTGAAGCTGTACCTGCAGCGAGCTTATTAAGCGCGGCCCAAAATAGCGTCCATCGCGCGACTGGTGTTCAGCACCCTTACCATCGGATGATGCCGGTAGTACGGAATCATTTCGGCAACGACGGCACCGACGTATCCAATGTCGTCGATCGCCTTTACAACTTCGGGCCAGGGGACGTCGCCCTCTAGCAGGTCAACGAAGCCGTCCAATGTATTGACCGAGCGTCGGAAGTCCTTGAAGTGAATTCCCTTGACTCGCGTGCCGAGAGTGCGCAACCACTGATGCGGGTAACCGTACGCCATCATGTTTGCGACGTCGACGTAAGCCCCGACCCACGGCGAATCGAAACTATCGATGAAGTCGCGCATTTCGATCGGGCTCAAAATGAACTTGTTCCAAACGTTTTCGATCGCCATGACGACTCCGCTTTCGGCGGCGATGGGAATGCAGGCTTTTACCCCAGCCGTCGCCCGCTCGAGAACCGACTCGTAATCGTTGGTGGGCTCGACTCCAGTGTATAGGTCGACGAGACCCGGAATGGTTAGGAGCGTTGTGGCCCCGATCCAACCCGTAATGCGGAGCATCTGGGCGAGATCGTCTTGAGCGCGAGCGCGGACATTTGCATCGTCGTCCGACATAGAGCGCTCCCAGAACAGACCGCTGCAGGCACTGGTTAGGGCGATTCCCTGTGCCTCTGCGTAGGACCGAATGCGGTCGGCATCCTGCTCTGTTGTTTTCAACGTTAACGGCCCGGCGTCGGCGATACAAAACTCCAACGCCTCGTAGCCCGTTTGTTTCGCAATGTCGATTGCTTGGTCGGCGGACACGTCGCCCGCGAGGCCGCCCGGTAGCGACCAATAGTTGAGGCCTTTTAGTACATTCATTTTCTTAACCTTTGATGGCACCGGCAAGCATCGTCTCGTGGACCTTGTCGCGGAAAATCCAGTAAACGCCGAGCACCGGCGTCATCACGATGACGAGGCCCGCGAAGAGCGCGCCGTAGTTCGCTTGGTAGTGTTGTGTCATCACCATATCGGCGATTGTGAGCGGTAGGGTGCGGCGCTTCGGATCGGATATCAGCGCGAGGGCCAGCGCGTACTCATTCCACAATCCGATTGCGTTGAAGATTCCAACGACGATCAGACCGGGCTTGGCAAGGGGCAACATGATTCGCCAGAAAGTACGCGAGTGCCCGCATCCATCGATAGAGGCAGCTTCGGCAAGCTCATTCGGCAGGCTGTGGAAGAACCCAGTCAGCACAAAAATCGTAAAAGCAAGCGAGTATGCGACGTAGACGATGGTCAGACCGGCAAGCGAGTCCTCTAAGTGCAAGTCTCGCAAGAGAAAGAACAAAGGAACGATGACGAGAAAATTCGGAAACATCATTCCGCCCAAGAATGTCCCGAAAAGTAACTTCGAACCAGGGAAAGGATATTTCGCAAAAACGTACGCGGCCATCGACCCGATCGGAAGAAGGATGGCAATCGTCGCAACGGTCACGATTGCGCTATTGAGCATTGCGGGGCCGATGCCGGCATCCTTCCAAGCGAGCACATAGTTGCCGAATTGTAGGTTGGACGGGAGCGACCACGGCGATCCTTGAATCTGCGCGCCGGTCTTGAAAGAACTCATGACGGTCCAGAGCAACGGAAGCAGAACGGACATGAGAAATAAAGTGAGTCCGCAACCGGTCAGCCAGCGCTTCAAAGTTTCACCGACCGTTTGGGGTCTTGCGGATCGCGTCGGAAAACAAGCATCACGCCGCCGGCGAGCAACATGGCGAGTACAAAGTTGGCGATGGCGAGAGCCGTAGAGTAGCCAAACCTAAAGTTTGAAAACGCTTGCTCGTACATGTAGGTGAGCATCACCTCGGTTCCGCGATCTGGTCCACCGGTCGTCATCAACGAGACGATGGCGAAGATGTTCATGACATTGATGACGATGTAGGTCGCGGCGACTCGCTTTATCGACCAAAGCATGGGCCAGGTCACCCGCCAGAAGCGATGCAGGCCAGTTGAGCCGTCGAGTTCAGCCGCCTCGTTGACTTCTCCGGGTATCGATTCGAGGCCCGCCGAGAACAGCATGATGTAAAAGCCAAGGGCGTACCAAACGAATGCGAGAGTGACACAGGGCAAGGCGGTTTTAGGATCGCTGAGCCAGGTGTGGTTCAGCCGGTCAAGGTGCAAAGCGCGAAGAGTTCCCGTTACGATTCCGTACACGGGATTCAACATAAACGTCCACAGGATGGCGACGACAACCATCGAAATCACTTGTGGAAACAGATATATGGAGCGCAAGAACTTTGTGCCTCGGCTTTTTCCACGCGCTCCGTGGGCGAGGAGGAGACCGACCGTGAAGATGATAAAGCCGGCGACGATCATGATCCACCCGCCGTTCGTCAGCGTCTTCCAGTAAACATTGTCGTGGATCAGTTCGACGTAGTTATCAAGGCCCGCAAACGTCTTCTTTGCGCTCAGTCCCTTCCAGCGGTAGAAGGAAAATGCGATCGCTTGAATGAGGGGATAGACCACAAATCCGGCGTACAGAAGCACGGCGGGCAGCAAGTAAGTTGCAATGAACAGGTTACGGGTCTGTCTTTTCTTGTTCATGGAGAACGAGCGGATCTCAACGCTGAGACTTCGCGACGGGCGCACCAATTTTACTTGCTCGCAGACCTCTCGGAACGCCTACTTTTCGCGGAAGGTGAGCCACACGTGGCCCTGAGGAGGCACGGTGATTTTCACCGTAGCCGCACCCGTTTCATCGAGCAGCACGCGCTTTGCCCGACCATCTGAAATTCGGAGTACGCATTCGCTCGTCAAGGCGGCGTAGCGCAACGGTATTTTCAATGTGGTGGATTGCTCTTGCTTGGAAGGATTAAACGCCACAACCATCGCTCGAGTTGAGATGTGCGGGTTGACATGGGCGATGGCGTCGATGGCCTCGCCGTCAGGACGCCGTAAATGGATAACGTCAGACTCTAGGATGTCGCGATACTTCTTAAACCAAGCGACCCGCTCCTGAACCATTGCCCTCGTTTCGGGAGTGTCGTAGAGCCTAGGTCCACGATAACACGCCTGGGCACCATAAGCCAGGTTGTTCGTGAGGTGCATTCTGTAGTCGTCTAGGTGGTCGTGCAGAGGCTCGATCGTTGCCTCCGGCCCGCCGCCTTGATACTCGACGAGAGGAACCATCATCCATCCCATGGAAGGCGTCTTCTCCCAAGTCCCGTCGAAGAGATTTTGGCGAGCGTGGATGTGCTGTTGAGCTCGCGGCAACGACCAATTAGACTCACGATAGCCCATGCCAGTCTTGTTCGAGCCGCTCAGGAAATAGGTGTCCGGAACGTTCAGGTACATCCCCCGCTCACGGCACCACGCGTAGAATTCGGCAATCGCGGCGTGCTGATTCCACTGCGAATCCTCAAGTCCGCTATGTCCCGGATGCTTGGTGGATGCGCAGAAGTCGCCCGGATAGCTTCCGTCGTGTTCCAGTAAGTCGAACCCTGTGCCCGCGATGAACTTACGGAGGTTGTCGAAGTATCGCTGACCCCACGCGCTGCACAGGCAAGGTGAATCGCCAAAGATTGCACCACCGGTTTTACCCGTCTTCGGGTTGATTACATCTTCTTGATCATTGATTCGGCGACTGGCGAGCAGAGAGTAGCCGCCGAGTTCGAGGCCCTTTGAGTGCGCGTAGTCTCGGAAGGCGCGAAATTTCTTGATGTTTGACTCGGACACATCTTCCATGTCCAGCCCGCTCCAGAAGCTGATGATTACCAGCTCAAAACCGCATTCCGCGGCTTGATCAATTGCCGTATGGACAACCTTGGGGTCGGTGCTCGTTAAGTGCAGCATCAACGGATTTTCAGTCGTCCACGGCGCAAAGGTTCGGTACAGCCGCCGCACGGCGAGGCCCTGCCGTTCTCGGTCGTCGCTGTCGTGCAACAACTCGAACGCGCGCATGGAGCGGAAGCGACCTCCCGGGGCGATCGTCTGTTGCGGACCGAGCGGCGGGCGCACTTCCACGAGGCACGGAGTTTTCAGTTCGTAATTGACCTGGGTTTTGTATTCAGGGTCGGGCATCCAATGTACGCCCTTATTGCCGCCGGCGAGGGCCATGCCGCCGAACGAGTAGTCGCTTAGGATCGTTATCGGCGGCTTCCTCCATTCCGGCATCGCGTCCACGGCGGACTCCCCTTCGACAAGTCCTAATTGCTCACACGCGAACGCGTTGAGCTGGATGGCGGCGCGGGTATGGTTGCGAACCTCCAGCCACTTCACGAGGACGGGCATTCCTGCGAGAATTTCGTAATGGACGGTCGCCTCGATTCCCGGAAACTCGGCCGCAACGTAGTCAAATGCGACACCAAGCCCGCTCGGGGGCCAGGCTGAGGGCGGTGAGGGCCGTTTTCGCACCCAGGGGATCGGACATTGAATGGGCTCGCGCCTAGTTCCGATACAGCGCATCGACCCCGGAAGTGCCGACATCTTTGCAATCCAATCGGCGTTGAAGAATGCCTGATTCGGCTGACCTGCTAGCCCACCGATGGGAACTCGGTGACCATCGATCGTAATCCACGCCTCAGGTTTGACCGCACGAATGAGGCGCTCGCCAGTCATCAAATTTCGGTACTCGACGGTCGTGCCGTTTTTTGGAACGGATATCGAGCGCGAAATAAGGCCGTTCGATAGCGTGATGACGCCACTGCGCTCCGTCACGGAAGCGCCGAACGGCGACGAGTCAACAAGCCAATCTGCTTTGAACGCCATCGCAAGTGCCACGACGCTAATCAGCATTTCAGAACTTGAATAGTGAGTAAGTCGCGTTCACTTCGAGGTTGTTGAAATTAATGCCGGAGCGACTCTTGAAGCCGTTGTACCGTGCAGAAACACGAGCGTTCTTGGCCAAGGTTAACCCTACCTCTGCGCCCCACGTCGGCGTAAAGCCACGTGAAGACGTTCCACTGATGTTGTAATCCATATAGGAATAGCCGGCGAAGACTCGGTAGTACGGTCGGACACTCGACCCGCCGATTGACCTCTCGATGCCGTAGGTGACGGGAATGAGCAGCATGTGGCTTCCGTTC
This sequence comes from Fimbriimonadales bacterium, assembly GCA_038230855.1. Taxonomy (GTDB): domain Bacteria; phylum Armatimonadota; class Fimbriimonadia; order Fimbriimonadales; family Fimbriimonadaceae; genus Fimbriimonas. The sequence goes on along the minus strand of JBBRML010000094.1, from coordinate 3,681 downwards.
TTCGACGCCGAGATCACTTCCCAACTTGGGGAGATACCGTCCTGTCGACTCCCTGAATTCACAGGAGTGATTCCGACGTGGACGACAGTGTCACCAAAGGCCGCTTTCAGGGCCGCGCTCTGCGGGTACAGATATCCGATTGACGCGCCAAGAGTGATTTGGCCTCCACCGGTCTGTGCTTGCGCACCGGCGGTTGTCGCGAGAACAATACTAACGAGCGCAAACTTTGCCGTGGTTTTCATAGCTTGGGCAACGATACCCGTTCACTTCACCTCAGGACGCTTAAGAGCGGGCAATTCCAGCGGATACGGGGGCGCGTTCACGAGCTTAGCCTCTAAGATGACCGGTGGCTTCTTCGGTCGATCCTTGTCATCAACCTCGACCTCGGCGAGTTTGAGAATCACTTCCCCGCCCCGCACGGTCTGGGCAAAGGTTGCGTACCGACCATCGAGGTGCTTGGTGCCTTCGCGGCTCAGAGCGAAATAAATCTGCCCACCATTTGTATTTGGATCCGTGCTGCGGGCGATTCCGATGACGCCGAAATCGTGCTCAAGCTTTGTCTTCTCCAGACCGTAAGCGAAGCCGGGACCACCGCTGCCCGTGCCGCTAGGATCGCCGCCCTGCACGACGAACGGAGTGCCGTCCTTACGCTTTGCGACGATGCGGTGAAAAATCGTCCCCGTGTAATAGCCTCCACGCACCAGCTCGTGGATGATCCAAGTTGTGTTTGGGCTTGCGTCCGGCCGGAGTTTGACTTCGATATCCCCAATTGTCGTGTGCCACAGGATGTGCTGATCGACGTACGAGCGGTATCCGTTGAACATTGGACCGTCTTCGTCGGCGACAAAATCAACTCCTTTTCCGTCGGCGCTCAATTTACTTATCTGCGGATTGAGCATCGGTTGGAGCACGAGCGCGGAGCCGATTGGAGTTTTGTCTGAGTAGAGTTGCGCGTATAGGCATTCCGGCTTGGTCGTTTTCCAGAGTATCGGAAACAGCTTTGTCAGATCGACGAAACCCGGCTTGCATTGCGTTTCGGCGACAACTTCCGCGCTGCCGGCGCGCAGCAACTTGACGGATAACGGACCAGCCTCGCTCGCAGCGGGCTTAATATTCACGATGAAGGATCGCCCAACGCCGTTGTAGGTTTTCCCCGGAGTTATTTGACCATTGGAGGCGGCACTTGCAGCGATGAACATCGCGATCGTCCCGAGTAAAAATGGCAAGTAGCGTGAACGCCGAATCATGGTTGAACTGTAGCAGAAATCGCGACGTCTCTCCTGTGGGGACGATGCCGGAGCCTCTTCCGGCGGGAAAAGAATTTTCAAGTTTTTTTCATATGGCGCATATCCAAACAACTTCCAAATTCACATGGCCTAAATTCATGGTGTTAAAGGCCACTAAGGCCATCAATGGAGAACGGAAATGAAGCAGACAACTAATTGGTTTCGAGGAGTCGCTCTTACGAGCGCCCTGAGCGCAGTCTTTGGGATCGCATTCGCTCAACAAGGCGGATTCGGTCAGGGCGGAGAGTTCGGTCAGGGCGGACAAGGCGGGCGCCCGGGTGGACCGGGCTTCGGCCAACAGGGCCGCATGGGTGGACCGGGAATGGGAATGGGAATGGGAATGCCGGGCGGCATTGGAATCCTGATGATTCCTCAAGTTCGCGAAGAGCTCAAGATCACCGACGAGCAAGCAGAAAAGATCCAAGAACTCCTCGAGAATTCACGTCCCCAAGGCGGGCCCGGTGGCGGGTTTAGTGGCCCTGGTGGACCCGGTGGATTTGGCGGTGGGCAAGGCGGACCTCCTGATCCTGAGCAGATTCACAAGATGATGGAAGCCATGCACCAGCGACAGGAAGCGATGCACAAAAAGCAAGACGCAGCCCTGAAAGGGATCCTGTCTGCGCGGCAGTACGGGCGCTTCAACGAGATCGACCTGCAACTATCTGGCGCGCAAGGTCTCTTACGACCGGATATCGCCAAGAAGCTTGACCTCAGTGACGAGCAGCGTCAGAAGCTACAGCGGCTGGCTGGACCTGGTGGGCCCGGCGGTCAAGGCGGCTTCGGTGGTGGACCTGGTGGGCCTGGAGGGCAGGGCGGCGGCTTCGGTGGTGGCCAAGGCGGACAGGGTGGAGGTCCTGGTCAGGGTGGCCAAGGCGGCGGCTTCGGTGGTGGCCAAGGCGGACAGGGCGGTGGTCCTGGGCAGGGCGGCCAAGGCGGTCAGGGCGGGCAAGGCGGCGGCTTCGGTGGTGGCCAAGGCGGACAGGGTGGTGGTCCTGGGCAGGGTGGCCAAGGCGGTCAGGGAGGCTTCGGCGGCCAGGGTGGTCAGGGCGGTGGTCCCGGCGGACCCGGCGGACCCGGTGGCGGGTTTGGTGGTGGCCAAGGTGGACAGGGCGGCGGGCCGGGCGGACCCGGCGGCGGCTTCGGTGGTCCGGGAGGACCTGGCGGGGCCGGACAGGGATTTGGTGGACCACGCATGAATCCGGCGGAAATGGAGAAGAAGATCAACGCCATTCTCACAGAAAAGCAACAGTCGATGTGGGCAGAGATGAAGGGTAAGAAGTTCGCTCTGAAGCGGGGCCCTGGCGGACCCGGCGGACCTGGCGGATTCGGTGGACCTGGGGGGCCCGGTCGAGGACCCGGTGGCGGCCCTCCAGGTGATCCTGGTCAGGGTGGGCAGGGTGGTCCGCCCGACGACAACGGCAACTAGCCAGAACCGGTAAACCCGCAACAGGGGAACCCGCAACGGGGAAACCGCAGAGGTGGCGAGCGCAGGCTCGCCACCTCTTTTTCTACGGTTGCTCCTTACCCCGAGAGAGTCCAAATGCCGGTGCACAAAGATTGAGGGCCTTTCGTGTCAATATTTTCGGACTGTGATTGTTGGTCACCATGTTGTGCTAGCGAGTGCGTCCCCTCGCCGCCAAGAGTTGCTTCGCACACTCATTTCGGACTTTGACGTCTTCCCCGCTCAAATTGACGAAGAGTCTCACACTCTCGTAGACCCAGTCGCTACGGCCCGCCTTCTCGCCAAACTCAAGGCCGAGGAGGCGCAAATTCATTTCCCAAACGCGGTCATCATCGCCGGAGATACCGTCGTTGCCGTGGAGACAGAAACGGGCTGGACACAGTTGAGCAAGCCGAAAGATCGTGCGGAGGCGCGGTCATTCTTGCTGGAGCTTAGCGGCCGGTCCCACGTTGTAATCACCGCCTTAGCGATTGCGCATAAAGCTAATATGCTCGTTGATCACGAGAAAACTATTGTGCGGTTTCGGGCGCTTGCTGCCGCGGAAATCGAAACCTACATCGCCACGAGTGAACCGTACGACAAGGCGGGAGGGTACGGGATTCAGGGGGCCGCTTCGCATTTCATTGAAGGGATCGATGGATCAACTAGCAACGTGATCGGCCTGCCCGTCGAGAAGCTCGAAGCGATGCTCAGCTCGCTCCCGCTCTAGGAAGCTGTTGACGAACTCCGCATCCAGCTTCGTTCGTCTTGGCAAATCGCCAATTTGCGTGGAAATCAGCGATTTGAACGCTACGCTTCGGTTCAAAGAACCGCGCTACGCGACTTGGGCATCCTTGCCCAAGCGGAGGCTGTTGACTTGGTCAACAGCCTCTTCGGACGCTGTTGTCGAACTCCGCATCCAGCTTCGTTCGTCTTGGCAAATCGCCAATTTGC
>JBBRML010000093.1:0-13127 GCA_038230855.1 Fimbriimonadales bacterium | reverse complement strand
CAGACGTGGTAGGCGAATTCCGGGCATAGGCGTCAAACTCAAGATACCTGCGGGAGTCAGCTCTGAAACGGTCCGCTTTTCTCCGACCGGTCGGATATGCTCCGTTCTAATGCTTCTCGCAATAACCGCTTTGCTCTCGTCGCAAGCACCCAGTGGAATTTCCCTCACGGAAGGACTTGCGCACTCAGTTCGCGGCGGTTCCCGTTCCGCGATTCGCGTGGATCCAATTGACTTGCAGATCGCGCTGGGCACCTTTCGAACCCCAACGGAGGCGGGAAATGGATGGGAGCGAGTGACCGCGGGTAAGGACGGAACCTTCAGCGGACCCGCCGCCCGAAGCGGTTACATCGCATTCAAGGTCGAATCCGAGAAGTCGATCGTTATGATGCTTTCTTCTCAGGGCAACTCGATCGCTTATGTGAATGGCGCACCACGCGGCGGCGACATTTACATGACGGGCTACGTTTCGCTCCCAGTTTTGCTGAGAAAGGGAACCAATTCGCTGATTTTCGCCTGTGGCCGTGGGTCGTTCAAAGCATCCTTGGCACCTCCTAGCAGCGCCGTTATGCTTGACACGCGAGACTTGACCGCGCCCGACTTGCTCCCGTCCGATCGCGGCCCAGCGCAAGTTGGAGTAGTAGTGCAAAACGCCACCGAAAACGATCTGAAAGACGTATGGCTTAATGGCCGACATATCCCGTTGCTTCCGGCGTTGAGCAGCGTGAAGCTGCCCTGCACGATTTCGACGAACCGCGATGGCAAGGCCGAGATCAGGCTCGTTTCAGCGAGCAGGGAGCTTCTCGCGACGACGACAATCAATCTGCGAAAGCGCGAGCTTAACCAGCCCTACAAACGCACTTTCGTGAGCGGCGTGGACGGCAGCGTCCAGTATTACGGCGTCAATCCTTCGACTTCTCCCGGCGCGGGCCAAGCATTATTCCTGTCACTGCACGGCGCGGGAGTGGAAGGTATCGGACAGGCCGAGGCCTACTCTCCGAAGAGCTGGGGGTTTATCGCCGCCGCGACGAACCGGCGACCATTCGGATTTGACTGGGAGGACATCGGGCGTCGTGACGCGATCGAAGTGCTCGAGGACGCGCGTAGCCGATTTAAGACCGATGCTTCAAAGACGTATCTCACCGGACACTCGATGGGAGGTCACGGAACCTGGCAAGTAGGAGCGCATTTTCCCGACCGATTTGCGGCGATCATGCCAAGTGCAGGGTGGGTTAGCTTTGCGTCTTACGGTGGCGGAGCGCGTTACCCCAATCCGACGCCAATCGAGAAAATGCTGTTGCGGGCGAGCGCATCCAGCGACACCCTTGCCCTCAAGCACAACTACGCGCAGGAAGGGGTTTACGTGCTTCACGGCGACGCCGACGACAACGTCCCCGTCACGGAAGCACGAACGATGCGAAGGGAGCTCGCCGACTTTCACGAGGACCTTCACTGGTTTGAGCAAAAGGGCGCGGGCCACTGGTGGGACGCGAGCCCGGAACCGGGCTCGGACTGCGTCGACTGGGCCGCCGGATTCGACCTCTTCTCACGTCGCCGAATCCCGAATCTAGACGAGATCAGAAGCGTAGACTTCACTACCGAATGTCCGGGCGTGAGCGCGCGGGATCATTGGTTAACCGTCAGCCAACAGGATAAGGCTTTCGAGCCGAGTCGGGTGCAGGCGAAGTACGATCCGCTCAGTTCCCGCTACACGGTAGCCACGTCAAACGTCCATGCATTCAGCGTTCAACTTCCGAAAAGCACGCAGGCGAAGATCAGTTTCGAGATAGACGGCGACAAGTTTGACGCCCCGGCCCCGCGCGAAACGATCCCGGTTTCAATGCACCTCGTGCGGGTATCTGGAAAGTGGGCGAGCACTACTAGCGCGCCACCGAGCGAAAAGAACCCGACGCGCTCGGGTGGGTTCAAGTCGGTATTTGATCATCGTGTCATCGCGGTCTTCGGCACGACGGGTTCTCGTGAGGAGAACGAGTGGGCGCGAGACAAGGCACGTTTCGACGTAGAAACGTTCTGGATACGAGGCAACGGCACTCTTCTCATCGTTGCTGACCGCGATTTCGACCCCCGCCAATTTCTGGATCAAAACGTGATTCTCTACGGGAACCAGACATCCAATTCGGCTTACTCTAAACTCATTGACGCGGGCGATTTCTCCGTACAGAGCGGCTCGATCAAATTGGGAATGCGTGAGATACGAGAAGATGCGGGGATTTGCGCGGTGCGTCCTCGGCGCGACAGCAACGTAGCCAGCGTAGCCATCGTCGGCGGAAACTCGATCATCGGAATGCGCGTCACGACCCGCGCCTCTTACTTCCAATCTGGTGCGGGCTTCCCAGATTGCCTCGTGCTGAGCCCGAATACTCTCGCGACTGGAACGAAAGGCACGCTCGTCGCAGGCTTCTTCGGTAACGATTGGACGGTGGCAAATGGAGACTTCGTATGGCAGCCGTGAAGCGATATTCGTGCAAGCGGGCGACGCGCGCACCGCATATTGATGGACACTTGGACAAGCCGTTCTGGACACATGCGGAATGGACTGATGATTTCGTCGATATCGAAGGCGATGTCCGACCGCGGCCCCGTTATCGAACTCGCGCCAAGATGCTCTGGGACGATCATGCCCTCTACATCGGAGCGGAAATGGAGGAACCAAACCTCTGGGCAACCCTGACGGAACACGACAGCGTGATTTTTAACGATCATGACTTCGAGGTTTTCCTCGACCCCGACGGAGACGCCCTGATGTATCTGGAGCTTGAGATGAACGCGCTCAACACGACATGGGATCTCCTGCTACCGAAGCCGTACCGGGACGGTGGACCGGCCCTCAATGGATGGGAGATCAAGGGACTGCAAACCGGAGTTCACCTGCGCGGCACGCTCAATAATCCGAAGGTCGTGGATGATGGCTGGTCGTGCGAAATCGCCATTCCGTGGACGGCAATCAAAGAGATTTGCAAATGCGATTGTCCGCCAAAAGCGGCCGATGTGTGGCGGATCAACTTCTCACGGGTGGAGTGGCATCTAAACGTCGTGGACGGGCGATATCAAAAGGTGCCCGGGACCAAAGAGGACAATTGGGTCTGGTCTCCGCAAGGGGTGGTGGACATGCACCAACCCGAAACCTGGGGTGAGCTACTTTTCGTTCAGTAGAGAAAGCATTGCAATCCGCCCCTTAAAGAGGCGAAGGATCGATCGCCCCGACGTGCGTAGTCGAGATCGACGCGATTTGAACGGCAAGCGGAATGGCTTCGCGCATGCTAGTTGCAGCGTGCAGATGGTGCGCGAGGGCACCGTTGAATGCATCTCCCGCCCCGGTCGTGTCGACTACCTCCACTTGCGGTGCGTCGAAATACTCACTGCCACCCGGGTGCGCCCAATAAACCCCTCGAGCGCCAAGCGTGATGATCACATGCTGGGCACCTCGCGAGAGCAAATCTTGGGCCGCGAGTTCGATGCTCGCGTCGTCGTTCAGGTCGATACCAGTCAATGATGCCGCCTCTGATTCGTTTGGTGTGATTACCGTGCATCGAGCGATGAGCGAGTCCGGTATCGGCTTCGCTGGGGCCGGATTTAGAATAAACGTGCTCGCCGCTCCCGCCGCTTGCGTGACCTCGACGAGCGGAACCTCAAGCTGAGTCAGGACAAATGCGCCGGTGGGAATCGCGGATGCGCTGGCGAAAGAGTTAGCACCCGGTGCCGCCGCTATCGCATTTTCCCCGTCATCTCCGACAAAGATTCCCGCACAGCCCGTCGGCACCCCCGTAACTCGCGTGAGATGGAGCGTGCCGACCTTATTAGCGGCCATAACACCCAGCAGCATGTGTCCGTTCGCATCCGATCCAACAGCGCCGACAAATTCAACCGTTGATCCCAAACGCGCTGCCGCGACCGCCTGATTCAGGCCTTTCCCGCCCGGCAATACGCAGTAATCCGACGCCAGTAGGGTCTGGCCCGCCAAAGGCACGGCCGGGACGCGAAAAACCAGGTCTGCATTCGCGCTTCCAAGCACGTAAATCACTGTTCGAGCCTACTCCACGGAGTCAAACCGAATGTCGGTAATATCGCCCCAAGACACGGTGCCATGCTCATAAAACTCCTTCGATCTACCCTTGCCATCACCATCCTCTCGTGCGTCGCCGCCCTTGTCGTGGCCCAAGAGGCGCCGCCGTTACTCGGGGGTCTCCTCAAGCTACAGGAAGGCCAAAGCCGGCGTGTCTCTTCGTCGTTTCGAATGGGAAAGGACGGCAAATACGATCGCAACGCAAAGTACACGGGTGATCTCGATGAGCACAGCAATCGCGACAATTTTCGTGTTGCTCCCGGCGCAACCCATCTCGTAATGGACGAGAAAGGTCCGGGAGTTATCACTCACATGTGGTTCACATTTCTTGGTCCGGAGGCTCAGAATTGGGCGAAAGAAGGTTCCGCAAACCACCAGGAGATGCTCCTCCGCATCTACTACGATGGCGATTCAAAGCCGGGAGTCGAGGCTCCGCTTGGCGACTTCATGGCCAATTGCTTTGGAAGGCGCAACCAGGTCATTAGCTTGCCCGTGATGGTCGAGGACGGCGACTCATACAACACATTTTGGCAAATGCCGTTCCACAAATCCGTGCGAATGGAGATCGTGAATCAGAGCAAGAAATCGATCAACTTGCTCTACTACAACATCGACTGGATCAAGAAGGATCGACTACCGAAAGACACGCCCTACTTCTATGCTCAGTATCGACAGGAGTATCCCGTCGAGCACGGCAAGGACTACACGATTCTCGAAACGACCGGTCGCGGTCATTACGTTGGAACCGTGCTCGCTGTCCGCACTCGAAGCCCCATGTGGTTTGGTGAGGGCGACGAAAAGGTCTATATCGACGGAGAAAAGGACGCGTCGATATGGGGAACGGGCACGGAAGACTACTTCCTCTCTGCCTGGGGCCTCAAGAAGACGAGCACTCCCTACTCAGGCGTGCCGTACTTCGACCAATGGGGCATCGTCGGTGGCCATACTAGCGCCTACCGTTGGCACCTGAACGATCCAATCGTCTTCCAAAAGGGCATCAAGGTCACAATCGAGCATTTTGGCTGGATGTCGCCTGATGAGAATCCGAAGCATGTCACCAATAGTTGGAACGAACGCGAAGATGACTTCTCAAGCGTCGCATTTTGGTATCAAGTCGGCAAGCCGACTTTCGCTGCGCGTGCACCGGCCGAACGCACGTTGCCGAATATTGATCGGGTGATCGCCTATGCACGAGACGGAGCGACGCATGGCGCAGGCGATGCGGCCCCCCAGAGTTTGGAAGTCCACGACGGTCCGCACCTTCTGTACCAGCCTAAATCGGCCGAGGGCGCATGGATGGAGATTCCGATTACTGTCACCAAGACCGAGCCGCTGAGGTTGCTGGTGAACATGACCACAAGTTTTGACTTCGGACGTTATCAGGCCTATCTAGACGGCGTGAAACTTGGCGGCGTTTTCGACGGTTACTCGGCGGAAGTCGACAGCAAGGAGCATCATTTGCTGGACTTCTATCCGGAAATTGGCAAGCACGTGTTGCGGCTTGAGTGCGTCGGCAAGAATCCCGCCTCACAAGGCTTTTATCTAGGCGTGGAATCCGTGCGATTGCGCGAGCGACGACCGCGAGTCACCGAGATGGGCTGGGATAAGGGCAAAGACTGGCGCAAGAATCCTGTGCTTTACGAATAAGCGCCGACGATCTCACCGACTTCGACGCGGCCCAACCGTGCTCATATCGATTGGTTTAAACCCCATACGAAAAATCTCCGAATTGAGGGGAGGTAGTCCGTTTCGATCCAATTCGACGCGCACGAACTTCCCGGTCCCGTCGTCGCCGAAAGGCAACGGTGCTTCTGGAGTCGCGTAGAGCATTCCCGTCATTGTCACAGCCCGATGGAGCCAACTTGGAATTACCATCGGCGCCTCACCGGGCCGGGCGACGACCAAGTTATGGGCAAACTGAATGGGACCTTGCTTGTCATCCCGGCTGCGAATGAGCTGACCTTCGTGGCGGGCAAAAGCAAAAATATTGTTCTGAATGACGTTATTGCCGCCGTAGTGAATGTGAAATCCGCCAGTCTTGGTGTCGGTCACGACATTGTTTTCGACGGTCCAGCCCGTCGAACCTTCGTCCAGATAGATTCCCCAGCCTCCGTAACCGATCGCGCTAATGTTTCGGACACGGTTGTTTGAAATGCGGCTATTGGGTTGCTTGCCGAGAACGTAGATGCCGCCCATATCCGACAATAAATCTTGACCGATGTCCGAGATGTCGTTGAACGCGATCAGGTTATTTTTCGCGGCGGTATCAGCGAAGCCCCAATCCCAACCCACCGAGATCCCCGTGTAAAAGAAGTCGCGAATGCGGTTGTGGACGATCTGATTGTTGCCGCTGAGGCGACCGAGAATCCCAATCCCGGCAGGAAACAGACGCCCGCCGCTTACGATCTCGTTATCGGCAACAATGCACCCGTCCGGCCCGTTTCCGATGGTCACGCCACCCGCTCCAAGGTCGCTGAGCTTGGAATTTGTGATTGAACAAGCCTTCGATTGACCGTTGATTTCAACCCCGTATCCTCCGACGTGTGCAATTTGGCAGTGGTCGATCTTCACTCGCTCGGAGTCCAATATCTGCAGGGCGCCCGGCACGGTGAAGGCGGCCTGAACGTCCCCGGCCGCATCAGCAGGCAACCGGTATTCGCAGTGGCTGATTCGCAGATCTCGGATCACGACATCCTTGCATCCGGAAAACCGGATCACGGTCGGCGTCATCGGCGCATAGGCGACAAACTTAGAAATGTCTTCGCTCTGCTTAGGAATGTAAAAAACTTTGCCCATGGTGCGGTCTAGGTACCACTCTCCAGGGGAGTCAAACGATTCGGCGACGTTATCGAGATAGTATTGACTCAGCTCGTCTTTTGGGTTTGCCGAGAGGTGAAAGACGCTCTTCTTGGTGAATCGAGCCACCCCCGTCGATCGATCGTACGACGCTACAGGCAATCGTGATGTAGTCCAGAGTTGATGGACGAAAACGTCTATGTCGGTTAGGTTTCGGCGCGGCTTGTCGAGGTCGCCCGGTGCGAGCCGAATCGCAGATTGACCCTGCATGAAGTCGCCCTTCACGTCTGCCGGCTCGGCCCAACCCGTAAATCCATGGAAGCCAACCTTTGGAAAGCGGGGCCGCATTACCCTTCGTTCTTCTCGGCCGACCCAAAGCTCTTGAAACCTCAAGTCCGTTGGAACGCTAGATTCCCAAGCGGGATGTCCGTTCATTTGGCTCAACTTCCATTGCCTTAACTCGATGCCGCCCGAGATAACTCCCGGACCTCGGAACGTCACTCCATTCGCCTCCTGCCCAAATGTAATCGGAGAAATAACTTCAATCCGGCCCCGAATCTGAACGGTCATGCCGGGCTGAAGGAGCGCTTTGGCGCGCGCTAAAGTTGCGATTGGGGCCCGGGCCGTACCTGGGTTGGTGTCTTTGCCCTGTTCAGAAATCCATAACGTTGGCGCGAACAGCAAGTTCAAGAGCATGACTCTGCGATCCTACCCACCCTCGGAGTACGATACGAATGCGATGGTGGGTAACGGCGAAGATGGATTCGAAAAGGTTCGCGAAGCATGGCGTGCCCTCGACTTGCCTGGAATTACCGAAGGTCTTTCTTGGGGCACATTGGCGCTCTTCGTCGACAAAAAGATGATGGTCCGCCTTCGTGAACCTGACGTGCTTGTGCTCATGATGGACGCTCTTGAGAAGGAGATGCGTATGCAGCTTGAGCCAAGCGTATATTTTCAGATCGATCACTACAAGAGCTCCCCTGCTGTACTGGTGCGGATATCCGCAATCGACATCGACGAACTATCGGACCGCCTTGCTTCCGCATGGCGCATGCAAGCCAAGCCTCGGACCCGCGCCGACTACGAAAAACTGAAAGCCACCGCTGACACGTCTAAGAATTAAGCCATGATGCTCCATCTTTTGCTCACCTGCTCGACGGCTGCCATACCAACCATCCACGTTGATCAGTTTGGATGGCGACCCGACGATACGAAAGTGGCGATCTTTGCCGACCCACAAAAGGGCCAAAATGCGGGTGCCGCCTTCAACCCAAGCTCCGCATTTGAAGTTCGAGACGCTAAGGATGATCGCGTGGTGTTCCGAGGTCGGCTTTCGGTCTGGCAGAACGGAGCGGTCAGCGATCTGACCGGCGATCGGGTGTGGCACGCGGATTTTTCGCCTGTCCGAACCTCAGGAACATACTTCGTCACCGATCCAAAATCCGGGGCGCGATCGTTCAAATTCCGCATTGGCGAAGACGTATTCGCAGATGTGCTGGTCGATGCGGCCCGGACCTTCTACTACCAGCGTGCTGGCACTCCAATAACCAAACAATTTGGTGGCGCGTGGAATCATCCGGGTGGTCACCTCGGCAAAGGTCAGGATAAAGAGGCGCAGTACTCCCAGGATGGAAAAGGCCTTGGCGGATCGCGCGACGTGAGCGGCGGATGGTACGACGCAGGCGACCCCAACAAGTACGTGCCCTTCCTCGAAACCACGATGTTCAACCTGCTCTGGGCGTACGACCGAAACCCACAGGCGTTTGGCGATGCGACCAACATTCCGGAAAGCGGAAACGGGACGCCGGACATCCTTGACGAGTGCCGATGGGAGCTGGAATGGCTCCTCAAGATGCAGGACCGCGATGGCGGTGTATTCAATCGCAATGGTAATCGAACCTACAGCGCTCCTCCTGGCCCCTGGAGTGTCGACACCCAAGAGCGGTTCTATACGGGCAAGACCACGTGGGCGACCGCCATCGCCGCCGCAAGCTTCGCGCATGCCGCGAGAACCTTCCAACCCTTCGACCGCGCCTTCGCAGGAACGATGCGCGCCGCTGCCGAGCGAGCTTGGGGTTACCTTGAGAAGCACCCGAAAATGGAGCCTTCGGACGGCAAGGATGGAGACAAACTTGCGGCCGCTGACGGCGGATGTTCGGCCAACGGCGACGTGAGACATCGCATCTATGCCGCCGCCGAGCTCTTCAAAACAACGGCGGACGGAAAGTACTCGACTTTCGTTTCCCGCAACGCCCCCGACATTGCAAACACGAATGAGAACGGCATGCACCCGCTCAGCAACCATGTAGTTGATGCCCTAAATCATATGTCGTTGACGCAGGCGCTGTTCGTTTACGCGGGGACGCCGGAAGCGAACGCCACTGTTGTTCGGGACTTCAAGCTCGCCGTGCACAACAGCGCCGAACAGATCCGCCTAGCGACCGGAGGCAAGGATGATCCCTATCTGTGTTACACCCTTCCCGACCACTACTGTTGGGGCAGCAATCAAGGCAAAGGCTACTGGGCGAGAATCCTCGTCATGGCTGCCGATCTGAACGTCGAGCCATCACGTAGCGCGGAGTACCTAAGCATCGCTGAGGGCTACGTTCACTACTTGCACGGCCGAAACGCCCTGAGTTGGTGCTATCTCACCAACATGGCGAAAGACGGGGCTTCACGCTCGGTGATGAGGCCGTACCACAAATGGTTTGGAACGATGCCGGTCGGGTCCGACGGTCAGCGTCCCGCTCCGGCCCCCGGGTTTTTGGTGGGCGGGCCAAACAAAGCGTTCTCGGTGAGTTGGATCGCACCGCCGTTCGGCGAGCCCCCTATGAAAGCTTACAAAGACTGGGATCTCGCTTGGAATACGGATCGCAACGCAAATGAAGCCTCATGGGAGATCACCGAGCCCGCGATCTACTACCAGGCGTCGTACATTTCAATTGCCGCGTGCTTCGCAACGAAAGCCAAATTCCATCCATGACGATTCGATAAACGCGATTGCAAACGACGACGCAACTCCGGCTGCCGACGCTATCCCTTGTACGTTTTCTTAGCGGCGCCGTCTTTACCCATCGCGCCGGGCTTGACTCCGGCTTTCTTGGCTTCTTTTGCCTCGACAAAGCCCTTGAAACTGAGGCTATGCGCCTTGTAGTAAAGTCCCCGAAATCCACGGACTGGAGGAGTTGCCAGGTGGCAGTAAACGCACTTCTTCTTTTCCTTCTTGGCGTATTCCGGTCGAGCGTCCGCCGTGAACACCGTCGCGCTGGCGAAGATCGCCCCCACCGCACCAAAAATGACGAACTTCGAGAAAATCTTACGCGTAGTCATGGGTTTGCACTACCGACTAGAAGGCCGGTCGAATACAGTATCTGTTTCAAACGAATGACTCTGTAGGTTGGTTCCGCCACTTTCTGCTCAATCGGCTCTAGTCCGGCATCAATTGGCGAATGCGACATAATTTGGACTCCCTTCTATGTCGCGCATACTCTCAAATCTCCCCGTCGGCGAACGCGTCGGAATCGCATTTTCCGGTGGCCTCGATACCTCTGTAGCGGTTGCTTGGATGCGCGAACGCGGTGCGATCCCGTATTGCTACACCGGCCTGCTTGGCCAATACGACGAACAGGACGTGGATGGCGTCCCCCAGCGAGCGATCGACTACGGTGCCGAAAAAGCGCGCCTCATCGATTGCCGTAAAGAGATGGTCCAAGAGGGCCTCAGCGCGCTACAGTGCGGTGCGTTCCACATCACATCAGGCGGCAAGACCTACTTCAACACCACGCCAATCGGCCGGGCGGTCACGGGCACTCTCTTAGTTCGAGCCATGGCTGAAGACGGAGTCTCAATCTGGGGCGACGGCAGCACCTACAAGGGCAACGACATCGAGCGGTTCTACCGTTATGGATTGCTGGCGAACCCCGACCTTCGAATCTATAAGCCTTGGCTCGATCGCGCGTTTGTCGACGAGTTGGGCGGACGCAAAGAGATGAGTGAATGGCTCACCGCACGGAAACTGCCGTATCGTGACGCAAAGGAAAAGGCGTACTCCACCGACGCAAACATCTGGGGCGCAACTCACGAGGCGAAGGACCTCGAATTCCTCAACCGTGGCCTCGACATCGTTGATCCGATTATGTGCGTGCGGTTCTGGGATGCAAGTGTCCCAATCACCAACGAGAAAGTGACCGTTGAGTTCAGCGAAGGCTGGCCTGTCGCTATCAACGGCGATCGTTTCGTGAATGACGTCGAACTTGTCTACAAAGCAAATGAAATCGGCGGTCGTCACGGCTTAGGCTGTAGCGACCAGATCGAGAATCGGATCATTGAGGCCAAGAGTCGGGGCATCTACGAAGCACCCGGCATGGCTCTTCTCTTTGCGGCCTACGAGCGGCTAGTGAACGCGATACACAACGAAGGAACGATCGACAATTACCGTACATACGGGCGGAAACTAGGACGCCTCATGTACGAGGGCCGGTGGTTTGATCCGCAGTCCCTGATGCTTCGCGACTCGATTCAGCGCTGGATTGGTCAGCTGATAACCGGAACGGTCACTCTGGAGCTACGCCGAGGTGACGATTATACGATTCTGGACACCGCCGGCCCGGGGCTAGCCTATCACCCAGAAAAGCTCAGCATGGAAAGGGGCGAATCCGAGTTTTCGCCCGAGGACCGCATAGGTCAGCTGTCAATGCGAAACTTGGACATTCAGGACACGCGCGCAAAACTGTTGGACTACCGCCGACCTCGCTCGCTAGACCACGGCGTTGGCATTCTTGGACTTGAGCCAGGATCGCCGGATGCGACCGGCTAATTCGGCGCCTTGGCGATGATCGCTTCAAGACACTGCACGGCGGCATCGACGGTTCCGTTCACAACTTGGTGCTGATAGGCTGCGGCCAGTGACAATTCGGCCCGGGCATTTGCTAGACGCCGCTCGATGCTCGCGTCGTCGTCCGTGCCTCGAGATCGAAGCCGCTCTTCGAGCTCCCTTGAATCTGGCGGCAACAAGAACACACTAATTGCATCGGGTAGCGCGACCATTGCCGCTAACGCGCCTTGTACGTCGATCTTCAGGATCGCGACTAGGTTCGCCGCAAGCATACGTTGCAAATCTCCGAGAGGCGTCGCGTAGAAATTACCGTGAACCTCTTTGAACTCTAAAAACGCCCCGTCAGCGGCCAGGCGGTGGAATTCGTCGACGGACACAAAGTTGTAATCAACCCCGTCTATTTCGCCTACCCGGGACGCCCGCGTTGTGTATGCGACGACCCGCTTGACCCTAGGATTCACTCGGACCCATGCATCGATAACGGTGTCTTTGCCGACGCCGCTAGGTCCACTCAGGATGACGACATGCCCCCGACTCATTTATCGACCATCGTCATGATTTTCGCCGCAAGCTTCATCGGGTCGTGTCGAATGAAGTCCGAGTCGCTCATGTAATTGCCCGCAATGACCCGGAACCCCATTCCGTGTATTAGGTCGATATCCGGATGGACAAGCTCTTGCCCCACTTCCTCGTAGCGCGAAATCTGGCTTGTTGTCGGGACGCCAGTATTGACCATCACGTAGTCGAAGACACGCTGGGGCACCTGCTCCGTTATGGAAGCTACGTGCTGCGACGCAGAGAACGCATCGCTCTCTCCTTTCTGGGTCATCACGTTGCAGATATAGATCTTTAGCGCCTTTGACCGAACCAAAGCATCGGCAATGCCCGGCACGAGTAAATTCGGAATCACGCTTGTGTACACGCTGCCGGGGCCAATGCAAATAACCTCTGCCTTTTCGATAGCTTCGATCGCCGACCGATGCGCGGCGCAAGTTGGCGGAATAAGCGTCAGTCTCTTGATCCGTTTCTGAGCCTGGACGATCTTGGTCTCGCCTTCCATATCCGTGCCGTCGTCAAACTCGGCGTGCAACACTACCGCGTCCAATGACGCCGGAACGACTCGTCCACGAATCGCGAGAACCTCCGACGCAAGCTCAACGGCGCGCTCAAAATCTCCGTTGGCTTGATCCATCATCGCCGCAATAAAGAGATTCCCGAGGGAATGCCCGCTTAGCGAGCCGCTATCGTTGCGAAAGCGATGCTGGAACAAATCGGTCATCGCCTTTTCGGCATCCGCAAGCGCGACGAGACAGTTCCGAATGTCACCCGGCGGGATCATGCCCTTGTCCTTCTTGAGGCGTCCCGAGCTCCCGCCGTCGTCCGTGACGGTGACAATCGCCGTGATGTTCGACGTGT
>JBBRML010000092.1:0-13634 GCA_038230855.1 Fimbriimonadales bacterium | reverse complement strand
CTCCGCTTGGGCATGGATGCCCAAGTCGCGTAGCTCGGTTCTTTGAACAGAAGCGTAGCGTTCAAATCGCTGATTTCCACGCAAATCGGCGATTTGCTATGACGAACGAAGCTGGATGCGGAGTTCGACAACAGCCTCCGCTTGGCCAAGGATGCCCAAGTCGCGTAGCTCGGTTCTTTGAACCGAAGCGTAGCGTTCAAATCGCTGATTTCCACGCAAATCGGCGATTTGCCATGACGAACGAAGCTGGATGCGGAGTTCGTCAACAGCTTCCTAGAGCTACTTACGTTCGAGCAGCTTCTTGATAACGTCGGCTTCTTCCACGCCGTCGTCCGCGCCGTTGCGCACGTAAGCGATCTTGCCTTGTCGGTCTATAACAACGAACATCGGAATCGCACTGACGCCGAAAACGCGCTGAATCATGTGAGCGTCATCAACGGCAATCGGAAACGTGTATTTGTTGGTGGCCACGAACTTCGTCGCAAGGTCAATCTTGTCATCCGCGATGGCCAGAATCTCCAAATCCTTTCCGCGGTTGGCCATGAAAAGCGCCTGGGTATGCGGCAAAGTCTCTTTACAGGGACCACACCACGTCGCCCAAAAATCGAGGAAGACCACCTTGCCTTTGAGGCTCGCCAAACTTACGAGAGACCCGTTAGGCCGCTTTACGGTGAACGCAGGTGCGGGGTCGCCTGCTTTCAGCCATCCCGCTGGCGTGACCCCAATCGTTACCTTCCTCGCGAGACCCTCGCTCTTGAACAGTGCGGCATCGACCGCCCCATCGACCTTCTGATCGGTAAAGTCCTCCTGATACAGAAGCGACTTCGACCCCGCAAGGACGGGCGGAAGGGTCGGCATTAGTGGCTCCAGCTTTGCCGTAATTCGAAGGATCAGCCCAGATTTCTCGTCTACCGCAAGCGTCGTCGTTCCCCAAAAACCTGCGCCCGTAAACTTCAGGATGGTGCAGTCTGCACCGTTGATGGTCTCGTGCTTTTCGATGGTCGGTACGGTCGAAGTCACCATCGAAACCGCCTCCGGGCCCGCAAAGAAGTTTGGTAGAAAAGCCGCGTGCGTCCAACGCTTCGACAGAAAATATGAGGCGCTAATCGCCGGAATATTCGGCGGTGCGGGGTATCGCATCGCTTCACCCTCCGAGCCTTCCACCATCTCGTGATCGTTGCTGACCACGAATGCCGCGGGCATCAAGCCCTTGTCTAGCGACTTGATTTCGCCAAATCGCAACGACGCATTTTGCGTTCCCGCAAAGTCATAGGTGCGCTCGGTCCAAATTGCTTTCTTGCCGTCGGCCGTGACCGTCACCGTCGACTTGGCGTGGAACGACGTCGCTGCCATGTACTTGCCGAAGGCCTGCTCTAGGACGTGCAGCCCGTTGCTCGACGTACTTGCTGTGCTGACTGGATCGGAGTGGCAGCCGACGACCACCGAGCAAACGAGAAACACCGTCGCGGCGCGAACGCCGAATCGCAGGATCATGCTTTCATTATCGCATTGAGCAGTGATTCAGTTCCAAATCGAACCGGATCAGTCGTCGGCAATCCAACGCTCTGGGCAACTTCATCGCATGCCGCTCGCGCTGCCGATTCGTCCTCGATCGCCGCCGTATTGAGGGCAATCCCAACGGCCTGAGCGCGCGGAAACACTCCGCAACACGCCGAGACGTCTTCGTAAAGTCGACACAGATCGCCGAGTGGCGCGACCGGAATGTTATCATAGAGCCGCAGTGTTTTCTGCCCGTACTTCGCGCACATGATGAAATGCGTTGGCATCGATCCGCGCATCAGCGGCAAATTGGCGGAGCTTCCCGGATGCCCAAGCGAGCCTTGACCCTCAATGATCACGAGCTCGGCATCGGATACTGCCATCACTTCCCGCTCAATGGATCCGGCCGCGAAATCGACGCGGACTGCGTCCAACGGCACGCCGCGCCCCGTCACCGTGATCCCGATCTGCCCGGTGGCGATGAACTCCGCTTTTATCCCGGAGTGAAGGGCCTGTCGATAGATCTCCAGACCTGCCGTCATTTTGCCGATCGCCATATCTTGGCCAATCATCAACACTCGGCGGTTCTTCAGGGTCAGGGCCCGGCCGGAGGCGGGCTGAAGTCCGGGTGGCTCAACTCGAATATCCCAAACCCACTGCCCGGGCCGTAGCGCGTCATAGCGAGGTCCCAACAGGTCGTGAAGGCCGTTGAGCAAGCACATGCCTAGCTCGGCCGCGCGGTCAATGTCCGTGAACCACGGTGCGGGAATCGCTCCGCCTGGAGGAGCTATTCCGAGCGCAAACACTTCCGCCCCTAGCGCGTTCGCTTCGTCAACGGTCGCCACGATCGGGCAATCGCGGTCGATCGGCGTCACGTCCGAGACGTTTTGGCCCGCATGGTCCGAATCGATCAGGCAGACAATAGGGTTAGGCGAATATCGCAACATCCCAAAGCCCATCTTTCCCGCCGGGCCGCTCACCGCGCCCTGCATATAGATCGCAATCTTTTGGTCGCGACTAAGCAAGGAGGCTTGCTCCGTGTCCAATTGCTTCCGTCGGAGCAACCACGCCGTTGATGATCGGGGCTCCGTCTGCGGGGTCGGGTGCTAGGTTGAGGTGCGAGTCTAGGTCTATGTGATCGAATAACGCGCCCAGTGCCGCGCCGGCGGCAATCGCCACGCTCGACTCACTCATGCACCCGATCATCGTTTGGAGTCCGTGCGCGTGGGCTGCCGCAACAATGCGAAGCGCCTCAGTGGGCCCCCCGCACTTCATTAATTTGAGGTTGAGTCCGTCAACGCGGTCCGCGACCTTAGGCACATCGGTAGAGTAGCGAATCGATTCGTCCACAAAAATGGGCAAGGGTCGGTTCTGAAAAACGCTGGGCAACCCGTCTTCGTTTCCTTGCGCCAGGGGTTGCTCAACGTAAGCTACGTGCTGATCGGCAAGCCAACGACACATCATGATCGCTTCGTCGACCGTCCAACCGCCATTCGCATCAACGCGGAGCGACACGTGGAACGGAGCGGCGGCTCCGGCCGCCGCAAGAAAGTGAGCCTTGTCGTGATCCCGGCCTTCCGGTGAACCGAGTTTGATTTTGAGCGCCTTCGCGCCCGTTCGCCGCAATATATCCGGCACTCGTTCCCGGGTGACTTCCGGCGGGTTTAGTCCAATCGTGACGCTCGTCGGGACCTTGGTTTTCGGGAGTCCCAGAAGGCGATAGAGGGGAAGTCCGGCGCGCTTTGCTAGCAGGTCCCACAGGGCGATATCGAGTGCCGCCATCGCCGGCGGATCAATGTTGGCCTTCCTCATCGCCACGTAATTCTCGTGGATCGAGCTGGCGATGCCCTCGCCCGCGAATGCTTCCAGCTGCTCCTGACCCCGCTCCGCCGTCCACGCGCTGCCCGTAGCGGGCGATAGCTCGCCGAGACCGACCAGGCCGTCCTCTTCGGCAAAAACGAAGAGGTTCTCCGACTCTGTCATGAGGCCGCGCGAAATCATGAGCGGATAGAGTTTCTTGCATGAAACGGTGCGGAAAGAGAGCTGAATCACGACGGCGTGAGGTTACCGGAATCAGTCATAATATGGGGCGCATCGCGTGGCGGGTATAGCTCAGTGGTTAGAGCGCCTGACTGTGGCTCAGGAGGCCGTGGGTTCAATTCTCATTATCCGCCCCAACCCTTAATGGAAGATATTTAGGGGTCTCTGAATTAGGCGGGCGTCCTCCTAGATAGACGACCGTGAGAAACCGGAGGTCAACGAGGCGCGAAGTGCTCGAAACTATCCCGCTCGCTCTTCTCTTGACATGGGTCGTCGGCTGCGCCTTGTTGGGGCATGCCCCGCTGATTCACCGCTTCGTGCCCATCTACGCGCACTGGGTCGTAATGGGTCTTTACAGCTCGGACAACTTGAGACGGTCTACCCGATCCGGGGAGAACTACAAGTCATCCGACTCTGCTTTGGTAGTCGGTGGTCGTAGACTAGCTGTGGAGGCGAATCACATTCGTACTACAGAATCAGCGGAGAAGCTTTGATAGACAAACGCGGATTTGAGGTAGACAGCCCTTAAGGAATGCTAAGGGTATTCGGAGTTCCAGATGACCCCGAAGGTACTGGTCGGGTGATCACCGCAGATACCGTCACGATCGGTAGATTGCCGTCGTGTACGATTGCGTTCCCGCAGGACCGTCTCATGAGCCGAGTCCACGCAAGACTATTCTTGGACCAAGGAGACTGGTTTTGCATCGACGAAGGCTCGAGCAACGGCACCGTGCTAAACGGACAGGCAGTTGGTTCGCAGCCAGAGCAATTGACGTTGCGAAGCGATCTTCGAGTTGGAAGTCATCTGCTGACGATAGAACTATCCGGCGCAAGCAATCCCTTGTGCCCAGCAGCCCCGGTTCGTTTCGGTACGGCCTCTGGACTAAAGCCAAGCGACGGAAAATCATGTCTCCGCTGCGGCAAGGCGCTTAGCTGGCTCGGCAAGATCGGTCGTTCAAATTCGCAGGTCCACTGTAAAGAGTGTGTCGCTGAACATCAACTCCGATTGGCGAAGTTTTCGAGGTCGTTCTCGGCATTGGCGATGGCCGCTCTGCCTTTTGGAAAGAAGGAGATTTCTCACCTACAGGCCGTAGCTAGCAATCTCGAACTTACCGAAGTTGAGGCATTTGGAAACTGCCGCGCGATAGGGATTGAACTCATGCGACGTTCCGCAGCGATGCTAACTTGCGATCAGCAGGTGGACACTCTGGCGGTTCGAGCGGTTCACGACCTCCAGGCGGATCTGCTTCTGTCAAACGAGGACGTGGCTCCTATCCTTCGGCAAATCGAATTTTCTCTTCGGCTCCAAGATCTTCGATCTGGTCGACTACCTCTCGTTCCCACCCATATCATTCTGGGTTCAACAGAGATTTGCCACTTCAGCGAACAGGCTGTTTTCGAAAGGCAAACGCCAAAAGGGGTCAAGAAAATCGATGGTTTGATGGTCATCTCAAACGAACGCGTAAGATTTGTTTCTGCGGGTGGTGGATTCGAATTTCTGTTCTCCAAAATTGCTTCAGTCCGCCTCGTTGGCAACGACTCTGTACTACTGGAATTGACGAGGACGAACGGAAACGGCCGGTATTTTGTGCGAAATACAATTCTCGTATGTGAGTTGTTGCTTTACTTGGTCAGACACTCTCGACGTCTAACAAACATCGCACAAGCTTCATCGAGAGCAATTCCGCAGACGGTAAAGCACTCTGTCTGGAATCGAGACGGAGGCAAATGCGTGCAGTGTTCGGCGCAAGACAATCTGGAATACGATCACATAATTCCGTTTAGTAGGGGCGGAGCATCGTCAGTGGATAATCTACAAGTGCTTTGCCGACGGTGCAATTTATCAAAGGGCGCAAAAATTTAGCGCAGAAGGAAACCCCACAGGGGGTAATTGGACGACCGTAAAGGTTCGAGCCGCGAAGATGCCAATGCACTACGTCGTCAGCGAGGGCAAAAAGTTGCAGGCAACTCCGAACCGAGGTTGACGCCAAGTCAATTCTTCAACGTGGGTACCTCAGGCGTCCTGAGGATGGCGAGGGCCCGTGCCGTAGTCGCTCCGATAGTAAGCCGAAAAGGGCGACCCGCAGAACCCGAGCACTCACGTTCCTTACCAAAAACGCACTACAAGTCCGAGAATGTCTGTTTCGCCTACGTCACTTCGAGATTTGTTGTGGCCGCGAGCTGTGCGTAGTGAAAGGCGCCAGAACTCGTTTCCAGACCTGCTCGCTGCTTCAATTCTCATTATCCGACCCAACCCAACTTCGAAGTTATTTCGGGCTGTCCGAACTTGGGGAGCGTCATCCAATATAGACGGCCGGTGAATTCGGAAGTCGACTTGGTCTGCAATGCTCGAAATCCTATTTCTCGTTCTTCTTTTTTCGTGGGTCATCGGCTACATCTTTCTTGGGCTCGGACCACTGATCCACGTACTCCTCGTAATCTGCGCTATTGGCATTTTTGTTCGCGTCTACACGTCGGATGAGTCCGGCCTCTCGACGCGTGCACGCTAGCCGCCAGGGGCAGAGCGTTTCCCACCATACGTAACCTAACACGCTGTCGGCCAACTTCGCACCCAGCGTCGTTCGTCATGGCAAATCGCCGATTTTGCGGAGCAGGCAGCGATTTGAACGCTTCGCTACGATTCAAAATTCCGCGCACCGCGAATTAGGCCCCCATGCCCTATCGCAGGCTGGTGATTAGATCATCAGCCCGCTAAATGGCCGGCCCGTGCAAACCGCACCAATAGGCACGCAAAAAAAGTCCGGGCGGATATTACTCCGCCCGGACTGATTAGATTTACTTGGCGCCCGAGTCGCGGACGCGGCGTCGGAACGAGAAGTCCCGCGTCAAACGAATGCCACAACTCTGACCGGCGTTGAGCATAACGTTTTTGAACTTCTGACTATCTGGCTGATTCTCGCCTTGACCTAGCAGGTAGCCCAAAGCTCCGCCGATCAGAGAGTCCGTAATCAAATTACTCTTCGTTACAACGGAAAGCAGCGCGCCAGCTCCGGCTCCGTAACCGACATACTTCAGGTCGTCCTTAGGCGCGTCGTCGCGGGCGGTGAGCCGATGATTGTCTTCATTGACGCTCTTCGCATCGAGGCCGATCAGAGTGCCTTCCACGCGAAACTTTTGGCCGTCCGCAAGGGTCACGCTATCGAATGCGAGTCCAAGCACTCCGGGGGCGGAACGTGTTTTGGCTTTGGCATGACTGACATGGCCGGAGAATACGGCTCCGCGCGGCATGCCCTGATAGTCCATGCGATTGCTCGTGTCGAGGCGTGCCGTGAAGCGGTCGCCGACCTGCGACATGTTCGAGCTCAGCGATTCGTTTAGCCTGACTGGGAAAACCGTTCCCATATCAATCTGCATCATCTCATTCCGGTCTTGTACCGGCGGCGGAGTTCGCGTTTGAGTCGGACTTGTCTCGATTTCAACCGTACGCGTGGCCTCTACCCAAAAGACTGAAGCGCCGAATGCTTCGCTGATAAACCTCAACGGCACCAACGTGCTGCCGTTATAGATCATTGGCGCGGTCTCCATCTCGACTTCACGATCATTGATCGTTGCGCGGCGAGAATTGATTGTCATGCGGACTCGATCGTTGCCGCGTCGGGCGCTGATCGACTGCGAGTCTTGATTCCAGGTGACATCGGCACCCATCCGCTCAAATACGCCACGCACCGGCACCATCACATGGTAGTGCTGCATCATCGGTTGCGCTTCAGGAAAGTTCACGCGTTCTCCGTCAACCGTCGCCCGAATAGTTTGGGCGCTCGCCGAGCCCGCGACCGCAACGGCGGCCAAAGCGAGAATACTGGTTAATTTTTTCATTTGCCTCCTATTTTCGCCTTTGAGGGAGGTTAATCGCAAGTCGGGCTTATCGCTGTCAGTGGAGACTACTACACGTGAACAGTCTCTCGGTCACGACTAACGACTTTTTCTTCGCCCGCCATGTTCAAGATGCTGATGCAACCAATGATCTTTTTATCTTCGCCCTCGTCGCGCAGTGGAAGTACTCGTACGGTCATGGATTTGAATTCACCGTTTAACTGTTGGGCACTCTCTCGGCCAGCAAGTGCGGACAAGTGAGCGGCGATTGCCGGGTGCGTCGGGTCCGTAGTTTTGAAGATCTCGTAGACCGTTTTGCCAACTTCCCAAAGTACGCCGAAGTGTGATTGGGGGAACTCACCGTTGGCAATGATGTGGATGCGCAGGTCCGCATCTGTCGCCCACACCGTCGACTTGATTTGGTCCATTGCGAGGTTGAGGAGCGCGAACGCACCTCGTAGGTCTAGCAAATCTTGCTCACGTCGCACGAGGAGCGCGGTGAGATCGTTTCGCTCACTATTCGACTCACGCAACGCCCTTTCCGATCGTTCCTTGATGACACGCACGACCGTATCGGTGCGCCCGGTGCCGCCGACTTTCATACGGATACGGAGCCAATACGTGTTTACTGTGCCGACGCTCAACCCAAGTCGGTGAGCAATCGCGTCGTTTGTGAGACCTTCGACGCAAAGGCCGAGAATATCTTCTTCGCGCGGTGAAAGTTCTTTAGTTATAGCTTCGCCCTGACCTTTAGAATCCCGAGTTCTGAGTTATGGTTCATGAGTGGATGGAGCCAGCGTCGTCCGTCCATTTCCGCGTTGTCCGGAAAAAGCCCGCCGAAGCGAGTTGCCACGATCTGCTGCCCAGACGTTAGGAGCGAATGCACGTGAGAATGTTCCGCAGTTCAACTCTGAACCGAGAGATTCCTACAGCAATCATACACCTACCGGCGCCCTCTTGCCATGTCGTTAAATATATTTAGACAAGGAAGCACAGGGGAATCAGCGGCCCTAGGAGGCTGTTGAGTTGAACCGAAGCGTAGCGTTCAAATCGCTGATTTCCACGCAAATTGGCGATTTGCCAAGACGAACGAAGCTGGATGCGGAGTTCGTCAACAGCTTCCTAGGACTTAGAAACGGCGGAGGGGGACACCGCCGTTGTTGGAGATACCGGCTGCCACTCTTCCGCAGACATTGCTGTCGGCTGTGGAAAAGCTAGCGATTCGCGGTCCGGCGAAGTAAATATTGAATCGCCCGGCCTCGGTGTGGCAAGTCCATGAAGTTATGGACACACACTGTTGTACTTCGCTGTGAGCCCAATAGCGGAGGAAGCAGTTCACCATCGTCACGGCCAGTCGGGAACGAATTTTCGGGTCGATCACCGTCCGTCGATTCACTGACAGCAAAACTCGCGACTTGGCGTAAGCATCGTGAATGGAGAAGACTTAGCCTTGCCTCCGCCCCAGTGCCTTCGTGCTCGGTACGTTCGCGGCTCACCTTCACGGTCGGCCTGAGCGCTCTTTGCGTGACAAGAAGATTCCCCTCAGGGTAAGGCCGACATAACCATGAATATGAAATTTGTTCCAATGCTCGCGCTCGCGACCGCAATCGTCGGATGTAATCCGAGTTCGACGACGACGTCAGCCGAGAAGGCGCCAACCCCCGCTGCGCCGACTACTGAAGTCGTGAAGCGACAGGATTTGATTGGATACAGCTTCTTCGACGGAAAGCTGGTCGTGCCCGCGTCAGCCCAAACTTCCGTCTTCTCACCTTACGATGCTCCCGTGATTTCGGTCTCAACCGGCCTCGGGAAATATGTCCGTCGAGGCGACGCAATCATTAAGCTCAATCTGCCGGGTGCGGAGACCGAGACGACGATGGCTAAGGCCAATGCGAACTCCGCCAATACTTCATACGATGACCAAAAAACGTTGGCATCGGCACCCGTGAAGCAGGCAATGCAGGCCCTGAGTGACGCTAAGCGCGCCGAAAAGGCTGCTGCCGAATCCGGCGGAGATGTTGCCGCCGCGACCCAAGCACGGGTTGATGCAGAGTCCACGCTACGCGAAGCCCGACAGCAGATGAATGAGACCCTGCAACCGGCAAAAGATGCCGTCAGTAGCTCCGCAAGTGGTCTCCAAGCGGCCAAAGCCGACACCGCAAAGGGAATTGTGCGCGCACCGATTTCCGGCACGATCGTCGCCCTCGACGCAAAGGAAGGCATGAGTGCCACGGCAAAACAAAACCTTGCCACGATCATAAACTTTGAGGCGGCCCGTGTGCAAGGTGCCCTACCGCCCGCGCTTCGCGACGAAGTGGTCAAAGGCTCGAAGGTCATCGTCGCGATGAACGGCCCCAGTTCGGACCCGATGGATGGTAAGGTGCTCGACGTCACCGTGCTACCACCAGTGGCTGGTCAGAAGAGCAACGGATACCTCGCCGTTATTGCCTTCTCCAACCCGCGAACCATGACTCAGCCAGGTCTCGGTGTCACGCGCATCGGCGTGAAGACCGGTTCAGTAAAGAACGCTCTGGTCGTACCGACCGGATCAATCGTCAAGAAGGACGGCAAGTCCTACGTTAGCGTCCAGAACGGAAATGAGTGGTTAGACACCGCAGTCGAAACAGGCATCAGTGACGGTGCATTGATCGAAATCAAATCCGGCCTGAAGGAAGGCGCGGTAGTTCGCGTTTTGACTCCCGCCGCCAACATCCCTAAGCCCTAAACAACTCCGGAAAAACATATGCTTGAACTAATTATCATCGTCCTCGTCATCCTGTGGCTTCTCGGCTACTTCGTCATGAGCATGGGATCATTCATCCACATTCTCATCATCTTGGCCGTCGTTTGCATCATCATGCGATTGCTGCGCGGTCGCAACTCTCCGCTCTAGCCGAAAGTTTGTGCCCGGTTCTCCGGCCGAGTCCCTCTGCCTCATTGACATGAAACTCCGCGCGAAGTGGATGAGCCGCTGAATGGTTGCCCCAAATTGGTGAGGCAAACATTCAGCGGCTCAACTACTCGTGTAAGGGGATGGGCGAAGAGCGCGAATGACCTCCGCTCAGACGCGGGCCTGTACTCAATCTATCGATGACGCGATCGTCACCCGCAGCGTCGAGCGTGACATCGCCTCGAAAGCGCGTCCGCGATTTATCCCCTCGCACCCGATGGTTCGCCTTTCGCCCGCGGGATCGCTCAGTCTTCTGACGGCGCCACAATCGCCGCTGCGATATGCTCGATGGATTCAACCGCCGCCGTAACCGCCGCATGCAATTCTTCTGTCGCCCCAAGCTTCGGTGGCACTTCCTTCGGTTCGAGCTCCGGCGGACCTTCTGGGACCAAAGTTTCGGCACCGAGCGACATGTCAATTTCATGCGACAGCACGGGGAGTGTCGCGACCACCGCTAACTGAATGCAAGCGGCAACGGGAACGGCGATAATCATTCCCACGACTCCAAGCAAGAGGTGGCCGATAAGAAGCGCGATGATGCTGAGTATTGGGTGTAGGCCAACGTGCTTTCCTAAAATCTTTGGCCCTACGATCTGATCAAAGACGACTTGATGCATCACGACGCTGAGCCCAACGGCGAGAATCGCCATGTTCAGCCCCCCTCCAACGAACGCCACCGCGCCGGTAAGTAACAGGGTCGTGAGAGCGCCAAGGTACGGCACGCCGTAGAGTAAGCCCGCGACGGCACCGACCAAAAGCCCACCAGGAACTCGTATCGCGGTCAGAAGGATGCCGGTGGCAAACCCATTTAAGATTGAAACAATCGCCATCCCGCGCAGGTACCGAACGAACACCACCGTCACGCGAGTTACCGTGTTTTGCACGAATTCGCGCCGGGACGAAGGCACCAAAAGCAGAGCCTTGGCAAGAATTGTGTGAAAGTCTCGAAGCGCATAAAAGGCGACAATCGGCACAATCACGATCCACACAACATTGGCCACGACCGACATTCCCCATTCAGAGAGGGAGTTCGATGAACGCTTTAGGCTAGCTTGCGCGTTTTCGACGACCGCAACACTGGCGCTGCTCAGCGATGGCGATAGGCCAATGTGTCGGAAGGATTTCATGAGGCCGTCATGAGACGGGTCCGGGAACTGGTGCTCAAATCCCTTTTGAAGCGTGCCGATTTCGTGCGTTGCGTATGGCACCGCGAGAAATGCGAGGCCGCCAACGATGATAAGAAAGCTTCCAAAGATGAACGCCGACGCCGAAGCTCGGGATCTCCCCCGCAACTCCATCCGGTCTACGACGGGGTCGAGCGTCATTGCCAGAAGAAACGCCAGGCCAAGCGGTAGCCAAATCTCGCGGACGGTGTAAGCGACGTACGCAAGGAATACGAAGCCCGCGAGGAGCACAAACGCGCGTTTCACGAGTCGCGGTTCCGGGATCGGGATGCTGATCGACTTCATCGAATTATCGCCTGTTCATCGCGCGAGAGTCCAAAAAACTCTCAGACGAGCAGCCATTAATGTACCTCGACATTAAGGTACACACTACTGGATGTGTGCCGAGAGATAGTGTGCTTAATTGTCAATATATTTACTGACATAAAAACAATGACTTCGAACGTTGACGTGCGCTCGGAACATCAGGTATATGCCGGGTATCATGACTTATGGAAAATTCCACTATCAATCTAATTCAGGATAGTCCTATTCAGAAGATTGCCTTACTCGGCAATTCTCTGCCAAGGCTGTGCGGAATTGCGACCTTCAGCACGGACCTCGGCGACAGCCTCGAAGCTATCGACCCTACCGTGACTATCGGCGGTATCGCAATGAGCGATCGAAAGGATTACGTCTATCCCGACCGCGTGAAGTACCAGATCGCAGATCAGGACTTCGCCGCGTACGGACTCGCCGCGGATTACGTCAACGCCGGCGGCTTTGACGTCCTTTCCGTGCAGCACGAATATGGAATCTTTGGCGGAACCGCTGGCGGTCACCTGATGGGCCTTGTTCGCGAAGTCAAAATACCAATCGTTACGACCCTCCACACGGTGTTGCGAGATCCGTCCGATGCTGAACGAGCCGTAATGGACGAACTGCTGCAGCTGTCCGAGCGAGTCGTGGTCATGAGCGAAATAGCCGTTGAATTTCTCGCGGAGGTACATGGAACTTGCCGAAGCAAGATTGACGTGATTCCGCACGGAATTCCAAAGATTGGTGAAAGTGCGGGCCGTGGTCTCAAGGCTCGGTTGGCAATTGAGGGCCCGATGATTCTCACCTTCGGCCTCCTCTCCCCCGACAAGGGCCTCCAGTTCGTGATCGGAGCAATGCCGAAGATTATTGAGCAATATCCGGGTGCGACATACGTCATAGTCGGTGCAACTCATCCAAATATTCGAGCAACTGATGGCGAAAACTATCGTGATAGTCTGCAATTATTAGTGGCGCAACTTGGCATAGAAGCAAATGTTCGATTCATCGATAGATTCGTGACTAAAGACGAACTGATTGAGGATTTGGGTGCGATGGATATCTACATTACGCCGTATCTCAACCCCAAGCAGATTACTTCCGGGACTCTAGCCTATGCGGTTGGTGCTGGCAAGGCCGTCATCTCGACGCCTTATTGGTATGCCGAAGAGCTGCTGGCCGATGGACGAGGCAAGCTCGTGGCATTTCGAGACGCTGATGCGATCGCCCGTGCCGTTGTGGCGATCATCGCTGATCCGGAAGCGATGCTAGAAATGGGACGCAAGGCGCGCGCCTATGGCCAAAAGATGCTTTGGCCCGAGGTCGCAAAGAGCTATTTGGACTCATTTGCGCGTGCGAAAATCGCAAGCGCCAATCGGTTGCGTTTGATTTTGGCAAAAAGCCCGGCCTCCAAAGCGACTACTTTGGCGTTCGACGAAGTTGCTACTCAAGCGAGGCTGCCCAGGCATTCCGTTCTGCGGTTGGACCACCTGATTGCGTTGACCGACGACACGGGAATTATTCAGCACGCAACGTACACGATCCCAAATCGCAGCGAAGGATATTGTGTTGATGACAACGCCAGGGCCCTCCTGTTCACAACCTTCTTCGCGGCGCAAGAGTCGTCAGGTGCAAATATCGCGTTGCTTCAAAGCAGGTACCTCAGTTTTGTTCTGGATGCCTACAACCCGAGGGTCGGCAGATTCCGAAACTTCATGTCATACGACCGTCGGTGGTTGGAGTCAGTGGGCTCAGAAGATTCGCACGGTCGGTCCTTGTGGGCCCTCGGCGCGTTGGCGCGACGTTCTACCGACGTCAGCCGGTGCGCGCTT
>JBBRML010000091.1:0-13868 GCA_038230855.1 Fimbriimonadales bacterium | reverse complement strand
CACGGGTGCAGGGCTTTGCCGTAACCCGGGGACGATAAATCTGAGCGAACGACGGGAGGCAAGGGTGCAGCGCCGTGCCCGTAACTCGTGGACGATAAATCTGTGCGAACGACGGGTGGCAAGGGAGCGTGAGCTACCAACTCATTACCCCCTTGGGTGGCACGGGTGCAGGGCTTTGCCCCTAACCAGTGGACGATAACTCTGTGCGATCGACGGTTGGCACGGGTGCATACGCTTCCAACTAATTACCCGCGAGGGTGGCACGGGTGCAGGGCCTTGCCGTAACCCGTGGACGAGAAGTCTGTGAGAACGACGGGTGGCACGGATGCACGGACTTCCAATTACATACCCAGCGTGGGTGGCACGGGTGCAGGGCTTTGCCCGTAACCCGTGGACGATAAATCTGTGCGAACGACGGGTCGCACCGGTGCAGAAGCTTCTAACTAATTACCCGCGTGGGCCGCACGGGTGCGGGAGCTCCCAACTAAATACCAACTGGGGTGGCACGGGTGCAGGGCTTTGCCCGTAACCCGTGGAAAGCAGTCCAACGTCACGGAACACGGGCCAAAACCGCCAGGATCATCAGGATGCACGATGTGGCTGCGCCTGCCTAATGGTGAAGTGCGTTGCAACTTCCGTACACCCATCAGCCCATCGATCGACTCGCAAGAACCTAATCTCGATCCCCGCCTAATGCTGGCTTGCCGCCATCGAGCCGCAAGCCTTTGCGGCGCAACCCCTTCCCGTGTGCGCCCGCGAACTCCGTAGGATACGCCGCACCACCCTTGACCGAAGACCATAGCGCCCGATTCATTGCATCATCCTGTCGAACATCGGCTGAATCTGGGTGGCGAAGGTTCTGTCGCGCACTCGCAATCGCCAACCGTCGAGGCTCACCTCGAAGCGCCGACAACGGCGGGTTCAACTTCTTTCGGTCCACGTCAGGGTCAAGAGCGTTGTAAGGCGACATGTCTGCCTCTTCGCTAAAACAATTCGTCATCAGAGGCGCGATGGCGACTTTCTGATTCATTGCCGGGCATCCAAAAATTCGGAGAATGGTGTGCAAAACCGAATCTTGATTGTAAAAATCAGAGACGGTCACGCGCCTCTTCGTGTACGGGCTTGCAACCACGCAAGTCGATCGGTGCCCGTCGATGTGGTCGTATCCGTTCTGCGGATCGTCTTCATTCGAGAAGACAACGGTGTCCTTCCAGAACGTCGAATGGCTCAGAGCGTCAACCAACCGTCCCAAGGCAAGATCATTGTCCGCGACGTACGAACTGGGAGTTGGATACCCAGGGTTGGTGCCCGCCGTATGATCTTGCGGCAGATACACGATGACCAGGTTTGGCATCGTTCCGCGCCGCTCCCAAGTATGAAACTCTGTCAAAAACCGGTCCATGCGCAGCACATCCGGGATTGCCATCTCCCAGCCTGGATATTCGCGGCTCGTGTGACGTCTTAATCGCTCGATGTCAACTCGCTGACCGAACTCGGTCTTGTTGCCCTTCTCGTATGCGCGCCAGACATCCGCAAGTTTCCACCCGTCGGGCAAGGTCGGAAAATCTAGCTCGCCGAAGTTTCTAAACGTCTTGTGCTGAGCAAGAACTTGGTCCCACAAGAAGCCAGAACTCGAGTACGTGATCGGGTCGGTTCCGTAGTCGTAGCTCCGAGCGCCCTGCCCAAACTCTTGCGCCAAGTAGGGCGTAACGTTCCCTTCAATGGCCCAAGCATGACCGTCCGCCGAGCAAACACCGCTGCAGTAGTAGTTGTCGAGGAGCGTGAACCGCCTCGCCAGCGCATGCTGATTTGGGGTCACCTTCTCGCCGAAAGTACAGAGGCGCGCGTCACCGTCACCGGTCTTGATATCGCCAAACACTTGGTCGTAGGTTCGGTTCTCCTTGATCACATAAAGGACGTGGTTGAAGAGGCTCGGATCACCGACTTTCGCGGGCACCGGTACGGGCGGCACTTGGGCCCCCGCAAGCTCGTTTGCCGATATCATTTCACGCAATCGTGCTGACGCTTTCGCGACTCGCGTCATCGACTCCAGATCTATCGATGGCACGTTGGCAACCAATTGCAGAGCTCCGGTTATGTCCCAAGTGTTTCGCCCCGCATCCATACCTCTCTTGAGTTGCCTCGAGCCGACTCCCTGTGTGTCGACGACGGCAAGCGTGTTGCCGGTGACCGCTAAGGCACTTGGGTACCAGGCGGTCGGAATGAATCCCTTCGCGGTAGGGCCGCCAGGCGCGTTGAGATCGACCACCTCGACCGCGTTGTTGCCGGCAAGGCTGACGTACAACGTGGACTCATCGGCCGCGCACGCTAATCCGTTCGGCATAGATCCGAACGGCAACCGCTCGTCGATCGTCGTCTCAAATTGCGATACCGATCGAAATGAATCGCAGTCAATGAAATCGAGAGTGTCATCATTCGCGTTGGCCACTACGAGCCGCTTCGACTTCGCAAGATAAAGCATCGGCCCCGGCTGCAAGCCAACCTCGCAAATGGTTCGGTCACCCGAAGTCAGGTCGATCGCGTCAACGACCCCGCCCGATGCGCGACCCTCGTCATCCACCGGAATTTCGGTCTCAACCGTCTTCGCTCTCGTTTCTTGCGGCCCCGCAATTCGGCCACCCTGACAGGACACCACCGCCTTGCCATTCACGACAAGCACTTGGTAAGGAGCCGCGTCCGTTTTGTATTGCTTGACAATCTGACCCGACGCATAGTCAACGACGACAACCAAGTTTCGTTTGGAGAGGCAAACTAAAAACGTCTTGCCGTTACGAAGCCAAGTCATGCCATTCGGGAAGCTACCGCTCGGTAGGTCGATGTCCCGTAGCAATTGAAACTTGCCATCCTTAAACCCAAATTCGTGGATCGTACGATCCGCGTTTGTAAACAGCGCCCCATTTGGCGAGGGCAAGAGTCCCGTCTGTGAAGAGCCGCCCTTGCTCGTCGCCGAACCCGCCGACGTGCCGTCCGCATTGATGACCTCCATTTGACCGCTCTGCTTGACCCAATACTGCCCGGTCCGCTCAAAAACGTCGCACGCTCGGTTGGCGAGGAGAACCAGCTTGCCCGCGGGTTGAATTTTCTCGAATGTGGGTAGCAGGTGATCGCTAACCAAGGCACGCGGAATGCGAACATCCGAGAGGCTGACTCCCGTAAACGCGAGGATGTTGGCTACGATCAGACAGGCGGTGCGTTTCACGGTGTGACTTCCACTTTCCTAGAGGCGAGGGAGCGGTACGTTTCGCGATCCATTTCGCGTAGCTCCAACGAAATCGACGCTTCGCCCCGCTCAGACGATTCCGAAAACGAGTCTCGTAAGACGCTGTACAGGTTATCCGCCATTCGGCGACGCAACTCGACAGGTCGCCCTGTCAAAATGCATACCGTGCAGTGGGCAAAGCCTTCCGGTGAACCTGCGCTGACTGCCCAAACCGGACGCAACGAGTGACTCGCTTTGATCGCAGCCGCGCCGACCGACTCCTGTAGGCTGAGAGTTGTTATCAGCGCATCCAAAATGTCAGGGATATGCGCGTTTTCAACAAGATCGGCTGTTGTCTCCAGATGAATATGCGGCATCACACGTATTCTAACAAGAACGAGGTTAAGAATGGATAATTCATCTGCGAACCACGAGTTCAGGTTCCGAACAAACCCGTTTCGCGTGAGCCGTGTGCAGATGGCTTATATCACCGCGGAAGAGTACATCCGTTCGTTCTGGTGGTTCGTCGGAATCGTTCCGTGCTTCGGCGTTCTCGCGCTGATCTGGGGACATGGCAACCTCCAAATCATCGGACTGCTTGCGATCCTTTGGCCGATCTCGATACCGGCTCGAGCGATCCTGACTACGGCCAAGTCCGCGAAACTCTTCGATAAAGGAGTCTGGATCGGCGTCGCCGATGATGGAATCTACGTGCACGGAACCCTGAACCAGGGGCTAAAGCTTGGATTCGATTCAGTTCGTGATTCCGTTGAACGCCAAGGGCACGTGCTCGTGCGTACCACGCGACTTGGCTTTCTTCCCATACGAGCAGAGTCGATACGTGACCCTGAGACCGCCGCGACCCTTCGTTCTTGGCTATCCGAGCGTTTAGACCTCGACTGACGCGTCGGCCGCGCATCCTGGGTGTCACCTCAAGACCGTCACAAAGACCTGAGCGCGGCATAATCATCCCATGTCCGTCGCCTGCACTTGTGCGCTGCTCACGCTCACCCAACAAAACCCTGCGCGAACGCCTTCCATAACCGGAACCGTAAAAGTGCATGAGGCCTTCGTGTCAAGCGCCCTCAGCAACTCGCGAACCATCTCCGTCTACTTGCCTCCGGGCTACGCCACATCGAAGCAACGATATTCCGTGCTGTACATGGCGGATGGGCAAAATGTCTTCGACGGAATGCGCTCTTACATTCCAAACATGGAGTGGAAGGCGGACGAGGCGGCCGAATCCATGATCAACGCGAAGCTGATCGAGCCGATCATCATCGTCGCAATCGACAATGGCGGTATGAAGCGAGGTGATGAGTATCTGCCCACCAAAGCAAATCTTGGCAAACAGGCCGTCGGGGGCGATGCGGACAAGTACGGGAAAATGCTCGTCTCCGAGCTGAAACCTTTTATCGACAAAACATATCGCACCCGGACCGATCGTGATCACACCGCGGTCTGCGGATCGTCATTCGGCGGCATTATCACGCTTCATCTCGGGTTGACGTATCCGAATGTTTTTGGCAAGCTCGGTATCCTATCGCCGTCCGTTTGGTGGGACGATCGCGTCGTTCTCAAACATGTTCGTGAAAAGGCGAAGCACGATGGCCAACGAGTCTGGATCGACATCGGAACGGCCGAAGGTGGCCAGGCCGTTGCGGACGCGAGCGCCCTTGCATCCGAATACGAGAAGAAAGGCTGGACCTCCGGACGTGACCTCATTTTTTACAAGGATGGCTATGCCGTTCACAACGAAGGCGCGTGGGCAAGGCGATTGCCGAGCATGCTGCAGTTCTTTTTTGGACGCCGCTAACCTGCAAAATCTGCTAGGTTCGCCGATAACTTCTGTGAGGTTGATCTTCAACGAACCATGGTTGTCACCAAGAGCCGATCAAAACAAGAGCAAAGCCTGAGCATCAGTGCGACGAGCGCGATCACCGGAATCGAGATCCACACGCTTAGGTACTGGGGCCGGGAGTTCGCGGAGTTCCTGAGCCCTCAGCGCACATCAGGCGGGCAACGACGCTACCGCCCAGAAGACATCCAGACTATCTTCATCATCAAGCGCCTCCTTCGGGAGGAGATGTTTAGCATCGCCGGTGCGCGAAAGCACATCCACGCCCGCCTCGCCCGAGCCGCATGAGTTATTCCGCCGCCGCCCGTCGAGCTCATGAAGCCATACTCGCTCTCAAGGCCGAGGAGGCGAAAGCGATTCTCGCGAGCGCACTGCGCTCTGATCCTTCGAGCCCCGACTTACTCTGCGAACAGGCAATTCTCGATTGCTACCTTCAGCGCGAGTTCATCGCTGCCGAAGCGTATTCGCGGACCGCAGGCGCGGAGAACCGGGAGATGCTGCGGCAGATTCTCAGAAACCACTTTTACTGCTGCTCCCTGCAGAACCCGCTCGACGCCAGAGTCGGGCAGCACTACGCCCGCTTTTCGCAAAGCGGCGAACAGCCTCCCGAAAATGTCGGGATTGACGTCACTGCGATCCTAATCGTCAAGAACGAGGAGCAACGTCTACCTACCTGTCTCGCGAGCCTAAAGGGCGTCGCTTCTCAGATCGTTGTCGTTGACACGGGTTCGACAGACCGCACAGTGGAAATCGCGGAAGGGTTCGGTGCGACGCTTGGATACTTTGAGTGGTGCGACGACTACGCCGCCGCGCGAAACGAGAGCCTAAAGCTTGCGACCGGCCAGTGGGCGCTCTGGATCGACGCCGACGAAGAACTCAATCCGGCCGCCGTCCCCGCAATCAATCGGGCCATCGTGCGACCACAATTTGGCGGCTATTACACTGAGATCGTCAACTTTACCGACGATCGCACAAACTCAAACGAGTTCGTACACAGTGCCATTCGCCTTTTCCGAAATGTCCCCGGCGTCAAGTTTACGGAAGCAATCCACGAGCAGGTTAAGCCTTCACTCGTCGATCTTGGCTTGCCTTGGGCAACAATCGATGGCCGCTTCATCGCCCACCACGGCTACCGCCCGTCCGA
The DNA here is from genome assembly GCA_038230855.1 of Fimbriimonadales bacterium. GTDB lineage: Bacteria > Armatimonadota > Fimbriimonadia > Fimbriimonadales > Fimbriimonadaceae > Fimbriimonas. The sequence goes on along the minus strand of JBBRML010000091.1, from coordinate 7,646 downwards.
GATGGAGGCAAAAGGCAAGATTGACAAGACGATCGCCCTTCTGCAGCGCGTTGTCGAGAACGATCGCGAAAATGCCTTCCAATGGTTCAATTTGGCGAACGCCCATCTTATCGGAGCGCGCTATGACGAAGCCGTACGCGCGGCGGAAGAGTGCGCAAAGCGCCTGGATGCGGAGCGTGACTTCGGCCCGCTGACCTATCAGGTGTGGGCGTGCTCACTTTCCCACCTTGGCGAACTGGAAGCGTGCCTCAAAGTCTGCGATGCCGCGGATGCCGCTGGATACGGTGGAATCCTCAACGAATTCGAGCGAGCATCGATTCTCGCCCGAGCGGGACGCTTCTATGAAGCGATCATCGCCGCCGACAAGTGCATCGCGGCCCCTTGGCCAAAAGGCAAGGCCGGCGACCGAGGAATTTTCACTTACAAGAGATATCTCGTTCGAGGCCAGATACTGTCTGATCTCGACCGCCTAGATGAGGCCCAACAGATGTTTGAGATCGCCCTTGCCGCCGATCCTGACTGTGCCGCCGCCGTGTACTCACGCGCACATACTTACGAACGTGCCGGGCAGGCTTCTCAGGCTGCCGATTGGTATCGTCGCGGTACGGCTTACGCAGATACACGCGAAGTCTCCGAGCAGGGACTCCGCCGGTGCATGGTCTCACAATCACCCGCGAGTGGAGACACCTCGACCCTGCGCGACGAGTGGGAGTCGGACGTCGAAGACCTCGACAAATGGACGATGTGGGTCGCCTCGACGACGACCACCGAAGACGCCCTCGCCGCGTTCGATGCCCTCGTCATCTATCACAAACCATCCGCCGAAGTTTATGTTGAGTGGGGTCGTCTTTTGGAAACCGCAGGGAAGACCGACACCGCGCTTGAGCGCTACTCGTCCGCAATCAAGCAAAACCCCGCCCTGCCCATCGCGTATTTCAATGCGGGCGACCTACTGTATAGCAAGGCAAGATATTTAGACGCCGCTCACATGTACGAATCGGGCTTGCGTTACGCGCCGGAGCACGCGGAAGGGTGGTTTACCCTCGGCAACTGTCTGGCGAAACTTGGCCTGAAAGACGGCGCGCTGACCTGCTATCACCAAACGTTAGGTCGGAATGGAATGCACACGGGGGCGCTAAACAACGTTGCCGTTTTGACCGCCTCGTCCAAGCAGCTCGCGGCTTAGCCGCCGGAAGGCAGACTCTGTTTGCCAAGCACGCCGCCCGCCATCACGTCGCTCTTGATGTTGAACCACTTGTGCATGTGGTACTTGTCGCAAATCTGATTCACCTTTTCGTCGCATCGACTGAAGTAACGATCAATGTCTCCGTAGCTCGTGTTTTGCAACTTCTTCATGTCCTTGAGGGCGTCAGAAGGATTCGCTTGCACGTGGTTAAGCACGTCTCCAAGGTCGCCCATCATTCCAGGGATCTCCGACATCGCTTTGTCGAAGTCGTTGGCGATCGGGATGCACTCGGCAGGTGGTGGATAGCTCCGATAAAATTTGTAAAGCGCGCTCCACTGAGGCCGCAGGTCCATTATCTTGCCCTTGGCGTACCCACTTGGCTCTAGGTCGCCCTTCTCGTCGGAGGATTGATCGTATGGGTCCATGAGTCCCATTCCTGCGCCCAGTACCGATATTTTTTGCATCAGTACAGTCACTTCCGCGATTTGATCGCCCGAAATGGAGACCTTCTTGGCTTCGCATTTTTCGAGGTGCTTCAACCAGTCGAGCACATCTTGCGGCATCTTTTCTGGCGCCTCCGCATTCTGTTGCATCACGGCCGGGCCCGTCGAGGCGGTCTTGACCGTCATGGCATTTGGCACGCTACCAGATGCGGCGAGTACGCGAGAATTAGGCAAGGATCCATTTGCCTGCAATGCCTTGTTATCCGTTTGCGATGCAGAGGCGCCCCAAAGCCCTGCCGCGCGCGTCAGGTACGCCCCGCCAAGAAGGAACGCGATTGCGACGATAGCCGAAAGGCCGAGGGCTCGCTTTCGTGCTTGATCCTGCATGGCCACCGCCATCGCCACGGGACTACTCGACGTTCCCGCCGTGACTACGGCAGAGGGTGTCGTCTGGGGGATCTGAGTTCCGCAGTGCATGCAATATGCCTGATTGGCGGAGATTGCTTTGGCGCATTGGGGGCAATTCATGGCACTCTTCACTGTTTGACGACCGAGCACTCGTCCACGTTCTTTATTCTATGATATTGGCCGCCGAATTGTTCCCGGCGGTCTGAGGATTACGTACGCTTGCGCGCTCGAAGCACGATCGCGACTGAGTTGATCGCGAGCAATACGAGCATCAACACCAATATTGCCCCCGCCGCAGCCTTGTTGAACTCTGATTTTGAGTCCATCGCCCAGTCGAAAATTTGAATCGGCAGCACCGTGTAGTTGGACCTCAAATTCGTCGGTGTCGTCGTCACGAAACTGACCGCTCCGACCACGATTAGGGGGGCTGTTTCCCCAATGGCGCGCGAGACAGCCAAGATGACTCCAGTCATGATTCCCGGTGCCGCAGAGGGAAGAACCTGGAGCCGAATCGATTGCCATCTCGACGAACCCAGGGCAAGCGAGCCCTCACGGTAGGAGCGGGGAACCGCCTTCAGTGATTCCTGCGTCACGATGATGACCATTGGAAGCACGAGAAGAGTCATCGTCAGCGCACCTGAAATGATGCTTTGTCCCAAGCCGAATGTCCACACAAAGACCGATAGGCCCAAGAGGCCATAGACGATAGAAGGCACACCGGCGAGGTTTGCAATGTTCAGTTGGACGAACCTTGTGAATGGGTTTTGCCTTGTGACGAACTCCTCGAGATACACCGCCGCCGCAACCCCAAGGGGTACGGCAAAGGCGATGGTGAGCAGCATGATCTCGAAGCTCCCGATCACCGCGGGCCATATTCCTGTCCGCGCGGGACGCCTGGATAGTGCGCCTTTGATAAAGTCGAGGCTCAGCCGAGGATAACCGTCAACAACAATTTTGGTTAAAAAAACGATCAGCAAAAGCACGCCGAGTGCCGCCGCGCAAAAACTGAGGTGCCGGAACGCAGCATCGAAACGCTTACGCCGTCGCAAAATGCGTGGATCGACAATCATGCGTACACCTGCCGAAACTTGCGGACCAGCCGTTGCGCGACCAAATTCATCGCCAACGTGAAGACGAAGAGGGTGACGCCCACTGCAAAAATTGAGTAGTACCGAACGGACCCGAAGTCGACATCACCCTTGCTTGTCTGAACGATGTACGCGGTCATGGTTTGGATCCCATCGAGCGGATTCAGAGTCAATTGCGGATTTGCGCCTGCCGCGAGCGTGACCGCCATCGTCTCACCAAGGGCGCGCGACAGCGCCAGAATACACGCCGCCATAACCCCTGACAGAGCGCCCGGAACTACAATTCGCGTCGTTACTTCTGCTTTCGTCGACCCCAATCCGTATGCGCCCTCCCTAAGGGCCTTCGGCACCGCCCTTAGGGCGTCTTCGCAGAGCGAGGACACGAGGGGAAGGATCATGATCGCAACAACAATTGCTCCCGCCGCCGCGTTGGACGACTTGATCGCGGGAAAAAGATGCTTGAGCGCCGGAGTCACAAAAAACAAGCCGAAGTAGCCATAGACAACGGTTGGGATTCCGGCCAGCAATTCTAGGGCGGGCTTGAGAACCCCACGCACTTTCGGCACTGCGTATTCCGAAAGATATATCGCACTCAGGAGCCCCAACGGCAACGTGAGCACGCCAGCGCCGATCGTGATCATCAGCGTTCCCGCGATAAGGGGAATCACCCCGAAATGAGGCGGGCTCGTGCCCGGCCGCCAGTCAGCAGAGCCCAAAAAGTCGAGCGGTGAGACTTTGGTGAAAAAGTGCAGAGACTGACTGAGCAACACCCATACGATCCCGAAAGTTGTGGCAACCGAGATGAGCGCACAGGCAAAGCAAAACCAACGAATTGCCGCTTCCGACATCAGCTTAGCAAGAGGTCGGCGCCTACCCAACCCGAACGTCGTCGGTGGGGTTGATAGTGGCTCGGCGGAGTGCATTGGTATCGTAATCTACCCTTCAGGAGGAGTCTTGAAAACACAACAGCCGCCCGAATGCGTTGCGATTTCGGGCGGCGAAAGTAGAGTGGCTTACTTCTTGTAAAGGTCGCCCATCTTGTCGCCCGGCTTAAATTTGCCGAACTTCGATCCCGTCTCTTGCGCGTCAACATGTGCCTTGATCGCCGCTCGAGTTTCGGGGGGAAGGATCACATATTTGGCCTCTTTGACCGCACCGTCGCCTTTCTCGCTCATCAGATACTGAACGAAGCCCTTGACCGCTGGTTTATCGGCCATTGCCTTCTTGTTCACATAGATGAACAGCGGTCGAGATAGCGGAGTGTACGTGCCGTCCGCAATGGTTGCTTCGGTGGGCAAAATGCCTCCGACCGCAACGGCCGTGACCTTGTCCTTGTTCTCCGCATAGTAGTTGTAACCCACGTACGCGATGCCGTTCTTGTCGCCCGCAACCGAGTTCACGATCGCCGTGTACTCCTGATTCAGCTGCGTGTCCTTTCGGATCGAATTCTTCTTGCCGTTGACCGCTTCCGTGAAGTACTCGTAGGTGCCGTGATTCTCCGTCGGACCGTAAAACGCCATCTTAGCTGCAGGAAGGCCCGCGCGCAAATCAGCCCAAGTCTTGACCGTGCTGCCTTCCGACCACGCCTTCTTCAACTCTTCGACCGTCGTTTTGTCGAACGTCGTGTTGGACTTGCTGACGATGATCGAAACGCCGTCATACGCGATCGGAATCTCGATGTACTCGATTCCCTTTGCTTTCAGCGCCGCTTCCTCCGTGTCCTTGATCGGTCGCGAAGCGGCCGCGATATCGATTTCCCCACGCTCGAACTTCTTAAAGCCACTGCCGGTGCCGGCTTTGCTGACCGTTGCTTTCACGTCAGGGTTCGCTTTCACGAAGTCCTCTGTGGCCGCGGAAACGATCGGATAGACGGTTGTCGAGCCATCAATCGCGAGCGCACCCGAGATGGGGGCCTCCGCATTCTTGGACGAGCCATCAGTCGCTGCCTTATCTTTGCTTGAGGAGTCTCCCGAACAACCGGACCCTAAACCTAAGGCCATTGCGCCGAGAACGGCTGCACCACAAAATACATTTAGCTTCTTCATTGCTTGTTTAAGAAAGGTACCGACGGGCTGTTAACCAATTGTTAAGATTGTTAAGACGGGGCCGTCGGTACACTCTACGTTCCCGCCGCGAAGATGAGCAATAACGAGTCCGCTACGCCAAAGAATTCCCGTCGAGCCGTGTTGCGCGCCGCAGGCTATGGCTTGTTTGCCAGCGCCGCGACCTTCGCGTACGCCGATATCGGTGCGGATCGGTTAGTCGTCGAAACCCGAACTCTCGATGTGCCGACCTGGGACGCGAACGACTTTCGCGTCGCCGTTGTAAGTGACCTTCATGCCAACTCGCACCGCGAAGCGAGCGTCGCCGCCGAGGCGTGCCGACTCGCGATCGAAGCCAGTCCAGACGTAATCGTGCTTCCCGGCGATTTCGTCAATTTCAGCGGTCCCGTCACCTTGCAACACCTTCGAGATGCCCTCTCGCCCCTCCGTGAGGCAACGTGTCCGGTCATCGCGACTCTAGGAAATCACGACTACTGGGCCCGTTCGCCGCGGCATGTGATCGACACGATTAAGGAGTTCGATTTGCACCTACTGCGCAACCAGGCTTTCGATATGAATGGCGTCACGATTTTCGGCGTTGATGACGCGATCGCGGGTTTGCACCGGCCAGATGCGATCAGGGCCGGCGCCCACTCCAAGTCGATGCTTGCCCTCCTGCACGAACCAGACTTCGTCGACGATATGCCGACCTTCGTGAGTCTCCAAATTTCGGGGCATAGTCACGGTGGCCAAATCTGCCTGCCCGGCGGGTTATCGATGCACACGCCGTTCGGGGCGCGAAAGTACATCGCCGGCTTCTACCCTGACGCTCCGGTCCCGCTGTACGTGTCACGTGGCGTCGGAACGGTCGGTCCCCGTTTGCGTCTGTTCTGTCGACCTGAAGTGAGCGTACTCACGGTTCGGTCGGCATAATAAGAACATGAAGTTTCGCGACGCGCTTCTGGCCACTGGGTTCTTGGGCGCAGGAGTCTTCGCCTATGGTGCGTTGTTTGAGGCTCGCCGCCTCGTGGTTGAGAAGCGCGTGCTGCGGCTCCCGCTATGGCCCGCAAAGCTCAATGGCTACAAGATCGCTGTCCTCGCTGATCTTCACGTCAAGGACCATAACAGCCTCGACCTGGCGAAGCGAGCGGTTGCGCTCGCCTTAGAGCAGGAGCCGGATGTCATAGTTCTCGCGGGTGACATCATTGACCACTGGACCCCGACCACGCCCTTCTTAGTTGGTCGCGCGCTCGACGCCCTCGATCATATCAAGCCGAAGGTGTTTGCTTGCCTCGGCAACCGAGACTACAGCAACGGTGACCCGCACCTCCTCAAGTTGATGCTGGACGAGATGGGCATCAAGCTTTTGCGCAATCAATCCGTCGTCCATGACAAGGTGACCTGGGTAGGCATTGACTCCGCAAAAGCCGGCGACGTGGATATGGTCAAGGCATTCGATGGCGTCTCCGCGAATCCGATCATCGTGCTTTGGCACGAGCCAGACCTCGTCGGCACCTTGCCGCGTCGCTGCGCGCTGCAAATCAGCGGTCACTCGCACGGTGGTCAGTTCGTGTTTCCGTTCGGCTACACCCCGATGCACACTTCGTACGGCGAGAAGTACGTGAAGGGGTTCTACGAGTCAACGAGCACACCGCTTTATGTCTCGCGTGGCATCGGCACGACTTTCCTGCCGTCACGTCTCAACTGCGCTCCCGAAGTCAGTCTGCTTGAACTTCAAAAGGCTTGACCACGTACCGCCAGAAAGGTCCGCTGTAAAGCCTTGCAGTGTGCTCTCTACTTGACCTTGACCGTCAGTGTTCCCGTTGCAGACGAGGCATTGCAACTCGCGGTGATATGCCCGACCACGATCGCTGTCACCGCATTGCCGGTCGCGGTAAATGTCGCTTTGATCGCTCCCGCTGGGATGATAACGTTCGATGGAACCGAAATCGCCGCCTTGTCGCTCGCGACAACGAGCGTGAGCCCACCGGCCGGAGCAGCGACCGAAAGGGTAACCGTCACAACTGCCGTGTGAAGTTGCAGGATCGACGCGGGAGCGATCGTCATCGACTTCACCTTGGGTCCCGTAACCGTCAAAACTCCGATCTGACTCGCACCATTCAATGTTGCCGTGATGTTCACTGGAACATCTGAGTTCGGCAAAATTGTCGTCACCTTGAAGGTGCCGGTCAGCCCTTTCGCCGCAATCGTCACCGTTGCCGGAACCTTAGCCACCGAGCTTGAACTAGCGAGGCTCACAACCGCACCGCCTGCGGGTGCCGGACCAGAAAGGGTAATTGTTCCCATCGATCCGACGCCTCCGACGACCGACGTCGGGTTCATAACCACCTTGAGCACTCGCGCTGAGGTGACGGTCAGAACGCACGTGACGGTCACGCCGTTGCTCGTCGCCGAAATCGTCACTGGCTTGTCGGTTGTCGTTGCCAGGGTCGTTATGTTGAACGTGGCGGTTAGCTTT